>NZ_JAIUKW010000004.1:0-2099 GCF_020165915.1 Bacillus sp. RSS_NA_20 | reverse complement strand
TGCGTTATTTACAAAAATATCGTATTTGCGTTATAATTTTCGTAGGAGGTGTCGGCAAATGAACGTCAAACTTAAGGTTGGCGAACTAATTGAACGACGGAATATGACGCAATCAACCCTTTCGGAACTGACTGGCATAAGACCAAGCGCAATAAGCGACCTATGTCGTAATAGAAGAGATCGGGTGCAGCTCGACCATTTGGCGAAGATAGCGGCGGCACTGGACGTAAAAGACATACGGGAACTGATCGATATAGAGAACGAAGAGTAGGGACGTTCAGGACGAGCGTCTCTTTTTTTGCGTCTAAAAACGGGGAGCCGACGTTTCAGTGTGGCGAAAACAGAACAAAACGGCCTTTCAGTGTGGCGAAAACAGAACACGTCAAAACCGCCTTGACGCTTAGAGCCACGTGGGATACAGCCGTTTTTAGGCGTTAACGTTGTCTTATTCTTAGGGAAAGACATAGCGTCACTACGTTCCGCAGATAACGCAATAGAATACATACATAGAAGGACGGCGGTTCATTATTTGCGGACGAGGCGGAGCCGAGGGCGCTGTACTTAAATACATACGGAAAGGATAGCGTTAATAGGACGGTGATACAAACGATAGCTAAACGTTAAGGATTGCGTAGTTATACTTGTGTAACATACGGATATGCTGTCTTACGTTATAGAGAGACGTAACGCATCGTAACATACTAACGGTAGGGCGGCGCATAGGAAGACGATAGGCAGCGCCTTAACCAACGGATAGGGTACCGACATACAGGCGCTATGTAACGGCAGGCACAGACGGTGTATATAATATAGTACGAAGGCGGTCGGCAGGGTGACGGATAGGGACGGGCGAGGTAAGCCGTAACCAAGCAAGCGCCTCCCGCGGACAAGGCCTCCGAAAACTCAGGGGGTTGAAAGCCGAAGCCAATCCGTTTATGCACGATCCTATACATACTGGCCGGCATAGGTAGCCCGCACGAATGGCGGCATGGCGGGGCTGGTACGATGCATAAAGTTCATTCGTTTCGTTGCGTTGGTCGAACGGCTACCAACAGCGACACACCAACGTTTGTGCTTAACGCGAATGTAACAGAAAGTCTTTTTGTTACTTTCGTTATGCAACGTTATGAATGCGTTATTCAATAATAATCGCGAAAAATAAACGAAAGCCGCCCGCCCCCAAGCGCCCCGGCCAAAACCGCCGGATCTGACGAACAAAACTTGCGCACAATTTTTTAAACTCGGGGTGTTAGGCGTATTTCAAGACGGAGAGGTTCTGCCGAGTAGTGGACGACGAAAAACGACAAGGAGGCGCTAACGTGACACTAATTACTGACGGATGTATTCAAATCGAAGCCAACGTCTATCTTACGAAAGGTTCAAGCGCCCGCCTGCGGGAATATCTAGGCGATGCATTGCCGCACTCGTTCGAAATGTACGAACTGAAACGCGATCCTCCCGAAGTCCCACTAAGAGGGGTCATCGATTACGGAGCTTGGCGACTTGTTGCGTGCTGCTCAGATATATTCCCGGAAGAGATTCCGTTATTTCCTGACGAAGATGGAAACGTATTTTTCGTTATACGAAAAGGAGGCGATCGCCCATGACCACGCTACCTAACTTCGTCACTTGCGACTCATGCAATCAGCGAACCGCCATCGTATTAAAAGAACGGGCCGTACGAAAAGGCGTCGTCGAAACGTACTTTGACTGCATTGTCTGCGGCATTCATTATCCGACCGCAATCACGAACAACGCGCTAAGAACGAAAATAGAGACGCTGAAGCAATTGCGACTAACGGACGGGGCAGAACTGGCGACAATAGACGCGTTAAAAGCGGAAATCACCGCCGATATGAAAGTATTGCGGGAACGATACGGACTGACGGAGGGTAATCGGGAATGAACCTCGAAGAAGAACTCCGAAATTCAGCCGGAAAAGCCGAGGCACTCGCGAACAAGATGCGCTTTCTTAGGAAATCGTTTTTACTAACGACCTCGAAGGTTGATTCCGTTTTAATCACAATAGGCGGACGTATTGATCGAACAATTGCGAAGATGACGGCGAGTATAGAGCGGAGTAGATAACGATTTTAACA
>NZ_JAIUKW010000006.1:0-5120 GCF_020165915.1 Bacillus sp. RSS_NA_20 | reverse complement strand
CATCTCCGCAATAAGCGCCGCCATTGCCTGTCGTAATTCTGCGATTTCTTGATCCTTCGTTTTAGTCACGATTTAACCGCCTCCCAGCCGTTTTATTTGTCGTGAGTATTAGCGCCCTCGATCGTCAGTGCCGCCGCTAATTCCGTACGAAATTCCCGTACCATTTGCGCAATCTCGGCTAAAGATGCCGCATCTGATGTTTTGATCCGTCGGTTCATTACGTCCAAGACGGCGCGATCAACCGTAGCGTGATACGAAACTTCTCGCCAGCGCTCGACCGGCGTCGGGTCGGCGTCAGGGTTTTCGGCTAGTTTCTTCGCCCAGCCAGGCGATTTGGTCGGGTCGGTGAAATAACGTTCATTTACGATGATGTTGTGGACGTCGGATGTAAGGCGGTAGTCGGGTGAGATCGGAATGTTAATCGTCATGATTATCGGACTCCTTTTCGTTTATTGATTTCCGTGACTGTTCCGTCTTTGTAGAAAATGCGCGCGTCAGGCGTTGTCCATCCGTATTCATCCGCCAAAAACTGTGCGTATTCTTCGATATTGCGGAATTTAATCTTTCCGCTGAATTTACGGAAGAAGTCTTTTTCCATCGAGGTTCCGTATGAATTTCGTAAGCTCCGTAGCCATCACGCCAAACTTTCTCCGCGTCTCCTAACCTGTCATAAACCGAAACCTCGTATCCGTTCTCATTGAATTCTGATAGCTTGATTTCATCTCCGGAATACCAACGATCTCCGCAACAGCCGCAGTCAACCCCGTCCGTTACTCCGTTAAAGTAAACGCCTAGACTTTCCGCAATAGAATCGGCTTCAGCTAAGTTCTCCGCTTCGATAAATAATCGGTGGCACACCTTATCGTTTACTTCGAAATGACCGCCGCTGTTATTCTGTGTGTATTCATAAAACGTCATATTACCGCCTTCTTTCCGTTTTATTTAAAACCGTAGCAATTCGTTCGCTTACGCTCACTCTTTGCAAATATCCTTTTATCGCGATAGATATATCTTTAAATAAGTGTCTGCGCGAAAGGTTTTAATTGAGCGCTATTATTTAATTGAGTATAGATAATGAATATAGTAAATGAGTATAGTTCGTCTGTCGTTTGAGCAAGGGACGGCTTCACCTCATGAACCCCTACCTTCATCGAATGAGGAGGGTATTGGCAGCAATACGTAGAGATTCGATAGCTGACCGCTCTCCTTACTTTTCCGTTCCCTAATATCGATCAAGCCGACGTCTTTCAGTTTTGTCAGCGCCTTCCGAACCGTATTTTCCGAGCATAAGCATTCCGCCGCCAAAGTTTTAACGGAAGGAAACGACTGCTTACTATGATTATCCGCGTGCATCGAAAGCATCGTGTATACGAGTTTCTGCGCGCTCTTATCGAGGATCTTACCGTCAGCCAGTACGCTACTTGCGACTTGAGTAAATTTATGTTCACGTAGATCTAAAACGCCTACCTGTTCGATCACATTCGATCACCTCCGTTGCACGTTAATGTCTCCGACTAATTTACGAATCATTTTCGCTTTCATAAGTACAGTCGCATGTGACTGATCAAAATCGGGACATTCGAAACAAAAAAAATAACCCGACCTAATGGCCGAGTCATCTTCTTTTAAGTTTCCGTTGTTTATTCAGTTTTTTTCTTACGGCATTGATTGCGGAATATTTATCGTGCTGTTCCGTTAATGATCTCCCCGAGAGATGTGTATATCTCATAACCATACGTAAATCGCTGTGTCCTAGTAACATCTGAAGGTGTCTTATATCTCCTCCGGCCTCTAAGTACATTGTTGCGGCTGTGTGGCGGAAAAGGTGCGGGTGTACACGTTTCTTTATACCGACTTCCTTTGCGTATTCTACTAACCTTTTTCTAAAATGATCACGTGTTAACGGCTCTCCGTAGTTTGCAAGGAATAAATAGTCAGAATCAAAATCGGCTTTATTCTCGGTAATTAATTCGTTTAAAAGTTTCGCTGTACCAAACTCGATCGGAACTGTGCGTGCTTTCCTATTTTTAGCTATAGGAGCCGGTATGTACAACGAACACCCCTTAAAGTCGAAGTTTTCTGTACGTAAACCTAACGCTTCAGAAATACGCATCATCCCGTCCAATAATACGTTCATCAGCACGTAATCCCTAAAATCAGCGTAATCACGTTGGTTTGGAGCCGCAAATAATATTCGGAGTTCTTCCTCATCTAATATAATGATCTCTTCTTCCGGCTCATTAACGTTCTTTATACCGTACATAGGATTCGTCTCAATTAACCCTTCATCATGGAGCGTTTTAAAGAACACTCGCAAGGTTTTAAGTCGGGTATTAATAGTAGACGGCGCCAACCCTTTTGTCATATGTCGTTCTTTCTTAAATGCGTGGTCCTCGAATTTCACCCACTCATCCTTCATGTAAACGATATATCTACGAATGACATCTCTGTTTATTTCATTGATTGACCGCGCTATTTTGTGACGATCGAGGTATTCGATGAAGAATCCGTAGTTATTTTCGTATTGCTCTATCGTACCCTCAGCTCGCCCCTCAGATTTCTTTATCGCGCGAAATTGAATAAATAATACATCGAGATTACTTGACGTTTTACGTAACGTCCGTTCTTTTTTAACGCGCTTGCCCGATCTATTTGCGGACATAGTATCGCCTCCAAATCGATTAAGTCATCGAAATGAAAACCGCTACCTCGTCGACTATACGACCGCTACCCTGCGCCCTAGAACGCCTAAGTCATCGTCTAAGTCAACGCAATAAAAAACGGCTAGAAACGTTGATATAACGCCTCTAACCGCCGTGGATGATTCCGACTGGGCTCGAACCAGCGACCTCTACCCTGTCAAGGTATACGATAAGTCTCCGGTAAGTCAGACGGCAAGTCAAACGTTGGTATATAGACGTTAAGTCAGTCGGTAAGTCAAACGGTTTCACTTCGATACTTCGTATTATAGACGATAGGAGCGCTATTCTGCAAGTATTTCATGCGATACCTACCCGAATTATTCCGCTTCAAGAAACGCCTCGAACGCCTCTAATTTACCGCGCATTTTCCTACGTTTTGCCTCGCTTGCTGCCCGCTGAAACGAAATATACATATACGCATCAAAACGGCTAATTTCGTTCAATTTCGCTTTGAGTATCGTCTTGTGCCACGCATCTACAAATGGCTCCGGATCATGCTCGATCATCAACGCAGGGTCTACGGATGCTTTAGCCCGCAATAACAAGCCGTAATATTTATAGATTTCTGCTGCTTCAAAGTAGCGACTCATAGCGTTGTAGATTTCCGTTGGCAACGAGTTTTTCAGCGCTTCAGCCGGTACCGCAGCCGTATCTTTAACGTGCTTTTGATTTAAGTGATTAATAGAATCCGATGGTTCATTTTCGATTTTTGGCGTCTCAACCGTTGGTACATCGGCGTTTTCCGTCTCCTGCCGAGTGGTCATTGTCGACTGGTCATTCGCAGCTAACGGTAAGATGACGATTATGTTGGCGCCCTTGCCACCGTTGATTTTACGAGTCGTCGCAACCTTCTTGACGATATTCAACGCAGCCAGTTGATTAAGAACGCGGCGTGCCGTCTTGACGGATTTACCGATTAGGTCGGCTAAGGTTTCCGCTTTGAGATGCGCTGCGCCTGCGAACTTAACCGCATAGCGTGCGATCTGTTTAAGTGCGGTCCGCGCCGTGTCGGATAGGTCGTATGAGTTACGTTTGATATGTTCGTAGACGGCCTTGTTTAGTGCCTGCGTCGACGAGAACGTTTGATGTTCCGCTAAGTAATGCATATCGATACCTCCTATACATTTATTCGTTAATACGTATATTACGCTTATACGTATAATAAGTCAACGAAAATAATTACGTTTATACGTATTTACGTAAACAAATAGATACGGTATAATAAACAAAAAAGCAACGGAGGTCCCTTATGAGGCATGTCGTTTTGCGCATCGATAAACTTATGGAACAATACGGATTGACACAGGTTGAATTTGCGGAGAAGGTCGGAATACGTCAAGCTGCTATTTCGCAATTGGCACGTAATCATGTGGCGAGAGTTTCCGTAGATCACTTAGACCGCATCATCAACACGTTTGAGATCGACGATATTTCCGATTTAATCGTCATTGAAAAAGATTGATAAACGAACATATATTCGGCTATAATTTAACCGGAGGTGTCGCCAATGTGGGACGAACGGAAGGATCAGAACCGCTGGCAGATGAAGTTCATATTGCCGGAGCACAACGAAGCTTTGCGTCAATTACACCTCGCGAAGCAGAAGATAGAACGTCCGGTATTAAGCGAGGAGCAAGTTGACGAATTTGAGTTCGTTATTTCCTCGGCGGTGAGCGAAGACCTGCCGCTGGATTTCGAATTATACGATGACGGATTTGTTCGCGAAGTAAGTGGACGCGTTGTTTACGTGGACCATCTACGGAAGGAATTTCGTGTGAAGGATAATCGAGGCGATACTAATTTCGTTAAGTTTGCGGATATACTAAACGTAAAAAACGCCCCATCCGGTTAGGGACGGGGCTTTTCGTTATTGATTAAGCGTATACTTTCGTGAGAATGTAGCCGCGTCGAGTACATCATCTCCGTTTGTTTTGAAGATTCTCCACGAGAAACTTACGCTTGTCACTTCGCTAGGAGACGTATTAGACATCGGCCATGCGTAAAAGAAGTCGAGCCTATCGCCTTTGTTCTTCATCACAGCCGACCCTTCCTCCGATACCGTTATCACTTCTTCCGGACCTAACTCTTCTCCCGTGTTCAAAGTAATCGGATTCGTTGCCGGATAGGCTTCAAAGGACGAATGGCCGATATTAGCCATCGAGCCTTTAATCGCTATATGAGCGCTCGACGGAGAGATAAGTACTTTATCAATTTTAATATCTAAGCCATCGTAATTCTCTTCGTCATCCATTTCCGCACTATATAACCATATACCGCTATCTTCACTTAAGTCCTCACTCGCAGTAGCCTCTTTCGCCTGAACTTCTTCGTCTTTGTTATTCGTTTGAGTATTCGACGAACATCCCGCAATTATCAGCAAGGCTATTACTATAGAAAAAAGTAGTCTGACACGCTTCA
>NZ_JAIUKW010000001.1:0-6930 GCF_020165915.1 Bacillus sp. RSS_NA_20 | reverse complement strand
GGAAATTGATTGTGCGTGGATGTATTCGAGAAAGAGGAATCTCCAAGTGCGCCCCGAACGACTGCTTCAACGCACACATCGGTAAGGCTATTGCGCTAAGACGTGCGCTAGGACTCGAAGTGCCATCGGAGTACTTAAACGTGCCGCAGCCGACAGATGTTCGTGTGGGTGACGTTGTTAATTATCGTAATGCCTACGTTCTTGAAGTCGTTGATGACAGTCATATACCGGGCGCAAAACCAGTATCAACTATAAGAATTAGCGCACTACAAGGCTCCGGTGGTGGCTACGTAATCATTGACGATTCGAGAGCGGGTGAGGGCGAATGATTTTCGACCATAAAACCATCGAACCGTATTTAGATTATACGGAAGGGACGTTACGGGTAGTCGAAGGTACTAATTGTGTCGTTTATATTTTCGTTGAGAAAATTAACGGAAAGGCTCACGTTCTCAACATCGTAGAAAACTAAACCGAAAGGAGGCGACTATGAATGACGAATGAATCACGATGCCTACTCGCAAGCAAATGTGCCCAAGCCGGCGGCGATAACTGTACGAAACACTGCGAACTATACCTCGGCTTGCACGGATTAGACGGCGGAGGCGGTCGGTCGGGCGCGGCTGGATTGGCGGAAGACTATCGGCTAGTGACGCTGACCAACTCGCCGGCGCGTGCCGATCAACCCGGAGCTTATAAGGCGGTCGATACTTATGCGAAGACATTCGAACGCCAATTTGACACCGAAGCCGACCGCATTAAATCGCTGTATTTATATAGCGCGAAATCAGGAACAGGCAAAACTACGACGGCAGCGGCTCTTTTAAACGAATATCTAACGGTCCATTACATCGGCGCCTTGAAGCGCGGCATACAACCCGACCAGCGTCCGACTTATTTTCTCGATGTTAATGCGTGGCAAAACGAATACAACGAGTTTAATAGACCGCGAGTACCCGACGCAATCGCAGAGCCGGCGGCCAAGCGTTATTATGCCGCACTAGAAGCAGCAAAACGGGCGCCGTTCGCCGTCCTGGATGATATAGGCGTACGAGACGCAACGGACGGATTTCGAGGCGATTTACACACCGTAATCAACCAACGTGTTACGAACCGCATGCCGACCGTTTATACGTCGAATATCAAAATGGCGGATCTGCCGGAAGTATTCGGAGAAGCGCGCTTGGCGGATCGGATCGCCGACCAATGCAGAGAGATCGTCTTCGCAGGCGGATCAAAAAGGAGGCGGCTGTAAATGAGCGGATTATCATTAACGGAAATTCAATACTTACGTGACCTACTCGTTGCGGATTCGTCGGCTAACGGAGAAGGCGCAGACAAACTCGCTATTTTCGATAAGCTAGATGCGCTTGAATTTGCGGATCATACGCCGGCCTATAAAACTGGCGATCTAGTTTCGGTTGGTGGCTACGAAGGACGCGTCTTCTACATTGATTGCGCACGTTACATTGAGGAAACTTCGAAAGAGGCCGTATTTAACTTTATTGAATACGATCTGTACGACGCGATCAATGGCGAGTGGCTAGAAGCGTTCGAGGCGGACATGACGTTATTAGCTAACGCGCTCGTTGCGGAGGACTACTTGGCGGACTTCAACCTCGAAGACTATCCGCCTGCTAGAAGTACCGTTTATCTAATAAACTACGAAACGGAGGCGGATGATATGGCGGCAAAAGAACAACCGAAGACACCGAGACAGATCAGCGCGATTGAAGCGGAAAAACGTAAGCAGGAACGTAAAGAGGCGGCGGCACAAACCGACAACCTACTCGACATTTACAACTGGAATAAGGCGCAGTATGAAAAGACGGGTGAGGTAACGTTTAAGGCGAAAATGGACGAAACTATGGCGCAATTGGCTGGCGAGGGAGCTGAACGCCGATGAGTTTCGGAACTAGCCTTTTATCGAAAGTAATCGAAGCAAACGACCCGTCGGCTTTATTGCGCTACGGCTTGACACGCAAGGATTTCCAAACGAATGGCGAACGGGCAGCCTTCGAATATATCAGCGCCTACGCGGAAAAGAACGGAAACCAAGCGCCGACCGCCGAGATGGTGGCGACCGAGGTGCCGACTTTCCAGCCGGAATTCAGCATCGACGCAACGTTCGAGTACCTGGCGCAGAAGGCGAAGGAAACGGCTGCGTTAAACGACTTTACCGAAATATTCAACGATAAGTACGGCGCCAACGGAGTCAAAAAAGCCGATTCGGAATTTATTCAGCGATTCAACCGCGTACAGAAGGGAGGTAATCCGCAGGAATTTTTTGATTGGTTGACCGAAGTCGCGGAACGGAGTAAAATAAGAACAAGCGTTCGTAAAATGGTAGGAACAAACGTCGTGACAGACGTCGATAAATTCCGTGCTGAATACGAAAAGCGGAAGGCTGGCGAGTCTTTCCGCATTTGGAACAGTAAGTTTCCGGCGCTTAACAAAGCGATCGGGGGCTACGTCAGCTCGAACATGTACGTAGTTTACGGAAAGTCAGGGCGCGGCAAGTCGGCGATCACGCTTGAAGAATCGATTAATTGCGCAGTTCAAGGCGCTAACGTACTTATTTGGTCGATGGAGATGGGATGGTTTGAGGTTCTCGTTCGCATCTACGTTTCACTTTCCGGAGATCAAGGCGTTGCTTTAACCGAAATCGACGGTCAACAAATGGAAGCCGGATTTGATTCGAGGGACGTCCGCCAGGGCAAGTTATCGGAAGAGTTCGAGGAGGGCTTTATGGAATTTATCGCGACGTTAAATACGATTATTGCCGGTTCTATTACGGTTCGTGCTGTGGACGACAAAGACTTTGATTCTCGTTCGCTAAAAGACCTCAAAGCGGATATTGAGCAGACGAAGGCAGACGTAGTTATGATTGATCCGTTCTACTACCTCGATTACGAATCAAACTCGAATAAAACGACCGGCGGCGCTGCTGCCGATACGTCCAAAAAGATGCGCCGTTTAGCCGGAACGATGGACGTGGTGATTTTCGCCATTACACAAGCCGGAGAAGATGACGCGACTGAGGACGACTTAGGTAATCGCGAGATCAAGTTGCCGAAGCGTAAAGACGTCATGAAAACGTCTGCCCTACTGCAAGACGCGGCAGCATTGATTCCGGTTGATACAAACGCAAGAGAAGGTCGCGGATTGATTGGCGTAAATAAGGGACGCGATGGGGGCGAAGATGAAGTCGTCGAGATCGTTTATTTGCCGCAAGTCGGCCTAATTAAACAAGTGGCGGCTGATGAAACGGATTTAGTGGCTTTCGGATTCTAAAAAATGGAATGACTACCATGAATTACACTGCAAAATTCTGAATCTTTTCGACAAATTGCGACGGAAAAACACATAAGAATAGTGTAATATAACGAAAGGAGTAGTATATACATGTCTATTCTTACGATCAATGGCGTCCCTACGGACGTAGATATTCGAGAAGAATTAGAACAATACGAATGGGATCGTCCAACGTGGCACGCTGACCGTTTAACGGCGGCAAGTCCTTTTCGCGACGACCGAACTCCTAGCTTTTACGTATACTACGAAGATACGGAGAACGCAAAGGCCGGCTATTTCGGGGACAGCGGCACAGGCGAACGCGGTGGATTTATTAAACTGCTTGCGTTTCTGCGCGAAGAAACCGAAGAAGAAACGGTTTTGTACCTCGCCGAGACTTATGGTACCCGCGCAGGCGAAGAACGCCTAAAACTCCGTGTTCCTCGTTTAAAAATCGTTGAGCCTAGACGGCCATTAGCCGAGGATTTATTGGACGACGTTAAAATCGGCCCCAGCGCTTACTTAACTAACCGCGGCATAAGCGAAGCAGTCCAGCGCGAAGCAGGCGTAGGTCTAATCGGACAAACGGTAGTGATACCGTGGCGGCTGCCTAATAAGCGCCTGGCAAACGTGAAGTACCGATCGACACGCAATAAAGCGTTTTGGTACGCAAAGGGCGGATGGCCGATCCGTGAATTAATCTACGGAATAGAAACCGTTTATGCTGATCGCGCCAAAGTAGCGGTGCTAGCCGAGGCTGAGATCGATGCGCAATCGTGGCGTACGGCAGGCTTTTGCGGCATTGCGACAGGCGGCAGTAAATTTTCCGACCGAAAGGCGGACATAATTGCGCAGTCGCCGATCGAATATTTAATAGTAGTATCTGACAACGACGAAGCCGGTGAGAAGTTGCGAAAGGAGGTCGAACTAAAAATGCGCGGCAAAGTCAGGCTTGCGCACGGTTATATAACGAAGGGGTACAAAGACGCAAATGAATTATTAATAGCGGAAGGTGAGGGCGCTCTTAAGCGAGTTGTTGATCGTGCGGAGGCGGTAAGTATTAACGTAAGGTTCGGGAATATCCGAACTTTCGGTCGGCGGAGGTTGTCTTAACCCTCCGTGTTGCTACCGGATAAAGGACGCCAATTATATAAAGCTTCGACCGGGCAGTCGAGGCAGCGCGCAATAGAATACGCCATTTCAACGTTAGGGACGTTTCTAAGCGCTATGTAATCGGAAAGCTGCGTTTTTGAGATACCGACCATTTCTGCGAGTTGGATAAGCGTATAACCACGTTTATAACACAGTTCCTTTATCCGGCAATTGACGACCGAATACTGCGAGATAAACACCTCCGCAAAGCTTTTGACGCGTGCTTTACGAAGGAAATTATACCACATAACCGCGCCGATTCCATCGTCATTCGGGCGGATTTGGAAGAATACGGACAACCTTTTCGATAGGCACGTCCAATTCGAGACAAATACGCTCTATTACGCGGAACTCTAGATTAGCACCGTTAATCGCAGGTTCCTTTGTAATCTTAGCCTGAGTAGACGACGACATAAAATTGCGCAAATAACTTTTTGATCTGCCTTGTTCTTTTAAAGTGTCAAAAAGCGGCGAGAAATCAACCAATTTAACCACCTCCGTATCTTATTGGAAAAATATTTAAAATAAATGTTTACGTACGCGAACATTTATTGTATACTTCAATTATACTCAACCTGTATAAAAAGACAAGAACAAACGAAGGGGGTCAGAGCTTTTGGAATCGATCAGAAGAGAATTATGTAGTTTGATTGAAGACAACGATTTGAAGTATAACGAAATCGCAAAAATCATTCGAGCAGATAAATCAACCATGACGCACTTCCGGAATAATGGAACTATTAGCTTTAGAGCGCTTGTAATCCTCGCACATTTCCTTTTTCCGAACAACTCAAACAAAAAAATTTCCGAATGGTGTTTGTCGATTCAAAAGACTGATAACAATGATTACTTAAAACAAATGATGGAGTACGCAGCAGTTACGAGAAATACAAATTTATTAAACTCTTTAATCAATGTACACAAAAAAACAATTGGCTTAGAGGATCATGTTCAAATTTACAAAAATATCTTGAATTACATTAATGCAGAAATTAGTATTGATGATATGATCGAAACGATGAGCCTTTTTTCAAAGAGTAAGCACAAAGAATTACGAATATTATCTTCAATCTATATGTGTTATGGTTATTATGGGAAGGGAAAGATTCACTCGATCCTAGAGATGGCGCCTTTAATCGGTGACAGCATCAAGTCATTAGGCGATAAAAAGAAGCTATTCATAAAAGAGTGCTACGTTCATCGATTCGCGGAGTTGATGTCGCCTGTGTACTTACGCTTAAATAATCTCGGCGCAGCCAAACACTACGCAACCATAATAAAGAATGGAAACATCTCAAATAAATCCGTTTCGGACGCGAACTATATCTTAGGTATGATCGCGATGTCAAAGGGTAAAAAAGAAGCGATGTCTATATTTGAAGAAAGTTATATGTACGCTTATAAAACGGGTGTTGATTTCGTTATTACAAACGCAAAAAACAACTTCCTACTTGCAGAAGCTTATGTTAATAGAAAAGACCCCGATAAACTATCAGCATTACTGGATCAATTAAAGGAGGTGATATACGAAGAGAGAACGGACGACTTTTACATATACCTCGAAAAATATAAAAAAGGTAGTGTTGAAGGGCTATTCGAATGCCATCGTCAATTTCTTTTCAATTCAGACTTTTTCTTTTCAGCGTTGGTAATGAGAGATTTTAAAGACGCTGGGGTGCCTAAGTACCTAATTGATACATTTTCAAACTACAACTACACGAAAAAGGGGATGCTTTATTTTGAAGAAGATTTTATTGAGTGTTTTATTAATTTCAGTAATCGCGGTATCAACTGTACAGCTTAACAAGGGAACGAACGGAGCGCTAGAAGCGGAGCAACCGTACAAAACAGCAGACATTCGTCCAGGAGGATAACGAGGCCAATAGGCTTCTTTTTTTTTTGTCTAAAATTAGAATCTAGTTTAAAATCAAAATCTTTTTTAAGTTTTTCAACTTTCAAATATTACATAGTTGTTTTTGGTACTATATGGACATGGAAGAAAAATTATAAAAAACTTTAAATCAAATGTCCCGATTCTAACAGACCACATGCGACTGTATAAGTGTAAGGGACGGGAGGAGAAAAACTTGAATAAAGAAAAATTTAATAGACTTCAGATGGCCGCAGATTACGGAGCGATTCCGTATGTTCAAAGAGAATCGCAACGAATCGCACACTTAGTTCCCGACCAAACTTCGTTCGAGCAGCGGTGCTTGAACTCGATAGGCTACTGGCTGGAACGATATGAAGGGAATGGTCGCGATAAGAAAGCGCTAATTCAGCGCATTATCGTAAGGGAACGAAATAAGTATCTGAAGACATCACGAAAAGAAGCGGCATTATCAATAGAAGGAATGCGAGATGACGGTAATGTCTCGTGGGAGCCTCAAGACGTTTTGACGGACGTCGAAGGCGAAGTTTTATTAAAAGAAAAGACCGCCCTGTTGACGCAAGGCGATCTCCGCAAAGAATTAATACTCAAGA
>NZ_JAIUKW010000002.1:0-15332 GCF_020165915.1 Bacillus sp. RSS_NA_20 | reverse complement strand
TTCCGCTCGCCATTACGAAATACGAAACTACCAACGGAGCTACTACGAGAACTATCGCCGCGACAACTACAGCGGCCCATTCTCCATCCCAATAATCCGTATCACTACGCTTTATGGTGCGCATAATTATTACCGAAGCTACTATCGCAATAATAAGAAGAAGAGAGCCCGCCACGATTTTAGTAGCGCCGTTAATCATCGCTTGTTTGATTAATACCCCGTAAACATGTTCCGCCGCCACTCCGAGCTTTGCGGCTAATTTGTCGATGTAAGCCATCGCTTTATCCATTAGCGCCTGCCTCCTTCGTCAGATTGTCGTCAATTCGTTCCGCGATTTTCGTTACATAGAAGATCGTATAACCTCCGCCTCTTAGCGAGTTAATCATAGCTTCAACGTCAAACTCGCCGCCACATCTCAGAACCTTCGCTTCTTTGTAATCGAAGCCTTCCGTTTTCCCTGCGATAAGAAAATAACCGTGTCCCATCTATTTCGCCTCCTTTACCGTCATTATGTTTTCGTATTTAGATAAAAACGGAATACGGAAACCAATCGTCTTAAACTCGTAGGTCTTGCCGACTTCAATCTTCGCGTAGAGGTCGCTAGAATTAAACTTACGAGCAAACAAAGCGTCAGTATTTTCGAAAACTTTTTCGTTCCCTTCGTCGTCAAGTCCGAAAATCAGATACTTAGAGGACTCTTTGGAAGTCTTCGTTTCTTTATCCGTTACCTTAATCTCGTAGGTGTTTTTATTGCCATAAGAAGCGATCGTATATGTTGGCGCTACAATTACGACAGAAAACAGGACCAGCGCAATCCACACAACGACCCCGATATTTAGCAAACGTTCCATCTATTTCGCTCCTTTCGGTTTCTCAATTACGCCCGCATCGATCAGCCAAGCAAGCCCAATCGCAGCCGCATCCGATTCATCAAAGTTAGCGAAGGCGCCTTCGTAGCCTGTTAACCGTCTTACACCCGCCTCTACTTCGTCTTTCTCTGCGTTACCCGACCCGGCGACTAACGACTTGACGCGCGTCGCTGATATGCCGAGGTCTTCTGTCTTCTTGCCCGGCTTCTTGTATTTATCGAACGCTAGCCCGAAGCGCGACGTCGCTCTCTCACACGCGTTCCATGCACTGAGCACCGGATAGTTCGACCGGGATGTCTTGCCGGCAAAGTCTTCGCGCACCACGTAATCAAAGCCGGCGGCGCTTACTTGTTTATCGAGAAACATCATCGCCCACCCTTCGATGACTTCGGCACGGTGAGCATGAGATCGGCTCGTATTCGGCTTGACGTGACTAAGCGCCTTGATGGTCGGCTTACCTTTGCGTACTTCTATGACCGCGACGCCCGGACAGGTCATCGACGTGTCAAACGCAAGGCATCGGATAGGCTTGGCGGCGGTCATCCGAACCACCGAAAAAATTCGATTTTCTCCGTCTTTAACGCTTCTGACGCAAGTTTATCCGGGTTGCCCGCGCCATTTGCGATTGCCTCTAAAACCTCCGAATACAATTCGGACTCCATGCAGTGCGCCGCCTCATCATCGAAGGCTGCTTGTCGGATATTTTCAACGCGTTTCTGAACGTCATCTACCGTCATCAAACCGCCTCCCCTTCTCGTACTCTCTCGATAAATGCGAGCGCCTCTGCGTACTGCCGCTTTGTGCTTGCGTACATTCCCGATCTGCGAACTTGCGCTACTTTTTCGCGAATTGTTTGTAGTTCCTCGGCCGTCAGCGACTTAGCAATCGTAGTTTTATAGTTGTTGAACGTCCATGCTCCGAGATCCAGCGCCGGCGGCGTACCCGCATCGACCGCATTTCGGATGTCTACGAATCTATCAAGGATCGCGTCAATGTCATGCGGTTTGATTTCGATGCCGAACGCTCGGATGTCCGGCGACTTTTCGAACTCGCCTTCCGGATAGACCCACGATTTCTTGGACGCATTGACGTAGAGAATGACGTAGTAATCGACGCCGTACATCGGTCCGTAAGTCACGCATTGTGCTACGTGCTTTGCTTCCGGTTCACGCATCGAGTGCAGCGAAGTCTTGGCGGCGGTCGTTTGCTTCGATTTAATTTCGAGGCCAACCCGTAGGATCTCGCCGTCTGCCGACACGTATCGCAGAATACCGTCGCAAGTCCCATATAAGTAGAACGTCTGTCCGCCACGCTCGATCTTATGATTGCGTTTGGCAAAGTCTTCAAATACCGGTGTTCCATCTTCGTTGCGTTCGAAGTCAAACGGGCATACGCGGCCAGTCTTTTTACCGAAGTGCTTCGCCATGAACAAAATATCGCGCTGGATCATGTCGCCGATTGCCGTTCCTAGACGAGTCCATCGCCCTTGATATGGCGGCTTGGCTTCGACGTCCCTCTTTGCGTTCAGCGCCTTGTGGTATAGTTCGCGCGGACATGCGTTTGATGCCGACGGTGAAAAATACGGACGCTTTGGAAATACGTTTGGCGCGTTCGCATACCATCGGTGGATATCTGCGGTTAGATCGTTATCCCACGTCTCAGGCAGAGAGTGCCATTCGTTAAGATACGATACAAGTTCATCCGCGATTGATTGCGCGAATGATGGCTCGGAAGAACCGCCGTTACTAAGTAATTGAGCCGCTAATTTTCGTTTGTCTGCCGTCAATTAATCACGTCCTTTTATTTGTCTTTAAACCATTCATCTATCTTCAAACCCTCGCCCCATCTTCGGCTTATCTCAATGTCCGTCTTATTCGGTATGTTTCCGAAAACGTACGTATTGACCATGACATCCTCGAAGTCTTTTACGTCTTGCAACGTAAGTGTATCCGGCACTAATAAAAGCGCCTCGTCATGAACCACGCACCATAAGCGCCATTCACCTCGTCCTTCAGCCGTCTTTCTATCGCATAATTCTTGCAGCGCGATCATGGTCGCCTTTGTTTGAATCGCGGCTGATCCTTGAACGCGTGCATTCGTTGACTGCGTAAAGACTGCCGAGTAGTGGCCTTTTGCGCTCCGATCTTTAGCGTCAGGCAGGCGCCGCTTTCGCTGTAGATGATCCATCCAAACGAAGCCGTGTTTTTTCACGAACGCCTGGTTCGATTCGACCCATTCCTTTACGACCGGAAATCTCTCGAAGAAGCTATCGAGGAACTTTTGTGCCTCATGTTTTTCTACGCCGATCGCGTCTTTTAACATGTTCGCGCCACCACCGTAAGCAACCGCAAGCATAATAACCTTCGCCTGTTTACGATATACCGAGCCATCTCCGCATTCTTCAATTGGCTTGCCGAATACTTCTGCCGCGATAGATGCGTATAAATCGTCACCGCGGAAATAGTTATCGACCAACTTCGGATCTTGCGTAAAGTACGCTAGGCAGCGGTATTCTTGTTGACTCCAATCACCGCCAAGTATTGCGTAGCCATTAGGCGCAACGAATAATTTCCGAGCTTTTTTCGGCTGATTCTGAAGGTTAACGCCTGTGCCACCGGAACTGAACCGACCCGTCTTCGCTCCATTCGGATTAAAGTTCGTATACAGCTTGCCGGTCTTTTGATCGATTAGCTCCGGCAATGCGTTGATATACGTTGAATACAGCTTAAAACTGTCTTTATATTCGAGTAGCTTCTTAACTACCGGATACTTTTTCGCGAGTGGTTTAAGTACCTTCTTCGCATCGGTTGACGCTAGTGATTCGCCAGTCACCCGTTCAAGTGCCGGCTTTAGCTGCGCCGGAGAGTTTATGTTTACATCGCCTAATTCTGCGATTAATTCATCGTATAAACGGTCTAATCCGTCCTTTAATTCGCGCCCATATTCCTCGGCGTATTCTAAGTCAATATCGAAGCCCGTCGTCTCCATCTGCTGAACTACGCCAATCAACGGAACCTCTACCGTCTCGAAATAACGAAGCACTTCCGGCATCTTTGCGAGGTGCACTCGTTGGAAGTTTCGCAGTTTAAGAGTCACGTCGCCGTCTTTAGCCGCATAGGCAAGCGCAATCTCTAAGTCGTCTACTTCGTCAAAGCCGATCTTTCCAAATAAGTCTCCGTAGGTACTCGACTCGATGCGCAGGTATTTCGTGGCAAGGTTCTTAAGTGCAAATGACGGCTCGTTTTCGTTTAGCAGGCGCATAGCTTCCTGTGTATCCCACATAAGTCCTCGTAGCTTAATGCCTTCGCGATCAAGCATATGAATATCGAACTTGGCGTTATGGGCGAATTTGCCGACGGTTGGATCTTCGTAGAAAGGTCGTAGCGCTGCGTTTACTAGGTCTCGGCTTAATTGCGGTCGATTCGTTTTATGTCGCGTTGGAATATAAGCGTGTACGTCCGCTTTGATCGCCGTGATCACATGGCCGACAATATAGTCGTTCCACACGTCTACGCCGGTCGTCTCTACGTCAAATACGATTTCTTCTTCGTTTTTGAGCAGCGCGACAAATTCTGCGAGCCGCTTTTCATCCGTTACTAACCAGTAATTATCTGGCGTCTCCTCGACCATCTTGCGCAGTTTTTCCTCGCGGGCCTGCGCTTGCACCGTTTTCCAAAGACGCAGCGCTTCCGCCTTGCTGAATTTCTTCGGCTTGCCCGCCTTATTAACGCAGTCAGAAGGATCGCGCGCCAAGCGTCCGTCCTCCATAGCCGCCTTGACTTCGTCTAATTTCTTCCGATCCGAATCGCTAAGTTTGCTCGCGTAGATGCGACGCCATGCATCCTCGATTGGCTCGACTGCGTTGGCCGCTTGCTTACGTTTAGCAACTTCGGTAGCTTGCGTCGCACCCTTGCCCGCAATTACGTTTAGTTTTAACGGCTTGATTTCCACGTCGCGTCCTCCCTTCTTCGTTAAAAGTCGATGTCAGCGCTATAGATATAATTTGATTCCGTAGGTTTCCTGTAAGTGTTTCTTAATTTCGCCGTATTCTTCTTCGGAAATCTCCCACGTTTCCAGAAATTCGGAGAAACTGCGCCTCGATGCTTCCTTAAGTAATCCGTACATTAACGTTCCAAATACTGCGTTATCCATAATTCGATCTCCTTCCGTTTAAAAGTCGATGATTTCCGTCCACTTCCGTCTTTGATCCGTCTCATTTTCCGCATAAAACTCCGACCAGCAGTCGCCGTCGCAACAAAAAACATCGTTCAACGAGTCGTAAACGGCGGACTGGCCTTCGTTAATGGGCGCTTGGCATGCGGCGCATTTAGCTGCGGTCAAAGCGTGCCTCGACCGGAGTGATTAGTGTAAGTTTTTCCGTAGATAAATAGTACAATTCGCGACTCCCTCGATGGTCTACCGCATCTATTCGTATATCGCCATCGACATCGATATCTTCGACGACTTTTCCGACGCCCTCATTCTTAAACCAGTTCGGATCGTCGTACGCAACAATATCGCCGACTTTATACTCGTCAACTTTACGTCCGATCTTCGCCCATTTCGCTTCGATAGAGCGTTTTGCTTCCGCTTCTTTGGCGGCTGCGACTTCGGCTTCGGTTGCGAGGACTAGCTCAGATTCTCTCGCCCAAACATAGCCGCCGGCGCTTTTTCCAATAACAACGTCGCATTTAAAAGGAAGTGTAGTTTCGTCGTCCTCCGTTATTTTAACGAAATCCCCCTTAGTAACCGCGTCTTGACCTGAATCATCGACCACCTTCGCATAATCACCGACTTTTAGGCGTGTATGCTTCTTGCGGAATATATCATAATATTCCTCGTCCCAATGATGCGGCTCATTAACGTCGTCTGTTATCCGAACTCTGGCGCCTCTAACTTCTCTTACAGTATAAAATCCGCCAGGGGTTACGTCGTGATGAGCTTCCTCTGTTAGTCGTATGATATCGCCGACCTTTGCGCCTCCCTCAACGCGTTCATACTCCGAACCTTCATACGAAACTTTCGTGATTTCTCCGTCCACCATATCGAGCGTCTTTACGCCTTTTAATGCCGCCATTTATACCGCCTCCGCATCATCATCATATTCTTCGACCGTACACCACACGTTTAAAGAACTTCCCTCGCGCAATCTACGAGCTGTCATCGCTGCATCATCACGATAATCGAAAACCCACGGCTCTTGTTCCGGCTGACCTGCCAATATCGGTCTAGTTAAAATCTCAGTTTTATGACTGTTACCCGCATGTACTTTAACAACGTATCCCATCTATACCGCCTCCGCTTCGTTTTCTAGGGCCGCTAAGAATCCGCGGTCTAAGTTAAGTTTGAGTTCGTGCCATGCTCGGACGCCTTCGTTTCGCTTCGGCATCCAATAGTCCGTTATATTGCGACATTCGAACATATACGCCTTCGTCTCGTTGTCTTCGATCAGCACGCCGATAAAATAGTCCGTATCAGATTTCATATAAGCCTGACCGGTGTTCTTCCGTCCGCTGACGGTTAAACAACCGCGGCTGTCCCGACGGTCACGAATCGTCTTGACCTGTATGCGTTTGATTGCGCCCGTAATCGGCTCGGCCGCGAGAATATCATACGGTTCTTCGGTTTCCGGCTTACTAACGCCTGACCAGCCGGCCGCCATTAAGGCAGCGCGTGCGATCAGTTCGGCGAATTTGCCGATCGTTTCTTCTTTATGCGCCATACTCAGTCCTCCTCCGGAATATGTTCATCGAGAATGTCCGCGATCTCTGCTGCGATATGAGCCTCGTGTCCTACTAACGAACGAGTAGCGTTCTCTAAATCCTCGTTATATATGTCGCGGACGCGTTCCCACATTTCTTCCGACTGTACGACCTCCAATGACGATTCGATCGCGACTAGTTCCGCCAACGAAACTTCTACGGTGACCTTTTTCGATAAATCTAACGTCTGCGCTTCCGTTTTAATTTCTCGCATCTATGCGTCCTCCTTAAAATTCGAATTTTTCTTCGGCTGGTAGTTCTTCGTCTACTGCGCTGCCATCAAGCGATTCGCCGATCAACGCCAAGTTAAAGCCGGCCGCGACAAGGTTTTCGAGCATTTCCTTTTCGTCAGCTTCGTAAATTAAGCCGTCAAATAAAGCCATATCGAATTCTTTACCGTCTTGGTCCGCAAAATGCTTACGTTCAGCTTCCGTCAAATCCTCGTCTAAATCGATAAGAGGCGTTAGTGATACGACTGTATTCGTACCTGAACCGGACTTCTCCAATTCAAATGCGATGCGGCCGAGTTTCTTTTCCTGCTTTTTAATAACCGCATGAACCGTCGTAGCCTGCGTTTTAGAAAGGTCGACGATGATCGGCTGACCAGTTTCAAGGTTAATAAAACCGAGCGCATATCGTTCTTTGACGCGATACTTAGCCGCTTCTTGTTTAGCCGCCTCTTCCGCTTTGGCATCTCCTCGATCAGCCGCCGCTTTCTTTTGATATTGGTAATACTTCCATGCGCGATCCCATGACGTCAGATTCGACTCAGGAAAGCCGTTTTTGTTTAGCGTACTCGGATTAGCCGCCGAGAACGAATTTACTTTCTTATAGATTCCGTATGAAAAGAAGCGAATTAGATCGAAAGCACTCATAACGCGTACCTTATAAACCGTTCCCGTCTTAAAGCTCGCAAACTCGGCGCTATTACCTCCGCTGCCTCCTTCATTTGTTGCGTTCAATGCGTTTAGAGCGTCAGCTCCGCTAGTGTACTTTGTCATCCGATTACCTCCGTTAATTTGTTTTAGGGTTTGACCCTCGCAAAACACCGGTATCTGCGCCCGAGACGCCGCCAGCGCACGGCATAGCGACGCGACAGTTTTACTTAACGAACGCCCCGGTATTCTCCGAGCGTCGGCGGTCATTCGCCGCCTTTAGTCCGTCTTTCTTCGCGTACAAGCGACCAGTACATGCCTCCGATAATGATAGTCGCGATGCTGCCGACGAATGCGATATACATTAGGAAGTCGTCAAACATACGCAGCCACTCCTCTCGCATAACGCGTTACCTGACGTTTAATTTCGAGAGATTCAGCCGGCAATTCATCGACGCGCATTTGAACGGCATTAATTCGAGCTTGTAACGCCATTCTTTTAGCTTTCGATCGAGTACGTTTGATTTCTTCGCCTAACCAACGTAGTTCTTCGTCTAATTCAGCCGAAAATGATTCGTATTGACTAATCGCCTCACTCGCGTTCTTTTGTACGATGTGATAGGCGTCAATAAGTAAGCGCTTTGCGGTAGATCCGGCGCTATCTTTTTCCTTATAGACGGTAATAACAACGTTTGTATCTATCGCAAAATGAATAACTACGCCTTTACTCGCATACATACGAGCCTCTTTTCCGGATTCATCTACGGTTATTCCGAGGTACTTAGCGTGCTCCATTTTCTGCGCGATCCAATTACGTGCGGCAAAATGATTGTCGATGCCAAATCGTTCTCTAAATCGTTTCTTCGCATGATGGGTTATGGTTATTTCGGAAGGTTTCATCCGACGCGCACCACCTTGATCGAAGTTGGTCGGTAATAGTCCGCCGGATCATCTTCGCGATTTAAAGCGCCTTCGTATTGTAATTCCGTTAATTTTTGGATATTGATTGCGGGTGGAAAGTCGTTTGTAGGTCGTTTCATAGTACGTTAGTCTCCTTTTCGATTAGGTTAAACGTACTAGACGGAGGGTTGTTCGCATGGTGTTCGCTTGAAATTCGATTCTCAATCGATTATCATTAAAATGCGTAGCGAAGCCCTCGTGCCTAGATACGTGATTATGCTGTTAGTTCGCGCTGGCAGTGTAAACGGAAACGACGGATGAACTTGCGATGTGCTTCGAAATTTCCTCCAATACGTTGCGTCAACAACGTGGAGATTTCGGCCATATTCGTACATCCTTCGCTCCAACACTTGAGTATTAATTCTTTGCGGAGATCGCCTTGCGTCAACAGGGCGGTCTTTTCTTTTAATAAAACTTCGCCTTCGACGTCCGTCAAAACGTCTTGAGGCTCCCACGAGACATTACCGTCATCTCGCATTCCTTCTATTGATAATGCCGCTTCTTTTCGTGATGTCTTCAGATACTTATTTCGTTCCCTTACGATAATGCGCTGAATTAGCGCTTTCTTATCGCGACCATTCCCTTCATATCGTTCCAGCCAGTAGCCTATCGAGTTCAAGCACCGCTGCTCGAACGAAGTTTGGTCGGGAACTAAGTGTGCGATTCGTTGCGATTCTCTTTGAACATACGGAATCGCTCCGTAATCTGCGGCCATCTGAAGTCTATTAAATTTTTCTTTATTCAAGTTTTTCTCCTCCCGTCCCTTACACTTATACAGTCGCATGTGGTCTGTTAGAATCGGGACATTTGATTTAAAGTTTTTTATAATTTTTCTTCCATGTCCATATAGTACCAAAAACAACTATGTAATATTTGAAAGTTGAAAAACTTAAAAAAGATTTTGATTTTAAACTAGATTCTAATTTTAGACAAAAAAAAAAGAAGCCTATTGGCCTCGTTATCCTCCTGGACGAATGTCTGCTGTTTTGTACGGTTGCTCCGCTTCTAGCGCTCCGTTCGTTCCCTTGTTAAGCTGTACAGTTGATACCGCGATTACTGAAATTAATAAAACACTCAATAAAATCTTCTTCAAAATAAAGCATCCCCTTTTTCGTGTAGTTGTAGTTTGAAAATGTATCAATTAGGTACTTAGGCACCCCAGCGTCTTTAAAATCTCTCATTACCAACGCTGAAAAGAAAAAGTCTGAATTGAAAAGAAATTGACGATGGCATTCGAATAGCCCTTCAACACTACCTTTTTTATATTTTTCGAGGTATATGTAAAAGTCGTCCGTTCTCTCTTCGTATATCACCTCCTTTAATTGATCCAGTAATGCTGATAGTTTATCGGGGTCTTTTCTATTAACATAAGCTTCTGCAAGTAGGAAGTTGTTTTTTGCGTTTGTAATAACGAAATCAACACCCGTTTTATAAGCGTACATATAACTTTCTTCAAATATAGACATCGCTTCTTTTTTACCCTTTGACATCGCGATCATACCTAAGATATAGTTCGCGTCCGAAACGGATTTATTTGAGATGTTTCCATTCTTTATTATGGTTGCGTAGTGTTTGGCTGCGCCGAGATTATTTAAGCGTAAGTACACAGGCGACATCAACTCCGCGAATCGATGAACGTAGCACTCTTTTATGAATAGCTTCTTTTTATCGCCTAATGACTTGATGCTGTCACCGATTAAAGGCGCCATCTCTAGGATCGAGTGAATCTTTCCCTTCCCATAATAACCATAACACATATAGATTGAAGATAATATTCGTAATTCTTTGTGCTTACTCTTTGAAAAAAGGCTCATCGTTTCGATCATATCATCAATACTAATTTCTGCATTAATGTAATTCAAGATATTTTTGTAAATTTGAACATGATCCTCTAAGCCAATTGTTTTTTTGTGTACATTGATTAAAGAGTTTAATAAATTTGTATTTCTCGTAACTGCTGCGTACTCCATCATTTGTTTTAAGTAATCATTGTTATCAGTCTTTTGAATCGACAAACACCATTCGGAAATTTTTTTGTTTGAGTTGTTCGGAAAAAGGAAATGTGCGAGGATTACAAGCGCTCTAAAGCTAATAGTTCCATTATTCCGGAAGTGCGTCATGGTTGATTTATCTGCTCGAATGATTTTTGCGATTTCGTTATACTTCAAATCGTTGTCTTCAATCAAACTACATAATTCTCTTCTGATCGATTCCAAAAGCTCTGACCCCCTTCGTTTGTTCTTGTCTTTTTATACAGGTTGAGTATAATTGAAGTATACAATAAATGTTCGCGTACGTAAACATTTATTTTAAATATTTTTCCAATAAGATACGGAGGTGGTTAAATTGGTTGATTTCTCGCCGCTTTTTGACACTTTAAAAGAACAAGGCAGATCAAAAAGTTATTTGCGCAATTTTATGTCGTCGTCTACTCAGGCTAAGATTACAAAGGAACCTGCGATTAACGGTGCTAATCTAGAGTTCCGCGTAATAGAGCGTATTTGTCTCGAATTGGACGTGCCTATCGAAAAGGTTGTCCGTATTCTTCCAAATCCGCCCGAATGACGATGGAATCGGCGCGGTTATGTGGTATAATTTCCTTCGTAAAGCACGCGTCAAAAGCTTTGCGGAGGTGTTTATCTCGCAGTATTCGGTCGTCAATTGCCGGATAAAGGAACTGTGTTATAAACGTGGTTATACGCTTATCCAACTCGCAGAAATGGTCGGTATCTCAAAAACGCAGCTTTCCGATTACATAGCGCTTAGAAACGTCCCTAACGTTGAAATGGCGTATTCTATTGCGCGCTGCCTCGACTGCCCGGTCGAAGCTTTATATAATTGGCGTCCTTTATCCGGTAGCAACACGGAGGGTTAAGACAACCTCCGCCGACCGAAAGTTCGGATATTCCCGAACCTTACGTTAATACTTACCGCCTCCGCACGATCAACAACTCGCTTAAGAGCGCCCTCACCTTCCGCTATTAATAATTCATTTGCGTCTTTGTACCCCTTCGTTATATAACCGTGCGCAAGCCTGACTTTGCCGCGCATTTTTAGTTCGACCTCCTTTCGCAACTTCTCACCGGCTTCGTCGTTGTCAGATACTACTATTAAATATTCGATCGGCGACTGCGCAATTATGTCCGCCTTTCGGTCGGAAAATTTACTGCCGCCTGTCGCAATGCCGCAAAAGCCTGCCGTACGCCACGATTGCGCATCGATCTCAGCCTCGGCTAGCACCGCTACTTTGGCGCGATCAGCATAAACGGTTTCTATTCCGTAGATTAATTCACGGATCGGCCATCCGCCCTTTGCGTACCAAAACGCTTTATTGCGTGTCGATCGGTACTTCACGTTTGCCAGGCGCTTATTAGGCAGCCGCCACGGTATCACTACCGTTTGTCCGATTAGACCTACGCCTGCTTCGCGCTGGACTGCTTCGCTTATGCCGCGGTTAGTTAAGTAAGCGCTGGGGCCGATTTTAACGTCGTCCAATAAATCCTCGGCTAATGGCCGTCTAGGCTCAACGATTTTTAAACGAGGAACACGGAGTTTTAGGCGTTCTTCGCCTGCGCGGGTACCATAAGTCTCGGCGAGGTACAAAACCGTTTCTTCTTCGGTTTCTTCGCGCAGAAACGCAAGCAGTTTAATAAATCCACCGCGTTCGCCTGTGCCGCTGTCCCCGAAATAGCCGGCCTTTGCGTTCTCCGTATCTTCGTAGTATACGTAAAAGCTAGGAGTTCGGTCGTCGCGAAAAGGACTTGCCGCCGTTAAACGGTCAGCGTGCCACGTTGGACGATCCCATTCGTATTGTTCTAATTCTTCTCGAATATCTACGTCCGTAGGGACGCCATTGATCGTAAGAATAGACATGTATATACTACTCCTTTCGTTATATTACACTATTCTTATGTGTTTTTCCGTCGCAATTTGTCGAAAAGATTCAGAATTTTGCAGTGTAATTCATGGTAGTCATTCCATTTTTTAGAATCCGAAAGCCACTAAATCCGTTTCATCAGCCGCCACTTGTTTAATTAGGCCGACTTGCGGCAAATAAACGATCTCGACGACTTCATCTTCGCCCCCATCGCGTCCCTTATTTACGCCAATCAATCCGCGACCTTCTCTTGCGTTTGTATCAACCGGAATCAATGCTGCCGCGTCTTGCAGTAGGGCAGACGTTTTCATGACGTCTTTACGCTTCGGCAACTTGATCTCGCGATTACCTAAGTCGTCCTCAGTCGCGTCATCTTCTCCGGCTTGTGTAATGGCGAAAATCACCACGTCCATCGTTCCGGCTAAACGGCGCATCTTTTTGGACGTATCGGCAGCAGCGCCGCCGGTCGTTTTATTCGAGTTTGATTCGTAATCGAGGTAGTAGAACGGATCAATCATAACTACGTCTGCCTTCGTCTGCTCAATATCCGCTTTGAGGTCTTTTAGCGAACGAGAATCAAAGTCTTTGTCGTCCACAGCACGAACCGTAATAGAACCGGCAATAATCGTATTTAACGTCGCGATAAATTCCATAAAGCCCTCCTCGAACTCTTCCGATAACTTGCCCTGGCGGACGTCCCTCGAATCAAATCCGGCTTCCATTTGTTGACCGTCGATTTCGGTTAAAGCAACGCCTTGATCTCCGGAAAGTGAAACGTAGATGCGAACGAGAACCTCAAACCATCCCATCTCCATCGACCAAATAAGTACGTTAGCGCCTTGAACTGCGCAATTAATCGATTCTTCAAGCGTGATCGCCGACTTGCCGCGCCCTGACTTTCCGTAAACTACGTACATGTTCGAGCTGACGTAGCCCCCGATCGCTTTGTTAAGCGCCGGAAACTTACTGTTCCAAATGCGGAAAGACTCGCCAGCCTTCCGCTTTTCGTATTCAGCACGGAATTTATCGACGTCTGTCACGACGTTTGTTCCTACCATTTTACGAACGCTTGTTCTTATTTTACTCCGTTCCGCGACTTCGGTCAACCAATCAAAAAATTCCTGCGGATTACCTCCCTTCTGTACGCGGTTGAATCGCTGAATAAATTCCGAATCGGCTTTTTTGACTCCGTTGGCGCCGTACTTATCGTTGAATATTTCGGTAAAGTCGTTTAACGCAGCCGTTTCCTTCGCCTTCTGCGCCAGGTACTCGAACGTTGCGTCGATGCTGAATTCCGGCTGGAAAGTCGGCACCTCGGTCGCCACCATCTCGGCGGTCGGCGCTTGGTTTCCGTTCTTTTCCGCGTAGGCGCTGATATATTCGAAGGCTGCCCGTTCGCCATTCGTTTGGAAATCCTTGCGTGTCAAGCCGTAGCGCAATAAAGCCGACGGGTCGTTTGCTTCGATTACTTTCGATAAAAGGCTAGTTCCGAAACTCATCGGCGTTCAGCTCCCTCGCCAGCCAATTGCGCCATAGTTTCGTCCATTTTCGCCTTAAACGTTACCTCACCCGTCTTTTCATACTGCGCCTTATTCCAGTTGTAAATGTCGAGTAGGTTGTCGGTTTGTGCCGCCGCCTCTTTACGTTCCTGCTTACGTTTTTCCGCTTCAATCGCGCTGATCTGTCTCGGTGTCTTCGGTTGTTCTTTTGCCGCCATATCATCCGCCTCCGTTTCGTAGTTTATTAGATAAACGGTACTTCTAGCAGGCGGATAGTCTTCGAGGTTGAAGTCCGCCAAGTAGTCCTCCGCAACGAGCGCGTTAGCTAATAACGTCATGTCCGCCTCGAACGCTTCTAGCCACTCGCCATTGATCGCGTCGTACAGATCGTATTCAATAAGTTAAATACGGCCTCTTTCGAAGTTTCCTCAATGTAACGTGCGCAATCAATGTAGAAGACGCGTCCTTCGTAGCCACCAACCGAAACTAGATCGCCAGTTTTATAGGCCGGCGTATGATCCGCAAATTCAAGCGCATCTAGCTTATCGAAAATAGCGAGTTTGTCTGCGCCTTCCTCCGTTAGCCGACGAATCCGCAACGAGTAGGTCACGTAAGTATTGAATTTCCGTTAATGATAATCCGCTCATTTACAGCCGCCTCCTTTTTGATCCGCCTGCGAGACGATCTCTCTGCATTGGTCGGCGATCCGATCCGCCAAGCGCGCTTCTCGAATACTTCCGGCAGATCCGCCATTTGATATTCGACGTATAAACGGGTCGGCATGCGGTTCGTAACACGTTGGTTGATTACGGTGTGTAAATCGCCTCGAAATCCGTCCGTTGCGTCTCGTACGCCTATATCATCCAGGACGGCGAACGGCGCCCGTTTTGCTGCTTCTAGTGCGGCATAATAACGCTTGGCCGCCGGCTCTGCGATTGCGTCGGGTACTCGCGGTCTATTAAACTCGTTGTATTCGTTTTGCCACGCATTAACATCGAGAAAATAAGTCGGACGCTGGTCGGGTTGTATGCCGCGCTTCAAGGCGCCGATGTAATGGACCGTTAGATATTCGTTTAAAAGAGCCGCTGCCGTCGTAGTTTTGCCTGTTCCTGATTTCGCGCTATATAAATACAGCGATTTAATGCGGTCGGCTTCGGTGTCAAATTGGCGTTCGAATGTCTTCGCATAAGTATCGACCGCCTTATAAGCTCCGGGTTGATCGGCACGCGCCGGCGAGTTGGTCAGCGTCACTAGCCGATAGTCTTCCGCCAATCCAGCCGCGCCCGACCGACCGCCTCCGCCGTCTAATCCGTGCAAGCCGAGGTATAGTTCGCAGTGTTTCGTACAGTTATCGCCGCCGGCTTGGGCACATTTGCTTGCGAGTAGGCATCGTGATTCATTCGTCATTCATAGTCGCCTCCTTTCGGTTTAGTTTTCTACGATGTTGAGAACGTGAGCCTTTCCGTTAATTTTCTCAACGAAAATATAAA
>NZ_JAIUKW010000003.1:0-1060718 GCF_020165915.1 Bacillus sp. RSS_NA_20 | reverse complement strand
GGACGCAGGAGGATAGGGTAAGCGCGGTATTGGATATCCGCGTCCAAGCAGTTAGGCTGGGAAATAGGCAAATCCGTTTCCCGTGAAGGCTGAGCTGTGATGGCGAGCGAAATTTAGTAGCGAAGTTCCTGATTCCACACTGCCAAGAAAAGCCTCTAGCGAGGTGAGAGGTGCCCGTACCGCAAACCGACACAGGTAGGCGAGGAGAGAATCCTAAGGTGATCGAGAGAACTCTCGTTAAGGAACTCGGCAAAATGACCCCGTAACTTCGGGAGAAGGGGTGCTTCTTAGGGTGTTAAAGCCCCGAGAAGCCGCAGTGAATAGGCCCAGGCGACTGTTTAGCAAAAACACAGGTCTCTGCGAAGCCGTAAGGCGAAGTATAGGGGCTGACGCCTGCCCGGTGCTGGAAGGTTAAGAGGAGCGCTTAGCGTAAGCGAAGGTGCGAATTGAAGCCCCAGTAAACGGCGGCCGTAACTATAACGGTCCTAAGGTAGCGAAATTCCTTGTCGGGTAAGTTCCGACCCGCACGAAAGGCGCAACGATCTGGGCACTGTCTCAACGAGAGACTCGGTGAAATTATAGTACCTGTGAAGATGCAGGTTACCCGCGACAGGACGGAAAGACCCCGTGGAGCTTTACTGCAGCCTGATATTGAATGTTGGTACAGCTTGTACAGGATAGGTAGGAGCCTTGGAAACCGGAGCGCTAGCTTCGGTGGAGGCATCGGTGGGATACTACCCTGGCTGTATTGACCTTCTAACCCGCTGCCCTTATCGGGCAGGGAGACAGTGTCAGGTGGGCAGTTTGACTGGGGCGGTCGCCTCCTAAAATGTAACGGAGGCGCCCAAAGGTTCCCTCAGAATGGTTGGAAATCATTCGCAGAGTGTAAAGGCACAAGGGAGCTTGACTGCGAGACCTACAAGTCGAGCAGGGACGAAAGTCGGGCTTAGTGATCCGGTGGTTCCGCATGGAAGGGCCATCGCTCAACGGATAAAAGCTACCCCGGGGATAACAGGCTTATCTCCCCCAAGAGTCCACATCGACGGGGAGGTTTGGCACCTCGATGTCGGCTCATCGCATCCTGGGGCTGTAGTCGGTCCCAAGGGTTGGGCTGTTCGCCCATTAAAGCGGTACGCGAGCTGGGTTCAGAACGTCGTGAGACAGTTCGGTCCCTATCCGTCGCGGGCGCAGGAAATTTGAGAGGAGCTGTCCTTAGTACGAGAGGACCGGGATGGACGCACCGCTGGTGTACCAGTTGTTCTGCCAAGGGCATCGCTGGGTAGCTATGTGCGGACGGGATAAGTGCTGAAAGCATCTAAGCATGAAGCCCCCCTCAAGATGAGATTTCCCATTCCGCAAGGAAGTAAGATCCCTGAAAGATGATCAGGTTGATAGGTCTGAGGTGGAAGCGTGGTGACACGTGGAGCTGACAGATACTAATAGATCGAGGACTTAACCTATATTCTAATGTGAAAAATGAACGTTGTTATCTAGTTTTGAGAGAACATTCTCTCCATCAGGTTTGGTGGCGATAGCGAAGAGGTCACACCCGTTCCCATACCGAACACGGAAGTTAAGCTCTTCAGCGCCGATGGTAGTTGGGGGTTTCCCCCTGTGAGAGTAGGACGCCGCCAAGCTTTTCAAAGGATCAGTTCCAGTCGGAACTGGTCTTTTTTGTGTTTTAATAAATGATATATCTATTTATATTGAAAATAGTGGTCTTTCACTACATTCTCAATAACTCATTGATTTCATCCCCTTCACTGGAATTCTAGACATTCTATAAAATTCTTATCATTCAATCTCGTCGCTCGCTCATCTTGCTAAGAGTCAACATCAAAAGAGTAAACATGTCTAAAAAGGATCTTCTCCTCTGGCAACCATATGTAGCGAACTGCGCTTGCTGCTAGATCATTGAAACCTACATAAGAGAGCAAAGGGCATCTTGGTTTTCTAATGAGAGAGAGGAAGAAGATTTGAGTTAAGCAACAAAATAATTGATGATGCAAGGGAACATTATCAATTGAATATAAAGCAAATATACAAAATGGTTTCTCGGAAAAATAAAATAATAAAAAAATTCGTTTCTATATGCACGTTATCTGAGGATTTAAGGAATAAAACAAACATTTTTCAGCTTTAAAAGAGCTGTTTTTACTTTGAGAAAGCGCTATTAATACCCTTTTTAACAAAAAAACATAAAAAAATGAAAAAAAGGCTTTTAAAATGAAGAGACAAGTGGTAAACTTCTTTAGGTGCCTTAACGAAAAGATGTGAAAAAACAGCTTTAAAATAAATTCAAAAATTATTTTAAAAAAGTCTTTACAAACAATATCTTATCGTTATATAATACTATTTGTCAGATCGAGAGACATTCGAAACGACACAATATGGAGGATTAGCTCAGCTGGGAGAGCATCTGCCTTACAAGCAGAGGGTCGGCGGTTCGAGCCCGTCATCCTCCACCATATTTATTCTTACATAATGTTAGGATAGATAAAGCCGGTGTAGCTCAACTGGTAGAGCAACTGACTTGTAATCAGTAGGTTGGGGGTTCAAGTCCTCTTGCCGGCACCACTTTCATATGGTAAGATAGACAAGTCGCTTTAAAAGCGAGCCATTAGCTCAGTTGGTAGAGCATCTGACTTTTAATCAGAGGGTCGAAGGTTCGAGTCCTTCATGGCTCACCATTTTCATGCGGGTGTGGCGGAATTGGCAGACGCGCTAGACTTAGGATCTAGTGTCTTTATGACGTGGGGGTTCAAGTCCCTTCACCCGCATTGCCAAACAACATAAAGAAATCCTGTAATGCGGAAGTAGTTCAGTGGTAGAACACCACCTTGCCAAGGTGGGGGTCGCGGGTTCGAATCCCGTCTTCCGCTTATACCATCCACGCCGGGGTGGTGGAATTGGCAGACACACAGGACTTAAAATCCTGCGGTAGGTGACTACCGTGCCGGTTCAAGTCCGGCCCTCGGCATTATAAAATAAGCGCCCGTAGCTCAATTGGATAGAGCGTTTGACTACGGATCAAAAGGTTAGGGGTTCGACTCCTCTCGGGCGCGCCATTAAGATCGGGAAGTAGCTCAGCTTGGTAGAGCACTTGGTTTGGGACCAAGGGGTCGCAGGTTCGAATCCTGTCTTCCCGACCATCTTTTATGGGGCCTTAGCTCAGCTGGGAGAGCGCCTGCCTTGCACGCAGGAGGTCAGCGGTTCGATCCCGCTAGGCTCCACCAATATGATCTTTGAAAACTAAACAAGACAAAACGTACCTGTTAATTCGAGTTTTTATAAAAAAATCCTATGATACATCATAGGTAGTCAGTCAAACGCTGACGAAAAACAAAACTTCGGTTTTGTACTTTTTCGGAGAGTTTGATCCTGGCTCAGGACGAACGCTGGCGGCGTGCCTAATACATGCAAGTCGAGCGGACAGAAGGGAGCTTGCTCCCGGATGTTAGCGGCGGACGGGTGAGTAACACGTGGGTAACCTGCCTGTAAGACTGGGATAACTCCGGGAAACCGGAGCTAATACCGGATAGTTCCTTGAACCGCATGGTTCAAGGATGAAAGACGGTTTCGGCTGTCACTTACAGATGGACCCGCGGCGCATTAGCTAGTTGGTGAGGTAACGGCTCACCAAGGCGACGATGCGTAGCCGACCTGAGAGGGTGATCGGCCACACTGGGACTGAGACACGGCCCAGACTCCTACGGGAGGCAGCAGTAGGGAATCTTCCGCAATGGACGAAAGTCTGACGGAGCAACGCCGCGTGAGTGATGAAGGTTTTCGGATCGTAAAGCTCTGTTGTTAGGGAAGAACAAGTGCAAGAGTAACTGCTTGCACCTTGACGGTACCTAACCAGAAAGCCACGGCTAACTACGTGCCAGCAGCCGCGGTAATACGTAGGTGGCAAGCGTTGTCCGGAATTATTGGGCGTAAAGGGCTCGCAGGCGGTTTCTTAAGTCTGATGTGAAAGCCCCCGGCTCAACCGGGGAGGGTCATTGGAAACTGGGAAACTTGAGTGCAGAAGAGGAGAGTGGAATTCCACGTGTAGCGGTGAAATGCGTAGAGATGTGGAGGAACACCAGTGGCGAAGGCGACTCTCTGGTCTGTAACTGACGCTGAGGAGCGAAAGCGTGGGGAGCGAACAGGATTAGATACCCTGGTAGTCCACGCCGTAAACGATGAGTGCTAAGTGTTAGGGGGTTTCCGCCCCTTAGTGCTGCAGCTAACGCATTAAGCACTCCGCCTGGGGAGTACGGTCGCAAGACTGAAACTCAAAGGAATTGACGGGGGCCCGCACAAGCGGTGGAGCATGTGGTTTAATTCGAAGCAACGCGAAGAACCTTACCAGGTCTTGACATCCTCTGACAACCCTAGAGATAGGGCTTTCCCTTCGGGGACAGAGTGACAGGTGGTGCATGGTTGTCGTCAGCTCGTGTCGTGAGATGTTGGGTTAAGTCCCGCAACGAGCGCAACCCTTGATCTTAGTTGCCAGCATTCAGTTGGGCACTCTAAGGTGACTGCCGGTGACAAACCGGAGGAAGGTGGGGATGACGTCAAATCATCATGCCCCTTATGACCTGGGCTACACACGTGCTACAATGGACAGAACAAAGGGCTGCGAGACCGCAAGGTTTAGCCAATCCCACAAATCTGTTCTCAGTTCGGATCGCAGTCTGCAACTCGACTGCGTGAAGCTGGAATCGCTAGTAATCGCGGATCAGCATGCCGCGGTGAATACGTTCCCGGGCCTTGTACACACCGCCCGTCACACCACGAGAGTTTGCAACACCCGAAGTCGGTGAGGTAACCTTTATGGAGCCAGCCGCCGAAGGTGGGGCAGATGATTGGGGTGAAGTCGTAACAAGGTAGCCGTATCGGAAGGTGCGGCTGGATCACCTCCTTTCTAAGGATATATGGAGCAGCGTACGTTTTTCGTCTTGTTTAGTTTTGAAGGATCATTCCTTCAAACATGTCTCTAGCGAGACAGGATTGTTCTTTGAAAACTAGATAACAATAAGTAATACATTCACATTGAATGCAATGCAAAGTTCATCACACATAGTGATTCTTTCTAAAGTAAGAAATGGTTAAGTTAGAAAGGGCGCACGGTGGATGCCTTGGCACTAGGAGCCGATGAAGGACGGGACGAACACCGATATGCTTCGGGGAGCTGTAAGCAAGCTTTGATCCGGAGATTTCCGAATGGGGAAACCCACTGCTCGTAATGGAGTAGTATCCATACTTGAATACATAGAGTATGAGAAGGCATACCCGGGGAACTGAAACATCTAAGTACCCGGAGGAAGAGAAAGCAAATGCGATTCCCTGAGTAGCGGCGAGCGAAACGGGAACAGCCCAAACCAAGAGGCTTGCCTCTTGGGGTTGTAGGACACTCTATACGGAGTTACAAAGGAACGATATAAGCGAAGAGGTCTGGAAAGGCCCGCCAAAGAAGGTAACAGCCCTGTAACTGAAATGTTGTTCTCTCCAGAGTGGATCCTGAGTACGGCGGAACACGTGAAATTCCGTCGGAATCCGGGAGGACCATCTCCCAAGGCTAAATACTCCCTAGTGACCGATAGTGAACCAGTACCGTGAGGGAAAGGTGAAAAGCACCCCGGAAGGGGAGTGAAATAGATCCTGAAACCGTGTGCCTACAAGTAGTCAGAGCCCGTTAACGGGTGATGGCGTGCCTTTTGTAGAATGAACCGGCGAGTTACGATCCCGTGCAAGGTTAAGCAGAAGATGCGGAGCCGCAGCGAAAGCGAGTCTGAATAGGGCGCATGAGTACGTGGTCGTAGACCCGAAACCAGGTGATCTACCCATGTCCAGGGTGAAGTTCAGGTAACACTGAATGGAGGCCCGAACCCACGCACGTTGAAAAGTGCGGGGATGAGGTGTGGGTAGGGGTGAAATGCCAATCGAACCTGGAGATAGCTGGTTCTCTCCGAAATAGCTTTAGGGCTAGCCTCAAGGTAAGAGTCTCGGAGGTAGAGCACTGATTGGACTAGGGGCCCCTACCGGGTTACCGAATTCAGTCAAACTCCGAATGCCGATGACTTATCCTTGGGAGTCAGACTGCGAGTGATAAGATCCGTAGTCGAAAGGGAAACAGCCCAGACCGCCAGCTAAGGTCCCAAAGTATACGTTAAGTGGAAAAGGATGTGGAGTTGCTTAGACAACCAGGATGTTGGCTTAGAAGCAGCCACCATTTAAAGAGTGCGTAATAGCTCACTGGTCGAGTGACTCTGCGCCGAAAATGTACCGGGGCTAAACGTATCACCGAAGCTGCGGACTGTTCTTACGAACAGTGGTAGGAGAGCGTTCTAAGTGCAGTGAAGTCAGACCGGAAGGACTGGTGGAGCGCTTAGAAGTGAGAATGCCGGTATGAGTAGCGAAAGACGGGTGAGAATCCCGTCCACCGAATGCCTAAGGTTTCCTGAGGAAGGCTCGTCCGCTCAGGGTTAGTCGGGACCTAAGCCGAGGCCGAAAGGCGTAGGCGATGGACAACAGGTTGATATTCCTGTACCACCTCCTCACCATTTGAGCAATGGGGGGACGCAGGAGGATAGGGTAAGCGCGGTATTGGATATCCGCGTCCAAGCAGTTAGGCTGGGAAATAGGCAAATCCGTTTCCCGTGAAGGCTGAGCTGTGATGGCGAGCGAAATTTAGTAGCGAAGTTCCTGATTCCACACTGCCAAGAAAAGCCTCTAGCGAGGTGAGAGGTGCCCGTACCGCAAACCGACACAGGTAGGCGAGGAGAGAATCCTAAGGTGATCGAGAGAACTCTCGTTAAGGAACTCGGCAAAATGACCCCGTAACTTCGGGAGAAGGGGTGCTTCTTAGGGTGTTAAAGCCCCGAGAAGCCGCAGTGAATAGGCCCAGGCGACTGTTTAGCAAAAACACAGGTCTCTGCGAAGCCGTAAGGCGAAGTATAGGGGCTGACGCCTGCCCGGTGCTGGAAGGTTAAGAGGAGCGCTTAGCGTAAGCGAAGGTGCGAATTGAAGCCCCAGTAAACGGCGGCCGTAACTATAACGGTCCTAAGGTAGCGAAATTCCTTGTCGGGTAAGTTCCGACCCGCACGAAAGGCGCAACGATCTGGGCACTGTCTCAACGAGAGACTCGGTGAAATTATAGTACCTGTGAAGATGCAGGTTACCCGCGACAGGACGGAAAGACCCCGTGGAGCTTTACTGCAGCCTGATATTGAATGTTGGTACAGCTTGTACAGGATAGGTAGGAGCCTTGGAAACCGGAGCGCTAGCTTCGGTGGAGGCATCGGTGGGATACTACCCTGGCTGTATTGACCTTCTAACCCGCTGCCCTTATCGGGCAGGGAGACAGTGTCAGGTGGGCAGTTTGACTGGGGCGGTCGCCTCCTAAAATGTAACGGAGGCGCCCAAAGGTTCCCTCAGAATGGTTGGAAATCATTCGCAGAGTGTAAAGGCACAAGGGAGCTTGACTGCGAGACCTACAAGTCGAGCAGGGACGAAAGTCGGGCTTAGTGATCCGGTGGTTCCGCATGGAAGGGCCATCGCTCAACGGATAAAAGCTACCCCGGGGATAACAGGCTTATCTCCCCCAAGAGTCCACATCGACGGGGAGGTTTGGCACCTCGATGTCGGCTCATCGCATCCTGGGGCTGTAGTCGGTCCCAAGGGTTGGGCTGTTCGCCCATTAAAGCGGTACGCGAGCTGGGTTCAGAACGTCGTGAGACAGTTCGGTCCCTATCCGTCGCGGGCGCAGGAAATTTGAGAGGAGCTGTCCTTAGTACGAGAGGACCGGGATGGACGCACCGCTGGTGTACCAGTTGTTCTGCCAAGGGCATCGCTGGGTAGCTATGTGCGGACGGGATAAGTGCTGAAAGCATCTAAGCATGAAGCCCCCCTCAAGATGAGATTTCCCATTCCGCAAGGAAGTAAGATCCCTGAAAGATGATCAGGTTGATAGGTCTGAGGTGGAAGCGTGGTGACACGTGGAGCTGACAGATACTAATAGATCGAGGACTTAACCTATATTCTAATGTGAAAAATGAACGTTGTTATCTAGTTTTGAGAGAACATTCTCTCCATCAGGTTTGGTGGCGATAGCGAAGAGGTCACACCCGTTCCCATACCGAACACGGAAGTTAAGCTCTTCAGCGCCGATGGTAGTTGGGGGTTTCCCCCTGTGAGAGTAGGACGCCGCCAAGCTTTTCAAAGGATCAGTTCCAATCGGAACTGGTCTTTTTTGTGTTTTTGGGAGGTTTGGCACCAGATAAATGTGGAAATAATATTGTTAGTTGAGCGATTATCTTGAAAAATCGATCGAAAAAATTTATAGTAAGATTAAAGTCAAATATAGTCAAAGTCAATGGAGGAGGAGGCGGAGTGGCACAAAATATTTCTGATATCATCGAGCAGTATTTGAAGGAAGTCTTGGATCAGAATGGTCGAGAAATATTAGAAATTAAACGCAATGAAATTGCAGATAAGTTTCAATGCGTACCTTCACAAATTAACTATGTTATCAATACACGCTTTACGAGCGAAAGAGGTTATATCGTCGAAAGTAAGCGTGGCGGCGGTGGCTATATCCGTATCATTAAAGTCAAAATAAATGATGAAGTCGATTTATTGAACAACATTATTTCCCAAATATATCATCGTTTATCACAGGCTGCATCTGATCATATCATCATGCGTCTTGTTGAGAACAACATTTTATCCGAAAGAGAAGCAAAGATGATGATTAGTGTCATGGACCGTTCTGTTTTACACATTGATTTACCTGAACGAGATGAACTGCGGGCTCGGATGATGAAAGCGATGTTAAATGCTTTGAAATTAAAGTAAAGCGGGTGAAAAGATTGATTTGTCAAGAATGCAATGAGAGACCAGCCACTTTTCACTTTACGAAAGTAATAAATGGAGAAAAACAAGAAATGCACATATGTGAACAATGTGCAAAAGAAAACAGTGATTCATATGCTATGAGTGGAAACCAAGGTTTCTCGATTCACAACTTATTATCAGGCTTATTGAATATTGATCCTAGCTTTACCACAAGTGCGAATAAAGGATCATCTATTTTTCAAGAGGCAAGAGAAGTGGATCAATGTCCTAAGTGTGGCTTAACTTTTCAGCAATTCAGGAAAACAGGCCGTTTTGGCTGTGCAGAATGTTATCGAACCTTTGATCAGTATTTAAATCCTGTTTTAAGGAAAGTCCATAGTGGAAATACAGTCCATAATGGAAAAGTCCCTAAACGGATTGCCGGCAGTCTGCATGTTCGCCGGAAACTTGAGTTAATGCAGCAAGAACTGAAGCAGCTGATTGAACAGGAAGAGTTTGAAAAAGCAGCGGAAGTTCGAGATCAAATTCGTGCGTTAGAGCATGAGCAATCTCAGCAGAGGGAGGGAGATTAACGACATGTCGCTCCAGCATTTTATTCAAGACGCATTAAGTCAATGGATGAAACAGAAAGGACCAGAAAGTGACATTGTTCTAAGCAGTCGTATTCGGCTGGCACGCAATCTAGAGCATGTTCGTTTCCCAACTCAGTTTTCTCAAGAGGAGGCTGAAGCTGTTCTTCAGCAATTCGAGCAAAAGTTTGCGAGCCAGGAAGTGAAGGACATTGGAAACTTTGTTCTGATTCGAATGAATGACACGCAGCCTTTGGCTAAAAGGGTACTTGTTGAAAAGCATTTGATTAGCCCCAATTTAGCAGAATCAAGATTTGGCGGCTGTTTGCTTTCAGAAAATGAAGAAATCAGTGTCATGCTGAATGAGGAAGACCATATTCGTATTCAATGCTTGTTCCCAGGATTTCAGCTGGCTAATGCACTAAAAGCAGCTAACCAAATAGATGACTGGATTGAAGAGCAAGTGGATTATGCGTTTTCTGAAAAGCGAGGATACTTAACGAGCTGTCCGACCAATGTAGGTACAGGTATTAGGGCTTCAGTCATGATGCACTTACCAGCATTAGCCCTGACAAGACAAATGAATCGCATTATTCCTGCAATTAATCAATTAGGTCTTGTGGTCAGAGGAATTTATGGTGAGGGTAGCGAAGCAATAGGAAACATCTTTCAAATTTCAAATCAAATGACACTGGGTCAATCAGAAGAAGATATTGTAGATGACTTGAATAGTGTGACGGCGCAGCTCATTGAACAAGAGCGATCTGCACGTAAGGCATTATATCAGACGTCTAAAATTGAACTTGAAGACAGAGTGTACCGTTCCTTGGGGATTTTGGCTAATTGTCGCATGATTGAATCTAAGGAAACGGCTAAGTGTTTGTCAGATGTGCGACTTGGAATTGATTTAGGTATCATTAAGGGGCTTTCAAGTAATATACTGAATGAACTCATGATTTTGACACAGCCTGGCTTCCTTCAGCAATATTCAGGAGGAGCCTTGGAACCAAATGAAAGAGATATAAAACGAGCAGCAATTATCAGAGAAAGGCTGCGCTTAGAAATGCATAGGAATGGACAGGAGGATGAAACGATATGATGTTTGGAAGATTCACTGAAAGAGCTCAAAAGGTATTAGCACTTGCACAAGAAGAAGCCATTCGCCTAGGCCATAAGAACATCGGAACAGAGCATATTTTACTTGGTCTTGTACGTGAAGGTGAGGGCATCGCCGCAAAAGCATTAGAAGCACTGGGCCTTGTTTCAGATAAAATCCAAAAAGAAGTCGAGAGCTTGATTGGAAGAGGGCAAGAGGTGTCTCAAGCTATTCCTCATTACACACCTAGAGCGAAGAAGGTTACGGAGCTTTCTATGGATGAAGCGAGAAAGCTTGGTCATTCCTATGTAGGGACAGAACATATTCTTTTAGGTCTTATTCGTGAGGGAGAGGGTGTAGCTGCCCGTGTCTTAAATAACCTCGGAGTGAGCTTAAATAAAGCACGCCAGCAAGTATTGCAGCTTCTAGGCAGCAATGAAACGGGTGCATCTGCGGCAGGATCTAATAGCAATGCCAATACACCAACTTTAGATAGCTTGGCAAGAGACTTAACGGCTATTGCGAAAGAGGACAGCTTGGACCCTGTGATTGGCCGTAGCAAAGAAATCCAGCGTGTCATTGAGGTATTAAGTAGAAGAACAAAGAATAACCCTGTGCTGATTGGAGAGCCTGGTGTTGGTAAAACAGCGATCGCAGAAGGCCTCGCACAGCAAATTATTCACAACGAAGTGCCTGAGATTCTGCGTGATAAACGAGTCATGACACTTGATATGGGAACCGTTGTAGCGGGAACGAAATATCGTGGTGAATTCGAGGATCGTTTGAAAAAAGTCATGGACGAAATCCGTCAGGCTGGAAATATCATTCTCTTCATTGATGAACTTCATACACTGATTGGTGCAGGTGGAGCAGAGGGTGCGATTGATGCCTCTAATATTCTAAAACCATCTTTAGCACGTGGTGAGCTTCAATGTATCGGGGCAACAACGTTAGATGAGTACCGTAAATATATTGAAAAGGATGCAGCACTTGAACGTCGATTCCAGCCAATTCAAGTGGATCAGCCGTCTGTTGATGAAAGTATTCAAATTTTAAGAGGGCTTAGAGACCGTTATGAAGCACATCACCGTGTGTCTATTACAGATGAAGCCATTGAGGCGGCGGTAAAGCTTTCTGATCGTTATATCTCTGATCGTTTCCTTCCAGATAAGGCGATCGACTTAATTGATGAGGCGGGTTCAAAAGTTCGTTTACGTTCTTTCACAACACCGCCTAACCTAAAGGAACTTGAGCAAAAGCTGGATGAAGTACGCAAGGAAAAGGATGCAGCTGTTCAAAGTCAAGAATTTGAAAAAGCCGCTTCTCTTCGTGATACGGAGCAACGTTTGCGCGAAAAGGTAGAAGTGACGAAGAAATCTTGGAAAGAAAAGCAGGGACAAGAGAATTCAGAGGTTTCTGTTGATGATATCGCAATGGTTGTTTCTAGCTGGACGGGTGTACCTGTTTCGAAAATTGCCCAAACAGAAACAGATAAGCTCCTGAACATGGAACAATTGCTCCACTCTCGCGTCATTGGACAGGATGAAGCAGTTGTTGCTGTTGCAAAAGCTGTAAGACGTGCCCGTGCTGGACTAAAAGATCCGAAACGTCCGATTGGCTCCTTTATTTTCTTAGGGCCAACAGGTGTTGGTAAGACTGAGCTTGCAAGAGCACTCGCTGAGTCTATCTTCGGTGATGAAGAAGCGATGATTCGTATTGATATGTCCGAGTACATGGAAAAACACTCGACTTCAAGACTTGTTGGATCACCTCCAGGCTATGTGGGTTATGATGAGGGCGGCCAGCTGACTGAAAAAGTGAGAAGAAAGCCGTATTCTGTCGTGCTTCTAGATGAGATTGAAAAGGCGCACCCTGATGTGTTTAACATCTTACTTCAAGTGCTAGAAGATGGTCGTCTCACTGATTCTAAAGGTCGTACTGTTGACTTTAGAAATACGATTTTGATTATGACTTCAAACGTTGGAGCTAGTGAGCTGAAGCGCAATAAATATGTTGGCTTTAACGTGCAGGATGAAAGTCAAAATTACAAAGATATGAAAGGCAAAGTAATGGGTGAGTTGAAACGTGCGTTTAGACCGGAGTTCATCAACCGTATTGATGAAATCATTGTCTTCCACTCACTCGAAAAGAAACATCTAAAAGAGATTGTGTCTCTCATGTCTGATCAATTGACAAAACGACTAAAAGAGCAGGACCTTTCAATTGAATTGACGGAAGCAGCAAAAGCCAAGATTGCCGACGAAGGCGTAGATCTTGAGTATGGTGCTCGTCCGCTAAGAAGAGCGATTCAAAAGCACGTCGAGGATCGACTTTCTGAGGAATTGCTGAAAGGCAATATTGAGAAGGGCCAACATATCGTATTAGATGTAGAAGATGGAGAAATTGTCGTAAAAGCAACGGCTGCTACGAACTAATATAGTAAGAAAAAAGTGTGAGGCATACCAGTAAGTTGGATGCCTCCCTTTACTTATTTTCTGACCAGTATAAGGAGTTGTATTCTTCAATCTATGGCTAAGTCAAAATCAAAATTTATATGCCAATCGTGCGGTTATGAGTCAGCCAAATGGATGGGGAAATGTCCTGGCTGCGGCACTTGGAACAGTATGACAGAAGAGGTTGTTCGTAAAGAGCCGGCAAATCGTCGAAGTGCGTTTAATCATTCTGTTCAAACCATTCAAAAACCTTCACCTATATCTGCAATTGAAACATCCGAAGAACCCCGAATTAAAACGAATTTAGAAGAATTTAACCGAGTATTAGGAAGTGGAATTGTCAAAGGTTCACTCGTTCTTATTGGCGGTGATCCTGGGATTGGGAAGTCCACACTATTATTACAAGTTTCAGCACAGCTATCAGATCAAAATCAGAATGTGTTATACATATCTGGTGAGGAATCAATCAAACAAACGAAGCTTAGGGCGGACCGTCTCGGTATTGAAAGTGCCTCTTTACATGTTTTGGCTGAAACCGATATGGAGTATATAACGTCTGCTATACAAGAGATGAAACCCGCTTTTGTTGTGGTCGATTCAATTCAAACCGTTTATCAAAGCGATATCACGTCAGCTCCTGGATCTGTTTCTCAGGTGAGGGAATGCACTGCGCAGCTGATGAAAATTGCCAAGACGAATGGTATTCCTATTTTTATTGTTGGTCATGTGACGAAGGAAGGCTCGATTGCTGGGCCGCGCCTTTTAGAGCATATGGTGGATACAGTTCTTTATTTTGAAGGGGAGCGCCATCATACGTTTCGTATTTTACGGGCAGTGAAAAACCGTTTTGGTTCAACGAATGAATTAGGGATTTTTGAAATGAGAGAGGAAGGGCTCACAGAGGTATTAAACCCATCAGAAATCTTCTTAGAAGAGCGGTCAGCAGGTGTATCTGGATCGTGTGTTGTTGCCTCAATGGAAGGAACAAGACCTGTTCTAGTGGAGATACAAGCACTTATTTCACCGACGAGTTTTGGGAATCCACGGAGAATGGCTACTGGCCTTGATCATAACCGAGTGTCATTGCTTATGGCCGTTTTAGAAAAACGGGTAGGGCTGCTGCTGCAAAACCAAGATGCCTATTTAAAGGTCGCAGGTGGTGTGAAACTTGACGAACCAGCGATTGATTTGGCTATTGCCGTCAGTATTGCATCAAGCTTTAAAGATGCAGCGCCGCATCAAGCAGATTGCTTTATAGGAGAAGTGGGTCTGACGGGAGAAGTCAGAAGAGTATCAAGAATTGAACAGCGTGTGCAGGAAGCTGCTAAACTAGGATTTAAGAGAATGTTTATTCCTCAGGCGAATATAGATGGATGGAAAAAACCGAGAGGGATTGAATTAGTCGGTGTAGAAAATGTAGCAGAGGCACTTCGTATTTCACTAGGGGGATCATAGAAATGGAAAAAGAGAAAAAAGGAGCGAGAGAAGTCGATCTCTTAGATATTGTCCAGTTTGTGGCACCGGGGACACCCCTGCGGGCAGGGATTGAAAACGTCCTAAGAGCCAATACTGGAGGGCTCATTGTTGTTGGTTATAACGATAAAGTGAAAAGTGTGGTAGATGGAGGATTTCATATTAATTCTGCTTTCTCCCCAGCACATTTATATGAATTGGCGAAGATGGATGGGGCGATTATTTTAAGTGACTCTGGTCAAAAAATCTTGTATGCGAATACACAGCTCATGCCGGATGCAACCATTCATTCATCAGAAACAGGCATGAGACACCGAACGGCTGAACGTGTAGCAAAGCAGACAGGTTGCTTAATCATTGCCATTTCTGAACGTCGGAACGTCATTACCTTATACCAAGGGAATCGACGATATACGCTGAAAGATATTGGTTTTATTTTGACGAAGGCCAACCAAGCGATACAAACACTTGAGAAATATAAAACCATTTTAGATCATGCCATTTCTGCGTTAAGCGCCTTAGAATTTGAAGAGCTTGTGACCTTTGGTGATGTATTATCCGTGCTACATCGTTATGAAATGGTACTTAGAATCAAAAATGAAATCAATATGTATATCAAAGAGCTTGGGACAGAAGGACACTTGATCCGTCTGCAAGTCAATGAGCTGATTACAGATATGGAGCAGGAAGCGGCTTTATTTATTAAAGATTACGTGAAAGAAAAGATCAAAGATCCATATGTGCTGCTGAAACAGCTACAAGATATGTCGAGCTTTGAACTTTTAGATGACTCCATTTTGTACAAGTTACTTGGCTATCCAGCATCTACAAATATTGACGAATATGTGTACACTAGAGGATACAGATTACTTCATAAAATCCCTAGACTGCCTATGCCAATCGTTGAAAACGTGGTCGAAGCATTTGGTGTGCTAGATCGAATTATGGAAGCAGATGTACAAGATTTGGATGAAGTAGAAGGAATTGGAGAAGTAAGAGCGAAAAAGATAAAAAAAGGATTAAAAAGACTGCAAGAAAAACATTATATCGACCGTCAGCTATAAAAAGAGAAATTTTTCTTAAATACGGTTAAAAATGGATGAATATGGGTATATTAATGATGGTTTTGTTTTCTGTTCATGATGATAGGAAACTTAAGCATATATCAATGTCAGATGAAGGTGGATTGACAGATGAAAAATAAAGGAGGTGAAGGTATGTTAAAAAGAATCGTTCAGGCGTTTTTTATCATTTTCGGTGCAGTTGTAGGGATTTTTATCATTCCAGAGTTATTTCTGCTGTTAAATTTGAAGGACATACCTTTCATAACAAATGCTTACTCTTCAGCACTAATAGGAGCCGCTGTGTTCTTTATCATTGGTAAATGGTGCACAGGCTATGTGGTTAATTGGGTGAAATGGATCGAGGATTCTCTATTGAAGGCGCCTCTTCCTGATCTTATATCTGGAAGTTTCGGTTTAGTATTTGGACTTATTCTAGCATATCTTATTGTAAACGTGATCCCGCTAAACAATATCCCATATCATATTTTTGGTACCATTATTCCGATTTTCCTGGCTTTCTTTTTAGGATACCTTGGATTTCAGGTAGGGTTTAAGAAGAAGGATGAAATGATGGGGCTGTTCTCTCGATCTGCAAAGGTCACAAAGAAAAAAGGAGCAGCTGATGATGAACCTGAAATAGAAGATAAAAAGCTGAAAATTTTAGACACAAGTGTTATCATTGATGGAAGAATCGCAGATATTTGTCAAACTGGATTCCTAGAAGGTGTGATGGTCATTCCTCAATTTGTACTCGAGGAATTACAGCATATTGCAGACTCTTCTGATGTATTAAAGAGAAATAGAGGCCGAAGAGGTCTTGATATTTTAAATCGTATCCAAAAAGAACTGGATATTAAAGTTGAAATTTACGAAGGTGACTTTGAAGATATTCAAGAGGTTGACAGCAAGCTTGTGAAACTCGCTAAGTTAACTTCAGGTGTTGTTGTGACAAATGATTTTAATTTAAATAAAGTATGCGAACTTCAAAAAGTAGCAGTGTTAAACATCAATGATCTAGCCAATGCAGTCAAACCGGTTGTGCTGCCTGGGGAAGAAATGAAGGTACAGGTCATTAAAGATGGGAAAGAGCATAACCAAGGTGTTGCTTACTTAGATGACGGTACGATGATTGTGGTCGAAGAAGGACGCAATTATATTGGAAAAGACATTGATGTGCTCGTCACGAGTGTGCTGCAAACTGCTGCTGGAAGAATGATTTTTGCGAAGCCAAAACTTCTGGAGAAGGCGCTCTAAAGGGAGAACGAACATGTATTATGAAGTAGTTATTCCGGCTGCGGGGCAGGGGAAGCGAATGAAGGCCGGCCGCAATAAACTTTTTATTGAATTGAAAAGAATGCCGGTCATCATCCACACACTGAAGGTGTTTGACGCTCATTCACAATGCAGACGCATGATCTTAGCGATCAATGAAGAAGAGCGTCGTGACTTTGAAAGGCTACTGAAGGTACACGCTTTTCAAACGCCTGTTTCACTTGTCACTGGCGGTGAAGAACGGCAGCAAAGTGTATACGAAGGATTGAAGGCTGTGCAAGATGCGGACATCGTGCTTGTTCATGATGGCGCAAGGCCTTTTATTAAGCATACACAGATTGACTTGCTCGTTAAAGCAGCGATTGAAAAAGGCTCCGCAGTCGTAGCGGTACCAGTGAAAGACACAATCAAACGCGTTCAAGAAGGCAAAGTGGAACAAACCATTGAACGTCAGAGCTTGTGGGCAGTCCAGACCCCACAAGCTTTTCGTCATTCTATTTTAAAAGAAGCGCATGAACATGCGGAGCGGACAGGCTTTCTTGGAACAGATGACGCCAGTCTTGTGGAACAATTACACGGTGAGAGTGTGTATATTGTCCAAGGAGACTATACCAATATTAAACTGACAACACCGGATGATTTATTGGTTGCTAAGGCAATTATGGATGCGGAAAGAGGGTACTAGAACATGTTTAGAATAGGACAAGGTTTTGATGTGCATCAATTAACAGAGGGAAGACCTCTTATTATTGGCGGTGTGACGATCCCTTATGAAAAGGGTCTACTTGGGCATTCAGATGCGGATGTACTGCTTCATACTGTGGCGGATGCCTGCCTAGGTGCGATTGCAGAAGGAGATATCGGCAGACATTTCCCAGACACGGATCCGGAGTTTAAAGATGCAGACTCTTTTAAATTACTTCAGCACGTGTGGGCACTTGTAAAAGAAAAAGGCTATACACTGGTGAATATCGATTGCACGATCATGGCGCAAAAACCAAAGATGGCACCATACATTCAGCCAATGTGTGAGAAAATCGCAGAAGCTCTTGAGGCAGATGTCACACAGGTGAATGTCAAAGCAACAACGACAGAGAAACTTGGATTTACAGGAAGAGGCGAAGGAATTGCCTCTCAAGCAACCGTACTTCTTCAGAAAAAGTAAAATCCGTTTTGATGAGAATGGGTTTTGATGATAAAATACGTTTATAAAAAATTGGTGTCAGACAACATGATGCAGATGAAAGGAAGTTAAACTCATGGGAAATGAAGTGCGTGTTCGTTATGCACCGAGTCCAACTGGTCATTTACATATTGGGAATGCTAGAACGGCTCTTTTCAACTATTTGTTCGCACGCAGCCAAGGCGGCAAATTTATTATTCGAATCGAGGATACGGATCAAAAGCGTAATGTAGAAGGCGGAGAAGAAAGCCAGCTTCGCCACCTGCAATGGCTCGGGATTGATTGGGACGAGAGCATTGATAAAGATGGCGGCTACGGTCCTTACAGACAATCAGAGCGTAATGATATTTACAAAAAATATTATGACGAGCTGCTAGCGAAAGACTTGGCGTATAAGTGCTATTGTACGGCTGAAGAACTAGAAGAAGAGCGTGAAGCACAAATTGCCCGCAGTGAAATGCCTCGATATTCTGGTAAATGCAGTCATTTATCAAAAGAAGAAGAGGACAAGCTGATTGCTGAAGGAAGAGAGCCAAGCATCCGCTTCCGAGTGCCTAAAGGAGAAATCATCAAATTTGACGATATGGTCAAAGGCGAGATTTCATTTGAAACAGACGGCATCGGTGACTTTGTTATTGTGAAGAAAGATGGTACGCCAACGTATAACTTCGCTGTAGCGGTGGATGATCATTTGATGAAAATGACTCACATTCTTCGCGGTGAGGATCATATCTCGAATACACCTAAACAAATTATGGTCTTCAATGCATTTGGCTGGGATGTTCCGCTGTTCGGACATATGACGCTGATTGTAAACGAGAACCGCAAGAAATTAAGCAAGCGTGATGAATCAATTATCCAGTTCATCGAACAGTATAAGAACTTGGGCTATTTACCAGAAGCTTTGTTTAACTTCATTGCACTGCTTGGATGGTCTCCAGTTGGTGAAGAGGAACTATTTACAAAAGAGCAGTTCATCGATATTTTCGATGTCAATCGACTTTCTAAGTCACCAGCTCTATTTGATATGCATAAACTAAAATGGGTGAATAACCAATACGTGAAAGTACTTGATCTTGATCAAGTTGTGGCACTTACACTTCCACATCTTCAAAAGGCAGGCAAGGTAAGTGAGCAGCTGACAGAAGAAGAAAACACGTGGGTGCGCAAACTCATTTCTCTATACCACGAGCAATTGAGCTACGGAGCAGAAATTGTTGAGTTAACAGAGTTGTTCTTTAAGGAACAAATTGAGTATAATCAAGAGGCAAAGGAAGTTCTTGCAGAAGAGCAAGTACCAGAAGTGATGGCTTCGTTTGCAGGTCAGCTTGAACGTCTTGAGTCTTTCACACCTGATGAAATCAAAGCTGCCATTAAAGCGGTACAAAAAGAAACAGGGCATAAAGGTAAGAAACTATTCATGCCAATTCGTGTGGCTGTCACTGGACAAACGCATGGCCCAGAGCTTCCGCAAAGTATTGAACTACTAGGTAAAGAGACGGTATTAAACCGCATTAAACAAATATAAGGAAAATCGTTGCGAGGGAGAAGTACAATGTTATCGTCCATCACAGAAAGAGTCTTCACCGGCTGAAAGAGACTTATGGGCAGACGTTGGAAATGCACCCTCAAGACCCTTGAGGAACACGTATGTTAGTATGCAAGGGCGGTACCCTCCGTTATGGGATGAAGTTGAGAAGGCTGTGAAATGAGGGCTTTCTAAACAGAGTGGAACCGCGTTTTCAAAACGTCTCTGTCATATGGCAGAGGCGTTTTTTATTTGTCCAAAAAAGAGAGCAAGTCCTAAGAGAGATTGATGGGGAAGAACGGGGGGAGCATGTGTTTTTCAAAATGCTGAAAGAAGATATTGATACTGTGTTTGATCAAGATCCTGCTGCTAGAAGCTATCTTGAAGTAGTGCTAACCTATTCAGGGCTTCATGCGATTTGGGCTCATCGTGTTGCGCATGCATTTTACAAGCGTAAGCTGTATTTTCTTGCGCGGATCATTTCTCAGGTCAGCCGGTTTTTCACAGGGGTTGAGATTCACCCAGCAGCAACCATCGGCCGGCGGTTCTTTATTGATCACGGCATGGGCGTCGTGATTGGGGAAACATGTGAAATTGGCGATAACGTCACTGTTTTCCAAGGCGTGACATTAGGGGGAACAGGGAAAGAAAAGGGAAAGCGGCATCCAACTATTTTGGACGATGCCCTAATTGCGACTGGTGCTAAGGTGCTCGGTTCCATTACTGTAGGAAAAGGGTCCAAGATTGGTGCGGGGTCTGTTGTGTTAAAAGACGTACCAGACCATTCTACTGTTGTAGGTATACCTGGGCGAGTGGTCGTTCAAAATGGAAAGAAAATCAATCGTGATCTCAATCATCAAGATTTGCCAGATCCCGTTTCTGATCGTTTCAAAGAATTGGAGCGAGAAATGGAAAAGCTAAAACGTGAGCTGGCTTCATTGAGCAGAAAGGAAGAACAATCATGACAATCAATATTTATAATACATTGACACGTAAGAAGGAAGAGTTTGTCCCGCTTGAACCAGGAAAGGTCAAAATGTATGTATGCGGACCAACCGTGTATAACTACATTCACATCGGGAATGCAAGACCTGCCATTGTATATGACACGGTACGTAAGTATTTAGAATATAGCGGCTATGATGTGAATTTCGTATCCAACTTTACTGATGTGGATGATAAACTCATCAAAGCAGCAAATGAATTAGGCGAGGATGTCCCAACGATTGCTGATCGATTTATCCAAGCATACTTTGAGGACGTCAGTGCATTAGGCTGCAAAAAAGCAGACCTTCACCCGCGAGTGACAGAAAATATGGATGATATCATTGCGTTTATCGCCACATTGATTGAAAAAGGCTATGCCTATGAAGCAGATGGTGACGTGTATTACAGCACACGCTCATTTGAAGGCTACGGTAAACTGTCTCACCAATCGATTGATGAATTAAAGACAGGTGCCCGTATTCGTGTAGGTGAAAAGAAAAGGGATGCACTCGACTTTGCATTATGGAAGGCCGCAAAGGATCAGGAGATTTCTTGGGATAGCCCGTGGGGCGAAGGGCGCCCAGGGTGGCACATCGAGTGCTCTGCGATGGTCAAAAAGTATTTAGGCGATACGATTGACATTCATGCTGGCGGACAGGATTTAACGTTCCCTCATCACGAGAATGAGATCGCTCAATCTGAGGCTTTGACAGGAAAACCTTTTGCGAAGTATTGGATGCATAACGGGTATATTAATATTGAGAATGAAAAAATGTCAAAATCACTTGGGAACTTTGTGCTCGTACATGACATTATTAAAGAACAAGATCCAGATGTGCTTCGTTTCTTTATGCTGTCGGTTCACTATCGTCATCCAATCAATTACTCCATTGACTTATTGGAAAGTACAAAGAGTGCATTTAACAGACTCAAAACATCTTATTCAAATCTACATCATCGCCTTGAGAGCAGTACCAATTTAACAGAGGATAACACTGAATGGTTGACAAAGATTGAAGAGCAGCGAGCGACATTTATTTCTGAAATGAATGATGACTTCAATACGGCAAATGCCATCTCTGTTTTATTTGAACTAGCGAAACAAGCGAATTACTATATGGAAAATGATCATACATCCGAGGAAGTGATCAAGGCATTTATTGGCTTGTTCCAAGAAATCACATCCGTCCTCGGCTTCTCACTAGAAGAAAAGCACACGCTTGACGAAGAGGTAGAAGCATTAATTGAGAAGCGGAATGAAGCTAGAAGGAATCGTGACTTCGCATTGTCTGATCAAATTCGTGACCAGTTAAAGAGCATGAATATTGTATTGGAGGACACTCCTCAAGGTACGCGCTGGAAAAGAGGAGAATAGGTCATGTTGAATTTTGAAAAGCTGAAAGACGGAAAACAGTTGAACGGACTTGCACTTGCTTATATGGGTGATGCCATTTTTGAAGTCTACGTGAGGCATCACCTCCTCCAAACGGGGGCGACCAAACCAAATGAGCTTCATAAACGTGCAAGTAAGATCGTTTCAGCTAAATCTCAGGCCGCTATTTTATTTGAGCTTCAGCAGAAGGGCTTTTTCACAGAAGCGGAAGAAGCAGTGCTGAAAAGAGGAAGAAATGCAAAATCAGGCACAGTGCCTAAAAACACAGACGTTCAAACGTATCGTTATAGTACAGCGTTTGAAGCGCTCATGGGTTATTTATTTATCGAGAAGCAGGACGAACGCTTAGAAGAGTTAATTAGTCAGGCGATTGAAATCGGAACGTCAGGGAGGAAGACAAATGAGTCAGCAACATGATTATGTGATTGGGAAAAATGCAGTGATTGAAACACTGAAGTCAGATCGGGAGTTATACAAGCTCTGGATGGCAGAAAACACTGTAAAAGGACAAGCCCAGCAGGTCATTGAACTCGCGAAAAAGCAAAATATCACCATTCAGTATGTTCCGAGGAAAAAGCTTGATCAGATGGTAACAGGTCAGCACCAGGGAATCGTTGCACAAGTAGCAGCATATGAATATGCAGAATTGGACGATCTGTATCAAATTGCTGAAAAGCGGAATGAACAACCATTTTTCATCATCTTAGATGAAATTGAAGATCCGCACAATTTAGGGTCGATCATGCGTACGGCCGATGCTGTTGGTGCACATGGAATCGTCATTCCAAAACGACGAGCGGTAGGCTTGACGACAACTGTTGCGAAAGCATCTACTGGAGCCATTGAACATATCCCGGTCGCAAAAGTAACCAATCTTTCCAGAGCTCTTGATGAAATGAAAGAAAGAGGAATTTGGGTCGCAGGAACAGATGCATCTGCGAAGCAGGACTACAGACAATTTGACGGCACGATGCCTCTCGCTCTTGTCATCGGCAGTGAAGGAAAAGGAATTGGCCGATTGATTAAGGAAAAATGTGATTTCTTGATTAAATTGCCAATGGCCGGGAAGGTCACTTCATTAAATGCATCAGTTGCCGCTAGTCTATTGATGTATGAAGTGTATCGAAAACGTTATCCGTTAGGAGAATAGAGATGGACATCCTCTTAGTCGATGGATACAACATGATAGGTGCATGGCCTCGTTTGCAGCACTTAAAAGAAAACAGCTTTGAAGAAGCCAGAGACGTGCTGATTCAACATTTAGCAGAATATCAAGCATATACAGGGTATCGAGTCATTGTCATATTCGATGCCCATATGGTCAAAGGAATCGAAAAGAAGCGGACAAACCACCGAGTAGAGGTCATCTTTACAAGAGAAAATGAAACGGCTGATGAGCGGATTGAAAAACTGGCACAAGACTTGAATAACATTCGGACGCAAATTCATGTGGCGACCTCTGATTATACAGAACAATGGGCGATTTTTGGACAGGGTGCACTTCGTAAGTCAGCACGAGAACTCTTAAGAGAGATAGAAGTGATTGAACGAAAGATTGAAACACGTGTCAAAAAGATTACTTCTGATAAACCAGCATCCAAAATTGAATTGTCAGAAGATGTATTGAAAACGTTTGAAAAATGGCGGCGGGGAAACTTGGAATAGCTTGACGATATTTCAACCATTATTGTATAATATTTCTATCTAGGTGCGGTCGGGGGGATCGAAGTGAATCTAAACAACAGCAAGGGTAAGTCCATCAGAGAGCAATTTTGCCAGTTGGAAGATGAACAAGTCATTGAAAGGGTTCATGTCGGAGATAGTGATGCGCTAGATTATTTAATAACGAAATACCGCAATTTTGTACGTGCGAAAGCAAGATCTTATTTCTTGATTGGAGCGGATCGAGAGGACATTGTCCAAGAGGGGATGATCGGACTTTATAAGTCTATCCGCGATTTCAGAGAGGACAAGCTTACTTCATTTAAGGCTTTTGCAGAATTATGTATTACCCGCCAAATTATCACCGCAATTAAAACAGCTACTCGCCAAAAACATATCCCGTTAAATTCCTATGTATCATTAGACAAGCCGATATACGATGAAGAATCGGACAGAACATTATTGGACGTCATTTCCGGTGCTAAAGCGCTTAACCCAGAAGATTTAATCATTAGCAAAGAAGAATTTGATGATATTGAAATGAAAATGGGTGAATTACTAAGCGAGCTGGAACGAAAGGTACTTGTGCTTTATCTTGATGGTAGGTCCTATCAGGAGATTTCTGAAGATTTAAACCGTCATGTGAAATCAATTGATAACGCACTCCAAAGAGTAAAGAGAAAATTAGAGAAATATTTAGAGCTGCGCGAGATCAGTCTCTAATCAAACCTATATTGACAGCTTTTTCGACACTGTGATAAGGTACTAAGGAAATGATGTCGAGAAAATAGGTGTAAATATGAGGAAAAAGATTACTCTAGCCTGTAAAGACTGCGGAAGCCGCAATTATACGACAATGAAAAGTGTTGCTTCAGCAGCTGAAAGATTAGAAGTTAAGAAATATTGCAAGACTTGTAATTCACATAAAACACATTTAGAAACGAAGTAGGATTTGCGTTCTTTAATCTGTGGAGGTCTTTTACATGCGTATTATCAGTTTCTTAAAAAGTGTCGGGAAAGAAATGAAAAAGGTCAGCTGGCCAAAGAAAAACGAAATGGTCCGCTACACGATCACTGTTATTTTAACAGTCGTATTTTTTGCCATCTTTTTCTCTTTTCTTGATATAGGAATCTCACAATTAATCGAATTAATTCATTAATACTTGAATAATGGTCTGCTGAACGTGCTATAATAGATCATAATATGACTTGCCAAAAAACCCGTTTTACGGGTTTTTTCAATTGCTTGAAAATATTTACCGGTACTCGAGATTCGTCAAATAGACATTACGAAATGTGGGGAGGGAAGGACTAAATAGTCCTGAACGAAAATGGAAAAGAATTGGTATGTTGTGCATACGTACTCTGGCTATGAGAACAAAGTGAAAGCGAACTTGGAAAAGCGTGTTGAATCAATGGGCATGCAGGATAAAATTTTCCGCGTTGTTGTACCAGAAGAAGAAGAAACGGACATTAAAAACGGTAAGAAAAAAGTAGTGAAAAAGAAAGTATTCCCTGGATATGTGTTAGTAGAAATCGTCATGACTGACGATTCTTGGTATGTCGTTCGTAATACACCAGGTGTGACAGGATTCGTTGGATCAGCTGGATCAGGTTCTAAGCCGACAGCGTTATTACCTGGCGAAGCAGAAACCATTCTGAAGAGAATGGGACTTGAAGAGCGCAAGACGGAAATTGACTTTGAACTAAAAGAAACAGTCAAGGTCATCGATGGACCATTTGCTAACTTCACAGGCTCTATCGAAGAGATTGATTATGATAAAAGTAAAGTCAAAGTATTCGTTAATATGTTTGGTAGAGAAACTCCTGTGGAACTTGAGTTCACACAGATCGATAAATTGTAATTTAAAAGAGCTTGAAATGAGTGTATAGAAGTGGTAATATAGCAAAGGTACGTCTTGAGTTCGCTCAAGATCGCTAGCTAGTTATTTCGTCATTCATATAAAGAATGAAGTTGTTGAGTGGGAGGGGGATTCCCCTATTACCACATCACGGACTTTAAGGAGGTGTGTCTCGTGGCTAAAAAAGTAGTTAAAGTTGTTAAATTGCAAATTCCTGCTGGAAAAGCTAACCCAGCTCCACCAGTTGGACCTGCACTAGGTCAAGCCGGTGTTAATATCATGGGATTCTGTAAGGAGTTTAACGCTCGTACAGCTGACCAAGCTGGTCTTATCATTCCTGTTGAAATTTCGGTTTTTGAAGACCGTTCATTTACATTTATTACTAAAACTCCACCTGCTGCAGTTTTACTTAAAAAAGCAGCTGGTATTGAGTCTGGTTCTGGTGAACCTAACCGTAATAAAGTGGCAACTGTTAAGCGTGATAAAGTACGCGAAATCGCGGAAACAAAAATGCCTGACTTAAACGCTGCTAGCGTTGAATCAGCTATGCGCATGGTTGAAGGTACTGCACGCAGTATGGGTATTGTCATCGAAGATTAATTTTTGTCTTGTTGGGTTGCGAGTTTGGTTTTGACAAGTTCGCAACCCTTATTCGTGGGAGGTTATTCCGCTAAAACCACATAAGGAGGATTTTTATAATGGCTAAAAAAGGTAAAAAGTATGTAGAAGCTGCTAAGCTAATCGAACGTACTAAAGCGTATGATGTAGCTGAAGCTGTTTCTCTTACAAAAAAAGCAAATACAGCGAAATTTGATGCGACTGTAGAAGTTGCTTTTCGTTTGGGCGTAGACCCTCGTAAAAACGATCAACAAATCCGCGGTGCAGTTGTACTTCCTAACGGAACTGGTAAAACTCAACGCGTTCTTGTGTTCGCTAAAGGCGAAAAAGCAAAAGAAGCAGAAGCTGCTGGAGCAGACTACGTTGGAGATTCTGATTACATCACTAAAATCCAACAAGGATGGTTCGAATTCGATGTAATCGTTGCGACACCTGACATGATGGGTGAAGTTGGTAAGATCGGTCGTGTACTTGGACCAAAAGGTCTTATGCCGAACCCTAAAACAGGAACTGTAACTTTCGAAGTAGAAAAAGCAATCAATGAAATCAAAGCTGGTAAAGTAGAATACCGCGTTGATAAAGCTGGTAACATCCACGCGCCAATCGGAAAGGTTTCTTTCGAGGACGAAAAGCTTGTTGAGAACTTTGCAACAATCTATGACACAATCCTTAAAGCAAAACCTGCAGCGGCTAAAGGTGTATACGTGAAAAACGTTTCTGTTACATCTACTATGGGCCCTGGCGTGAAAGTGGATCCATCTTCTTTCTCTGCAAAATAATTCTTGACTTATCACAACCGTTTTGATAATATCAAAATGTTGTAAAATAGAATAATCATTTATACCGTAGACAGCAGGGGCCTTATGGCTTAATTAACCCGCCGAGGTGTATATGTCACAGTCTTACGTTAACGTATGCTTGTATATACAGCCTCCATGTCTTAATGGAGGCTTTTTATATGGAGAACCGTTCGTTAGGAACGTGATGGCCTGATCGGTATAAGTGTTACACAAAGAATGTACAGGAGGTGTAACCATGAGCAATGCAATCGATACTAAAAAAGTTGTCGTTGATGAAATTACTTCTAAATTTAAAGACAGTTTGTCTACTGTAATCGTAGATTACCGCGGTCTTTCAGTTTCTGAAGTGACTGAACTTCGTAAACAGCTTCGTGATGCTGGCGTAGAATTCAAAGTTTACAAAAATACTTTGACTCGCCGTGCAGTTGAACAAGTTGAACTAACGGGTTTAAACGATTTCTTAACAGGTCCAAACGCTATCGCATTCAGTAACGAAGATGTTATCGCACCTGCGAAAATCATCAACGAATTTGCGAAAAGCCACGAAGCTTTAGAAATCAAAGCTGGTGTTATCGAAGGAAACGTAGCGACTGTAGAAGAAGTGAAGGCTCTTGCGGAACTTCCGTCTCGCGAAGGCTTACTTTCTATGTTGCTTAGCGTTCTTCAAGCTCCAGTTCGTAACCTTGCTCTTGCTACTAAAGCAGTTGCAGATCAAAAAGAAGAACAAGGCGCTTAATGCGTACTTGACGTAAAAAACTTAAAAATGGAGGAATTACAAATGGCTTTAAATATCGAAGAAATCATTGCTTCAGTTAAAGAAGCAACTGTACTTGAGTTAAACGACTTAGTAAAAGCAATCGAAGAAGAATTTGGCGTAACTGCTGCTGCTCCTGTAGCTGTAGCTGCTGGTGGCGGTGCTGCTGCTGAAGAAAAAACTGATTTTGATCTAGTACTTGCTGGTGCTGGAGACCAAAAAATCAAAGTTATCAAAGTGGTTCGTGAAATCACTGGTCTTGGCTTGAAAGAAGCTAAAGAACTTGTTGACAACACTCCAAAACCACTTAAAGAAGGTATTGCTAAAGAAGAAGCTGAAGAACTTAAAGCTAAGCTTGAAGAAGTTGGCGCTTCTGTAGAAGTTAAGTAATCTTCGCCTAATCTTTTGGGAAAGCTCGCTTTTACTGGCGGGCTTTTTCTTTTCTAATCTCCTGAAACGATTGAATCCAGAGGAGGTCCATTCACCATGAGTGACCACTATTATACGGAAAAGCCATCAGTGAAAAGCAATAAACAGACATGGGACTTCACCTTGAGAAACCGTAGCTTTACTTTTACAAGTGACAGTGGAGTGTTTTCTAAGAAAGAAGTCGACTATGGTTCGAGGCTTTTAATTGAAGCTTTTGAAGAACCTGACTTGGATGGCGACGTCTTAGATGTCGGTTGCGGTTATGGACCGATCGGCTTATCGTTAGCAAACGAAATGACAGGCCGCACCATTCATATGATTGATGTGAACGAAAGAGCAGTCGAACTTTCAAAGGAAAACGCTAAGCATAATCGCATTGATAATGTCCGCATCTATCAAAGTGATTTGTTCTCGAATGTTCATTCATCAGCTGCTTTTGCCTCTATACTGACCAATCCCCCAATACGGGCAGGGAAGAAAGTAGTACATGCGATCTTTGAAAAAAGTGCTGATCATTTATTGCCGGAAGGTGAGTTGTGGGTGGTTATTCAGAAAAAACAAGGTGGACCATCTGCGATTGAGAAATTAGAGCAGCTTTTTGGAGAAGTGACGGTCGTTATGAAAAAAAAGGGCTACTATATTATCAAAGCTAAAAAAGTTTGACGCAGTTTCCTAGCTGTGTTAACATTATAAAATGCCAATGTGTATATTTTGCTTGATAGGCTTAAAAAACAACTATTTTGTATAAATTATGCATACTTGGGAAAACTAATAAAATCGGTATTTGTTTTTGGATGTGGTTTTCTTATTTTAGAAACCCTTTTTTCTTTTGTCTTGTAAAAGTATTTCTTTACTGACATTTGAAAGACAGAAATACTTTTTACACATATAATACGCATGATTTGAGGGGTGAATCAGTTGACAGGTCAACTAGTTCAGTATGGACGACACCGCCAGCGCAGAAGCTACGCACGCATAAGCGAAGTGTTAGAATTACCAAATCTCATTGAAATTCAAACCTCTTCTTATCAGTGGTTTCTTGATGAGGGTCTTAGAGAGATGTTTCAAGATATATCCCCAATTGAGGATTTTACTGGTAACCTTTCTCTTGAATTCATTGATTACAGCCTAGGGGATCCTAAGTATCCTGTAGCAGAATCAAAAGAACGTGATGTAACTTACTCTGCTCCACTAAGAGTAAAAGTTCGTTTAATTAACAAAGAAACTGGAGAAGTAAAAGACCAAGATGTGTTTATGGGTGATTTCCCAATCATGACAGACACAGGTACTTTTATCATTAATGGTGCGGAACGTGTAATCGTTTCTCAGTTAGTACGTTCTCCAAGTGTATATTTCAGTGGTAAAGTAGACAAAAACGGTAAAAAAGGTTTTACTGCGACTGTCATTCCAAACCGTGGCGCATGGTTAGAATACGAAACTGATGCGAAGGATGTAGTCTATGTACGCATCGATCGCACACGTAAGTTGCCGGTTACGGTTCTTTTGCGTGCTCTCGGCTTCAGCTCTGATCAAGAGATTCTTGACCTCATTGGCGAGAATGAATACTTACGCAACACGTTGGAAAAAGACAATACAGAGAATGCTGATAAAGCACTTCTCGAAATCTACGAGCGTCTTCGTCCTGGAGAGCCGCCAACTGTTGAAAATGCGAAAAGCTTGCTAGACTCTCGCTTCTTTGATCCGAAGAGATATGACTTGGCAAATGTTGGACGCTACAAGATTAATAAGAAGCTTCATATTAAAAATAGACTATTCAATCAAAAATTGGCTGAAACGCTAGTTGATCCTGAAACAGGTGAAATCCTAGCAGAAAAAGGTCAAATTTTAGATAGAAGAGTGCTTGATAAAGTTCTTCCATACTTAGAAAACGGCATCGGATTTAGAAAGCTTTATCCAAACGGTGGCGTAGTAGAGGATGAAGTAGAACTTCAATCTATCAAGATTTATGCACCAACTGATCAAGAAGGCGAGCAAGTGATCAACGTGATTGGTAATGCATATGTAGAGGAAGCTGTGAAGAACATCACGCCTTCTGACATCATTGCTTCAATCAGTTACTTCTTTAACCTACTTCATGGAGTAGGCGACACAGATGATATCGATCACCTTGGTAACCGTCGTCTGCGTTCTGTAGGTGAACTTCTGCAAAACCAATTCCGTATTGGTTTAAGCAGAATGGAGCGTGTTGTTCGTGAAAGAATGTCGATTCAAGACACGAACACGATCACACCTCAGCAGCTGATCAACATCCGTCCTGTGATCGCTTCTATCAAAGAGTTCTTTGGTAGCTCTCAGCTTTCTCAGTTCATGGATCAAACAAACCCACTTGCTGAATTGACACACAAACGTCGTCTATCAGCGCTTGGACCGGGTGGTTTGACACGTGAGCGTGCAGGAATGGAAGTTCGTGACGTTCACTATTCTCACTATGGTCGTATGTGTCCGATTGAAACACCAGAGGGTCCAAACATTGGTTTGATCAACTCTCTATCTTCATTTGCGAAAGTGAATCGCTTCGGCTTTATTGAAACACCTTACCGCCGGGTTGACCCTGAAACAGGTAAAGTGACGCCGAGAATCGATTACTTAACGGCTGATGAAGAGGATAACTACGTAGTAGCACAAGCGAACGCTATATTAGGTGAAGATGGTTCGTTTATTGATGATAATATCATTGCTCGTTTCAGAGGGGAAAACACCGTTGTTCCTCGAAACCGCGTTGACTACATGGACGTTTCGCCGAAGCAGGTTGTTTCTGCAGCGACAGCATGTATCCCATTCTTAGAAAACGATGACTCTAACCGTGCTCTAATGGGAGCAAACATGCAACGTCAGGCTGTGCCTTTGATGCAGCCGGAATCACCAATTGTTGGTACAGGTATGGAGTATGTATCAGGTAAAGACTCTGGTGCTGCTGTGATCTGCCGTTACCCAGGTGTTGTAGAACGTGTTGAAGCGAAGAATATTTGGGTTCGCCGTTATGAAGACGTTGACGGACAACAAGTCAAAGGAAACCTAGACAAATACAGCTTGCTGAAATTTGTCCGCTCTAACCAAGGGACTTGCTACAACCAGCGCCCAATTGTAAGTGTTGGAGATGAAGTCGTCAAAGGAGAAATCCTTGCAGACGGTCCTTCTATGGAAAAAGGTGAATTGGCTCTAGGACGTAACGTCATGGTCGGCTTCATGACTTGGGACGGTTACAACTATGAGGATGCGATCATTATGAGTGAGCGCCTTGTAAAAGATGACGTCTACACTTCTATTCATATTGAAGAATATGAATCAGAAGCTCGTGATACAAAGCTTGGACCAGAAGAAATTACGCGTGATATTCCAAACGTTGGGGAAGATGCTTTACGCAACCTTGACGAGCGTGGAATCATCCGTATTGGTGCAGAAGTAAAAGACGGAGACCTTCTTGTCGGGAAAGTAACGCCTAAAGGTGTAACAGAACTAACAGCTGAAGAACGTCTATTACATGCAATCTTCGGTGAAAAGGCTCGTGAAGTACGTGATACGTCTCTACGTGTACCACACGGCGGCGGCGGAATCATCCACGATGTCAAAGTCTTTAACCGTGAAGATGGAGATGAATTACCACCAGGTGTTAACCAGTTAGTCCGTGTATACATCGTTCAGAAGCGTAAAATTTCTGAAGGTGACAAAATGGCTGGACGACATGGTAACAAAGGGGTTATCTCTAAGATTCTTCCAGAAGAAGATATGCCGTATCTTCCAGATGGAACACCGATTGATATCATGTTAAACCCTCTAGGGGTACCATCTCGTATGAATATCGGTCAGGTACTTGAGCTTCATATGGGTATGGCTGCACGTTACCTAGGCATCCACATTGCGTCACCAGTATTTGATGGTGCTCGTGAGGAAGATGTTTGGGAAACGCTTGAAGAAGCAGGTATGTCCCGTGATGCGAAAACAGTCCTTTATGACGGTCGAACTGGTGAACCATTCGACAACCGTGTATCTGTTGGAATCATGTATATGATCAAACTGGCTCACATGGTTGACGATAAACTTCACGCACGTTCAACTGGACCATACTCACTTGTTACGCAGCAGCCACTGGGCGGTAAAGCACAGTTTGGTGGACAGCGTTTCGGAGAGATGGAAGTATGGGCACTTGAAGCTTACGGTGCAGCATATACACTTCAAGAGATCTTAACCGTTAAATCGGATGACGTGGTGGGTCGTGTGAAAACATACGAAGCGATCGTCAAAGGGGATAACGTACCTGAACCAGGTGTCCCTGAATCATTCAAAGTATTAATTAAAGAACTTCAAAGTTTAGGTATGGATGTGAAAATCCTATCGGGCGATGAAGAAGAGATAGAAATGAGAGATTTAGAAGACGATGAGGAAACGAAGAAAGCAGACGGATTAGCGTTATCTAATGACGAAGATGCTGCAGACCTCGCACCTGTCGATCTTGAACGTGACGCAGTCACAAAAGAATAGCAGAAACGATTAGAGCAAGTGACTAGGGTATAACCCGAAGATTAAAAGGGAGGTAGGCCCCTTGCTAGATGTGAACAATTTTGAGTATATGAACATCGGTCTCGCATCACCTGATAAAATCCGTTCTTGGTCTTTTGGTGAAGTGAAAAAGCCTGAAACGATTAACTATCGTACACTGAAACCGGAAAAAGATGGTCTCTTTTGTGAACGTATCTTCGGACCGCAAAAAGACTGGGAATGTCATTGTGGAAAGTATAAACGCGTTCGTTATAAGGGTGTTGTATGTGACCGTTGTGGTGTAGAAGTAACACGGGCAAAAGTCCGTCGTGAGAGAATGGGGCATATCGAACTGGCTGCCCCAGTTTCCCACATTTGGTATTTCAAAGGTATCCCAAGCCGTATGGGTCTTGTTCTAGATATGTCACCACGTGCGTTAGAAGAAGTGATTTACTTCGCTTCTTACGTCGTGACTGATCCGGGCAACACACCGCTTGAGAAGAAACAACTTCTTTCTGAGAAAGAATTCCGTGCTTATTTAGATAAATACGGTAACACCTTCCAAGCAGCTATGGGTGCAGAAGCAATTAACAAACTTCTTCAAGATATCGATCTTGTGAAAGAAGTAGATACACTCAAAGAAGAGCTAAAAACAGCTCAAGGACAGCGTCGTACACGTGCGATCAAACGCCTTGAAGTGTTGGAAGCTTTCCGTAACTCAGGAAACAAACCGTCTTGGATGATCCTTGATGTACTTCCGGTTATTCCACCAGAATTACGTCCAATGGTTCAGCTTGATGGCGGACGTTTTGCTACTTCTGACTTGAACGACCTTTATCGTCGTGTCATCAACCGTAACAATCGTCTGAAACGTTTATTAGATCTTGGCGCGCCAAGCATCATCGTTCAGAACGAGAAGCGTATGCTTCAAGAAGCTGTCGATGCCTTGATTGATAATGGACGTAGAGGCCGACCAGTAACAGGACCAGGAAATAGACCATTGAAATCTCTTTCTCACATGCTGAAAGGGAAACAAGGGCGTTTCCGTCAAAACTTGCTTGGTAAACGTGTTGACTATTCTGGACGTTCCGTTATCGTCGTTGGACCACATTTGAAAATGTATCAGTGTGGACTTCCGAAAGAAATGGCTCTTGAACTATTCAAACCATTCGTGATGAAGGAGCTTGTTGAAAAAGGATTAGCTCACAACATTAAGAGCGCGAAACGTAAGATTGAGCGCGTGCAGCCGGAAGTTTGGGATGTTTTAGAATCAGTGATTCGTGAGCATCCAGTCTTACTAAACCGTGCACCAACTCTTCACAGACTTGGTATTCAAGCGTTTGAACCTACACTTGTGGAAGGACGCGCAATTCGTCTGCATCCACTTGTATGTACTGCCTACAACGCTGACTTTGATGGTGACCAAATGGCGGTTCACGTACCATTATCTGCTGAAGCTCAAGCTGAAGCTCGTATCTTAATGCTTGCTGCTCAAAACATTTTGAACCCGAAAGATGGAAAACCTGTTGTTACGCCATCTCAGGATATGGTGCTAGGTAACTACTACCTTACACTTGAGCGTAAAGGTGCTATCGGAGAAGGTATGGTCTTCAAAGATACGAACGAAGCCCTTCTAGCTTATCAAAATGGGTATGTGCATCTTCATACACGTGTAGCTGTTGCAGCTAACTCGTTGAAGAATGTGACATTCACTGATGAACAGCGTTCTAAATTGTTGATTACAACAGTTGGAAAACTAATCTTTAACGAAATCTTACCGGAATCATTCCCTTACATGAATGAGCCGACAAAGAGCAATATTGAAGAAAAAACGCCTGACCGCTTCTTCCTTGAAAAAGGTGAAGATGTCAAAGCTGCGATCGAGAAACAAGAAATCAATGCGCCGTTCAAAAAAGGTATTTTAGGTAAAATCATTGCGGAAATCTTTAAGAGATTCCATATCACTGAGACATCTAAAATGCTTGACCGCATGAAAAATCTTGGTTTCAAATACTCTACTAAAGCGGGTATTACGGTTGGGGTGTCTGATATCGTCGTATTAGATGATAAACAGAAGATCCTCGAAGAAGCGCAAGCAAAAGTAGATAACGTCATGAAGCAATTCAGACGTGGTTTGATTACTGAAGAAGAGCGTTACGAGAGAGTCATTTCGATCTGGAGTTCTTCTAAAGATGTCATCCAAGGTAAACTGATGAAGTCCCTTGATGAAGTCAACCCTATCTACATGATGAGTGACTCTGGAGCGCGTGGTAACGCATCTAACTTCACTCAGCTGGCTGGTATGCGTGGTCTGATGGCCAACCCGGCTGGACGTATCATTGAACTTCCGATTAAATCTAGTTTCCGTGAAGGTTTAACCGTATTGGAATACTTTATTTCCACTCACGGAGCGCGTAAAGGTCTTGCCGATACAGCTCTTAAAACAGCTGACTCAGGTTACCTCACGCGTCGTCTCGTTGACGTTGCGCAGGATGTTATCATCCGTGAAACAGATTGCGGTACAGACCGTGGAATCTTGGCGAAGTCCATTAAAGAAGGAAATGAAATTATTGAGAAACTTGAAGAACGTCTGATCGGACGTTTTGCAAGAAAACCAATTGTTCATCCTGAAACGGGCGAAGTCATTGTTGGCGAAAACGAACTAATTGATGAAGATAAGGCACTTGAAGTAGTTGAAGCAGGAATCGAGGAAGTATGGATCCGTTCTGCATTTACATGTAACACGCCTCATGGTGTATGTAAACGATGCTACGGCCGTAACCTTGCAACTGGTACTGACGTTGAAGTCGGTGAAGCAGTTGGAATCATCGCTGCACAATCGATCGGTGAGCCAGGAACACAGCTTACAATGCGTACGTTCCACACCGGTGGGGTAGCAGGAGACGATATCACTCAAGGTTTACCTCGTATCCAAGAGTTATTTGAAGCGCGTAATCCGAAAGGGCAGGCAACCATTTCTGAAATTGATGGTGTCGTTGCTGAAATTAACGATGTTCGTGACAAGCAACAGGAAATTGTGGTTCAAGGCGAAGTTGAAACTCGCTCTTACACAGCTCCTTACAATGCACGTCTGAAAGTTGTTGAAGGTGACAAAGTCACTCGTGGTCAAGTACTGACAGAAGGTTCAATCGATCCGAAAGAACTTCTTAAAGTGACTGATATGACAGCTGTTCAAGAATATCTGCTTCATGAAGTACAAAAAGTATACCGTATGCAAGGGGTAGAAATCGGAGATAAGCACGTAGAAGTAATGGTTCGCCAAATGCTTCGTAAAGTGCGTGTCGCTGATGCAGGGGATACAGATGTATTACCAGGCACACTTCTTGATGTACACCAATTCACAGAAGCGAACAAAAAAGTACTATTCGAAGGCAAACGTCCTGCAACAGGCCGTCCAGTTCTTCTTGGTATTACAAAAGCATCGCTTGAAACAGACTCGTTCTTGTCTGCAGCATCCTTCCAAGAAACGACTCGTGTCCTAACAGATGCGGCGATCAAAGGAAAACGTGATGAACTGCTTGGCTTGAAAGAGAATGTCATCATCGGTAAACTTGTTCCTGCTGGAACTGGAATGCCAAACTACCGTAAAGTTAAGCCGGTTTCACAAGTGCAGCCGTCTGACGATATGGTTCCTGTAGAGTAATCTTTCTCTTAAGATTTCTATAAAAATCATCAGAAAATGGTGAAGGATGTCAAGATAATCTGTCAAACGATATTGACATCCTTCTGCCATGATGATAATATAACCAAGGTGCTCAAAATAAAACCTGTTACTTTGGAGGATATTCGATGTCTTATGATAAAGTATCACAGGCTCAATCCATTATTATTGGTACGAAGCAAACAGTAAAAGCTCTGAAACGAGATTCAGTGAAGGAAATCGTCGTAGCGAAAGATGCTGATCCTGCTTTAACCGCTAGTGTAATGAAACTAGCGCAAGAGAAGGGTATAGACATTTTAGTGGTAGATTCCATGAAAAAGCTCGGCAAGGCCTGCGGAATTGAAGTTGGGGCAGCAGCTGTTGCCATTATGTTATAGCGTACTTGTTTTGTTTTTGCATGCTTAAAATGCAAAAGCATTGTTTTTTGCCTTTTGATGAACCACCTGGGTATGTGGGTTATAAAAAAAGTAATGAAGGGAGGAATAACAACATGCCTACAATTAATCAGCTAATACGCAAAGGACGCGTGAGTAAAGTTGAAAACTCAAAGTCTCCTGCACTTAACAAAGGATACAACAGTTTCAAAAAAGAGCACACTAACGTAACATCTCCACAGAAGCGCGGGGTTTGTACTCGTGTCGGTACAATGACACCGAAAAAACCAAACTCAGCACTACGTAAATATGCTCGTGTACGTTTGTCTAACCTGATTGAGGTAACAGCTTACATTCCTGGTATCGGACATAACCTACAAGAGCACAGTGTAGTACTTATCCGTGGCGGACGTGTAAAAGACTTACCGGGTGTACGTTACCACATCGTTCGTGGTGCGCTTGATACTGCCGGAGTTGACGGTCGTATGCAAGGACGTTCTAAATACGGAACAAAACGCCCTAAACAAAGCAAATAATATAAACAAACATAAGGGTTTTTAGAAGTTGAGTTCAGATCAGTGGAGTCAGGTAGCTGACAATGAAATTGAGATGAAAGACAGATAGAAATCCTTTTAAAAGAGAAGGGAGGCTATTCAGATGCCACGTAAAGGTCCTGTAGCAAAAAGAGACGTTTTGCCAGATCCAATTTACAATTCTAAACTTGTATCTCGTTTGATCAACAAAATGATGATCGACGGTAAAAGAGGAAAGTCACAAACTATTCTCTACAAGTCATTTGATATCATCAAAGAACGTACTGGTAATGAAGCGATGGAGGTTTTCGAACAAGCCTTGAAAAACATCATGCCAGTTCTTGAAGTTAAAGCACGTCGTGTAGGTGGAGCTAACTACCAAGTTCCTGTAGAAGTTCGCCCAGATCGTCGTACGACTTTAGGTCTTCGCTGGTTAGTAAACTACGCTCGTCTTCGTGGAGAAAAAACGATGGAAGAGCGTCTTGCTAACGAAATCCTTGACGCAGCTAACAACACTGGTGCTGCTGTTAAGAAACGTGAAGATACACACAAAATGGCAGAAGCGAACAAAGCATTCGCTCACTACCGCTGGTAGGATTTATACCAAACTAAAAAAACTATTCCCTAATAAGGAAGGAGAAATTACCCAATGGCAAGAGAGTTCTCCTTAGACAAAACTCGTAATATTGGTATCATGGCTCACATCGATGCCGGTAAAACGACAACGACTGAGCGTATCTTGTACTACACTGGTCGTATCCATAAAATTGGTGAAACTCACGAAGGAGCTTCACAAATGGACTGGATGGAGCAGGAGCAAGAACGTGGTATTACAATCACTTCTGCTGCTACTACAGCACAATGGAAAGGTTACCGTGTAAACATCATTGATACACCAGGACACGTAGACTTCACTGTTGAAGTTGAACGTTCTTTGCGTGTACTTGATGGTGCGGTTGCTGTTCTTGATGCACAATCAGGTGTAGAGCCTCAAACTGAAACAGTTTGGCGCCAAGCAACAACTTACGGAGTACCTCGTATCGTATTCGTTAACAAAATGGATAAAACCGGTGCGGACTTCCTTTACTCTGTAAGCACATTAAGAGATCGTCTTCAAGCGAACGCTCATGCAATTCAATTGCCGATCGGCGCTGAAGATCAATTCGAAGGAATCATCGACCTTGTAGAAAACGTAGCATACTTCTACGAAGATGACCTTGGAACTCGCTCTGATGCACAAGAAATCCCTGCTGAGTATAAAGACAAAGCTGAAGAGCTTCGCAGCAGCTTAATTGAAGCTGTCGCTGAGCTTGATGAAGAGCTTATGGAAAAATACCTTGAGGGTGAAGAAATCACAATTCCTGAATTGAAAGCTGCAATCCGTAAAGGAACGTTGAATGTTGAATTCTACCCAGTTCTTGTTGGTTCTGCTTTCAAAAACAAAGGTGTTCAGCTTGTACTTGACGCTGTGCTTGACTACCTTCCTGCACCAACTGATGTTGCTGCAATCAAAGGTACATTGCCAGATACAAATGAAGAGGTTGTACGTGAGTCTACTGATGACGCACCATTCGCAGCTCTTGCATTTAAAGTTATGACTGACCCTTATGTTGGGAAACTAACTTTCTTCCGCGTATACTCTGGAACACTTGATTCTGGTTCTTACGTGAAGAACTCTTCTAAGAACAAGCGTGAGCGTGTTGGACGTATCCTTCAAATGCACGCAAACAGCCGTGAAGAAATCTCTACTGTATATGCAGGGGATATCGCAGCAGCTGTTGGTCTTAAAGATACATCTACTGGTGATACTCTTTGTGACGAGAAAAATCTTGTTATCCTTGAGTCTATGGAATTCCCAGAGCCAGTTATCGATGTAGCAATCGAGCCTAAATCTAAGGCTGACCAAGATAAAATGGGTATTGCTTTAGCTAAACTAGCTGAAGAGGATCCAACATTCCGTACACAAACAAACACTGAAACTGGTCAAACGATCATCTCTGGTATGGGTGAGCTTCACCTTGATATCATTGTTGACCGTATGAAGCGTGAGTTCAAGGTTGAAGCTAACGTAGGAGCTCCTCAAGTTGCGTACCGTGAAACATTCCGTTCTAGTGCAAAAGTTGAAGGTAAATTCGTACGTCAGTCTGGTGGACGCGGTCAGTTCGGACACGTTTGGATCGAATTCGAACCAAACGAAGAAGGCGCAGGCTTCGAATTCACAAATGCAATCGTCGGTGGGGTTGTTCCACGTGAATACATTCCAGCAATTCAAGCAGGTCTTGAAGATTCACTAGAAAATGGTGTATTAGCTGGATTCCCATTAATCGACATCAAAGCAAAATTATTCGATGGATCTTACCACGATGTTGACTCTAACGAAATGGCGTTTAAAATTGCTGCATCTATGGCATTGAAAAATGCTGTCAGCAAATGTAACCCAGTTCTACTTGAGCCAATGATGAAAGTAGAAGTCGTTATCCCAGAAGAATACATGGGAGACATCATGGGTGATATCACATCTCGTCGTGGACGTGTAGAAGGTATGGAAGCTCGCGGTAACGCTCAAGTTGTTCGCGCTATGGTTCCACTTTCTGAAATGTTCGGATATGCAACTGCACTCCGTTCTAACACACAAGGACGCGGTACTTTCACTATGCACATGGATCACTACGAAGAAGTGCCTAAGAGCATCAGTGAAGAAATCATCAAAAAAAATAAAGGTGAATAATTGATTTTGCCTTTAAACTAAAGTATAACTACTATTGAAGATCAGAAAGTGAGAGGTAACTCTTCACTTTCTATCACTCATACCAAATACAATGAACCTTTAAGGAGGATTTTTAGAATGGCTAAAGAAAAATTCGACCGTTCCAAATCGCATGCTAACATTGGTACAATTGGACACGTTGACCATGGTAAAACAACTCTAACTGCTGCTATCTCAACAGTTCTTCATAAGAAATCTGGTAAAGGTACAGCTATGGCTTATGACCAAATCGATGGTGCTCCAGAAGAGCGCGAGCGTGGAATCACAATCTCAACTGCACACGTTGAGTACGAAACTGAAACTCGTCACTATGCACACGTAGACTGCCCAGGACACGCTGACTATGTTAAAAACATGATCACTGGTGCTGCTCAAATGGACGGCGCGATCTTAGTAGTATCTGCTGCTGATGGTCCAATGCCACAAACACGTGAGCACATCCTACTTTCTCGTAACGTAGGTGTTCCTTACATCGTAGTATTCCTTAACAAATGTGACATGGTTGACGATGAAGAGTTACTTGAACTTGTTGAAATGGAAGTTCGTGACCTTCTTTCTGACTATGACTTCCCTGGTGACGATGTACCAGTTATCAAAGGTTCTGCTCTTAAAGCTCTTGAAGGTGATGCTGATTACGAAGCAAAAATCTTCGAACTTATGGATGCGGTTGATGAGTACATCCCAACTCCAGAGCGTGACACTGAGAAGCCATTCATGATGCCAGTTGAGGACGTATTCTCAATCACTGGTCGTGGAACAGTTGCTACTGGTCGTGTTGAGCGTGGACAAGTTAAAGTCGGTGACGAAGTTGAAATCATCGGTCTTCAAGAAGAAAACGGTAAAACAACTGTTACAGGTGTTGAAATGTTCCGTAAACTTCTTGACTATGCTGAAGCTGGTGACAACATCGGTGCACTACTTCGTGGTGTATCTCGTGAAGATATCCAACGTGGTCAAGTACTTGCTAAACCAGGTACAATCACTCCACATAGCCGTTTCAAAGCTGAAGTTTATGTACTTTCTAAAGAAGAGGGTGGACGTCATACTCCATTCTTCACTAACTACCGTCCGCAGTTCTACTTCCGTACAACTGACGTAACTGGTATCGTACATCTTCCAGAAGGTACTGAAATGGTAATGCCTGGCGATAACACTGAGATGGAAGTTGAACTTATCTCTACTATCGCTATCGAAGAAGGAACTCGTTTCTCTATCCGTGAGGGTGGACGTACTGTAGGTTCTGGCGTTGTTTCTACTATCATTAAGTAATAACAGTTAAAAAGAGACTCCTTGCAAAAGGGTCTCTTTTTTTGCTTTTCCAGTGCATAACGGCTACTATAAGCTATAGAATCTAAATGGAACCGAGAGGATCACTGGAATGGCGAAGACAATGTTGAAAAAGTGGCTGATTGGCGGGCTTGATCAATGGATTATGATAAAAGAAGATCAAGCGAAAAAAACAAAACCTGTTTTATTATTTTTACACGGTGGCCCAGGGTCAGCTCAAATGAGTTATATCGATTCCTTTCATAAGGAACTTGATCAAGACTTCACTGTTGTTCATTGGGACCAGCGCGGTGCAGGACTGTCTTATAAAAAGGACATTCCTGAGTCTTCTATGACCATTGGGCAATTCGTAGAGGATACGATTGAGCTTACAGAAAAACTGCTTTCTTATAATGATCAGACGAAAATATACATTGCGGGTTATTCATGGGGATCATTAATTGCGATACAAGCTGTACATAAACGACCAGATTTGTATCATGCCTATTATGGAATTAGTCAGGTGGTTGATGTATTAAAAGAGGATATTGTATCGTACGAACTTCTTCTAAAAAAATATCAAGGCAAGCATTTCATCACTAGATGTCTAAGATTGCTGACACCACCTCCTTGGAAACGCACCTCTGCTCATGCTTTGTTCTCTCTATACAAAGAGTTCGCAAAAGTAGGGCTCACGCATAGGTGGAAGCCACTTTTTCAAATGCTGTATGCATTTCTTGTTAGTAAGCATTATCAGCTAAAAGATAAGTGGAAATTCCTTATGGGACAGAAGTATAGCCAGGATTTGCTGTGGGACGAGCTGATGAACGAAAGCATTCAATACCGAGTTTCTTCTATATTAATACCCTGCTACTTTATCATCGGTGAACATGACATGATTACACCAGCTGCTGTATCAAAACCATATGTTGATCAACTTACAGCACCAATAAAAGAGTGGTTTACTTTTAAAGAATCTGCGCATTCTCCGCATATTGAAGAGCCTGAAGAATTTATTCGTATCGTCAGGAAGACAGCTACACATCATCTTCAGGGAAAGCTTGATTTATAGGCGGAACCCCTGTATAATATGAAAAGTGTGCAAATCATAAATTTATCCGATTTATTATTGCAACACGCAGGCCAATTTGGTACAATAGTGCATGTTGGTCTTTGACTGCGATGAAGTGAGAGGTTGCTGACACACCCGGCCGCTTTGCCATGGCAAGGTGATCAGGTTTTTCTCACGGAGAACTGTCTAACGTAAGTAGGCGAAAAGGAGGGAAAATAATGGCAAAACAAAAAATTCGTATTCGTTTAAAAGCATATGATCATAGAATTCTTGATCAATCTGCTGAGAAGATTGTTGAAACGGCTAAGCGTTCTGGTGCTAGTGTATCTGGTCCAATCCCGCTTCCAACTGAAAAATCAGTTTACACAATCCTTCGTGCGGTGCATAAGTACAAAGATTCTCGTGAGCAATTCGAGATGCGTACTCACAAACGTCTAATCGACATCGTGAATCCAACTCCGCAAACAGTTGATGCACTTATGCGTTTAGATTTACCATCCGGTGTAGATATCGAAATCAAACTTTAATTCAAATAGAAAACACATATTATAGGAGGTGTGACGAATGACCAAAGGAATCTTAGGTAGAAAAATTGGTATGACGCAAGTATTCGCAGAAAACGGTGATCTTATCCCTGTAACTGTTGTCGAGGCTGCTGCTAACGTTGTTCTTCAGAAGAAGACTACTGACACGGATGGCTATGAAGCAATCCAAATCGGTTTTGACGACAAACGTGAGAAGCTTTCTAACAAACCAGAGAAAGGCCACGTTGCTAAAGCGGAAACTGCTCCTAAGCGCTTCGTAAAAGAATTACGCGGTGTGGAGTTAGATGCGTATGAAGTTGGTCAGGAAGTCAAAGTTGATATTTTCGCAAATGGAGATATCGTAGATGTAACAGGAACATCAAAAGGTAAAGGATTCCAAGGGGCTATCAAACGCCACGGACAATCACGCGGACCAATGACTCACGGTTCACGTTACCACCGTCGTCCTGGTTCAATGGGACCTGTTGATCCAAACCGAGTATTCAAAGGTAAACTTCTTCCAGGACGTATGGGCGGAGAGCAAATCACTGTCCAAAATCTTGAGATCGTTAAAGTTGATGCAGAACGCAATCTTCTTTTGATCAAAGGTAACGTACCAGGAGCTAAAAAATCTCTAGTAACTGTAAAGAGTGCAGTTAAAACTAAATAACTCTCTTAGGAAAGGAGGAAACAAGTCATGCCAAAAGTAGCATTATTTAACCAAAACGGTTCTACTAACGGTGAAATCGAATTAAACGCTTCTGTGTTTGGAATTGAGCCAAACGAAAGCGTAGTATTCGATGCTATTCTTATGCAAAGAGCTTCCTTACGTCAAGGAACTCACAAAGTAAAAACTCGTTCTGAAGTACGTGGCGGAGGTCGTAAACCTTGGAGACAGAAGGGTACAGGTCGTGCTCGTCAAGGTTCTATCCGTTCACCACAATGGCGCGGAGGCGGTATCGTATTCGGTCCAACACCACGCAGCTATTCTTATAAATTACCTAAAAAAGTTCGCCGCTTGGCTATCAAGTCAGTATTGTCTTCTAAAGTAATCGACAACAACATCATCGTTCTTGAAGATCTTACTCTTGATGCAGTGAAAACGAAAGAATTCGCAGGCATCCTTAAAGGGTTATCTGTTGAGAAGAAAGCGTTGATCGTCACTGCGGATGCAAACGAAACAGTTGCTTTATCTGCTCGTAACATCCCTGGAGTAACAGTTGTTGAAGCTAACGGTATCAACGTTCTTGACGTTGTCAACCACGACAAACTTCTGATCACTAAAGCAGCGGTTGAAAAAGTAGAGGAGGGACTTGCATAATGAAAGATCCTCGTGATGTTCTAAAGCGCCCTATCATTACTGAACGTTCTGCTGATCTAATGACAGAGAAGAAGTACACGTTCGAAGTTGATGTCAGAGCTAACAAGACAGAAGTGAAAGACGCTGTTGAAGAGATCTTTGGAGTGAAAGTTGAGAAAGTCAACGTTCAAAACTACAAAGGTAAATCAAAACGCGTTGGACGCTACACTGGTATGACTAGCCGTCGCAGAAAAGCGATCGTGAAATTAACTGCTGACAGCAAAGAAATCGAAATTTTTGAAGCGTAAATCTTAAAAAGAAGGAGGGAAATTCAAAATGGCGATTAAAAAGTATAAACCAACCAGTAATGGTCGTCGTGGCATGACTACTTCAGATTTTGCTGAAATCACGACTGACAAACCAGAAAAATCGTTGCTTGCACCGCTTCACAGAAAAGGCGGACGTAACAACCAAGGTAGATTGACTGTTCGTCATCAAGGTGGCGGTCACAAACGTCAATACCGTATCATCGACTTTAAGCGTGATAAAGACGGTATACCTGGACGCGTTGCTACAATCGAGTATGATCCAAACCGTTCAGCGAACATCGCTCTTGTAAACTATGCAGATGGTGAGAAACGTTACATTCTTGCTCCGAAAGGAATCCAAGTTGGTACTGAAGTTACTTCTGGACCAGAAGCTGACATCAAACCAGGTAATGCTCTTCCACTTATCAACATCCCAGTTGGTACAGTTGTGCATAACATTGAATTAAAACCAGGTAAAGGTGGACAATTAGTTCGTTCTGCTGGTACTTCTGCTCAAGTTCTAGGTAAAGAAGGTAAATACGTTCTTGTACGATTGAACTCTGGTGAAGTACGCATGATCCTTTCTGCTTGCCGTGCGACTATCGGTCAAGTTGGAAACGAACAACACGAACTAATCAACATCGGTAAAGCTGGACGTTCTCGCTGGAAAGGCGTACGCCCAACAGTTCGTGGTTCTGTAATGAACCCTAACGATCACCCACACGGCGGTGGTGAAGGACGCGCTCCAATCGGACGTAAATCACCAATGTCTCCATGGGGTAAACCGACTCTTGGATTCAAGACTCGTAAGAAAACCAACAAGTCTGATAAATTCATTGTACGTCGTCGTAAAAACAAGTAACGGGGTTGTCTACGGTTCATTTAGGACCGTAGTTCAATCACGAAGGGAGGTTCCACAATGGCTCGCAGCTTAAAAAAAGGACCATTTGTTGATGATCATTTGATGGCTAAAGTCGAGAAATTGAATGAAACTGACAAAAAGCAAGTCGTAAAAACTTGGTCTCGTCGTTCTACAATTTTCCCACAATTCATCGGTCACACAATCGCTGTCTATGACGGACGCAAACATGTACCTGTTTTCATTTCTGAAGATATGGTAGGTCACAAATTGGGCGAATTCGCACCAAGCCGTACTTACAAAGGTCATGCTAGTGACGATAAAAAAACAAGACGCTAATGAGAGGAGGCTTTTAAATGCAAGCTAAAGCTGTCGCAAGAACAGTCCGTATTGCTCCTCGTAAAGCACGTCTAGTAATGGACCTGATCCGAGGTAAGCAAGTAGGAGAAGCAGTTTCTATCTTAAACCTTACACCTAAGGCTGCTTCACCAATTATTGAAAAAGTATTAAAATCTGCTATCGCAAATGCTGAGCACAACTACGAGTTGGACGCTAACAGCCTAGTGATTACTCAAGCATTCGTTGACGAAGGTCCAACACTTAAGAGATTCCGTCCACGTGCTATGGGTCGTGCGAGCGCAATTAACAAACGTACTAGCCACATTACAATCGTTGTATCAGAAAAGAAGGAGGGATAATCCGTGGGTCAAAAGGTAAATCCAGTAGGTCTTCGTATTGGCGTCATTCGTGATTGGGAATCTAAATGGTTCGCAGGAAAAGATTACGCTGACTTCTTACATGAAGACTTGAAAATCCGTGAATTCATCAGCAAGCGTTTGTCTGACGCGTCTGTTTCTAAAGTAGAAATCGAACGTGCTGCAAACCGCGTAAATATCACAATCCACACGGCTAAACCAGGTATGGTAATTGGTAAAGGCGGATCTGAAGTTGAAGCACTTCGTAAAGCTCTTAACAGCCTAACTGGCAAACGTGTACACATCAACATTCTTGAAATCAAGAGAGCAGATCTTGATGCTCAGCTAGTTGCTGAAAACATCGCTCGTCAACTTGAAAATCGTATTTCATTCCGTCGTGCACAAAAACAAACAATCCAACGCACAATGCGTGCTGGAGCACAAGGAATCAAAACAATGGTTTCTGGTCGTCTTGGCGGTGCAGATATTGCTCGTTCTGAATATTACAGTGAAGGTACTGTTCCATTGCACACACTTCGTGCTGACATCGACTATGCTACTGCTGAAGCTGATACTACTTATGGTAAGCTTGGCGTAAAAGTATGGATCTATCGTGGAGAAGTCCTTCCAACTAAGAAGAATACTGCGGAAGGAGGAAAATAATATGTTATTGCCAAAACGCGTGAAGTATCGCAGAGAACATCGTGGAAAAATGCGTGGTCGTGCAAAAGGCGGTACTGAAGTACATTTCGGTGAGTTCGGTATCCAAGCTCTTGAAGCTTCTTGGATCACTAACCGTCAAATCGAAGCTGCTCGTATTGCTATGACTCGTTACATGAAACGTGGCGGTAAAGTTTGGATCAAAATTTTCCCTTCTAAGCCATACACAGCTAAACCTCTAGAGGTCCGCATGGGTTCCGGTAAAGGTGCTCCAGAAGGCTGGGTAGCTGTAGTAAAACCGGGCAAAGTTTTATTTGAAATTTCTGGTGTGTCTGAAGAAGTTGCTCGTGAAGCTCTTCGTCTTGCATCTCACAAATTGCCAATTAAAACGAAGTTCGTAAAACGTGAAGAAATTGGTGGTGAATCAAATGAAAGCTAATGAAATTCGTGACCTTACCACTGCTGAAATTGAACAAAAAGTAAAGTCTCTTAAAGAAGAACTTTTCAATCTTCGTTTCCAATTAGCGACTGGGCAGCTTGAAAACACTGCTCGCATTCGTGAAGTGCGTAAATCAATCGCACGCATGAAAACTGTGATTCGTCAAAGAGAAATCGCTGCTAATAAATAATAATTAGAGGGGAGGCCCCGCAAACATGAGCGAACGTAACCAACGTAAAGTGTATCAAGGTCGTGTTGTTTCTGACAAAATGGATAAAACCATCACTGTTGTAGTTGAAACATACAAAAAGCATTCACTTTATGGCAAACGTGTAAGATACTCTAAAAAGTTCAAAGCACATGATGAAAACAACCAAGCAAAAATCGGAGACATCGTAAAGGTCATGGAAACTCGTCCATTATCTGCGACTAAACGCTTTCGTCTAGTTGAAGTTGTCGAAGAAGCTGTTATTATCTAATAAAGTTCGGATTTCTTTTTCCGAAGGGAGGTAACATTAATGATTCAACAGGAGACTCGTTTAAAAGTAGCTGACAACTCTGGCGCACGCGAAGTACTAACGATTAAAGTTCTTGGTGGCTCTGGACGTAAAACGGCTAACATCGGTGATGTCATTGTTTGTACGGTTAAACAAGCAACACCAGGAGGCGTTGTCAAAAAAGGTGAAGTTGTGAAAGCAGTTATCGTTCGTACTAAGAGCGGAGCTCGCAGAAACGATGGATCTTACATCAGTTTTGATGAAAATGCATGTGTCATCATCCGTGACGACAAGAGCCCACGTGGAACTCGTATCTTCGGACCAGTAGCACGTGAACTTCGTGAAAATAACTATATGAAAATTGTTTCTTTAGCACCAGAAGTACTTTAATGAATACAATCCGCGACTCAAGGAGGTGCGATTAAATGCATGTTAAAAAGGGCGATAAAGTAGTGGTTATCTCTGGTAAAGATAAAGGTAAACAAGGTGTCATCCTTGCTGCTTTCCCTAAAAAGGACCGTGTTTTAGTAGAAGGTATTAACCTTGTGAAAAAACACTCTAAACCAACCCAAGCTAACCCTCAAGGCGGAATTTCTGAACAAGAAGCGCCGATCCACGTATCAAACGTAATGCCGCTTGATCCTAAAACGGGTGAAGTGACACGTATTGGATATAAAGTTGAGGACGGAAAGAAAGTCCGTGTAGCGAAAAAATCTGGGCAAGTTCTAGATAAATAGTAAATAAGGAAGGGAGGTCTTTCTCATGAACCGCCTTAAAGAAAAGTATGTAAAAGAAATTACACCTGCATTAGTTTCTAAGTTTGAATACAAATCAGTAATGCAAGTGCCAAAAATCGAAAAAATCGTGATCAACATGGGTGTTGGTGACGCCGTTCAAAACGCTAAAGCAATCGATACTGCTGTTGAAGAATTAACGTTTATCGCTGGTCAAAAACCTGTCGTTACTCGTGCGAAGAAGTCTATTGCTGGATTCCGTCTACGTGAAGGAATGCCAATCGGTGCGAAAGTAACACTTCGCGGAGAGCGCATGTACGATTTCCTTGATAAACTTATTTCTGTATCTTTACCACGTGTACGTGACTTCCGCGGGATTTCTAAGAAATCTTTCGACGGTCGTGGAAACTACACGCTTGGTATTAAAGAACAGTTAATCTTCCCAGAAATTGATTACGATAAAGTAACAAAAGTCCGCGGTATGGATATCGTTATCGTTACGACTGCCAACACGGACGAAGAAGCACGTGAGTTATTAACTCAAGTAGGTATGCCGTTCCAGAAATAATCAATGAAAGGGAGGCGAAATCGTGGCTAAAAAGTCTATGATTGCGAAACAACAACGCAAACAAAAGTTTAAAGTTCAAGAGTATACGCGCTGCGAACGTTGTGGACGTCCACATTCAGTAATTCGCAAGTTTAAACTTTGCCGTATTTGTTTCCGCGAACTTGCATATAAAGGACAAATTCCTGGCGTTAAAAAAGCCAGCTGGTAATCCCCATAAATGGGAAGGAGGTTATTAAATAATGGTTATGACAGATCCGATTGCAGATTTGCTGACTCGTATTCGCAATGCGAACATGGTACGTCATGAGAAGCTAGAAGTACCGGCTTCAAAAATCAAAAGAGAAATTGCTGAAATCTTAAAGCGTGAAGGTTTTATCCGTGACGTTGAGTACGTCGAAGACAGCAAACAAGGAATTATCCGTTTGTTCCTTAAATACGGCCAAAACAACGAACGTGTTATCACTGGTCTTAAAAGAATCAGTAAACCTGGTTTACGCGTATATGCGAAATCAAATGAAGTACCACGTGTACTTAACGGACTTGGAATCGCAATTATTTCTACATCACAAGGTGTTTTATCGGACAAAGAAGCCCGTGCTAAACAAGCTGGTGGAGAAGTACTTGCTTACGTATGGTAAAAAAAGTTTAAGATGAATGGAGGTGCTTGGTATGTCTCGTATAGGTAAAAAGCTAATCGAGATCCCTTCAGGAGTAACTGTGACAAACAACGATAACACAGTGACAGTAAAGGGACCAAAAGGTGAACTAACTCGTGCATTTCACCCTGATATGGAAATTAAAATTGAGGACAACGTCTTAACTGTAAGCCGTCCGTCTGAAAATAAAGAACACCGTGCATTACATGGTACAACACGTAGCTTAATTGCAAACATGGTTGAAGGTGTATCTAAAGGTTTCGAAAGAGGTTTAGAACTAATCGGTGTCGGTTACCGTGCAGCTAAATCTGGAAACAAACTTGTTCTTAACGTTGGATACTCTCACCCAGTTGAAATCGTTCCTGAGGCTGGAGTTGAAGTAGAAGTTCCATCTCAAACGAAAGTAATCGTTAAAGGTATCGATAAAGAGCGTGTAGGAGCTCTAGCTTCTAACATCCGCGCTGTCCGTGCTCCAGAGCCTTACAAAGGTAAAGGAATTCGTTACGAAGGTGAATTCGTTCGCCGTAAAGAAGGAAAAACTGGTAAGTAAGATCGCTTAATGTGAAGAAAGGAGTGACTCGGATGATTACGAAAACTAGCAAAAACGCTACTCGTCTTAAAAGACACGCTCGTGTTCGTGCGAAACTTTCAGGTACTGCTGAAAGACCTCGCCTTAACGTTTTCCGTTCTAACAAGAACATCTACGCTCAAGTAATTGATGATGTTAACGGTGTAACACTTGTAAGTGCTTCTACTCTTGATAAAGAGTTAAAGATCGAGAATAGTTCTGACGCTGCAGCTGCTACTAAAGTTGGCGAACTTGTTGCAAAACGTGCTGTTGAAAAAGGCATCTCTAACGTGGTATTTGACCGCGGAGGATACTTATATCATGGACGTGTAAAAGCTCTAGCTGAAGCTGCTCGTGAGGCTGGACTTAAATTTTAATAAAAGAAGGAGGGACACATCCGAATGAGTCGTATTGACCCAAGCAAATTAGAGTTAGAAGAACGCTTAGTTACGGTTAACCGGGTAGCGAAAGTTGTTAAAGGTGGACGTCGTTTCCGTTTTGCAGCTTTAGTTGTTGTCGGTGACAAAAACGGTCATGTAGGATTCGGTACTGGTAAAGCACAAGAAGTACCAGAAGCGATCCGCAAAGCTGTTGAAGACGCGAAAAAGAATTTAATTGAAGTACCAATGGTTGGAACTACAATTCCACATGAAATCATCGGTCGATTCGGTGCAGGAAACGTTCTATTGAAGCCTGCTTCAGAAGGTACAGGAGTTATCGCTGGAGGCCCAGTGCGTGCGGTACTTGAGCTTGCTGGTCTAGCTGATATCCTTTCTAAATCTCTAGGTTCTAATACACCGATCAACATGATCCGCGCAACACTTCAAGGTTTAAGTGAACTTAAACGTGCTGAAGATGTAGCGAAGCTTCGTGGAAAATCTGTAGAAGACCTGTTAGGATAAGGAGGGAACAATAATGGCAAATAAATTAGAAATTACCCTCAAACGCAGTGTAATCGGTCGCCCGGAAGATCAGCGTGTCACTGTTCGTACTCTTGGTCTAAAGAAAACAAACCAAACAGTCGTACATGAAGACAATGCAGCGATCCGCGGCATGATTAACAAGGTGTCTCATTTAGTTTCTGTTAAAGAACAATAAAACATTTTTAATCGATAAGGAGGTGCCCAAATGAAACTTCATGAATTGAAGCCTTCAGAAGGTTCACGTAAAGTACGCAACCGTGTTGGTCGTGGTATTGGATCAGGTAACGGTAAAACTTCTGGTAAAGGTCATAAAGGTCAAAACGCTCGTTCTGGCGGCGGTGTACGCCCTGGATTCGAAGGTGGTCAAATGCCTTTATTCCAACGCCTTCCAAAACGTGGTTTTACAAACATCAACCGTAAAGATTACGCGGTAATCAACTTAGACAGATTAAACAGTTTTGACGAAGGAACGGAAGTCACTCCTGAACTTCTTCTAGAGACTGGTGCAATAAGCAAGTTAAAAGCAGGAGTAAAAATTCTTGGCAACGGTAAATTAGAAAAAAAATTAACTGTAAAAGCCAATAAATTCTCTGCTTCTGCTAAAGAAGCGATTGAAGCTGCTGGCGGTACAGCCGAGGTGATCTAACTTGTTTAAGACAATCTCCAATTTTATGCGCGTGAAAGATATACGGAATAAGATTATATTTACACTTTTAATGTTAGTCGTCTTTCGTATAGGTGCTTTCATCCCTGTGCCTAATGTGAACGCCGAAGTTCTCCAGGCACAGGATCAAATGAGTGTTTTCGGAATCCTCAACACGTTTGGGGGCGGGGCACTTTTCCAATTCTCCATTCTTGCAATGGGGATTATGCCGTATATCACTGCTTCGATCATCATCCAGCTCTTGCAGATGGATGTTGTACCGAAGTTTACTGAGTGGTCAAAGCAAGGAGAGGTTGGCCGCCGAAAATTAGCACAATTCACAAGGTATTTTACAATTGTTCTAGGATTTATCCAGGCGTTAGGAATGTCATATGGATTTAACAATATGGCAGGAGGCATGCTGATTGAAAACCCAGGTGTTTCAACGTATCTCTTAATTGCGGTCGTACTCACTGCGGGAACAGCATTTTTAATGTGGCTGGGAGAGCAGATTACTGCTCACGGTGTTGGTAACGGTATTTCGATTATTATCTTTGCCGGTATCATCGCAGGTATCCCTCAAACATTAAAGCAAGTGTACGCTCAGCAATTTGTAGGTGGAGATGGACAGCTGTTCATGCAAATCCTGAAAATTGCCCTTATTGTGATTGCTATTCTTGTCATTGTTATCGGTGTTATTTACATTCAAATGGCAGTGAGAAAGATTGCGATTCAATATTCAAAAGGAACTGGCCGTGCACAAATGTCTGCTAGTCAAGCAACGCACCTTCCATTGAAAGTGAATCCAGCAGGGGTGATTCCAGTCATCTTTGCCGTTTCGTTCATTATTACTCCGCAGACGATCGCATCGTTCTTCGGAACAAATAATGTGACAACCTGGATAACTAACAACTTTGACTATACTAAGCCAATCGGTATGACGATTTATGTAGCACTGATTGTTGCTTTCACATATTTTTATGCCTTTGTCCAAGTAAACCCTGAACAAATGGCTGAAAATCTGCAAAAGCAGGGTGGCTATATCCCGGGAGTTCGTCCAGGGAAAATGACTCAAGATAGAATTACGAGCATTTTGTACCGACTCACGTTTGTGGGCGCCATTTTCTTAGCCGTGATTTCAATACTTCCTATCTTTTTCATTCAATTCGCTGGATTACCTTCCGCTGCACAAATTGGCGGCACAAGTCTTCTCATTGTTGTAGGTGTTGCACTTGAAACAATGAAACAGCTTGAAAGCCAATTAGTGAAACGAAACTACCGTGGATTTATGAAATAAAACAGAGGGCTGGGCTGCTGCCCAACCTCTCTAAGTAAGGAAGGGGAAATCCGAAATGAACTTAGTCTTAATGGGGCTTCCGGGTGCTGGTAAAGGCACTCAGGCAGAACGAATTGTTGATGATTATGGGATCCCTCATATCTCAACAGGAGATATGTTCCGTGCTGCTATGAAAGAGGAGACACAACTTGGACTCGAAGCAAAATCCTTTATCGATAAAGGAGAGCTTGTTCCTGATGAGGTCACAATCGGTATTGTTAGAGAAAGACTTGGCAAGAATGATTGTGAACAAGGTTTTCTTCTGGACGGATTTCCGCGAACTGTCGCTCAGGCTGAAGCTTTAGAAGACATTCTAAAGGACCTTGGCAGAACGATTGATTATGTCATTAATATTAAAGTCGATAAAGATGCTTTGATGGAGCGTCTGACTGGCCGAAGAATTTGCAAAGATTGCGGAGCAACATATCATTTAGTATTCAATCCACCTGCGAAAGAAAATGTTTGTGACAAGTGTGGAGGCGAGCTTTATCAACGTGCAGATGATAATGCAGAAACCGTTTCGACAAGACTTGAAGTGAACTTAAAGCAGACTGAACCTTTACTGAATTTCTATTCAGAAAAAGGATATCTTGCAAACATTGATGGTGCGAAGCACATTAACGATGTTTACGCTGATATTAAGGACCTGCTTGGGGGATTAAATAAATGATTATCTGTAAAACTCCTCGCGAGCTTGAGATTATGAGAGAAGCTGGACGCATTGTCGCACTGACTCATGAAGAGCTGAAGAAACACATAAAACCAGGTATTTCGACAAAAGAATTGGATCAAATTGCCGAACGTTTTATTACAAAGCAGGGTGCAATCCCATCTTTTAAAGGGTATAATGGTTTTCGCGGGAGCATTTGCGTTTCGGTGAATGAAGAACTCGTTCACGGTATTCCTGGTAAACGGGTTTTACGTGATGGAGACATCATTAGTATCGATATCGGCGCAAAGTTAAATGGCTATCATGGTGACTCTGCTTGGACTTATCCAGTTGGGGTAATCAGTGATGAGGACCGCAAACTACTGGAAGTCACAGAGGAATCTCTATATAAGGGCTTACAGGAAGCAAAGCCAGGTGAACGTCTGTCAAACATTTCCCATGCCATACAAACGTATGTTGAAGGTGAGAATTTCTCAGTTGTTAGAGAATATGTTGGACATGGGGTCGGACAGGATCTTCATGAGGACCCTCAAATTCCTCATTATGGTCCGCCGAACAAAGGCCCACGGCTCAAACCTGGAATGGTGTTGGCCATCGAACCGATGGTGAACGCAGGCAGCCGATATGTGAAAACACTGGCTGATAACTGGACGGTTGTAACGGTTGATGGGAAAAAGTGTGCTCACTTTGAGCATACGATTGCGATTACAGATACAGGTTTTGATATACTGACTAAGATTTAGGTCTTCACTGAAGCCTTTCAGGCCCAAATCGGGCAGGTTGTCTGTATAGTCCAAGGAAAGAACAAGATCAGTATACAGTTGTCATCGGAGTGTTCGATGGCTGCCATGTACTAATCGCAGACGGAGAAAAGCGTAAATTCATTCTCCTAAGAAAAAATATCAATCATTTAACCTTTTATGATTGCGTATCTCCGGAAGTTCAGAACAGTATATTCAAAACAGGTCGGGTGATAGATGGACAATTGAGAACATCTCATTTGGACATTTATCAGAGAGCAAGTTACTGATTTGAAGAAGGGAGAACACTTGAATGGCGAAAGACGATGTAATTGAAGTGGAAGGTACTGTAGCAGAAACTTTGCCAAATGCAATGTTCAAAGTTGAACTAGAGAATGGTCATACAGTTTTGGCTCATGTATCAGGAAAAATCCGTATGCACTTCATTCGCATTTTACCTGGAGACAAAGTTACGGTAGAATTATCTCCATATGACTTAACTCGTGGTAGAATTACGTACCGTTACAAATAAAGCAACTCCGGAAGAAGGAGGTTGGAAACACATGAAAGTGAGACCATCTGTTAAACCTATCTGTGAAAAATGTAAAGTGATTCGCAGAAAAGGAAAAGTAATGGTGATCTGTGAAAACCCAAAACATAAACAAAAACAAGGCTAATAACAAGGAGGTGCCCAAATCATGGCTCGTATTGCTGGTGTAGATATTCCACGTGATAAGCGTGTTGTCATTTCTTTAACATATGTTTTTGGAATTGGTCGTACGACGGCTCAACAAGTCCTTAAAGAAGCAGGTGTTTCTGAAGACACTCGCGTTCGCGATCTAACTGAAGACGAACTAGGTAAAATCCGTGATATCATTGACAAACTTAAAGTAGAAGGTGACCTTCGTCGTGAAGTTTCACTTAACATTAAGCGTCTAATTGAAATCGGAAGCTACCGCGGAATCCGTCATCGTAGAGGACTTCCTGTTCGTGGACAAAACACAAAAAACAACGCGCGCACTCGTAAAGGTCCGCGTCGTACTGTAGCTAACAAGAAAAAATAAGTAAAGGAGGTAGTTAAAGAATGGCTGCTGCTCGTAAACAAAATACGCGTAAACGTCGCGTGAAAAAGAATATTGAAGCTGGAATCGCTCATATCCGTTCCACTTTCAACAACACGATTGTAACGATTACTGATGTTCATGGAAACGCAATTTCTTGGTCAAGTGCTGGTGCATTAGGATTCAGAGGTTCTCGTAAATCTACTCCTTTCGCTGCACAAATGGCTGCTGAAACTGCTGCTAAAGGTTCTATCGAACATGGTCTTAAAACACTTGAAGTAACTGTTAAAGGTCCTGGTTCTGGTCGTGAAGCTGCAATTCGTGCGCTTCAAGCTGCAGGTCTTGAAGTTACTGCAATCAGAGACGTAACTCCAGTTCCTCATAACGGATGCCGTCCACCAAAACGTCGCCGCGTGTAATTTGTTTGTATAGATTTTGTGTCCCTGTCAATAATGGGTTATGATACAGTTATTTATGAGACGAATACACGACTCGTTGCCTGAGCACATACGGGACTAAACAATGAGGAATTTCGGATGGAATCTCATATGATTCTATTCGAGGTTTCGACGTTTTGAAGGAGGGTTTTATTAGATGATCGAAATTGAAAAACCAAAAATCGAAACGGTTGAAATCAGCGACGATGCCAAGTATGGCAAGTTTGTCGTAGAGCCACTTGAGCGTGGATATGGTACCACTTTAGGGAACTCCCTTCGTCGTATCCTTTTATCCTCACTTCCTGGTGCAGCTGTAACATCGATCCAGATAGATGGTGTCTTACACGAATTCTCAACGATCGAAGGCGTGGTTGAAGATGTTACAACGATTATCTTAAACATTAAAAAGCTTGCACTCAAAATTTACTCTGAAGAAGAGAAGACGCTTGAAATTGATGTACAAGATGAAGGAACTGTAACAGCTGCTGATATTACACACGACAGCGATATTGAAATCTTAAATCCAGATCTTCACATCGCAACTCTTGGCAAAAATGCGAGCTTCCGTGTTCGTTTGACTGCACAAAGAGGTCGCGGGTATAATCCTGCTGATGCAAACAAAAGAGACGATCAGCCTATCGGCGTGATTCCGATCGACTCAATCTATACACCTGTATCTCGTGTAACTTATCAAGTGGAGAACACCCGTGTTGGGCAAATCACAAACTATGATAAATTAACACTAGATGTATGGACTGATGGAAGCACAGGACCGAAAGAAGCGATCGCTCTAGGTTCTAAGATTTTAACTGAACACCTAAATATTTTCGTTGGGTTAACTGACGAAGCTCAGCATGCAGAAATCATGGTTGAAAAAGAAGAAGACCAAAAAGAAAAAGTGCTTGAAATGACAATTGAAGAGCTTGATCTTTCTGTTCGTTCTTACAACTGTTTGAAGCGTGCGGGTATTAACACTGTTCAAGAGCTTGCTAACAAGACAGAAGAGGATATGATGAAAGTTCGTAACCTTGGACGTAAATCTCTTGAAGAAGTGAAAGCGAAACTAGAAGAACTTGGACTGGGTCTTCGTAAAGACGATTGACTAGTTTCATTGTGAACTAGGATTTTCGTGTGTTTTTTATTCATACAGCATCTCTAATTAAGGAGGGGACATCACATGGCATACAGAAAGCTAGGACGCACTAGTGCACAACGTAAAGCAATGCTTCGTGACCTAACGACTGATTTGATCATCAACGAACGCATCGAAACAACTGAAACACGTGCGAAAGAACTTCGCTCTGTAGTTGAAAAAATGATCACTCTTGGCAAACGCGGAGATCTTCATGCTCGCCGTCAAGCTGCAGCTTACATTCGTAACGAAGTAGCTAACGCTGAAACAAACCAAGATGCACTTCAAAAATTATTCGCTGACGTTGCAACTCGCTACGAAGATCGCCAAGGTGGATACACTCGTATCATGAAGCTTGGACCTCGTCGCGGCGATGGCGCACCAATGGCTGTCATTGAATTAGTTTAATCACATATCGTGTATCTAAGAAAGGGCGGGACAGTTCATAACTGGATCTATGCCCTTTTTTAGATACTACGGCTTTTTAGCAATAGGCAAAGTAGAGGTTGAGCTGAGAGGAGGTCCGGTAGAGATGGAGAAGACATTAATTGACGTAAAAGACATTGTATTTCGTTATCACAAAGATGCGGACAAGCCCGCTTTAGACCAAGTGTCATTGCATGTGAATCAAAATGAATGGCTTGCCATTGTTGGCCACAACGGTTCAGGTAAATCCACACTTGCCCGTGTACTGAATGGGCTCATTTTACCGGATGCAGGGACGGTCAAGGTTGGTGAGATTGAGCTGAAAGAAGAAAGTGTTTGGGATATTCGCAAAAAGGTCGGTATGGTCTTTCAAAACCCAGACAACCAATTCGTTGGCTCAACAGTTCGTGATGATGTGGCTTTTGGTTTAGAAAATAACGGGGTTGAGCGGGAATTGATGATAGAGCGTGTAGATTGGGCTGTCAAACAGGTCAATATGCAGGAGTTTCTTGATCAAGAGCCGCACCATCTATCAGGCGGGCAAAAGCAGAGAGTAGCGATCGCTGGTGTACTTGCCGCAAGCCCTGACATCATGATCTTGGATGAAGCAACATCAATGCTTGATCCGATTGGCCGTGAAGAAGTGTTAGAAACCGTCAGACTACTGAAGGAACAAGGAACGGTCACGGTCATTTCCATCACACATGATTTAGACGAGGCTGCGAAGGCAGACCGCGTTATTGTGATGAATGGCGGGAAGAAATTTGCCGAGGGAACACCAGAGGAAGTATTTGAACTAGATGAACAGCTGGTTCAGATTGGACTTGATCTGCCATTTTCCTACCGGTTGAGTAAGCAATTGAAGCAGCAAGGTGTGCCGCTTGCAAATGCCCATTTGACACAAGAAGGATTGGTGAAAGAGCTATGGACATTACGATCAAAGAATTAGAGCATCGTTATCAAATGAAAACGCCGTTTGAGCGTCTCGCTTTGTATGATGTCAATGCTTCCATCAAAGAAGGCAGCTATGTTGCTGTCATCGGTCATACGGGTTCTGGCAAGTCGACATTGTTGCAACATTTAAATGGACTGCTCAAACCAACAAAGGGGAGCATTGCGCTTGGAGATACGGTCTTACAAGCCAATAAAAAGCAGAAGGAACTGAAATCTCTTCGCAAAAAGGTAGGTATCGTGTTTCAGTTTCCTGAACATCAGCTCTTTGAGGAGACGATTCTGAAGGATATCTGTTTTGGTCCGATGAATTTCGGCGTTCCAAAAGAAAAGGCAGAAGCCAAGGCTAAAGAGATGCTGAAGCTTGTAGGCCTTCCTGAATCCTTGTTATCTCGATCACCCTTTGAATTAAGCGGTGGTCAAATGAGACGTGTGGCGATTGCAGGTGTTCTAGCGATGGAGCCAGAAGTGCTTGTGCTTGATGAGCCGACTGCGGGATTAGATCCACGCGGACGTAAAGAAATCATGGACATGTTCTATGAGCTTCATCAAAAAGCCAACCTGACGACGATCCTTGTGACACACAGTATGGAAGATGCCGCTCATTATGCGGATCAAATGATTGTGATGCACAAAGGAACAGTAAAGGCGACAGGTACGCCGAGGGAGCTATTCGCCAATCGTACAGACATGTCTTCTTTCGGACTGGACCTCCCGGAAACGATCAAATTCCAGCAGGCTGTCGAAGAAAAGCTGGGGATGACGTTTCCAAGACCGCTTCTGACCATGGATGAAATGGCAGAAGCCTTAACAGCTTTATATCAGGAGGACACGACATCATGATGGATAGTATGATTATCGGCAAATATGTGCCAGGTACATCCTTTGTCCATCGTCTTGATCCAAGGACAAAGCTGTTATCAATTTTCTTTTTTGTCTTTATTGTCTTTTTTGCGAATAACTACATCACTTACGGGCTTTTAGGGGTCTTTACGATCCTTGTGGTGATGGTGTCTCAGGTGCCGCTGTACTTTATTCTCAAAGGAATGAAACCCATCCTTTGGATTGTTCTGTTTACCTTTATTCTGCATATCTTCATGACAAAGGATGGCGCTTTGCTACTTCACTTTGGTTTTCTGAATATTTATGAAGAAGGTCTAAAACAGGGGATTTTCATTTCACTCCGTTTTGTCTATCTCATCATGATGACAACACTTCTGACGTTGACCACAACGCCTATTGAAGTGACAGACGGTATGGAGAAGCTGCTGCATCCTTTCCGTAAAATCAAGCTACCTGTTCATGAACTTGCTCTTATGATGTCTATCTCTCTTCGATTTATTCCGACTTTACTCGAAGAAACAGACAAAATCATGAAAGCCCAAATGGCAAGAGGTGTTGATTTTACAAGCGGACCCGTGAAAGATCGTTTAAAAGCGATTGTTCCATTGCTTGTCCCGCTTTTCGTCAGTGCGTTTAAGCGTGCGGAGGAATTGGCGACCGCTATGGAAGCGAGAGGCTACCGCGGGGGAGAAGGGCGTACGAAATACCGTCAGCTTGTCTGGGGCATGAAAGACACGTTCACGTTGCTTTTATTCATCCTGTTAACAGCACTCCTTGTGCTGCTTAGAAATTAGGTGATGCCTAGATGAAAGTAAAATGTACCGTATCATACGATGGGACACATTTTAAAGGGTATCAAGTGCAACCAGGACAGCGAACCATTCAGACGGAGATTGAATCTGCCCTTGCTAGAATGCATAAACAAGACGAACTGATTCCGATTGTGGCTTCTGGCCGGACAGACAGTGGCGTTCACGCAAAGGGGCAGGTCATCCATTTTGACACCTCGCTTGCCATCCCGATGGAGAGATGGCCGTTTGCCCTCAACAGCTTGCTGCCAGATGACATTCGTGTTCTAAAGGCTGAAGAAGTGGATGAGTCGTTTCATGCCAGATTTGGTGTTGTGTCGAAGGAGTACCGTTATAGGGTCTCAACGGAAACGCACCAAAATGTGTTTACGAGACAGTATGCCTGTCACTATCCTTATCAGCTGGATGTCGACAAAATGAGAGAAGCTGCTGGGCACCTCATTGGCACACACGATTTCACAAGCTTTTGTGCGGCCAATACAGAGGTTCAAGACAAGGTGAGGGAGATTTACGCCCTTGAGTGGAAAAACGTCTCAGACGGGCTTGAAATGCGTGTGAGAGGGAATGGCTTTTTATACAACATGGTGCGAATTATAGCCGGCACGTTACTTGAAATTGGTTCTGGTAAATTTCACCCTGAGGAGATAAAAGCCATGCTTGCCGCCCGAAATCGCGAAGCGGCAGGCAAGACTGCGCCCAGTCACGGACTGTATTTATGGGAAGTTTTCTATGACAACTAAACCAGGTGTAACATGTTCTTGACACAGGAAGCAGAAAGTTATAAGATATCATATGGTATGTATTTCAACCCCACAAATAAGCCCCGGAAGACTTATCTGTGTTTTGAAATAGAACGTAGCATTTGATTCAGGAAAATTCATTGATTTATTTAGGAGGGAAACTCATGCGTACAACACCAATGGCGAACGCAAGCACAATTGAGCGCAAATGGCTAGTGGTTGATGCGGCAGGTAAGACTCTAGGTCGTCTTTCTACTGAAGTAGCATCACTTTTGCGCGGTAAGCACAAACCAACTTATACACCACACGTTGACACAGGTGATCACGTGATCATCATCAATGCTGAGAAAATTGAATTAACTGGTAAGAAATTGACGGACAAAATTTACTACCGTCATACGATGCACCCAGGTGGTTTGAAACAAAGAACTGCTCTTGAGATGCGTACAAACTACCCTGAAAAAATGTTGGAGCTTGCTATCAAAGGTATGCTTCCAAAGGGTCCACTAGGTCGTCAAATGTTCAAAAAATTAAATGTGTACCGTGGTTCTGAGCATCCACATCAAGCACAACAACCTGAAGTTTACGAACTTCGCGGTTAATTATAAGGGAGGTTAACAATTTGGCACAGGTTCAATATTACGGTACAGGTCGTCGTAAAAGTTCTGTAGCGCGCGTTCGCTTAGTTCCAGGTGAAGGCCGTATCGTCGTTAATAATCGTGAAATTACTGAATACATTCCATTCGCTGCTTTAATCGAAGACGTGAAACAGCCTTTGAACATCACAGAAACAGCTAACAGCTACGATGTTCTTGTAAATGTTCACGGTGGTGGATTCTCTGGTCAAGCTGGAGCAATTCGTCACGGTATCTCTCGTGCTCTTCTAGAAGTAGATCCTGAGTACCGTACACCACTTAAACGTGCTGGACTTCTTACTCGTGACTCTCGTATGAAAGAGCGTAAGAAATACGGTCTTAAAGGCGCACGTCGCGCACCTCAGTTCTCAAAACGTTAATCAATTTTATATTGTATGGACGTTTTACAAAGGTTTGTACAGACAAACCCTATATGAAAAGCATCAGCATCCTGCTGGTGCTTTTTTATTTGTGTTTTTTTCTGTCTGGAAACATATAAAATAGGATCATAGTCAGGTTTCTGTTTAACAAATGATGTTAAAGGGGGATGGCATTTATGAATCTAACAACAGAAAGATGTCTCATTCGACCGTTTATTGAGGATGATTGGCAGGATGTCTATGCATATACATCTGATCTAGCGGTGATGAAGTATATGCCAGAAGGTGTTTTTTCTAGAGAAGAGGCGCAGGAATTTGTCAAAAATAATCGTCTTAAGACGGCCAAGAATTTTGCTGTTCTATTAAAAGAAGATCATACATGCATCGGGCATATCGTGTTTCATCCTTACTTTGGTGAGCACACATATGAAATTGGCTGGGTCTTCAATTCTGCATATCAAAACAAAGGCTATGCATCAGAAGCTGCATTTGCTGTCCTACATCATGGTTTTCACACAATGAATTTACATCGAATCATTGCCACTTGTCAGCCTGAAAATGTGCCGTCATGGAGAGTGATGGAGAAAATGGGTATGAGGAGAGAGGGATATTTTAAAAAATGTATACCACAAGGAAATGAGTGGTGGGATGAGTTTTATTATGCCATCTTACGAGAGGAATGGAAAACTTGATAAGTTTTCATGATATGAAGTAATTCGTCATTCCAAATATCCCTTGGCTTTCTCTATTGATATAATCAGGTCAAATAAGCAGAAGAGGGGCGCGGGCATGAGGATCTTTGATGCACATTTCCATATCATTGATTTTGGTTTTCCTATTCAAGAAAACCAAGGATATACACCGCCGAGTTATGTGGTGAATGATTATAGGAGAGAGACGGCTGATTTGGGGATTGTAGGTGGAGCGATTGTGTCAGGGTCATTTCAGGGTTTTGATCAAGACTATATGTTGAAAGCACTAGATGAAATGGGACCGACTTTTTGCGGTGTGACACAATTACCTTTTACAGCAACTGACGATGAGATTGTTCATTTGGATCAACATGGGGTCAAAGCTTTACGTTTTAATGTGAAGCGGGGCGGTTCGGAGGATATTTCAAAGCTCGACTATTTTGCGAGAAGGGTGTATGAGCTGGTGGGCTGGCATAGTGAGCTCTACATAGACGCTAAGCATCTCCCTGACATCTCACCTACGCTTGAACAGCTACCGGCTATTTCGATTGATCATTTAGGCTTATCTGAAGAAGGTTTGCCGCATTTGCTCAAGCTGGTTGATAAAGGGGTTCGGGTAAAAGCAACTGGTTTTGGGCGAGTCGATTTAAACGTGGAACATGCATTGACGTCCATTTATCAAACGAATCCTGATGCATTGATGTTTGGTACAGACCTTCCATCTACAAGGGCGAAACGTCCATTTGAATACGGTGATGTTGATTTGATTCAACGGATGTTTGATGAGGAAGCGGTGGATAAAATTTTATATGAGAACGCGATCAATTGGTATTTTGGCAAATGAATAAAGGCTTCCATTCCGTGATAGGAGGTGTGTTCATTGAATCTGAATCAATTGACATTTAGAGAAGCCGTCCAAGGAGACCTCGACAACATCGTTTTGATGCTTTCAGATGACAAATTAGGCCAAAAGAGAGAACGCTACACTCGTCCATTATTAGAAAGCTACCTCAATGCCTTTCATTCGATCGAAGCGGATCCCAATAATGAATTAATCGTCGCTTGTGATCGGGAAGAGGTAGTCGGTGTTCTCCAATTAACAATGATTCCATTTCTAACGTATCAAGGTGGATGGAGAGCTTCAATAGAAGGAGTTCGTACAGCCATGACTCATAGAGGAAGAGGAATTGGCACATTGTTGATCAAACGGGCCATTCAACGAGCAAGTGACAGCGGGTGTCATATGATCCAGCTGACAACTGACAAACAGAGGCCAGAAGCACGCCGTTTTTACGAAAAGTTGGGATTTGAAGCTACGCATGATGGGATGAAACTGCATCTTGATTTCAAATAAAAAGCAGAAGGTGGCATCCCTCTGCTTTTTATGATTGTTTCACCGAAAACGCTTTGTATACATCTTGACGTTTATCTTTTGACTTCACAACTCCATCAACCAGTTCTTTTTGCCAAAGCGCTGTATCGTCTTTGTATACTTTAAAAGAATGAGGCAGCTTTTTCTCTAGCTGTTTTCTTTTAAACGTGACGGATGGCTCGTCTTTAGAGTACATCTTGAGTGTCACTTGCTCCACGTTATCGATAAGAATAAAAAGTGCCAATGCATTATATAAGTAGTTTTTTTCAATGGTATCCTTCTTATCAAACCAAAATGCATCAAATTGTTCTTCTGTATCATTGGTATTTTCTTTCACGCCGTATGTCACTTTTAGCGCTTTTTCATCTACGATTTCATACTCGCGAATCACGTTACCTGGAAGATCTGATAAAATAGCGCCGACTGCTCCATTGTCTCCAATATAAGAATTTTTGTGTTTGGAGAGCTGTTTTAATGATATGTCTTCTATTCCTTTTATGTCACTCTTCTGCTCGGTCGCTTGACTGCCGCATCCAGATAAGACGACTGTTAGTAGCAACAGGATATACATCCACTTCTTCATGAATTTTGCCCCTTTTCTATTCTTTTTATATATAAATGTTCATTTTATCACAATTTTCCAATCTGTTAGCGCATTGATTTCCATTTACTGAACTGCATGTTTTGTTCAAACCAACGAACAATACAAAGAAAAAAAGGAGTTCAGTCCATGGCAGAAGTTCTTTCATTTTATCAATTGAAAACAAAACGAGATGTCACGCTTGAAAAGAAGCTGTTGCGTACATTGTCTCTTCAACAGGTGACGATCGCTTCCGAGAAGTTCACGAAGAAGCTGTTCCCATTTGCAGATGATCCGGCTGGGATTATGAGTGATGGCTGTATTGATTTCGCCATTGAGGCTTTTTTAGCAGGTGGGAGATACGGTGAGTCGAGTAAGTATGGTGAATCATTCGATGATATAAAAAAGCGGTCAGTTCATGAAGAAGATGAGCTGGTTGAGGAGCTAGCAGGGTGTTTGCAATCGTGGGGGAATATGTTCCGAATGGAGCGTAAGATGTCGTGTCTGTATCCATTTGCGAAGGAATTTTTAAGCATATGGTGGAAGGAAGGCTTTCGGGAATCAGAAAAAAGGCATAAGCTTCGACTGCACTAAGCATATTTCCAGCCCTTGTCCCATATCTATAAAATAATGGTGTATGGGAGGGACAGGGATGAAAAGAAAGCTGAAATGGACAGGGTTTTTAATCGGGTTTATTGTCCTCTTATTCTTATTCAGATTTCAGTTTCTAAATGATGATTCGTGGAAATCGTGGAACTTGCCTTTGAGCGGTAAGATCATCTATTTAGATCCGGGTCACGGCGGTCCAGATGGCGGGGCTGTAGGAGGAGAGCTGCTCGAAAAAGAGATTGCACTGGATGTGTCCATGAAGATAAGAGACTATTTGCAGGAGCAGGGAGCGCTTGTTCTCATGACCCGGGAAGATGATTCTGATTTATCATCAAAGAATACAAAGGGTTATGCCCGAAAGAAAGCGGAGGATTTGAGAAACCGTGTGAAAGTCATCAACGAATCTGAAGCAGATCTCTATTTAAGCATTCATTTAAATGCGATTCCCTCGAACAAATGGAGCGGAGCGCAGACGTTCTTTTACGGAAAGTATGAAGAGAATGAAAAAGCAGCGAAGTTCATTCAAGATGAATTGCGCAACAACCTTGAAAACACAGATCGCAAGGCGAAGCGAATCAATGGGATTTATTTAATGCAAAATGTCACGAAGCCAGGAGCGCTTGTCGAAATCGGATTTTTATCGAATCCAAAAGAGGCTGGTCAGCTGGCGACTCCTAAATATCAGGATCAAATTGCTGCTTCGATTTATAAAGGCATTCTCAGATATTTAACAGAGCAAAAAGAGCCGCCTGAATAAGGGGCTTTTTCCTGTTTATCGCAGGCAAAGAGGACAGACATTGTAAGGATATGTATGATATACTTGGATTGTAAACGAATTCAATAAAGGGTGAGGTTCTGCTATGATCGGACAAGATGATGTGAGAAAACTAGTTGGGAAGATGGACGAACCTTTCCTTCATATACCGCTTGGTGAGCTGGATGCCATCAAGGAAATCAGCCTAAAGCCTGAAAAAGAGCATGTGAGCTTAAAAGTGGCGATTGCCAAAACAGGCACTGCTGAGCAGATGAAGCTGCAGCAAGACATCGTACAAGCTTTAAAAGCAGCGGGCGCGAACACTGTAGGACTTCGTTTTGAAGAACTGCCTCAAGAAACGCTTGAAAAGTTTATGCCGTCACAGGATGAGGAAGAAAATTTGCTCAACTCTAAAAATCCGCCTGTGTTCTTAGCGATTGCGAGTGGAAAAGGCGGCGTTGGGAAATCAACTGTTTCCGTTAACCTGGCTGTGGCACTGGCTCGTCTAGGGAAAAAAGTGGGACTGATCGATGCTGATATTTACGGCTTTAGTGTACCGGATATGATGGGAATCACCGTCAGACCGACAGTTAAAGGGGAAAAGATTATTCCTGTGGAACGCTTTGGCGTCAAAGTGATTTCAATGGGCTTTTTTGTTGAAGAAAACGCACCGGTCATTTGGAGAGGACCGATGCTTGGTAAAATGCTAAATAACTTCTTCCACGAAGTAGAGTGGGGAGAATTAGATTACTTACTATTAGACCTTCCGCCTGGAACAGGTGATGTGGCACTTGATATTCATACGATGCTTCCGAGCTGTAAAGAAATCATTGTGACGACACCGCATCCAACAGCGGCTTTCGTTGCTGCTAGAGCAGGTGCAATGGCACTGCAAACAGATCACGAGGTGCTAGGGGTCGTTGAGAATATGAGTTACTATGAAAGCAAAAAAACAGGTGAGAAGGAATATGTCTTTGGAAAGGGCGGCGGGGACAAGCTGGCGGAGGAGCTGCGAGTATCAGTCCTTGGTCAAATCCCTTTAAGACAGCCTGATTGGAATGAGGACGATTTTGCACCTTCCGTCTATGATGCGAGTCATCCGACAGGGGAAGTGTATCAACACATTGCCAATAAAGTCATTGAACAATTAACAGTGAAAGCATAATGAAAGCCCGAGTGGACCTTGTGCCACTCGGGTGATGTTTAACTGCCGCTTCCTTGTGAACCGGAATCATTGCTGCTTTCAGAGACTGCTTTTTTTAGCTCATCTTCGAATTTCTTCTTATAAAGAGGGCTGCTCAATGTTTCTGTGATGACTTTCTCTAAGTGCTTTCTGAACTCTTTGCTTTTGACCAGTTCACCGTATTTCTTTTCCATTTCAGGATCCTTGAGAATATCCATCATCATTTGTTGATAGTCAGGGTCCTTCATCAATTGTTTTAACATCTTTTCATGCTGTTGCTGCATGGATTTTGCGAAAGTCTCGGCAAATTTAGAATCCTCAAAGACCTTCTTCCAGAACTCTTTGCCTTTATCAGAAGTTAGTGTTTTCTCTATTGTTTTTTTCACAGTTTGTTCATCCATTACCAAAGCTTCATTCATTGCCTCGTCATTTAATAACTGTTGAATGGCCTTTTTACCGTCATCTGTTTTCAAAATATCGACGACCATTTTTTTCGTTTCGTCATAGTCCATATTAGATGAGGATTGGGTTTTGGGAGCACAAGCTGTTAGAGATAAAAGAAGAAAACAGCTCATTATACGCAAGATGCCTTTTGACATACTGTGGCTCCTTTCGTTACATGTCTTACTTTTAATATGAATGTTTCACGTGAATTTATACATAACAAAAATAGGGGTTGGGTCAATTCAATGAAAAGTCGGGATTTAGTTCGTTTTTTCTTCTCTGTGCTGGCTGTTGGAGCGGTCATTACAAGCGTGGTAGGTTTTGCGCTGGAGTGGGGGAAATATCAGAAGCTGTTTGTATCGTTTGAGATTTTAGAGATTGCGTCTGTGTTATTTTGGTTTATTGGTGTGGGGATGATCTTTAGTGTAATCAGTCAGATGGGGTTTGTTGTTTTTTTGACAGTGCACCGGTTTGCGCTGGAGATTTTCAGGTCGCATTCTTTATGGAATACCATTCAGTTATTCCTTGTGATTTTCGTGCTGTTTGATTTAGCTTATTTGCGGTTTTTGTTTTTCGGGGAGAATGAATCATTTCTTCCATACTTATGGCTGCCTGTTTTTATCGGTGTGTTTGCATTGATCGTGTCTTATTTTAAACAGCAGCAGTCCTCTAAGAAAACATTTATTTCTGCAATGTTTCTCATGGTCGTCATCACGTCGTTAGAATGGTTTCCGGCGCTTAGAGTCAATGAAGAGGACTGGCTGTATTTAATGCTATTCCCGCTATTAGGTTGTAATGCGTTTCAGTTGTTAGCTATGCCGCGGTTTTCAAAAGCAAAAGCTACTTAACCTCAGTTGACTTTGTTTTTGTATTAGAGATAAGCTCGCCAACCGTGACGTTTCTTAAATTTTGATCTTTTAAGTGTTTTAAAATAGCTGGTAAGGCTTGAGCGGTTTGGGTGGCTGAATCTGAGGCGTGAAGGAGAATGATGTCTCCGCTTTTCATTCGATCATTTACATTATGAACAATCTGGTCGACGCCCGGGTTCAGCCAATCTTGAGAATTGATGCTGTAATGGACAACGGTATAGCCATACTGTGTTGCAATTTTCAATACCGTTTCATTAAATTGCCCAGTTGGCGGTCTTAATAATTGAATGTCTTCCAGTCCAAGCTTTTGAAATGTATTTTGTGCACGGACAAGATCACGCTTAATTTCGTTTTCTTCAAGCTGGCTATAATTTTTATATGCATAGCCAAGGCTGCCAATTTGATGGCCATCCTCTTTAATCCTTTTCACAATATCCGGGTGACGCTCAGCCCAAGAAGCAGACAGAAAGAAAGTGGCGTTCTTTATATCGTACTCTCGGAGGACATTTAAAATAGGAACAGCCTTCTCGTCTCCCCAGCCAATATTAAACGTAAGGGATGCATGTTTTGATGAGGTCTCTCCTTTATAAATCGCTCGGGGTCCTTGTTCTGTTTTAAATACCGACAGCGGCGGTGCCTTTTGTACATAAAAAAAGGTTGCAGCTGCAAGGGCTGCTACAAGAATAATGACTACTTGCTTCAGTCGTTTAATAGGCAACACATATAATCGACTCAATTCAAACACTCCTGCCTTGTCCAAGATTGTTACTTGATTGTATGCAGGACAAGGGTTTGACATGCACGATAAAACTATTTTAAAAAAAGTTCTGAAAAGGCGTTGACCAACAGAATGTTTTCGTGATATATTATTAATCGTCGCTGACACACAGTGACAAACACAAACGCTTCGGGAAATAAACTTGAAAAAAGTTGTTGACATAAGATGAAGCGAAATGTTATATTATTAAAGCCGCTAAGAACGGCGAAGATGATCTTTGAAAACTAAACAAGACAAAACGTACCTGTTAATTCGAGTTTTTATAAAAAAATCCTATGATACATCATAGGTAGTCAGTCAAACTGGCGAAAAACAAAACTTCGGTTTTGAACTTTTTCGGAGAGTTTGATCCTGGCTCAGGACGAACGCTGGCGGCGTGCCTAATACATGCAAGTCGAGCGGACAGAAGGGAGCTTGCTCCCGGATGTTAGCGGCGGACGGGTGAGTAACACGTGGGTAACCTGCCTGTAAGACTGGGATAACTCCGGGAAACCGGAGCTAATACCGGATAGTTCCTTGAACCGCATGGTTCAAGTATGAAAGACGGTTTCGGCTGTCACTTACAGATGGACCCGCGGCGCATTAGCTAGTTGGTGAGGTAACGGCTCACCAAGGCGACGATGCGTAGCCGACCTGAGAGGGTGATCGGCCACACTGGGACTGAGACACGGCCCAGACTCCTACGGGAGGCAGCAGTAGGGAATCTTCCGCAATGGACGAAAGTCTGACGGAGCAACGCCGCGTGAGTGATGAAGGTTTTCGGATCGTAAAGCTCTGTTGTTAGGGAAGAACAAGTGCAAGAGTAACTGCTTGCACCTTGACGGTACCTAACCAGAAAGCCACGGCTAACTACGTGCCAGCAGCCGCGGTAATACGTAGGTGGCAAGCGTTGTCCGGAATTATTGGGCGTAAAGGGCTCGCAGGCGGTTTCTTAAGTCTGATGTGAAAGCCCCCGGCTCAACCGGGGAGGGTCATTGGAAACTGGGAAACTTGAGTGCAGAAGAGGAGAGTGGAATTCCACGTGTAGCGGTGAAATGCGTAGAGATGTGGAGGAACACCAGTGGCGAAGGCGACTCTCTGGTCTGTAACTGACGCTGAGGAGCGAAAGCGTGGGGAGCGAACAGGATTAGATACCCTGGTAGTCCACGCCGTAAACGATGAGTGCTAAGTGTTAGGGGGTTTCCGCCCCTTAGTGCTGCAGCTAACGCATTAAGCACTCCGCCTGGGGAGTACGGTCGCAAGACTGAAACTCAAAGGAATTGACGGGGGCCCGCACAAGCGGTGGAGCATGTGGTTTAATTCGAAGCAACGCGAAGAACCTTACCAGGTCTTGACATCCTCTGACAACCCTAGAGATAGGGCTTTCCCTTCGGGGACAGAGTGACAGGTGGTGCATGGTTGTCGTCAGCTCGTGTCGTGAGATGTTGGGTTAAGTCCCGCAACGAGCGCAACCCTTGATCTTAGTTGCCAGCATTCAGTTGGGCACTCTAAGGTGACTGCCGGTGACAAACCGGAGGAAGGTGGGGATGACGTCAAATCATCATGCCCCTTATGACCTGGGCTACACACGTGCTACAATGGACAGAACAAAGGGCTGCGAGACCGCAAGGTTTAGCCAATCCCACAAATCTGTTCTCAGTTCGGATCGCAGTCTGCAACTCGACTGCGTGAAGCTGGAATCGCTAGTAATCGCGGATCAGCATGCCGCGGTGAATACGTTCCCGGGCCTTGTACACACCGCCCGTCACACCACGAGAGTTTGCAACACCCGAAGTCGGTGAGGTAACCTTTATGGAGCCAGCCGCCGAAGGTGGGGCAGATGATTGGGGTGAAGTCGTAACAAGGTAGCCGTATCGGAAGGTGCGGCTGGATCACCTCCTTTCTAAGGATATATGGAGCAGTGTGCGTTTTCGTCTTGTTTAGTTTTGAAGGATCATTCCTTCAAACATGTCTCTAGCGAGACAGGATTGTTCTTTGAAAACTAGATAACAATAAGTAATACATTCACATTGAATGCAATGCAAAGTTCATCACACATAGTGATTCTTTCTAAAGTAAGAAATGGTTAAGTTAGAAAGGGCGCACGGTGGATGCCTTGGCACTAGGAGCCGATGAAGGACGGGACGAACACCGATATGCTTCGGGGAGCTGTAAGCAAGCTTTGATCCGGAGATTTCCGAATGGGGAAACCCACTGCTCGTAATGGAGTAGTATCCATACTTGAATACATAGAGTATGAGAAGGCATACCCGGGGAACTGAAACATCTAAGTACCCGGAGGAAGAGAAAGCAAATGCGATTCCCTGAGTAGCGGCGAGCGAAACGGGAACAGCCCAAACCAAGAGGCTTGCCTCTTGGGGTTGTAGGACACTCTATACGGAGTTACAAAGGAACGATATAAGCGAAGAGGTCTGGAAAGGCCCGCCAAAGAAGGTAACAGCCCTGTAACTGAAATGTTGTTCTCTCCAGAGTGGATCCTGAGTACGGCGGAACACGTGAAATTCCGTCGGAATCCGGGAGGACCATCTCCCAAGGCTAAATACTCCCTAGTGACCGATAGTGAACCAGTACCGTGAGGGAAAGGTGAAAAGCACCCCGGAAGGGGAGTGAAATAGATCCTGAAACCGTGTGCCTACAAGTAGTCAGAGCCCGTTAACGGGTGATGGCGTGCCTTTTGTAGAATGAACCGGCGAGTTACGATCCCGTGCAAGGTTAAGCAGAAGATGCGGAGCCGCAGCGAAAGCGAGTCTGAATAGGGCGCATGAGTACGTGGTCGTAGACCCGAAACCAGGTGATCTACCCATGTCCAGGGTGAAGTTCAGGTAACACTGAATGGAGGCCCGAACCCACGCACGTTGAAAAGTGCGGGGATGAGGTGTGGGTAGGGGTGAAATGCCAATCGAACCTGGAGATAGCTGGTTCTCTCCGAAATAGCTTTAGGGCTAGCCTCAAGGTAAGAGTCTCGGAGGTAGAGCACTGATTGGACTAGGGGCCCCTACCGGGTTACCGAATTCAGTCAAACTCCGAATGCCGATGACTTATCCTTGGGAGTCAGACTGCGAGTGATAAGATCCGTAGTCGAAAGGGAAACAGCCCAGACCGCCAGCTAAGGTCCCAAAGTATACGTTAAGTGGAAAAGGATGTGGAGTTGCTTAGACAACCAGGATGTTGGCTTAGAAGCAGCCACCATTTAAAGAGTGCGTAATAGCTCACTGGTCGAGTGACTCTGCGCCGAAAATGTACCGGGGCTAAACGTATCACCGAAGCTGCGGACTGTTCTTACGAACAGTGGTAGGAGAGCGTTCTAAGTGCAGTGAAGTCAGACCGGAAGGACTGGTGGAGCGCTTAGAAGTGAGAATGCCGGTATGAGTAGCGAAAGACGGGTGAGAATCCCGTCCACCGAATGCCTAAGGTTTCCTGAGGAAGGCTCGTCCGCTCAGGGTTAGTCGGGACCTAAGCCGAGGCCGAAAGGCGTAGGCGATGGACAACAGGTTGATATTCCTGTACCACCTCCTCACCATTTGAGCAATGGGGGGACGCAGGAGGATAGGGTAAGCGCGGTATTGGATATCCGCGTCCAAGCAGTTAGGCTGGGAAATAGGCAAATCCGTTTCCCGTGAAGGCTGAGCTGTGATGGCGAGCGAAATTTAGTAGCGAAGTTCCTGATTCCACACTGCCAAGAAAAGCCTCTAGCGAGGTGAGAGGTGCCCGTACCGCAAACCGACACAGGTAGGCGAGGAGAGAATCCTAAGGTGATCGAGAGAACTCTCGTTAAGGAACTCGGCAAAATGACCCCGTAACTTCGGGAGAAGGGGTGCTTCTTAGGGTGTTAAAGCCCCGAGAAGCCGCAGTGAATAGGCCCAGGCGACTGTTTAGCAAAAACACAGGTCTCTGCGAAGCCGTAAGGCGAAGTATAGGGGCTGACGCCTGCCCGGTGCTGGAAGGTTAAGAGGAGCGCTTAGCGTAAGCGAAGGTGCGAATTGAAGCCCCAGTAAACGGCGGCCGTAACTATAACGGTCCTAAGGTAGCGAAATTCCTTGTCGGGTAAGTTCCGACCCGCACGAAAGGCGCAACGATCTGGGCACTGTCTCAACGAGAGACTCGGTGAAATTATAGTACCTGTGAAGATGCAGGTTACCCGCGACAGGACGGAAAGACCCCGTGGAGCTTTACTGCAGCCTGATATTGAATGTTGGTACAGCTTGTACAGGATAGGTAGGAGCCTTGGAAACCGGAGCGCTAGCTTCGGTGGAGGCATCGGTGGGATACTACCCTGGCTGTATTGACCTTCTAACCCGCTGCCCTTATCGGGCAGGGAGACAGTGTCAGGTGGGCAGTTTGACTGGGGCGGTCGCCTCCTAAAATGTAACGGAGGCGCCCAAAGGTTCCCTCAGAATGGTTGGAAATCATTCGCAGAGTGTAAAGGCACAAGGGAGCTTGACTGCGAGACCTACAAGTCGAGCAGGGACGAAAGTCGGGCTTAGTGATCCGGTGGTTCCGCATGGAAGGGCCATCGCTCAACGGATAAAAGCTACCCCGGGGATAACAGGCTTATCTCCCCCAAGAGTCCACATCGACGGGGAGGTTTGGCACCTCGATGTCGGCTCATCGCATCCTGGGGCTGTAGTCGGTCCCAAGGGTTGGGCTGTTCGCCCATTAAAGCGGTACGCGAGCTGGGTTCAGAACGTCGTGAGACAGTTCGGTCCCTATCCGTCGCGGGCGCAGGAAATTTGAGAGGAGCTGTCCTTAGTACGAGAGGACCGGGATGGACGCACCGCTGGTGTACCAGTTGTTCTGCCAAGGGCATCGCTGGGTAGCTATGTGCGGACGGGATAAGTGCTGAAAGCATCTAAGCATGAAGCCTCCCTCAAGATGAGATTTCCCATTCCGCAAGGAAGTAAGATCCCTGAAAGATGATCAGGTTGATAGGTCTGAGGTGGAAGCGTGGTGACACGTGGAGCTGACAGATACTAATAGATCGAGGACTTAACCTATATTCTAATGTGAAAAATGAACATTGTTATCTAGTTTTGAGAGAACATTCTCTCCATCAGGTTTGGTGGCGATAGCGAAGAGGTCACACCCGTTCCCATACCGAACACGGAAGTTAAGCTCTTCAGCGCCGATGGTAGTTGGGGGTTTCCCCCTGTGAGAGTAGGACGCCGCCAAGCTTTTTGTTTATATCCTTCCAATGGAAGAAGTTACTTTATCCATTCCGCAGTAGCTCAGTGGTAGAGCTATCGGCTGTTAACCGATCGGTCGTAGGTTCGAGTCCTACCTGCGGAGCCATGCTTCCATAGCTCAGTAGGTAGAGCACTTCCATGGTAAGGAAGAGGTCAGCGGTTCGAGCCCGCTTGGAAGCTTTCCTCTATATGATAATGGTAAATGTTAAGGTTTCTCGTTGATGAGAAGGCTTTTTTTGTTTGTTTTAAAATAAATTGACTTTTATTGATCTTAGTTAGGCTCATGAAAATAGAAAATGACTCGAGCGATTTTGATGGAAGCTTTGCCTTAGCTTTCTATATACTCCTTCTATTTGTTCTTGATTCTTCGGCGTATTTCTTTTATCCTTACTAAAGTGATGACTTCCTCTCTTACAAAAGACTCTGTACGTTCCTCTTTTTCCCCGAAATTGAAGGGTTATTGTTTGTTCCTTTCTGTATCTCCGGGTTTTATTCGCCTTCTTTTTCCTTGTACGGTATGTATATAAAAAGGAGTAGATGGTTTGAAAGATTTATTTGTAAAGCAAGAATGCTTTGGACATGTGCGTCAGGATGTGCTGGCGGGTATTTTAGTGGCCTTGGCTTTGATTCCTGAAGCGATTGCGTTTTCGATTATTGCGGGCGTTGATCCTAAGGTCGGTTTGTATGCTTCGTTTTGTATTGCGATTGTGATTTCGTTTGTTGGTGGACGGCCAGGTATGATCTCTGCCGCTACTGGTGCTATGGCACTGGTCATGGTCAATTTGATTGCAGATCATGGATTGCAGTATTTGTTCGCAGCTACGATTTTAACAGGCTTGATTCAAATTGTGTTTGGAATGTGCCGTGTTTCTCGTCTGATGAAATTTATTCCGAGGTCTGTGATGGTTGGTTTTGTCAATGCGTTGGCAATTATGATCTTCATGGCACAGCTGCCGCATTTCGTTGGGGAATCCATGGCTATGTATATCATGACAGGTGGCGCTTTGTTCATCATTTATGTATTACCGATGGTCATCAAAGTTGTTCCCTCTCCACTCATTGCGATTATTGTGATGACGATGATTGCTGTATTTGGGCATATTGATGTCAGAACGGTTGGAGACATGGGAGAGCTGCCTAGCTCTTTGCCAGTTTTTCTTATCCCAAATGTACCGTTTAACTGGGAAACACTTGCTATCATTTTTCCTTATTCCTTAGCACTTGCGATGGTTGGTTTACTTGAATCTTTATTAACAGCACAAATTGTAGATGATATGACGGAAACGTCTAGTCGTAAAAATAAGGAAGCGAGAGGTCAAGGAATTGCCAATGTGGTGGCAGGATTTTTTGGCGGTATGGCTGGCTGTGCGATGATTGGTCAATCTGTGATTAATACAAAGGCAGGGGGACGAGGCCGGCTTTCTACCTTTGTGGCTGGTGCATTTTTAATGGTATTGATTTTTGTGCTTGGTGATGTGGTTGTTCAAATTCCAATGGCTGCTCTTGTTGCTGTCATGATCATGGTTTCTATTGGTACCTTTGATTGGAGTTCATTCCAGCAGCTGAAAAAGAACCCAAAAACAGATTCTCTTGTGATGCTTGTCACGGTCGTGACGGTGGTGTTCACTCATGATTTATCCAAGGGTGTTTTTGCAGGGGTGCTGCTTAGTGCCGTATTCTTTGTGGCTAAAATATCAAAACTGCATATTACCTCTACAGAAAGCCAAGCTGGTACATGGGTTTATCGAATTAAGGGTCAAATTTTCTTTGCTTCCGTGACTGAATTGATTCAAGCCTTCCATCATGGAAACGACTTGAACACGGTTGTGATTGATTTGTCTGAAGCGCGTATATGGGACGAATCAGGTGTGGCTGCGATTGAACGTGTGAAGGAAAAATATCGTACAGCTGGTGTAGAGGTGGACGTAGTTGGAATGGATACGTCGAGTCAAAAACTTATGAAACAAGTGATCGGATCTTAAAAAGACTTTTCTGTTTGTTACAATAGAACAAGGAAGAAAGTGAAGGATGGAGGTGGCCGGCATGCTTGTCCGTTTGAATCAGGTGCTCGGCCGGATGATGCCGCTCATTACGCCTGTCAGCGTGCTATCTGGTGTATTATTGGCGGCGTATTTAAAAGATTTCACCTTTTTGGTGCCTTGGGTGTTTGCTGTGATGACATTTTCAGGGAGCTTGTCATCTACTTTTTCAGCTTTAAAACATACGGTGATGCATCCATTGCCTTTGATTTTATCGTTTATGATTTTGCATGTGCTGATGCCCCTTTATGCATGGTCGGCGGGGCATTTGATATTTGCGGGTGATTCTATGACGATCACCGGTTTGACGCTTGCGATGGTGATTCCGACAGGTGTGTCTAGTTTAATATGGGCGGCAATGTATAAAGGGAATGTGGGGTTAACGTTATCTATCATATTAATTGATACATTGCTTTCGCCATTGATTGTGCCAGTAAGCTTGTCAATCTTCGTTGGTACACAGGTCCATATGGACATGGTGGCGATCATGAAAGGACTATTCGGTATGGTGGTGTTGCCCTCTATTTTAGGGATGCTCGTTCGTCAGTATGCAAAGCCATCGGTGACAAAAGCAATGAGTCAGACCTTGGCTCCTTTTTCAAAATTAGGCTTGTTTGTTGTCGTATCGATTAACAGTTCTGTTGTCGCCCCATATTTGCGTGAACTGGATGCTGCATTTTTTAGCAAAGCAGCGACTGTCTTTTTCATTGCAATGAGTGGGTATGCGTTTGCGTGGTTGATTGGAAAGGCGATGAAATGTACCCAAGGAGAAATTGTGGCGATTGTGTATACGGGCGGTATGCGGAACATTAGCGCGGGTGCTGTGCTTGCCATTAGCTTTTTCCCGCCTGCTGTTGCTGTTCCTGTCGTGATTGGCATGCTGTTTCAGCAAGTGCTTGCAGCCTTGTTTGGCTTTTTACTTCATCGTTTCGAGCTGAAAGTACCTGCTGTGACTAAGTCTTTATCATGAAAAAACCTCCATCCTTTAAGGTGGAGGCTTTTTTGCGATTAATAGATGAGGTATTTCTTCCGTTTCTTTTCGAATGTCTTTAGGTCATGGTGGTATTGTTTCATGATGTGTTTGATGGAAGTGCCTTTATTGATTTCTTCTTTGATCCAGCTATTCCCGATGAGTTTATCAAAGCTGCCTGTTTGTAGGAATTGAAAGTCATTAGGATACAAGTCATGAATTGCTTTGATGATGGATAGACCTGTTTTGACTGCTTCGAATGATTTTCGGTCTGTGACATAAAGCTGTACCCCGTGAGACAAAGTCCCGGCATGTTTTGAAAAGGTAGGGGTAAATGAGACAGGTCTAAATTGAACGCCTTTTAGTTTTAACCCATTTAAATGATCTGCTAGCTCATTGCTATTGATATATGGAGCGCCAATGAGTTCGAACGGTTTCGTCGTTCCTCTGCCTTCAGAAACGTTTGTGCCTTCGATTAATCCTGTTGCTGGGTAAACAAAGGTACTATCAACGGTTGGCATGTTAGGTGAAGGGAGGACGAACGGCAGCTTCGTGTCATCGAACGTCATGGATCGTTTCCAATGTTTCATTTTGATCACTTTTACATCAGCGTTGATATGAAACTCTTTGTTAAACATGTATGCAAGTTCTCCAGTTGTCATCCCATGTCTTAATGGGATGGGATAGAGACCTACAAAAGAGGCGTGTTCTGGCTCTAATACGGGTCCTTCTACTTTTACCCCACCTATTGGGTTTGGACGATCTAAGACAACAAATGGAATGTTGTTTTCCTTAGCTGCTTCCATTGCATACGCCATCGTGTAAATATAGGTGTAATAACGAGTACCAACGTCTTGAATATCAAATAGCAGGACATCTACATTTTTGAGCATTTCAGGAGTTGGCTTTCTTGTTTTTCCATAAAGAGAGTAAACAGGCAGGCCTGTTTTTTCGTCAGTATACGATTCGACGCCTTCTCCTGCTTGTGCATCACCGCGCACGCCATGTTCAGGCCCATACAAGGCAGTCAGTTTAATATCGGGGTGTTCAAATAGCAGATCGACACTGCTTTTCATGTTTGCATCAATGCCTGTAGGATTTGTAATAAGCCCTACTTTTTTCCCTTTAAGCCAAGAGAGGTTACTTGAGAGTAATGTTTCGATACCTGTTTTGACTGTTGCTTTTTTTCCTTTTGTATCTGTTCGTTCTGAATCTGCGGGGGAGGCGGCGGTCAATGTGCTGATCATGAGAATGCTAGCGAGTATCAAGCTTGCTGTCTTTTTCAAGAGAATCCCTCCTATTTGATCTGTTTTCCTTTTAAATTGAGTCCATAGCCAAATGGGTAAAGGGTTTGATTAGGATGAGTGACTGATGGGATAGCGACGGGTAATTTCCCTTTAGGTGAGGCCGCTCCAAAAATCACTTCTAGTCCCGCAGGAATATTCGGTTGATTGAATTGTCCGTTTGAGTACCCTTTAAAACCGTACACAGCCAGTAAGGCGTCGGCTTCTTCAAAATTTGCCGCATCATAAGGGTTTCGGAGACTCATGATGACCAATTTTTTGTTTTGTGCTGATGCTTCTTTCATGACAGCACGAGGGAAGGCCGTTGCCCATTTTTTCGGATCCTGTACACCGTCATCAATGACGCCATCATTCACAGCCGGGTCATTTTGGACAACGTAAGAGCCGGTAATGACATAGTCAGCATCTTGAATGAGTTTGGCTGTTTCTTTGGAGAAGCTCTTATCTGCAAATGCGTATGATTGGATTTGCACAGGTTTAATCTTTTTCTGTTTGATCAGAGATTCAATTGTGACGGACATTGCTTTTGTTTGATCTTCGTATGGTGCCATGAGTACGATTTTGTCATTCTTTTTAGGCTTAAAAGGCAAGGTTTTGTCGTTGTTTTTAAGGAGAGTGATTCCTTCACGTGCCATTTTTTGTTCTGCTTTTCGGTGCGACTTTTGACCAACGAGCTGTGTGGCTTTTTTGATTTTCTTCTCAAGGCTTACTGATTTATTGGCGGAAATGATGCCGCGTTTGATCTTTAATTGAAGGATTTTTTCGACAGATTGATTGATCTGAGATATCGGAATTTCGTTTGTGAGAACTGCTCTTTTTAAAGCATTGAACACATTCTCTAGGTTTTTTTCTGTCTTTAAGGACGTGACAGGTGCTGGCATGAGGGCAATGTCGACGCCTGCTTTAATAGCCATTACCACAGCTTCTTCCTGTCCGAAGTTATCTGCAATCGCTTTCATATTGAGGGCGTCTGTTACAACCACTCCTTGAAAGCCCATGTCTTCTTTTAATAAATTTGTGATGACTTTTTTTGATAAGGTTGCTGGAACCATAATGTCCTCGCCATCTTTTTTGCTTTTATACGTTGTGTCATCAATGGCTGGGAATTGAACATGAGCAGTCATGACCATATCTGCCCCTGCGTTGATTGCTTGTTGAAATGGATACAGCTCCACCTTTTTAAGACGATCTAGATCATGTTCGACAAGCGGAAGACCGTAGTGACTATCAACAGCTGTATCACCATGTCCCGGGAAATGCTTTAATGTGGAAATGGTCTTTTCCTTTTGAAGTCCTTTCATGGTTTGCAGACCAAGTCTTGTGACAAGTTCAGGGTCAGAGCTAAAGGAACGGACACCGATGACGGGGTTATTCGGGTTATTATTTACATCAAGAACAGGAGAGAAATTTGTATTGATACCTAGAGCGTTTAATTCTTTGCCGATGATTTTTCCAGTGTCATAAGCATTTTTCTTACTTCGAGAGGCACCAATCGACATATTTCCTGGGAAATGTGTTCCCTTTTGTAGTCTTGTGACGATTCCGCCTTCTTGATCAATGGAAATGAGTAAAGGAATGTTGGGTGATGCTTGTTGAAATTCATGTGTGAGTTTGACGGTTTGTTTCGTATCAACGACATTTTCTGCAAATAAGATGACACCGCCTAAATGATATTTCTCTACAAGGTGAGAAACTTCTTTATTCATTTTTGTGAAGCCTGTAGGAGCGGATTCACCTTCTGCTTGCCAATTGCGAAAGTCTGGCATGAGCATTTGGCCAATTTTTTCATCCAAGGACATGTCCTGAACCATTTGTTTGGCAGTTGGGAGAGGGGCGGAGCTCACCTTTTCCGTTGGAATGGAAGAGGTGAGCAGGGCCAAAACGAGTGCAGCGGGGAACAGAGCTTTTAACATCGAATTCCTCCTTTTACTTAAAAGATTCGTAGATTGCAGTCATGATGCTTCCATAAGTACCAGTTGGGAAAAGGTCACCTTCAAATTGATTTGGGTTGACTTCAGGTGAAACGACGGGTGAATGTTTTTTATTTGTCAGCAAGACGACGCCTAGATTGTGTTTTGGATCAATCAGTGTCATCGTTCCGGTCCAGCCTGTGTGTCCGTACGCTTCTTTACTTGCGTATTTCCCAAACATCCATTCCATGTCAGTATTGCCGTTTTTCCGCCAGCCTAGCCCGTAAGTTGGGTTCGTGTCTGATGATTCCGTAAAGAGATCGATAGAAGCTTGGTCAAAGATGGTTGTTTTCCCATAGCCTCCTTTATTGAGCATCAGCTGAAGCAGTACGGCCATATCTGATGTATTAGAGAAAAGTCCAGCATGTCCGGAGACACCTGCCATTGAGTAATAGGCTTTCTCATCGTGGACTTCACCTAGCAAGGTATACCTGCGAATGTTTTCAAAATCAATGACACCATCTCTTGTATTGCCTAGACGCTCGGTTGCTGCAAAATGCTTTGGCTTGAATCCCTTTTTCAGCGGATTGAACATGGTCTGTTTGAGACCAAGCGGTCGATAAATCATCGACTCTACATATTGATCAAGTGGCATACCGGTTTTTTTCTCAATGATCATGCCTAACAGCATGTAATCAATATCACTATAAATATGCTGAGTGCCTGGCTTGTATTGCAGAGGTACCTTTGGCAGCCATTTCATGGTTGTTTGTCTATCTTGAGAGAAAAAAGAGCCCGCTTGCTCTTTGCTATAAAATAAAACACTGGAAGGCAGTCCGGCAGAATGGGTGAGAAGATCCTTGACTCGAAGCTGATCTTTGCCGGTTACCTTTGCATCTGGTTCATCTTGAAAGTCGGGCAGGATGGTTTGTATTTTTTCATTTACATCTAGTTTTTGTTCATATACTAGCTTTTGCAGGGCATAGTTGGTGGCATACATTTTTGTATTGGATGCCAAATCGAACAGTGTGCTCTTTTTCATTTTCTTATAGAATTTGAGTTCTGTTGTCCCTTTATATTTTTGTCTGTAGCCATAGGCTTTTTGATGGACGATCTGACCATCCTTGATAATGATGAGTGCTGCCCCTGGAAACCCTGCTTTGATATCGTTTTGAATCATGTGATCAACCTTCCTAAGCTGCCTAGAAGAAAAACCTACTTGTTCCGGTCGTTTTGCTTTTTTTAAGACGGGATATTCTTCAGGTGCTGTTTTAGACAAAGACGATACAGGATGGGAGCTAGTTGCAAATGTTTGTACTGGTAACCCTAGGAGCATGAACAGACTTGTGATGATGAGAAAATATTTCTTCAAGAGCTAGACCTCCTATTGCTTATTTTCCTCGAATTCAACAGCCATATCATCATGAAATCCAAATAAGTATGTGAAGATAAATCCAGCGACATATGCAATAAAGAGTCCTATTAAGTAAAGTAGCATTTGATGTGTGTGAACGATAAAGGTTAATGGGAGACCTGATACCCCGATTGCTTTAGTGGCGATTTGGAAATAGGCTTGAAATGCTCCGCCGATTCCAGCGCCGAGACAAGCGGTGAGGAAGGGTCTTCCGAGCGGGAGTGTGACACCGAAAATGAGCGGTTCTCCAATTCCAAGCATTCCTGAAGGAAGTCCGCCTGCAATGGCTCTTTTCAGCTTTTTCTTTTTTGTTTTCATATAAATGGCAAAGGCAGCACCGACCTGTCCTGCGCCTCCCATAGCGAGGATTGGCAGAAGCGGGTCATCTCCAATTGAATTAATCAGTTCCATATGAATAGGTGTTAGGCCTTGGTGAAGTCCAGTGACAACAAGAGGAAGGAAGGTCGCACCAAGAACAAATCCGGCAAAAATACCGCCAATGTTTAATAGATAAGTAAGTCCAGAGGTGATGGCATCAGATATAAATCCGCCGACTGGCATGAAGATAACGTACGTGAAAATGCCTGTAATGAGTAGTGTGATGGTTGGTGTGACGATGATATCGAGTGATTGCGGGACGAAGCGTCTGATCCGTGTCTCAACAAGTGCCATAAAAATAGCTGCAAGAAGAACACCGATGAGTCCGCCTCTGCCTGGTAGAATATTAGTGCCAAATAACATAATATCAGCGGCAGCTGGGTTAATGATGAGAATACCTGCTAATGCGCCTAATGCAGGAGAGCCACCAAATTCTTTTGCGGCGTTTGTTCCTACTAATATACCGAGATAAGCAAACAAGCCTGAGCCTATAACGGTTAGGATAATCGCAGCTTGAGATTTTTCATCGAGCCAGCCTGCTTGCACGACCGCTTTTGTAATACCCGTTATAAGACCCGATGCAACGAGTGCTGGAATAATGGGAATGAAAATGCTGGCGATCCGCCGTAAGAACAGCTTGAATGGTGTGCGGTTCTTTTGTGAAATGGCTTGTTTGTTTTTCTGTGCTTCGTTGTTTAAGTCATATGAACCTGAGGCGTTGAGCAGCTGTTCAAACGCACTTGATACTTGGTTGACAACACCTGTGCCTAAAATGATTTGCAGTGTTTCCGCTTCGACGACGCCAATGACGCCATCGAGTTCTTTGATCGCGGTGGTTTGCACTTTTTCACGATCAATGGGTGTAATTCGGAGACGTGTCATACAATGTGTGTGGGAAGAGATGTTTTCAGAACCACCACAGAGTGAAAGGATTTCTTTCGCCAACTGCTGATATTTTTTTTGATGACTCATGTTGAATCCCCCTTTGTTTTTCGTTTCATGGAGCGGATGGCATGCCTTGTTTTGTCAATATATTGTGCTGTCTGTTCATATTGACGGGAGGCTAAACTGAGGAACAAGACATCGATTAAATAGAGCTGTGCCATTCTAGAGGAAGTGGCAGCACTGCGAAAAGGTGCTTCATTGGAACCGGACGTTGATAGATGGACATCACACAATGCAGAAACGCTTGTATGCCCTGGATGCGTTAAAGCAATGGTTTTCACTTCATTTTCTTTTGCGAGCTGAAGGGCTTGGATGATGTCTAATGTTTCTCCTGAGAAGGATATACCGAACACAATGTCATTCTTTCCAGCATTTGCGATGACCGTAGATGCGATGTGCATGTCAGTGAAGGCAGTGGCTGCATAATTGATTCTGAGAAATTTCTGCTGGGCATCAGCTGCGACGATGCCAGATGCACCCACACCGATAAAATGGATTTGGTTTGCATTCAGCAGCAGTTGAACAGCTTTTTCTAAAGCTTCTACATTTAAAATAGAGGCTGTATCTTTGATCGATTGAATGGTGTTTCCTGCTGTCTTTTGAATAATGGATTGAAGTGGTTCATCTTGTTCGATATCCCGGTAGCCTTGTTTATCAGTGTGCATTAAGTCTCCAGCGATCCGCATTTTCAAATCGTGATAGCCATCCAGCCCGAGAGACTTACAGAGGCGGATGACGGCAGAGCTGCTTGCACCGGCAGCCTGACTGATTTCATGCACTGTGCTTTTAATGACTTTGTCAGGATGGGCAAGGATATAGTCTGCAATGATTTTTTCAGATTGGGGAAGCTTTGATTTCATTGTGTGTAGTAAGGTGAGTCCGCCTGCTGACATGAGTTTCCTCCTTTAAGATTGATGACGTAAGATGGCTTTGTCGATGTGACCATCTGCTTTGTTGAGCAGGTCTTTGGCTGTCTTTTTATCTGTTTTGGTTTGGAGCATGACGATGGCTGTTTTAACTTCTAAATCGGCTGCTTCAAGGGCTTTTACGGCTTGTTCGTAGGAAGCATTGGTCACATGCTGAATGATGGTGATGGCGCGTTCTTTTAGTTTATGATTGCTTACTTTTACATCTACCATCAGGTTTTCATATACTTTGCCTTGTCTGATCATGACAGAGGTGGAAAGCATATTTAAAATCATTTTATGAGCGGATGCGGCTTTCATTCGTGTTGACCCAGTGATGGCTTCTGGTCCTACGACGACTTCAATGGCGCAGTCTGCTAGTTCGCTAATCTCTGCTTGTTCATTGCAGCTGAGGGCTACTGTTTTTGCTCCAATGGTTTTAGCATAGTTTAAAGCGCCAATGATATAGGGTGTTCTACCGCTCGCCGCGATGCCGACAACTGTATCTTTTGATGTCAGGTGGATGTGTTCTAAATCTTTTTGACCAGCTTCTTCACTGTCTTCCACATCTTCTGCTGCATGTGAAAAGGCAGAGTCTCCACCGGCCATGATGCCTACGATGACATCAGGTGAAATGCTATAGGTAGGTGGACATTCGACCGCATCCATTACCCCAATTCTGCCGCTTGTTCCAGCGCCTAGATAAATGAGTCTGCCCCCATTCGAGATGGATTCAAAGGCAAAGTCACTTGCTGTCTTTACGTCTGGAAGGACACGGTTGACGGCTTGAGCGACCTTCATATCTTCCGCATTTATCATTTGGAGTATTTCTAGCGGGCTTGCTTGTGAAATTCCCATGGTGTTAGGGTTTCTTGATTCTGTTGTCAAAGAACGCAGTTGAGATGGCTGCATGTGACATACCTCCTTATTTCTTCATTTTCAGTATATTGAATATGACATGAAATTTCAATATTATATTTAAATAATGAAATTATATTTCAATCGAAATGTTGTGCTGATGAGGGTTGAATAGTTAGAAAATAAAAAAAATAAAAATCCCCTTTACAAAAGGGGGACAACCTGTATATAATAATTTTTGTCAGCTTCACGGAAACAGTAAACTTGACAAACTGGCCCGTTGGTCAAGCGGTTAAGACACCGCCCTTTCACGGCGGTAACACGGGTTCGAATCCCGTACGGGTCACCATCATGTGGAGGATTAGCTCAGCTGGGAGAGCATCTGCCTTACAAGCAGAGGGTCGGCGGTTCGAGCCCGTCATCCTCCACCATATGCCGGTGTAGCTCAACTGGTAGAGCAACTGACTTGTAATCAGTAGGTTGGGGGTTCAAGTCCTCTTGCCGGCACTGTTTTTCTTTTATCAATTCCATATGTGGAGGGGTAGCGAAGTGGCTAAACGCGGCGGACTGTAAATCCGCTCCCTCCGGGTTCGGCGGTTCGAATCCGCCCCCCTCCACCATTTTTGGGCTATAGCCAAGCGGTAAGGCAACGGACTTTGACTCCGTCATGCGTTGGTTCGAATCCAGCTAGCCCAGTTAAGACACCTTTTTCAAAAAGGTGTCTTTTTTTATTTTGACGATTGGAATGTATAACTATTCAAAATATTGTTGAGTTGAGTCAAAAGGTACCGAGAAAGTAAAATATAAGCATGAACGGAAAGGGGATGTACATATGGGAGATCAAAAGAAGGTCACGATTGTCGGGGTGCCAATGGATCTCGGTCAAATGAGAAGGGGCGTCGATATGGGGCCGAGTGCCATTCGCTGTGCTGGTGTAAAAGAAAAATTGGAATCGCTTTCATTTGATGTCGAGGATTTAGGGGATATTCCTGTTGAGCAAAGGGATGATGAGAAAGGTCTCTATACAAGTGAAAAACTGAAAAACTTAACGGAGAATGCTGGCGCAAACCAGCTTCTTGCTGAAAAGGTTAGCAGTATTGTGCAGTCCGGTTCGTTTCCGCTGATTTTAGGCGGGGATCATAGCATTGCAATTGGTACACTAGCCGGTGTAGCTAAGCATTATGAAAATTTGGGTGTCATTTGGTATGATGCGCACGGTGATTTAAATACAGAGGAAACTTCTCCTTCTGGAAATATTCATGGGATGCCACTTGCTGTCAGTCTCGGCCTTGGGCATGCTGATCTAACGAATATTGGCGGTTATGCGCCTAAAGTAAAGCCGGAGAATGTGATCTTGATTGGTGCTCGTTCTTTAGATGAAGGAGAGCGGGCATTAATTAGAGAAAAAGGCATTAAAGTGTATACGATGCATGAAATAGATCGTTTAGGAATGACGAGAGTAATGGAGGAAGCCATTGCGTATTTAAAAGAAAGAACAGATGGTGTTCATTTGTCGCTTGATTTAGATGGCCTAGATCCAGCGGAGTGCCCTGGCGTGGGAACGCCGGTTGCAGGCGGCATCAGTTATAGGGAGAGTCATCTTGCAATGGAGCTTTTAGAGGAAGCAGGTATTTTGACATCTGCTGAGTTTGTTGAGGTGAATCCGGTATTAGATGAGAAAAATAAAACAGCAGAAGCGGCAGTTGCATTAATTGGTTCTTTAATGGGTGAAAAGCTATTATAGAGCGGGACTTGTTCCCGTTCTTTTTTTAATTTTGGGGAAATTTAAGGATATGTTAAGGTTTTTACCGGCTGATATGCGTAACATGCTGTCAAAAATTTGTTACACTATTTTTTAGAGGAGAATGAAACCTTTTGGAACGAGGTTCGTATACATAAAGACCGGTGAAGGCAGAGGTTGAATATACTATGGAAACAATGATTAAAAAGAGAATTAAGCAAGTGAAAAAAGGCGACCAGAACGCATTTGCAGACATCGTAGACCTGTATAAAGACAAAATTTATCAGCTGTGCTATCGTATGCTTGGGAATGCACATGAAGCAGAAGATATTGCGCAGGAGGCGTTTATTCGTGCCTATGTGAATATTGAGAGCTTTGATGTGAATCGTAAGTTTTCCACGTGGCTGTACCGCATTGCAACCAACCTGACCATCGACCGTATTCGTAAAAAAAAGCCGGATTATTATTTAGATGCAGAGGTGGCAGGGACAGAAGGACTGAATATGTATTCTCAAATTGCGGCTGACGGCATTTTGCCAGAGGACGAGGTGGTGTCGCTTGAATTATCGAGCACCATTCAGCAAAAAATTTTAAGATTACCCGATAAATATCGCTCGGTCATCGTATTAAAGTATATTGATGAACTCTCGTTAAAAGAAATTAGTGAGATTCTGAATATACCAGTTGGTACGGTGAAAACGAGAATACACAGGGGTAGAGAGGCTCTCCGGAAACAGTTGAGAGACCTTTGAGTGAGGTGATTTTGATGAGCTGTCAGGAAAAAATCGTCCTGCTTATGCATCAGTATTTAGACGGGGACATTGAGCCCGAAGATGAAAAAGAATTAAAGAGCCATCTGCAATCGTGTGAGGAATGCCGTACTCATTTTCAACAAATTGAGAAATCCATCGCGCTCGTGCAGAGTACATCTCATATAGAAGCACCATCTGATTTCACTGCAAAGGTGATGGCAGGTCTTCCAAAGGAGAAAAAGCGTGTGTCGATTCAAAGATGGATCAAAGCTCATCCGCTAATGGTCGCCGCTGCCCTCTTTGTCATATTGATGGGAGGCAGTCTGTTTACAAGCTGGAATACGGATCATAATTTCAGTGTGTCAAAGCAGCCGAATCTCGTGGTTGAAAATGATACAGTGACGGTACCTAAAGGGGAAACCGTTAAAGGTGACGTCACTGTGAAAAATGGCAAGCTGATTGTAGAAGGCAAGGTTGATGGGAACGTAACAGTCGTCAATGGAGAACAGCTGACTGCTTCTGCCGGACAAGTCACTGGTCAAATCAATGAAATTAATGAAGTGTTTGATTGGGTTTGGTACAAAATGAAGTCTACAGCACAAGACGTGATGCGGGTCATTGGACCAGAGGAGCAAAAGTAAATCAAACAGTTTGAGAGCAGTCTCTAAGGGGACTGCTCTTTTTCTATTGATGGACAGACTTGAATGCCAGCCAGATATGGCAACTATTTTCCTTGCTGAAACAAAATGTGGTATAATAGCCACGCTATGTACTTACACATAGGCTCTTTTTTTATAAAAAATGAATCGAACGAAGAATAACTGAAAATTCTGGAGGACGAGGAAATGGCTTTAGGGGATATTCCTTTTTTGCAGTACCTCGGTAATGCTGTTGATATTCTCGTTGTTTGGTATGTGATATATAAATTAATGATGGTCATCCGCGGAACAAAAGCGGTTCAGCTTTTAAAGGGAATTGTCGTCATTGTTCTCGTCAGGATGGGAAGTGCGTATCTCGGTCTTAACACACTTCAATGGCTGATGGATCAAGCGATTACGTGGGGGTTCCTTGCGATCATTATTATTTTTCAGCCAGAGCTAAGGAGAGCGCTTGAGCAGCTTGGGCGCGGCCGTTTCTTCTCTAGAAGCGGAACACCTGTAGAGGAACAGCAGCAGAAAACGATCGAGGCAATTACAAAAGCAATTAACTATATGGCAAAACGAAGAATAGGCGCGCTGTTAACGATTGAGCGCGATACTGGAATGAATGATTACATAGAGACCGGAATTCCTTTAAATGCAAAGGTCAGTTCTGAGCTGCTGATTAATATCTTCATTCCGAATACACCGCTTCATGACGGCGCTGTGATTATGAAGCGTGATGAGATTGCAGCTGCAGCGTGTTATTTACCGCTGTCTGAAAGTCCTTTTATCTCTAAGGAGCTCGGTACACGTCACCGCGCGGCAGTTGGTATTAGTGAAGTAACGGACAGTTTAACCGTTATTGTCTCCGAGGAGACAGGCGGCATTAGTGTCGCAAGAAATGGTGATCTCCATCGAGAATTGACAGAAGAAGCGCTTGAAGAAATGCTGATTGCTGAGTTTAGTAAGAACAGCAAAGATGCTTCCTCGACCAAATGGTATTGGAGGGGCAAGAAAAATGGATAAGATTTTGAATAATCGCTGGGCCGTTAAGTTTCTTGCATTGGTCTTCGCTTTATTGCTGTATGGTGCAGTCAATTCAGCGCAAGCGCCCACGCCGAAAAAAATCGGTGAATCCTTTTTCCCAACATCGACAACAGACGAGGTAACCTTAACGGACATTCCTGTTAAAGCATATTATGACGACGAAAAGTATGTAGTCACTGGTGTGCCGCAGACAGTCAATGTCACGATTAAAGGATCAACTAGTGCTGTGAAAACAGCAAGACAAACGAAAAATTTTGAAATTTACGCAGATATGCAAAACCTGACGACAGGTACACATAAAGTCGAATTGAAGGCAAGAGATGTATCGAAAGGAATCACGTTAACGATTAATCCGTCTGTGACGACTGTGACGATACAAGAAAAAACGACAGCTGAATTCCCTGTTGAAACGGAATTTTATAATCAAAATAAAATCAAAGACGGCTATTCACCAGAGCAGCCTATTGTGAATCCGAAAAATGTCACGGTTACTGGCTCAAAAGACGTGATCGACAAAATTTCTGTCATTAAAGCATTTGTGAACTTAGAGGATGTCGATCAGCAAATTGAGAAAGAAGCGAAGCTCACTGTGTATGATAGCAGCGGGAATGAGCTACCAGTCGAAGTGAGTCCGTCTGTGGTAGATATTACGGTCCCGATTACGAGTCCAAGCAAAAAAGTTCCGTTTAAGATTGAGCGGACGGGCAGCTTGCCAGATGGGATCAGTATCTCAAGCATCGAGACAAGCCCAAGTGAGGTAACAGTCTACGGTTCTCAAAAGGTGCTGGATGCACTTGATTTTATTGACGGCGTTAAGCTCGACCTAAGCAAGATTAAAGATGATACAGAGATTGATGCCGACATTCCACTGCCAGATGGTGTGAAAAAGGTATCGCCTGAAACCGTTAAGATCAAAGTGAAGGTTGCAACAGCTGAAGAAAAAAAGATCGATAATGTCCCAATTTCTGTCGTGGGTCTGAGCAAGGATCTTAGCTCTGCATTTGTGAGTCCGTCTTCTGGGCGTCTCACACTAACAGCAAAAGGATCAAAGAGTGCAATTGATAAACTAAAGGCTTCAGATATTGAAGCCTATATCAATGTCGGGGACTTAAACGAAGGAACACATGAGGTCAAAGTACAAGTGAATGGCCCTCAAAATGTGACATGGACATTATCTAGATCGAAGGTCAAAGTGAAACTGACTTCTACTGATACAGAAGATCAGCCGGCTTCTACGAATGATCGGAAAGATCAATCATCCGATGATGATCAGGAAGAGAAGAGTCAAAAGGAATCAACACAAGATAAAGCAAAAAAAGAATCGAGTCAAAGACAGCGGGTCAAAGAAGATAATAAAGAGGACGCAGCGTCCTCTTGAATGGTAAAAAAGGAGCGATTGAAACATGGGCAAGTACTTTGGAACTGATGGTGTAAGGGGTGTGGCTAATAGCGAATTAACGCCAGAGCTCGCATTTAAAATTGGGAGATTTGGCGGCTATGTGCTCACGAAGGATAAAGAACGTCCAAAGGTACTCGTTGGACGAGACACGCGTGTATCTGGTCATATGTTAGAAGGAGCACTCGTAGCAGGCTTACTTTCAATTGGGGCTGAAGTCATGCGTTTAGGTGTGATCTCAACACCTGGTGTGTCTTATTTAACGAAAGCAATGGATGCAGAAGCAGGTGTCATGATTTCAGCTTCGCATAACCCAGTTCAAGACAACGGAATTAAATTTTTCGGCGGTGACGGTTTTAAACTGTCAGATGAACAGGAGAATGAAATCGAGCAGCTGATGGATCAGCCGGTCGATCAATTGCCACGCCCAGTTGGAGCGGACCTTGGAACAGTAAATGACTACTTTGAAGGCGGTCAGAAATACTTGCAATTCTTGAAACAGACAGCAGACGAGGATTTCACAGGTATTCACGTAGCGCTTGACTGTGCACATGGTGCAACATCTTCTCTTGCAACACATTTATTTGCAGATTTAGATGCAGATGTGTCAACAATGGGAACATCACCAAACGGATTGAATATCAACGATGGCGTAGGTTCTACTCATCCAGAGGCACTTTCTGCTTTTGTGAAAGAAAAAGGAGCGGATATTGGTCTTGCGTTTGATGGTGACGGCGACCGCTTAATTGCAGTCGATGAAAAAGGTGATATTGTAGACGGCGATCAAATTATGTACATATGCGCACGTTATCTAAAGGGTGAAGGCCGATTGAAGGATGACACGGTCGTGTCAACGGTCATGAGTAACCTTGGTTTCTATAAAGCGCTTGAGAAGCAAGGCATTAAGAGCATTCAAACCGCTGTTGGTGACCGCTATGTGGTCGAAGCGATGAAAAAGGATGGCTATAATGTCGGAGGCGAGCAGTCAGGCCACTTGATTTTCCTTGATTATAATACGACAGGTGACGGCATGCTTTCTGCGATCATGCTGGTGAATACACTAAAAGCAACAGGAAAAACATTATCAGAGCTTGCAGCTGAAATGGAGAAATTCCCGCAACTTCTAGTGAATGTGAAGGTATCTGATAAGTATAAAGTGGAAGAAAATGAAAAAGTAAAAGCTGTGATCCAAGAGGTTGAAAAAGAGATGAACGGTGACGGACGTATCCTTGTCCGTCCATCTGGAACAGAGCCGCTTGTACGTGTCATGGCAGAGGCGAAAACAAAAGAGCTGTGTGATGAATACGTGGCTCGCATTACGGCTGTTGTCAAAGAAGAAATGGGTATTGAGTAATTGATCAAAGCAAATCGCTAAGCAGCGGTTTGCTTTTTTTTCGAATAAACGTCATAAGAGGAAAGTTCTATACGAATGATATAAGCGAGGGCAATTTGCTGCTTGCTTTCATACATAAGAGAGCACATCAAAGGTAGAACGTGACAAGCCTCATCGCATATAGTGTAGGGAGGTCTTACTTTCTCACATGAAAGGGATCACCCGCTAAATTGTGATTGACGGAGGTCAGACCTTATAGTACAATCATCCTTGTGTTACTGGATTTTTATTCTAGCAGGAAAGGCAGGGTAGATGTTCAGCCACTCTTATAATTATAGCGCCCGAACTAAGCGATCGAACGAGACAGATGCTTAGTTGACGAGGATGGAGGTTATCGAATTTTTCGGCGGATGCCTCCCGGCTGATCAAATATAGAGATCACAGCCGTAAGTGTTTCTTTAAAGCAAAGAGGTGACTCTTTGTACAAAGGGAATACACATGATCTCCCAAAATAAACATGTAGAGAGGGACGAAGAAATGTCCCTTCTATTTTAGTAGGCTTTCTTTGTCCCTTTCACATGATCGGGAGGAAGAATATTTATGTGTGGAATCGTAGGTTATATTGGTCAGAATGATGCGAAGGAAATCTTATTAAAAGGTTTAGAGAAGCTTGAGTACCGTGGGTATGACTCAGCAGGTATCGCTGTGGCAAACGAAGATGGCGTGCATGTGTTTAAAGAAAAAGGACGTATCGCTGAGCTTCGTGAAGTCGTTGATGCAAACGTGGCATCTTCAGCAGGAATTGGACATACACGTTGGGCAACACACGGTGTACCAAGCCATCTAAATGCGCATCCGCATCAAAGTGCTTCTGGCCGTTTTACGCTTGTTCATAACGGTGTCATCGAGAACTATGTACAATTGACACGCGAATATTTACAAGACGTCACACTAAAAAGCGACACAGATACAGAGGTTGTTGTTCAAGTCATCGAACAATTTGTGAATAGAGGTCTTGATACAGAGGAAGCTTTCCGTCAAACGCTTCTTCAACTAAAAGGCTCTTACGCAATTGCCCTTTTCGATAACGAAAACAAAGAAACAATCTATGTGGCGAAAAACAAAAGCCCATTATTGGTTGGTTTCGGCGAAGATTTCAACGTTGTGGCTTCTGACGCAATGGCGATGCTTCAAGTAACAAACGAATATGCGGAATTAATGGATAAAGAAATGGTCATTGTTACTAAAGACGAGGTTATTATTAAAAACCTTGACGGTGATATCATGACACGTCCTTCTTATATCGCTGAGCTAGATGCAAGCGACATTGAGAAAGGCACATATCCTCACTACATGTTAAAAGAAACGGATGAACAGCCGCTAGTGATGCGCAAAATCATCCAAGAATATCAAGACGAAAACGGCAAGTTGTCAGTTGCTGGCGATATCGCAAGCGCAGTAGCAGAAGCAGACCGCATCTATATTGTGGCTTGCGGAACGAGCTACCATGCTGGACTTGTTGGTAAACAATACATTGAAGACTGGGCGAAAGTACCTGTAGAAGTTCATGTAGCAAGTGAATTCTCTTACAACATGCCGCTTCTATCGAAAAAACCGTTGTTCATCTTCCTTTCTCAATCTGGGGAGACTGCGGACAGCCGTGCTGTACTTGTTCAAGTCAAAGAACTTGGTCATAAAGCATTAACGATCACAAACGTACCAGGATCTACGCTTTCCCGTGAAGCAGACTTCACATTGCTTCTTCATGCAGGACCAGAAATCGCAGTGGCTTCAACAAAAGCCTACACAGCGCAAATCGCTGTTCTTGCGATCCTTGCATCCGTTGCAGCTGAATTAAATGGTCAATCTCTTGACTTTGATCTTGTGAAAGAGCTTGGGATTGTAGCAAACGCAATGGAAGCCCTTGTCGATCAAAAGGATGAAATGGAACAAATCGCTCGTGATTTCTTCACAGTGACACGTAATGCATTCTTTATCGGAAGAGGACTTGATTACTATGTGTGCCTTGAAGGTTCACTCAAACTAAAAGAGATCTCTTACATCCAAGCAGAAGGATTTGCTGGCGGAGAACTCAAACACGGCACCATTGCTTTAATTGAAGAAGGCACACCGGTCATTGCCCTTGCCACGCAAGAGCACGTGAACCTCAGCATTCGTGGTAACGTCAAAGAAGTCGTTGCACGTGGTGCAAACCCATGTGTCATCTCACTAAAAGGCCTAGAAGACGAAGGCGACCGTTTCGTCCTTCCAGCTGTACACCCAGCACTTGCACCACTTGCATCTGTTGTGCCATTACAGCTGATCGCTTACTACGCAGCCCTTCACCGCGGGTGTGATGTGGATAAACCACGTAACCTTGCGAAGAGTGTGACGGTGGAGTAGGTTTCAATAAAATCGGAGTTCGAATAGTAAAGTTGTTTAAATATGGAATTTTGGCACCCGTTCGCTTATAATTAAAATAAGAGAGCGGGTGTTTTTTTTATTTTAGGAGGAAAATAATGGTTAATACTAGACAAAGATTGAATAAGAGAAGAAAAACTTTAAATGAAATTCAAAATCTAGTTAATAATGCTGCTAACTTACTAATAATACATTATTCTTGCGAAAGTTTTTATCATATTAAAGACGGACGCACTCCTAGAATAACGTCAATTGCAGTTCGTTATTTTCATACAGGTCAAACAGAAACTTTTTCTATTCATAAAGTAGCTGAAAAAAAAGGATTTTTAGCAGAAATTGAAGCGAGGTATGACGAGTTAGAAAAGGTAATGTTAACTGAATTTTATAAGTTCATAAAAACTCATCTGAATTACAATTGGGTTCATTGGAACATGAGAGATATTAATTATGGCTTTCAAGCTATAGATCATAGATTTAGTGTATTGGGTGGTAAGCCAATTTCAATACCAGATTCTCAAAAGTTTGATTTAGCAAGAAAACTAGTTGATATTTATGCAGATTATGCCGATCATCCGAGGTTAGAAAAATTAATAGATTTAAACAATATAACTAAAAAAGATTTTTTAACGGGCGCAGAAGAAGCGAAAGCTTTTGAAGAATTAAAGTATGTTGAGTTACATCGTTCAACGCTTAGGAAAGTAGATATTTTTCATGCCATACTTGAAAGAGTTATTGATAAGAGTTTGAAAACTAAAAGTAAATGGCATCATATTTATGGATTTACACCACAAGGAATATTCGAGTCTATAAAAGATCATTGGATATTTGCGCTAATTTCTATAGGAGTAGGTGCAGCGTTATCAGCAGTATTTGGTATTGTGTTTCTAGAATTTTTGTAAAGGTAGGTAATCTACATGAAAAACGTCAAACAGTGGAACTAAAAACAAAAATCTCTAGTTGTATTAAAAAAGTTGAGGGCAAGGTGAACTTGCTCTTTACAAGTCCTTGTTAACAATTCAAGATGCACTTTCTCGAGGACGTGTGCATCGTTTCGGTGTTTGAAAGCATCGAGTGAACACATTTATTTTCGTATTTAATAAGAAATTTTCAACTAGTATTTCAGTAGAAAGTATTAATAAACGACATTAAGCTTTCAAAAAAGATGAAGGAAATAAAAAGGTATATATGATTGTTTATAGATAGAGCATAAAAGGACTTGTAAATTTTATGACTGTGAACAGCGTAGGTTAAGAAATTTAGGTAGAACGTCTATTTTAGAGCTTTAAAAAGAGCTAATCATGCTATCTCCTTCAAATGTTTAATACTGAGACTGCACCAAAATAAAAGGAATAGACATTTTATATAGTGGGAGTAGAAACTTTTGAAGACCTGGCAATATCAATATGTAACGAAAGAAGAGAGCAGATACATGACCAAACCTAAAATCTACACAATGAGCTTCGCAAAAGTCTATCCTCTCTATATCGCAAAGGCAGAGAGAAAGGGTCGAACGAAGGCTGAGGTTGATACGATTATTTGTTGGTTAACGGGGTACAGTCCAGAAGAGCTACAGGAACAGATAGATAAACAGATAGACATTGAAACCTTCTTTGCTGAGGCTCCTGAGCTTCATCCTTCCCGCAGTTTAATTAAAGGAGTCATCTGTGGTGTAAGGGTAGAGGACATTGAGGAAGAAACCATGAAAAATATTCGGTATCTAGATAAGCTGATTGATGAGTTAGCCAAGGGAAAGAAAATGGAAAAGATTTTGCGAGATTCGTCATGATCATCACAAGCAAGCCCAGTGAATAACCTTCACTGGGCTTTTTTATATTTATAGACCATTCGACCAATAAAAATAAAATCCATTTGAACGAATTCTCTCTTCATGTCGTCAAAAGAAGTAATACCAAAACAAATTGGCGTTTGGAAAGGGAGTGGCGTGATGGACATGAAGATAATTTTACCTCTTATTTTACTACAAGCGATTTTAATGGTGATTGGTTTGTTTGATTTGTTGAAAAGAGATCCATCGAGGATTAGGGGAGAAGTGAAGTGGGTTTGGGCTTTGGTGATTGTGTTTGTGGCGAGTGCCGGTCCTATTGCGTATTTCATTTTTGGTCGTAAACAATCTTAGTAGGGGGGATTCGCTTGAATATGTTGGAGTGTTACGGGCTGACGAAATCGTATGGACGGCATGAAGTGTTAAAAGATGTCTCGTTTTCTGTTGGGGAGGTTGGATGTGTTGGCTTTTTAGGAGCCAATGGAGCGGGGAAGACAACGACGATCCGGATTTTGACGGGGCTTGCTCGTCCTACGTCTGGCATTGTGAAGGTGGCAGGTTTTGATGTCACAAAGGACATGGATCAAATCAGTCAGGTGATTGGGTACTGTCCGCAGCATCCTGCATTTTATCAAGATATGACGGGGCAGGAGTGGATGCATTGGGTTGGCGGGTTATTTCATTTAGAGAAAAACACCATTCGTTCTAAAACAGAGGAACTGTTGAAGCTTTGCCGTGTGTATGAGGCGAAGGATCGTGTAATTGGCAGCTATAGTGGAGGCATGAAGCAGAGACTTGCTATTGCGCAGGCACTGATCAACAGCCCGAAGGTTCTGATCTTGGATGAACCTGTGTCTGCACTTGATCCCATGGGGAGAAAAGACATCCTGACTTTGATTGAGCGTCTAAAGCATGAGATGCTGATCTTTATGTCGACCCATATTTTAGATGATATTGAACGTGTGGCTGATCATATTATCATGATCAACAGCGGCAAAATTGAAATGTCCTCTTCGATGAAACAGATCAAAGAAGACTATATCCAGCCCGTGATTGAATTTCAATTAGAACAACAGAATACGAAACTAGTGGCTTTGTTAAAGGAGCGGGATTGGGTGGAGGAATGTATTGAGACAGGAGACACTTATCAGGTGCGAGTCAAAGATCAACATACGGCATTGAAGGAGCTGCCGAGTCTCATCACTGAAACTGGCGGTGTTCTTCTCCAATATCGATTATCTCAGCTGACGCTTGAAGATATTTTCATGAAGGTTGTGACGGCATGATGATGTTGAAAAAGGAATTTAGGGAGTTATTCACTAGTTATAAAATCTTATTTGTGCCGATCATTTTTACGATTTTAATGATTACACAGCCTATTACGCTCAAAATACTGCCGGATCTTTTGTCGAAATCAGCGAATTTACCTGAAGGGTCTACATTTTATATACCAGAGCCTAGTGCTGGAGAGGCTTTAGCCAGTGCATTGAGTAAATTTGATTCACTCGGCGTGTTTATCCTCATTATGATCGTGATGGGGACGATTGCTGGAGAGCGTGGCTCTGGGGTGACGGCGATGATTATGGTGAAACCGATCAGTCGAATGAGTTATTATGCCTCAAAAATATGTGCCTATGCCTGTTTAACGTTGTTTAGTTTGATAGTGGCGGTGCTTGCTTCCGTTTATTATGTGGACATCCAATTTGGGCATGTGGATTTGGGCGATGTGTTAAAAGGAACGCTTTTGTATTATCCGAACCTACTGCTCATTGTAGTATCGACCATTTGTGCATCGGCGTTCTTTAAGCGTTCAGTGACTGCGGGCGGCGTTTCCCTTTTGATCAACCTCATCCTGTTTACCGTTCCTTCGTTTTATGAGGATACATTAGGGAAGTTTGCACCTAAAGGCGTCACAAGTGCGGCTGAGGAGATGATTCATAGAGGGACTTATTCAGATCAGGCACTTACTAGCTTTCTAGGTGTATCGGTATTGATTGGTTTCTTTTTTCTCATCGGATGGTTTCTTTTTAGAAAACAAGAATTATAGCATGGTGTACCCTTTGGATATGAAAATCTAAAGGGTTTTTTATGTATTTAGTAAGTAAAAAATAAGACATAAATACATATTATCATGATTTAAATGTTGAAATAATATATACTTAGTATATAATTACTCCGTAAAGGAATAGGAGGAGTTTGCAGATGATTCAGATCAAGAATGTGAAGAAGGAATTCTTTCAAGGCCAGGAGCGGACTGAGGTGTTGAGGGGCGTTGATTTGACGGTAGAAGAAGGGGAGTTTGTAGCGGTGATGGGACCGAGTGGTTCTGGAAAAAGTACATTACTTCAGCTGTTAGGCGGGCTTGATCTGCCTTCAGATGGAGAGATTTTGATAAATGAACATCAGTTAAGTGAGATGAATGAGAAAGAGAGAACGATTTTCCGCAGAAAACAGATTGGGTTTGTGTTTCAAAATTATCAGCTGCTGCCTACATTAACTGTCGAAGAAAATGTGGCGTTTCCGCTGCATGCAGATGGACGTTTAACAAAGGAGAATCAACAGACGGTTGTAGAGCTGTTAGAGGCTGTTGGCTTGAATGGACTTGGGCGGAAACGGGCTAGTTTGCTGAGCGGCGGGCAGCAGCAGCGTGTAGCGATTGCAAGAGCTCTAGTCAATCAGCCGTCAGTGTTGTTAGCAGATGAGCCGACGGGGAACTTGGACCGGCATAGAGCGGAGGATATTTTGGCGTTAATGTGCAAGTTCAATCGAGAAAGCAAGCAGACGATTATCATGGTGACGCATGATATTTTCGCAGCAGGATTTGCGGATCGAATCATCCTTTTTAAAGACGGTGTTATTGATCAAGTGATCTCTAGAAAGGATGATGATTATGCTCAGTATGTGGCGAATTTCATGGCGTAACATGATTCAGCATAAAAAGCGGTTCGCCATTTCTGTCTTAGGCATCATGGTGGGAATTGCTTTTGTCACGTCGATGCTCATTGCCGATCGAACGACAAATGATGTGTTTCATTACTATGAGCAAATGTATGTAGCTGATGCAGATTATTGGGTGTTGAGTGATGATCATACGTATGATGAGGAACAGATCTCCTCCATTTTAAAGCATCCTGATGTGACAGGATCATTATTAGCGCTGGATAAACAGACGTTTTTTGATGTAGAAGGTGATCACTCTCTTAACCAACGGGCGGTGCGAATTACCGGAGTACAAGATCAAACGAGCTCTTTACTGAAGCTGCCTGTGATTGAAGGGCGTTTGGATAATCAGGGGTTGGTCATACCAGATGTTGTGGCGAAGCTGCTGAATAAAAAAGTGGGAGATACCATTCGTTTTTCTGATTTGGGCGAAGCGAAGGTATCTGCCATTGTGGAATATACACAGCTGCTTTCAAGTCCAAGTGACTGGGAGGGTGCAGAATCATCGAGTTTTCGTGTGATGGCGCCGCTTGATTTATTGAGAGACTGGACGGGACTCGATCATCAGCTTTCTTATATGAGATTTAAGACGAATGATGGCGGAGAGCAGCTCTTTCAATCTTTACAGAAAGAGTTCAAGGATGCCGATGTTTTTGTCCAGCCTGTGGTGGCGGATGACCGGCAAAGTAATGACATTGGCGGGTTGTACACGTTCTTTTACCTCATCGCAGGGCTGTCGATGTTTATGAGTGGTTTTATTGTGTTTAATATGATTTATACGAGTGTGATGGAACGGAAAAAGGAATTTGCGATTATGAAGAGCTTTGGTTATACGCAGGGCTCTGTTTCAAAGCTGATGTTGATTGAGGTTTTGATCTTGGCATGTATTGGAACAGCCATTGGGGTGCCGATTGGCGTTTGGCTTGGAGATGTGTTCATGCAAACACTGCTTGGTGTGTTCGCTTTTGATATGGTGTATTCGTTAAATTGGCAAGTGCCTGTTGTAATAGCAGTGATCATTGGTATTGTGTTCCCTGTGCTGTTTTCGTTATTTCCGATCTATCATGCAGGGAAAACGTCTGTGCTGCTGACTTTAAAATCCACTACCCAAACTTCTACACCGAAAAAACAATCCGTCATTAGAGCGGTGATAGGGATAGGATTGCTTTCATTTGTATGGGTGGATCATCCGGCTGCTTATCTTGGCATTTTAGCCAGCATGGTTCTGTTATTCCCATTTTTTCTGCTCTTTTTGAACCGGTTGTTGGCGCCTTTTTTGAAGTTTGTCTTTGGTTACCCGGGCCATCTATCCTCGCAGCATGTTACGCAGCAACTGAATCGAAATGCCAATACGGCGGCGATTCTAGCTGTTGGGATTGCTGTGATCTTGCTTTTAAGTGCGGTCATTGAATCGGCTCCAGATGGCTATGAAAAAGAGATCCGTCAAACGTACGGCGGTGATCTCAGGGTTACCTCTGAAGCGCCATGGACGAAAGCGGATCAAGAAAAGCTGTCATCCTATGAGTCTGTTGAGCGGGTGGAACCGATGATGGAAGCGGCTCCTTTGACATGGGAAACGGCCCATGGAGAGAAAAGACAATTTTCTATCATCGGTGTGGATGAGAAAGGACCTTCTTTTATAGAAGGTGACAATAAAGGCGATTTGTATCAACGATTATCAGAAACGCCTTCTATCGTGTTAGGAGAGCGTGCGTTTGATGAATGGGGTGGGCGTATTGGAGAGAGTGTGTATCTCAATGCACCTTCTGGCCGGCAGCAGTTACAAGTCATTGATGTGGTCAAGACTTCTCATCATTCGGGTTATGTGGCATTTGTCGATCAGACATTTTTACAAGAGGATTTAGGGTGGACGCAGCCCCTTGATATCCTGCTTACGTTAAAAGACAAAGGTGCCGGTGAGACTTTACGAGATCAGCTATGGGAAGACTTTGGGCAGCGGCTTTCAAAGGTGAAAACAATAGAGGATGAGATTGAATCAACGACATCGGCTTTAACTGGTATGAACGAGTTAATTTCTATGATGCTCATTTTCATTATTGGGCTCGCGAGCATTGGAACAGCCAATACTCTGCTGATGAACACGCTTGAACGCACATCTGAGATTGGCACCATGCGGGCGCTTGGGCTGACAAAGCAGCAGGTGAGAAAAATGATCGTCGGAGAAGGTGTGCTCATTGGGTTATCAGGTGTGATTGGCGGCATTTTATTTGGTGTGATTCTTCTATATGTCTCAAGCCAATCTGATTGGCTCAGTGGATTTGTTTCATTTCAGCTGCCATTTGTGCATGTGTTGCTGGCAGTGATCGCAGGAATTGCACTCAGTTTAGCGGCTTCATGGATTTCTAGTGCGACAGCGAGTAAAATAGAGATGATATCATCTCTCAAAGAAGGTTAAATCATATGTCAGTGAAATACGGAATTTTAACATCGCTCTGTCAGCAGCAACATCATGGATATGAATTAAAGCTAGAGCTGGAGTCATTGCTCGGAATAAAAGGAAAAATCAACCCGGGTCAAATCTACACGACGCTTGATCGGTTAATTCGTGATCAATTGGTGACAGCAGTGGGAATAGATGACCAAGATCGAAAGCTGTACGACGTGACGGAAGAAGGCAGACAAGAGCTGGAATCATGGCTGTTGGCACCTGTTCCATATCATGCTGCAAAGGATGATTTTCACTTTAAATGGGGCTGTGCACGGAAAATCAGATTTCATCAAGAAAAAGAAATGCTTCAGCAGCAGAAAGCCGTCATCATGAAAGATGTGATGGAACTCACGAAGCTGAAAACGGAATGTCTTGTGCAAGGTGATGAGAGTCGGTACTTATTGATTTCTGGCACGCTGCTTCATTTAGAGGCGGATTTGAATTGGATTCATCAAATTGAACATCGGAGCGGAGCATCATTTTAGAGAGGTCTTTCTTTTGAAGAAAGGTCTTTTTTTTGGCTTCGTTCGGAGCATATGCAGGTAGGATGGGAAGAAAGTTTGGTATGATAGGTGGAAATTGATTGTATTTTCAGAAAAGGGGTTTGATCAATGAAAACATCACGTAATCCTGAGACCATTCATGCGCCAGTTGCACCGTACATCCATCAAATAGAGACAACAGGGCCGCAGCGGTGGTTAACCTTATCAGGGCAAGTGGGGATGGAAGTCGATGGGACCATCCCAGAGAGCCCGATGGAACAGCTCGAGCTAGCGTTAGAGAATGTAAAACGCAATGTAGAAGCGGCAGATATGAAAGTAGAAGATATAACGAAGCTTGTGTTTTATTTGGTAGGTGAGTTTGATGCTGAGAGTAGAAAACGAATCATGGGTCAGTTTTTAGGGGATCACCTGCCTTGTATGACGATGATTTATGTGGTGGCTTTGGCTTCACCTGCTTTAAAGGTCGAGGTGGATGCTTGGGCTTGTCGGGATATGGATTGATGAAATGATTGTTTATATCAGTTGAATATGCTAAAAATGGTATAAAAAGTGTTAATAAAGAGGTGGTTTTTTGTTTCAATCAAACCAAGAATTGAAAAAAACGGTGGTCTTTTATGCAAGTGTGGGAGCTGTTTTGCTGATTCTCATGCTGTTGAAATGGCTGCCGATTTCTGCAGACTGGGAGTTACCGTTGATTTTGTTTGGATTGGGGATTTTGTTTTATGTGAAGCGTGTGCTTTTTAAAGAAGAAAACGATCATAAGGCATAAGTTTTCTACCGAGGTGATTTAGAAAGGTACAGTTGATGAAAGGTAAGTAATAAAAGGTTGGATGTTGAATCCAACCTTTTATTACTTCCTGTATTGAGTTTAAAAACAAGGGAATGCTTTTATATTCTCAGAGCAGTGTTTGAATCAAATTTTAAAAATCCAATATCCTCCATGTATTTGAAATAGCGTTTGATTAAATGATCATCCATAGGGGGATAGGTCATTCCATGTGCTTGGAGAACCGTTTGAGTATTTGTTGAGTCAAAGTGCGCCATGTTTTCGTATAGTTCCCAGACTGTTTTGTCTCGTTCTACCTTTTCAGTGAGCATTGGAAGAAATGGCGTAAGGGCGTTGTCTGCGTGTTGGTCGCTTGCTTGAATGAGAGCTTCTACCCAATTGTTATATGCTTTCTTTTCTAATGGATAGCCTATTTCTTCTGTGATTTTTTGAAAAAATTCACCTAATTCCATGCTTTCTTCTTGAGGTGGGACGAGGTGATAGGCTTTGCCGAAGTTGGCTGGATCCTTGCATATGGTTGTAATGGCTTTTGAAACAAAGTCGACGGGTACGAATTCTTTTCGTTGATTCGGTAGCTCACCGTAAGCCTTTAATTGGATGCATCCTTTGATTAGTCTCGCCATGTAATCCTCTGTATTATGAACGCCTGTTTGACTGTCGCCCATGATGAAGCCGGGGCGAAGGACTGTGATCGGCACGCCACGTTTTTTTGCTTCCCACATGATTTTTTCTGCCACCCATTTACTTTGAGAGTACCCAATGTCCTTTTCTACAATAGGAAGATAAGCATCGATGGATGTATCTTCAAAAAGAACGGTCGTGCCATCTAGATACCCGGCAGGTCCGAATATGGCAATGGTCGATAAGAAATGAACAGGCTTTACCTGTTCTGTGCAGGCGAGTTTGATGATATTTTCTGTGCCGGTGACATTTGTATCCTTGTGCATATGATAGGGCTGAACGTAATTGACTTTTGCTCCATTATGATAGATGGCATCAATGGTTTGGGCGAGTTGTTGAAATTCCTCTGTTGAGAGTCCTAGTTGAGGCTTGTCCAAGTAACCTACAATCGGTTTTAGTTGTTTCAGATAATGTTCGTCCCATAGGTGATATTTCTCCATATTTACTTGTATTCTCTGTCTTGCGTGCTGTTTGTCCCTTGCTCTGATGACACAATAGATTTGGATGGAGGGATTCATTCGAACAAGCTCTTTAATGAGGTAAGCGCCTAGAAAGCCGGTTGCTCCTGTTAATAACACGGCATTCTGCTTAAAGGATTTAGAATCGAATAGGTGCTCTGGCTGAATCTTTTCATCTAAAAATCCCTCTGATGTGAGCTGTTGTTTCGGCTCAGGTGTTTGATTTTGTAGCATAAGATGAACTTGTTGAATCGTAGGATGTTCATAAAGGGTGCTGGCAGGTAGTTCAACGTGTAATGTTTCCTGCATACGCATTAAGGTTTTGGCGGCAAGGATGGAGTTTCCTCCTAAGTCGAAGAAGTGATCGTTTGTGCCAATGGGCTCTACCTTTAATAGGTCTGTCCATATTTCACAGAGTGCTTCTTCGGTTTGATTGGTTGGTGCGACATATTCAGTTTGCAGTTTGGGTCTGTCGAAATGATGTCTTGGTAGAGCTTTTCGATCGACTTTTCCATTTGTGGTCGTAGGGAAGTTTGTCAATAGAACATAATGTGCAGGGCGCATGAAATCAGGGAATGTTTTCTTTGCATAAGTTTGAATGGTATATAGATCCCATGTCTTTTTGTTGGACGGAATGATGTATGCAATGATGCGTTTATCCCCAGGTATCACTTCTGTGGCTGTCACCAAACAGGATTTAACACTTGGGTGCTGGATCAATACATGCTCAATCTCGCTAAGCTCAATACGAAAGCCTCTAATTTTGACTTGGTCATCCTTTCTACCAATATATTCAATCAGCCCATCAGGTTGTTGTCGAACAAGATCCCCTGTTTTGTAATAGGTTCTTCCATCCCGTTCGAAGAAACGTTCCTTTGTTAGGTTTGCTCTTCGCCAGTAGCCTAATGCTAGTCCATCTCCTGAAGTGATGAGTTCCCCTATTTGTCCTTGAGAGACAGATTCACCTTGTTCATTTGTGATGTCAATGATGGTTCCTGCTACAGGTCTGCCAATTGGTATACTGACGAGATCATCCCAGGTGTCTGGCAGTTGAAAAGTTGTTGTGAAGATTGTATTTTCTGTCGGGCCATAGCCATTAATGATGGTCGTATGTGGGAGCTCCTTTAATGCTTGATGAACGACTTGAGGAGACATGACATCTCCGCCAGAGACGATGTATTTAACTGATTTGATATCGTTCAGGTGTGACTCCATCATCAAGTTGAACAATCCAGTAGTTAAAAAAAGAATCGATACATCATAGTCTTTAATGGTTTGACTGACGAGTTCAGGAGTCAGTTTTCCAGAAGGAGGAATAGCGAGTGTCGCTCCATTTAATAAAGCGGACCATATTTCAAATGTAGAGGAATCAAAAGAGATGGTAGATAATAATGCTAAGGTATCAGAAGAATTAACGGGCAGAAAGGAAGGGTTATGCGTTAGGTGCATGATACATCTATGTGTAATGACAACACCTTTTGGTTTTCCTGTTGTGCCAGAGGTATACATGATATAAGCGGCATCAGAAGGTTTTGCATCAAAAGACGGGTTTGACGTTGATTGTGTAAGGATGAGATGTTTTTCTTTATCTAAGTAGATAGTAGGAATAGGCAAGGAGGTTAGGCTTTGAGTGACATGTGATGTTGTGAGTAAAAACGATAGTTCGGCATCTTCAATCATAAATTGAATACGTTCACTAGGGTAATTTATATCTATAGGCACATATACGGCTCCTATTTTGGTGATAGCGAGAATAGAGACAATCAATTGTGGTGATCTTTCTAAGGCTAGGCCAATATGAGAAGCTTTCGTTACGCCCATTTTGATAAGGTAATTGGCGAACTGGTTACTTTGTTTCTCAAGTTCAGCATATGTGATGTTCTGATGGTTGCACGCTAAAGCTGGATGATGCGGCGTGTGAGTGGCGTGGTGTCTCATGATATCACATAAATTTTGATCATTCATGATGATATTCCCCCTCTAGAATTTGATAGATTAGGAATGTTATTCCTAAATCCACCCAAAGTGTATATGAAGAAATATTCATTGTCAATGAAGGTCATATCAACAATAAAATATAAAATTTATATAATAATTGAAATAATATGCAGATATATTGTCCTATTTAGAGATAAAATGTATGGGACCCTCGGCTTTTTCCTTGAATGAGCGTTTTGATGATCAAGATGAGATGAAAATAGGGGGAAATTGAATCATAAAATAGGCTGGATTCATTGATAGGATGAAAGATCACTTTTTTATTAGAAATATATATACTATTTCGAAAAATATTTGGTAAAATATACAGGTATATCTTAAATTTGTTATATATTGTTTAAGGAGCTGTCGTGTTGAAGGGATCTAGGGTTGAGTTTATTGATAGTTTACGTGGTTTTAGTTTATTAGGTATTTTGATTGTGAATATGCTTAATTTTCAATATGATTATGATTTTGAGAAGATGTTTGATCCGAGCATATGGGGACAGGAGTTTGGGGTATATGTGACGGAGATCTTGTTCCAGGGGTCATTTTATCCGATTTTCTCCTTTTTGTTTGGGTATTCTTTTATCAAGTTGATTGAATCTACGAAGGCCAAGGGATTAAATACGAATGCCATCGTCGTTCGCCGCGGCTTTGGTCTTATTGTGCTTGGGATGCTGCATTACATATTCATTTGGAATGGTGATATTCTCTTATATTATGGAGCATGTACGTTTTTCTTGATGATGTTTTTGAGCAGCCGGATCAAAACAATGCTGATTTGGTCAGGTGTGTTAGGTGCTTTGTCATTAGTGGTTTTACCATATCTGATGACCTTTGTTTATGGAAATGATGATTTGTTAACGGATGTGTATGCGAAGGGTGCATACGGTGATATTTTATTGAGCCGGGTGACGATTGAAGACGATATGATGATTGTGACCATTATTATGGCGATCGTGACCATTACGTTGATGCCGATCTTAGGTTTTCTATTCGGTACGATCATGGTGGGGCCATTTGCACTGCTTGGCATGGCCATTGGGAAAAAAGGTCATCTGACAGAAGAAGATCGAGGAATGGCGTATCGTAAAGGCTGGATCTGGATGATTTTGATCGGGCTCGCTTTAAAATGTGCGACGTTTATTGATGCCCCTTGGAGTGAAATGGTGATGACGTTAGGAGCCTATGTCCTGACGATCGGTTATATTCAAGCTTTTATTGTCTTTTACTATTCAAAGGTTGCACAAGGATTGAAACGTCTGCTTGCAGGACTGGGCCGATTGTCTTTATCAAACTATTTGGCTCAATCTATTATTTGTACAACGATTTTCTATTCTTACGGACTTGGTTTATTTGGACAAATGGGCTCAATGTTTGGATTGCTGCTTGCTGTCGGACTTTACACAGCACAGCTCTTCATCAGCTATCTCTATTTGAAAAAATGGAGAAGAGGGCCTGTGGAATGGCTTATGGGAAAATGGGTATATTGGAGATAAATTGATTTGTTGAGGAACCGCATGGCTGAAGAGCTGTGCGGTTTTTTATTTGGATCGCATTCAAAAAAGTTCATAAAAGGAGTTGAATATTTTTTTATTGTGTATATAATGTATATATAGAGTATATACAATATTTCATTGCGAATACCAGTACAGAAAAAAGAGGTTTTTTATATGCAAATTACGATTTCTAATCATTCTAAGGAGCCTATCTATGAGCAAATTACGACGCAAATCAAATCGTTGATCTTAACGGGGGAGCTTGCAGAAGGTGCGGCCCTGCCGTCTATCCGAAAGCTGGCGAAGGATTTACAAATCAGCGTCATCACAACAAAACGTGCATATGAAGAGTTAGAGAAGGCAGGATTTATTTATTCGATTGTAGGGAAGGGATCGTTTGTTGCCGAGCAAAACCTAGAGGTCATGAGAGAGAAAAAATTGAAGGTGATTGAGGAACAGCTTGGAGCGGTTGTTACAAACGGCAAGGAATTAGGCTTATCTTTTGATGAATTGCAGCAGTTATTAAAGTTCTTGTATGAGGAGTGAGATGAGTGGAGCACGTGATTGAATTCAAAGGAGTATCAAAACGGTTCAAAGACTTTTCTGTGCAGAATCTTGATTTACAGGTCAAAAAGGGCTTTGTTACTGGGTTTATTGGAGAAAATGGAGCCGGTAAGTCGACCACGATTAAAATGATCATGAATTTGTTAAAACCAGATTCTGGTGAGGTTAAAATTTTTGGATTAGATTATCGCACCCATGAAAAAGAGATTAAGGAACGAATTGGCTTTGTTTACGATGCTAACGTTTTTTTCCCAGGATTGAATTTAAAAGACATCAAACGAATTGTGGCACCTGCCTATAAACGCTGGGATGATAGACTATTTTATCAATATATTGAACAGTTTGGTCTGCCGCTGAATAAAGCGATTAAAACATTTTCAAAAGGGATGCAGATGAAGGCATCGCTTGCGATTGCGCTGTCGCACCATGCAGAGCTGATTATCATGGATGAACCAACTGCTGGGCTAGATCCAGTCTTTAGAAGAGAGCTGCTCGGCACGTTACAAGAATTGATGATTGATGGAAATCGAACGATTTTTTTCTCAACGCATATGACGACTGATTTAGATCGCATCGCGGATTATATTGCGTTTATACAAAATGGAAGATTGGTCTTTCAACAGTCAATTCATGAGGTGGCGGAGAATTATGCGCTGGTGAAGGGGAGCCTGGATTTGCTGGATCGAGACACAGAAAAGGCGTTTATCCATATTCAGCGTACGGCAGCCGGATTTGAAGCATTAACAGATCGGATTGATGAGGTGAAACTTATTTTTGGGGATGCTGTTGTGATTGAACAGGCGTCGCTTGAGGATATCATGTTTTATTTGAAAGGCGGGGTTGCGCATGTTTCATTTAATTAAGCGTGATGTGATTTTGCAAAAGAAGCAGTTACTTATTTTTATTCCGTTTATCTTATTTTTCATTTTTATGGATGTCCATCCAGTATTAACGTTTCTAGTCGCTAGTGTCTTCATTCCATTTAACACATATGCTTATGATGAGAAGGCAGAAACGAATATTCTATTAAATTCCTTGCCCTATACACGTAAAGAAATTATCGCATCACGTTATCTTGGCGCTATTTTCTATATGAGTATTGCGATCGTGCTGACAAGTGCTGCATTATTTGTGTTTGGGAAGCTGTTTTCGCTGTCAGATATTGCGATTGGCAGCGGGTTGTTTTTATTGTTCGCAGCATGTACGTTTCCATTGTTTTATATCTTAAAGCCTGGTTATATCACAACGGCAGTGATCATTGGCTTTATCGTCTTATCTGCTATGGGACCGCCTGTTGTTCTCTATTTAGCAGAGCAATTCAGTGGGATCACTGATTTTATCATGAATTTATCGATCCCTATTGTATATACGGGGTCAACTGTACTGATTATGCTCATCTACTTGCTGTCTTGGGGACTTTCTACTGCGATTTACCAGAGGAAAGTGTTTTAAATCAGATGATCATCATTTATAGAGAATCATTCATTTTGAGGTAGGCCTTTCAAAATGGATGATTCTTTTTTGCATCCGGTGAAATTGACATACAGAAGAAAAGAGGTTATTGTTATTTAACATAATGTTAATTATTTTTAACATTATGTTAAATAAAACATCCTTTAAGAAAGGAATCTGAAATGGAAATTAAAAATAGAATGAAAGTATTACGGGCAGAAAAAGACTGGACACAAAAGGATTTGGCAGAGAAGTTAGGTGTGACTCGTCAAACTGTGGCAGCGATTGAAAATGGTAAATATTCTTTGTCTTTAAAATTAGCATTTCAAATTGCTAGGACATTTGAAGTTGATTTGTATGACGTATTTCAAGAGGTCGACAAGGAGGAACAACAATGATAACGACGATCATACTTTATTCTCTCATTACCCTTTCTATTTTAAGCACGGCCTTTCAATTTAAGAAAAACCGTGAATATAAACATGATGAACGAGGTCAATTTATTTTAGCGAAAGCCGGAAGTTTCTCCATTATAGGTGTGGCTTTAGCCTATATATTGGTTGCTGTCGTTCAATCTTTGGTCCATCAATTCTCATCACCAACAGAGTGGTTTTATATAGCAATTACGTTTATGTATGTATCAAGTGTTTGCGCAAATACAATCGGCATCATCTATTGTGAAAGAAAATATTAATTTTCATCGATGGATGTAAGCTAGAGTTCTTCATCATGAAGGGAAGAGAAAACCAATGAAAAAAATATTGAGAATCATGTTGATCTCCATAGGCACCATTATCACGGTCATGGTTGTTTTTCTAGCTACTGTTTATTTTGTAAACCTCATTAGTAATGAACGGGAGAAAGGGAAAATAGAAGCTTATGGGCAAAAGGTCTGGGTGGATGGGAAGCAGATGAATGTGCTCATTCAAGGCGATGGGAAAGAAACGATTGTCCTTCTACCAGGCTATGGAACTGCTTCACCCGTGCTGGATTTTGAACCGTTAGTCAAGGAGTTATCGCCAGATTATAGAGTCGTTGTGATTGAACCGTTTGGTTATGGTTTAAGTGACGACACAGATAAAGTAAGGACAAGTCAAAACATTGTGGATGAGATTCATGAATGTTTGCAAAAACTCAACATTAAAAAATATACGCTAATGGGTCATTCGATTTCTGGCATTTATGGATTAGAATATGTGAATCAATACGAAAAAGAAGTCCAAGCCTTTGTTGGAATTGATAGTAGTTTTCCTAAGCAGGAGGATGCAGATGAATTGCCAGTCTCCAGCTTACAGCTGCTTCATCAATCCGGCTTTTACAGATTGATAGTGAAAATGAATCCAGATCAACTGGTGATGCCTAAAGTAGATGATCAAACGAAAGCTCAGATTAAAATGCTGACTTTCCGAAATTTCTTGGATGAAAGCCAAGCTAGTGAGGCAGAAAACTTTAAAAACAATTTTAAAAACGCTCAACGCCTACATTTCCCTAAGAAGCTCCCTGTTGCTTTCTATCTAGCGGATCAAACGGAGAAAGAAACACCAAACTGGAAACCAATGCATGAAGAGCTGCTGAAAAATGTAGACCACGGAAAAGTCGTTACTTTCAAAGGCGGCCATTATTTGCATCATACGAAATCAAAAGAAATCGCAGATGATGTGAGGGAGTTTCTATCGAACAACGAGCGCTCACGTTAGCGTTTTTCCTCCTCAGCTGGACAGATGAAACATCGCAATTTTGATCAAAACGAGTGAACTGATTTGTTTTATGATCAAGAAGAGGTGAGGGAGATGATGTATAGTCGGGTGACGCAAGAGGTGATTTCTTATTTGGAGTCGCATTTGATGGATGAGCTGTCGCTGAAACAGGTGCATGAGAAAGTAGGATATTCACATTTTCATTTGCTGCGTGTATTTAAACGAGAAACCGGGCTGTCGATGGGGGAATATGTGCGGAAACGAAGATTAGCTACGGCTGCACAGCTTCTTTTGTATACGGATCAGGGGATTTTAGACATCGCTTTTTCGTTACAATTCCAATCGCAGGAAGCCTTTACGCGTGCTTTTAAGCATCTTTATTCTTTACCTCCCGGAATGTACAGGTCCATGATGAGAGACATGCAAATGAAAAAGGAGGAAGATTCGATGACATTACATGAAGCAGTACCTGGCTGGGGTTTGAGTGGTTCACATCCGCATATGTATGAGATGGGTGTTGATACAGCAGAGTTTCATACGGGAAAGCAATCAGGTGTTTTATCATCTAAAGAAGGCGTACAAGAAGGACAGTTTGCGACGATGATGCAGGGGTTTCAAGCAAAAGAGTATGTAGGCAAGCGATTGAAGCTCTCTGCTTTCTTGAAAACAGAGAATGTATCTTCAGCAGGAATTTGGATGCGGGTAGATGACGGAAAGGGTGATACGGTGCAGTTTGATAATATGCAGAATCGACCTGTGACAGATTCTACGGAATGGAATCAATATGCGATCGTATTAGATGTTCCTATGCGCAGTGAATCCATTCATTTTGGAGTGCTACTCAGCGGTCATGGAACAGTCTGGGCTGACGGTTTTCGATTTGAGGAAGTGGATGAGAAAACACCTACAACGAATATGGTGGAGGCTTCGGCTCTGCCAGATGTGCCGATGAATTTGCATTTTGAGCTTGAGAAGACCGTGTGAGCGGTCTTTTTTTGTTGTATACAAATATGCATGAACCGTTTATAATGAAAAATATAACTAAACATACCGACGGTCGGTATGTAAAAGGAGGCGTTTGAACTGGCGCGAAATAAGTATCCAGAAAAGACGATGCAGCAAATTTTGGACGTGTCGACAAAGTTGTTTCAGGAAAAGGGATTTGAAAAGACAAGTTTGCAAGATATTATCCATGAATTGAATATGTCTAAAGGGGCTATATATCATCATTTTAAATCGAAGGATGAAATATTACGCGGCGTGATGGATCGGCAGTTTCGTTATGCAACCGAGAAGCTTGAGGAGTTAATTGAGCATACGGAGGCAGCTCATGCGAAAGAGAAGCTGCAGCTTATTCTGGAGCAGCTTGTGGCAGACCCGCAGTCTCATTCGATTGATGGGATCTTGGTTGATCAGATGAAAAATCCGCAATTTGTGATTGAAGGCATGAAGACAGGTGTCAATCAGGACGCTGTGAGAATCAAACAGTTAATCATTGAAGGGATTGAGGATGGTTCGATGGAAACTGCGTTTCCTGGTGAAGTGGCAGAAGTATTTCTGCTTCTTGTGAATATATGGTTGAATCCCACCTTGTTTGTCCGCAATCATGAAGAAACGGTCCAGCGTTTGTGTTTTTTAAAGCAGATGATGAAGGGTCTTGGCGTGGATATTGTGAGTGATCTATTTATTCAAAAGGTGACAGCGCACTATGCTGAAATTGGCGGGTATGATCTGCCCGAAAGATAAAGAATGCCAACTGATAGGAGGATGACGTATGATTCATTTTATGAAGGTTGAGCTAAGAAAAGGCCACATGAAGCAGTATATTCAAGCTAGTTTCATCGCGAGTATTGTGCTGCTAGTATTCATCTATTTTATTGCGTTTGCTGCAAAAATTGAACGCGAACCGGGTTTTCAGCAATATACGAATATTTATTTGTTAACGAGTACAGTATGGATGATCTTTTTTTCTATCATCACAGCTATGCTGTATTGGCGTGTAGGCAAGACTGTTTATCAGGAACGCACATCCAATTCAGTGAGATTCCTTTCTCATATGATATGGATGGTGTGCCTTTCAACGTTTGCGATGATGTGCAGTATCATTCCTTCATTTGTTGTGTTTAGTGTGATTGAATTGTTTTTCCCTATTGTTCACGATACGCTGACGGCAGGTTCTCTGTTTCAATTGATGAAAACATTCTTTATGTTGATTGTTTGTGTTCAAGCGATTGGCATGATGGCGATGAGAATAGGGTTGAGCAAGAAATCTGTTTTGATGACCGTCCTGACTGCAATTGTTTTATGTGCTGTTTTAGGAAATGTATCGCTCGCCATTTATGGCAATGATCAAATGAACCTCATCCTGTCAGGAGTGCTGATTGCAGCAGTCCTCATTGTGATCTTGGAATTGTGGAGCCGCATCGGCCGGCTGCAAACGAGGTAATTCATGATGGGAAAAGGATGGAGACATGTGAAGCATACGGTTCAAATTGAAGAAGCAATAACGGAACTTTCATTAAACTGGCTGGTGGGAGATGTTCGCCTTTATCACCATGATCATCCTTATTTATTGGTGAAGCAGACCACCAATCACGTATTCCCCCATCGGTATTTACTGCATCATCAAGTGCAGGAAGGCAGGCTAGTCATTCAAGATAAAAGAAAACGAGCGATTAGCTTGGGGCTTCATCTTCATCAAACGAATTTGGAGATTTACCTCCCTCAGGCACAGTTACAGTCCTTGTCTATTCATTGTAAAGGAGCAAATCTATTCTTGGATGGACTGAAGGTGAAGGAGGCTGACTGCCAATTGATTTCTGGAAAGTCCATGTTTACGGGAGAAATCAAGCATCTGCGCTTGCAGACAGTGGGTGGACTTATCTCTAGTCAACAGCTCAACACGCAGACATTGAGCCTGCGTACTACTTCGTCAAAAGTGGAGATGGTAGGTGCTTTTTCAGATATTGATCTGAATTTAATAGGCAGAAGGGTACAGATACATTCAAAGGCCATGTTGCATTCGCTCAAATCGACGTCAACTGGATCATCTGTCAAAGTGGCAATTCCGGAAAATGATGGATTTATTTGTTATGTGAAGAAAAGATCAGGTACGTTTCACAATGACTTTCCTTGTGTTGATGATCAGGATAGAATGGTTTATAAAAATGGAGGGAAAAGCTTTGAGGTCGATATAAGGGGAGGTTCTTTTCTATTAAGTGATGGTCATTGAAGCGATGATGATCCTCTGATTCGATATATCAATATAAAATAATTTGAATATCTTTTTATGTCAGAATATTTTGTTAATAGTGTTTTCCTCAAAAAAACAATTGTTTTTTAAGGGTAGATTTATTATGATAATATACATCGAAAGATTGAAGATTTTGAATCAGAATGAAAATTCTGATTTTTTATGTTTTATGTTGTTTGTTGATGAGGGGGAATAGAAGTGGCTCAAAAGGAATTAAAGAGAGGGTTAAGTGCTCGTCATATTCAAATGATTGCGCTTGGCGGCACAATTGGTGTTGGCTTATTTATGGGGTCAGCTAAAGCCATTCAATGGACAGGTCCATCGGTTCTTCTAGCGTACGCAGTGTGTGGTATTTTTATCTTTTTTATTATGCGTGCGATGGGAGAAATGTTGTATCTTGAACCGAGTACGGGATCGTTTGCTACATTTGGGCATCAATATATTCATCCGCTTGCGGGGTATATGACAGCTTGGAGTAACTGGTTCCAGTGGGTCATTGTTGGAATGTCTGAGATTATCGCCGTAGGTGCTTATATGAAATATTGGTTCCCGGAGTTACCGGCGTGGATTCCCGGATTAATCGCCATGATCATTTTAGGTGCGGCCAACTTGATTTCGGTTAAGTCATTCGGTGAGTTTGAATTCTGGTTTGCGATGATCAAGATTGTGACGATTATTTTAATGATCATTGCAGGTTTAGGCATTATTTTCTTTGGGTTTGGCAATGGTGGAACAGCGATTGGTTTGTCTAACCTTTGGGCGCACGGCGGGTTCTTTACAGGTGGATTTAGCGGTTTCTTGTTTGCATTGTCCCTAGTGATTGCTGCCTATCAAGGGGTAGAGCTCATTGGGATTACTGCAGGTGAGGCGCAAAATCCGCAAAAGACGCTGACAAATGCCATCAAAAGCATCATCTGGCGTATTTTGATTTTCTATATCGGTGCGATCTTTGTCATCGTAACGGTGTATCCGTGGGATCAGCTGAATACGCTCGGCAGTCCATTTGTGGCGACGTTTGCGAAAATTGGAATTACGGCAGCAGCAGGTATTATTAACTTTGTTGTCATTACAGCAGCGATGTCCGGCTGTAATAGTGGAATCTTCAGTGCGGGACGTATGCTTTATACATTAGGTGTGAATGGACAGGCACCTGCTTTCTTTACAAAAATTTCGAAGAATGGTGTACCGTATTTTGGGACATTTGCTGTGCTGATTGGTTTAGCGGTTGGGGTGGTCTTAAATTACGTTTCTCCGCCAAACATTTTCGTTTATGTGTATAGTGCGAGTGTCCTTCCTGGTATGGTGCCTTGGTTTGTCATTTTAATTAGTCACATTGGCTTCAGAAAGGCGAAGGGGGCAGCGCTTGATCAGCATCCATTCAAGATGCCGCTAGCACCAGTTTCTAATTATCTTACGATTGGCTTCTTATTGATGGTTCTTGTGTTTATGCTCATTAATCAGGATACGCGTATTTCTCTTATTGTGGGGATTGTTTTCTTGATTGTTGTAGCGCTTAGCTTCTTCATATTTGGGATTGGAAAGAGAAAACCGATCCAAGCTGCTCCATCTAATCAAACGGTGGAATAATCAAAAGCCTTGCGGAATGGACCCGCAAGGCTTTTGTCGTTTACAGAGAAGCTTTGACACGCTGAAAGACATCTGGAAAGTTGGTGAAAAGACCGGTGACTCCGTATTGCAGAAGACGTGTCATGTCTGCTTCGCTGTTTACCGTATATGGGTGAAGGAGGAGTCCGTGGCTTCTGACCTGCTGTACATTTTCAAGTGTCAACGCTCTAAAATTCGGTCCGACCCCAACTGCATACGATTTGATGAAGTCGAGCTGATCATCTGTAATAGACGTCATTTGTGCTCTATCTAATAGCTGTACTTTTGGAAGCCGAGGGGCGAGTTTCTGCATTTTTAATAGACTTTCTTGGCTGAAAGATTGGATGATGACCTGCCCTTTTCTCGTATGTTTTCCAAGAAGATGATGTTTCTTTAAGACGGCCAATAGCTTTTCTTCCATTTGCGGATAGATGTCTGGTTTTTTGGTTTCAATATAATAATTTTCTCGTTTACCGAAGTAGCGTAATACCTCATCTAATGTGAGGACTTGCTGTCCAATAAAGTGGGCATTTTGTTTGTCGGGGTTGGCTTCGTTAAACCATGCACCGGCATCGAGCTGTTTGATTTCGGCAAGTGTGAGGTCTTTGACCCATCCTGTTCCGTTTGTCGTCCGGTCAACCGTTTCATCGTGCATGACGATGAGGTGTCCATCCTTTGTCATTTGAAGGTCTAGTTCGAGGTAATCTGCATTCATCTTTGTGGCGAGCTTGTAGGAAGCTAGGGTATGCTCTGGGGCATACCCTGATGCTCCGCGGTGTGCAACGGTTAAAATGCGATCTGGAGATAAAAGATGTTCATGTGCCGATATGGTGGTCGGCACCCAACCAAAAGACAGTAAAGCAAAAGAGAGTAACACGAAAGCAAGTAATCTACTTTTCTTCATATTTTATCCTCCTTTTACGGTAACTGCCTCCATCATAAGAAATAGATGTAAAGGGCATGTTGGGCGGAGATGAATCTTTTATGTGATTTTCATTAAGCTTGCTCTACGCGCTTTCCTGTATTCCATGTCATGGCGAGGAACACAATCGCAAGGATACAAGAACCAACTAGTAAAATGAAACCTCCTGTCCAGTCATAGTGATCGACGACGACACCCATCATGGCATTAGCAAAAGCAGAGCCACCAATATATCCAAAGAATCCTGTCAGCCCGGCAGCAGTGCCAGCGGCTTTTTTCGGAGCGAGATCAATGGCTTGCAGTCCAATGAGCATGACGGGTCCGTAAATTAAAAACCCGATGCTGATGAGGGCAATGTTATCAACCATTGGATTGCCAGCAGGGTTTAACCAGTACACAAGAACCGCAATTAATACGCCAATCATAAAGAGGACGCCAGCAGGTGCGCGGCGGCTTCTAAAGAAGCGGTCACTAATCCACCCGCACAATAATGTACCAGGGATGCCTGCATATTCATAAAGGAAATAAGACCAGCGTGAATGCTCTGGTGAGAATCCTTTTGCTTCTGTTAAATAGGTAGGTGCCCAGTCTACGACCCCATAACGGACAAAGTACACAAAGACGTTGGCAATGGCGATATACCAAAGGAATTTGTTGTTGAGTACATATTTAAACAAAATCTCTTTTACGGTTAATTCTTTTTCTTGATCTTCATATTGTTGTGCCGGATAGTCATTTCGGTATTCTTCAATTGGCGGAAGACCAGCGGATTGCGGGGTGTCCCGTACGAGAAGAATGATGACGAAGGAGACGATAATGGCAATGATGGCAGGGAAGAAAAAGATACTTTTCCACGTCGCAAACAAAACAATTCCTAATGTAATAAGCGGTGCAAGAATCCCCCCGCCGATATTGTGAGCGACGTTCCAAATGGACATTTTCGTTCCACGTTCACTCACCGAAAACCAATGTGCCATCGTTCGTCCGCATGGCGGCCACCCCATTCCTTGAAACCAGCCGTTTAAGAACATGAATAAAAACATGATCCATACACTGGATGTCACCCATGGAAATGAGACAAATAGAATATTGATAAGAGCTGATAGAAAAAGTCCAGCGGCTAAAAAGTATCTTGGGTTACACCGGTCTGAGATCATCCCCATAATGAATTTACTAAAGCCATAAGCGATAGAAACAGCCGCCAGTACAAAGCCTAATTCACTTTTTGTGAACCCCTCTTCCTGTAAATAAGGGATGGCAAATGCGAAATTTTTGCGCAGCAAATAGTAGCCCGCATATCCGATAAAGATTCCCAAAAAGACTTGCAGCCGCAGCCGTTTATAGGTTTCGTCTGTTTTGGCATCATCGAGCCTGTCGATATGCGGAGCTGGTTTAAACCATTTGAACATAAACATCCTCCTCTTGTAGATATGACTAAAACAAAAGTACGAGATCTGTCTTTGATCTTGTACTTTTTCAGAGACAAAAGAATTGATAACGCTTTCTTTTGTACTCCCATCATATCGGATGGAGAAGATGTTTATGATGAGGCTTTTGTCATTATTTTGGAAAAACAGTTCATGAAGTGATGAAAAAAATCCGCACAATGGCGGATTTTTAATAGTGGTTAAATCGATACATCAATTTTGGCAGATTTCTTTAGTTGATCAATTTCTTTTTGTACTTCTTTTTGCTTTTCTTGAGATTCTAACTGCTTCTTGATTTGTGATTTGACGTCTTTGAAATCAGGTGCTTTTTGTTTTTGTTTTTTCATTTGTTCGGCGTATTGGTCATAGTACGCTTTGACGTCTTTTTCAGACACAGAGGCTGATTTAATTTCTTTGTCGACATATTGGCTGTATTTGATGCTGTCGGCAATATCACTTTTCAGCTGATCCATTGTCAGTCCGCTCTTTTTGAGTGCTTCTTCAAATTGAGCATTGTCTTTAAATTGTTTCTTTTCTTCTTTTAGCTGCTTATCGACTTGCTTGTCAGAGGCTTTATAGCCCTTCTTCTCAGCATCTTGCAGGATGAGCTCTTGACCTACTAGCGCATCAATGGTTTGCTTCTTGACTGCTTTTGCGCCTTCTTTAGATGTTGGGTCTTGTCCAGACTGCTGAAGTTGACCTTGAATGGTTGATAGGGCGCTATTGTATTCACTTCCTGTGATTTTATCTTTGTTGACGGTCGCAACGACCTTTTGATCATCAATTTTTTGTGCGTCTAATTTCTTTTGCATCTCTTCCATTTGCTTTTGCTGCTCTTTTTGGTCAGCCTGTGTTGTTTCCTTGCTGTTGGCTGAATCGTTTTGCTTATCCTGTTTCGCATCGTTTGATGAGCAGGCTGCAAGCCCCACTGATAACAGACAAGCAATGAGTGTATATGATACTTTTTTCAATTATTTTCTCTCCCTTCGGTATGAGAACATCTAGTGCGCATTCTAACCGTTTTAGAGGAAAAATAAAACCGTATAGACGAATTGTTAGCGGATTGACATGTTTTTTATCTGTTTGTCCTCATTTTGTCTTCTCATAGTCATCATATGACAGCTCAAGTTTGGAATAATTGTTCCATCGCTTCGTCGAGATTGGTGATCGGCTGGCGGCAGCTGTAGTTTTCACAAATATAGACCGTCGTGCTGTCGTTGATCGTTTTGTAATCTTTTGCAAAAGGTGCGAGCCTTGCTAATTCTTGCCCTGTTTCGGCAGTTAAAATGAGATCAAATGGCATGAATCGTTTTTGCAATGCTTGTAGAAGCTGTTCTTTTTGCGGATCGCCCTTTTTCCCGAGAATAATGATTTCTCGTTTGACGGCATATTGGCTTAATAGTCCTTGTAAAAAGGCGGTATGTCCGCTTGGATAGGAAGAGACATCGACGTAAAAGGCGCTGAACATCTTCTCTAGTGTTTCGATCCAGTCTTGACGTCCGATCATTCTGCTAAGTTTCAGAAGCTGTTGGAGTGCAGTACTGTTACCAGACGGCATGGCCCCGTCGTATACTTCTTTTTCACGAACAATAAGCGCTTCTGCATCTGAGCCTGAGAAGAAAAAGCCCCCGATTTGCTCATCCCAAAACAGTTCAAACATATTTTCAGCAATGGCTCTGGCTTTTGTCAGCCAATCTAGGTCAAAGGTCGCTTCGTATAAAGACATATACGCTGTGAGCATGTGCGCATAATCTTCGATAAAGCCTAGATGCTTCACGTCCCCTTCCCTGTAGCGGACCATGAGCCGTTCCTGCTGGACGAGGTGTGTTTCTAGAAAAGACATTGCCTGTTTTGCCATGCGGATGGCTTCTTCTACATGAAAGACACTCCCTGCTTTGGCAAGTGCGGAAATCATCAGCGCATTCCACGAGGTGAGTACTTTGTCATCGATTAGCGGTGCAGGCCGCTGCTGTCTTACAGTGAGTAAGATGTGTCGAGCGGATTGCAGTTTGGAATGAAGGGTTTTGTCGTCGATTGAATATGCTGCCTTGATGTCATCAAATGAGGTGGAAATGGTATGAGGGATGTTCTGTCCTTCAAAATTTCCTTCCTCTGTGATGTGGTAGACCGCACAAAATAAAGTGCCGAGGTCATCGCCTAAATGGGTCATGATCTCCTCTTTTGTCCAAACGTAATATTGCCCTTCCTTTCCTTCTGAATCGGCATCGATTGCCGAATAAAAAGAGCCGTCACGATTCATCATGTCTCGTTTGATAAATTGAATGAGGTCTTGGACAAGCTTTTCGTACTCATGATGTTGAGTGATTTGATAGGCTTCGGTGTAGGCATCTATCAGCAAGGCGTTATCATACAGCATCTTTTCAAAATGCGGCACAAGCCATTTTTCATCGGTTGAATATCGAGTAAATCCAGAACCAATATGATCATAAATACCGCCGTTTGCCATACCGTTTAACGTTTTTGTGACAGCATATAACGCATTTTCTTGCCCTGTCCATTCAAAATAACGCATGAGAAACGTGAGCATATGAGGCGCAGGAAATTTAGGCGCAGAACCGAAGCCGCCATACAGCGTATCAAAGCTGCTCATGAGCTGATAATAGGCTTTGTGAATCGACTCCTGAGTGAGCGTATTTTCTGTCTGCCCTGCTGCCTTGATCCGTAAATTATTTGTTGCCTTTTCTGCCAATGATTCAATATGATCTCGGTCGTTGTGATACGCATCCAACAATTGCGTCAGTGCTTCAATGAAGCCAGGACGGCCGTAAGCACTTCTTTTTGGAAAATAAGTCCCCGCATAAAACGGCTTTTGATCAGGCGTGACAAACACGTTGAGCGGCCAGCCTCCTTGCCCAGTCATCATCTGACAAACGGACATATACATCGAGTCAATGTCTGGACGCTCCTCACGATCGACTTTGATTGAAATGAAATGCTCGTTTAGGATGTCAGCGACTTGTTGATCTTCAAAGCTTTCGTGTGCCATGACGTGGCACCAGTGGCAAGTGGCATAGCCGATGCTTACCAGCAAAGGCTTGTTTTCTTTTTTTGCTTTATCAAATGCTTCTTTTCCCCATGGATACCAGTTAACTGGGTTATGGGAGTGTTGGAGAAGGTATGGAGATTTTTCAGTGATTAATCTGTTGGGTTTATTGTTAGTAGACATGGAATCTCCTCCTTTCATATTTGTTTATCAAATCTTTTTGAGTGTAAAGGGTGATGGGCTTAAGGAATTTCATTTGAATTTAGATAGTACTACTTCAAAAAAGTTACGTAGGATAATAACCGATAGTTCTTTATTTTGAAACTGAGCAAAAATCAAAAAACTATAATTAGGTCAAAGATTTATAGGGACTGCTGTGGAAATTTTAACTTTCGATAGATTTGTTTTCAATTCTTTTATTCACTTCATTAATTATGAAAACCTATATTAACGCCTTTTAAATGGAATTTATTACTATATTCATCTTGTGTGTATTTAATCATTAATAACAAGCTGTTATAATAGCTTTGTGTTTTTATGAAAATATGTGTTAAAAGTGGTGTTGGAAATAAATATATACTATTCATTCTAGTAATCTCTTCGTTTGGTGGAGAAGCACTTTTAGCACATTTAATTTCAATAGGTCTAGCGGTGACTATTACAGGAGTTACTTATGTTGCATAATCTGAGTTTAAGAAGCATGAAAGAACATACATTCAAAAAATCTAAAAAATGGGTATATGAGAAGGTGTAGATATGTTAGTTATTGATCAAAATCCAAAAGGTGAGCAGTACTCCAAATTAATTGATTTGGCTTTCGAAATTTGTGATGAGTTTCATTTAGTTTTAAGAAAAGATATGGGATCTTTAAAATCTTTTGATCCCTTCCTAAAAAAACTTGAAAGTTCATTGAAAGAGATGAAAGAACAATCAGAATGGGCTAGCACAATGCTATTTAACAATACAGCAAAAGTTTATTACTATTATACAGATGAAAATGCGAAGAGTATTCTAAAAGAATTCGCAAATTCTTTATATGATTGGGAGCAACCAAATTTACCAGAAGACTTGTCCTTCTTCAAAAATGGAGAAGAATGGCTGGTTACATCTTCTCATGAAGAAGAAAGTTATATAGATACGGAAAATGATACAGAGATACAAAGGATATTAAGTATACCAGAATTAAAAGTACATATGGAAAAATGGGATTAAGGCTATTTAGTATTCAATAATAGTGTATTGATATAAAAGGAAGGAGGCTAATAAGATAGTTTCCTTACTTTTAAAATGTTATGGGCGTTCTCATTTATTTCTTAATTAAGATGTATTGTTTGTGTTCCAATAGAAGATTTGAACTTTAAATGTTTCCCAAATTGTTGAGTCTTGAAATTAATAACTAAATCCAAACTCTCATCCTTATCTTCATCCTCAAAACCGTCTAAACAGGAATATAATTAATATATCAGATAGCTGAGGTCCGTGATCAATTGTCTGTGAGTTATTCCCATCATGAAAAATCAAGGGCTATAAACCCTTGATCAATTCATTGTATTCTTTTCACTACTTCAATCGTAATGTTTTAACAAGATGGCTGAATTATGTCCTCCAAAACCAAAAGAATTGGATAGCCCATATTTCAATGGAAGCTGTCTCGCTTCTAATACAACATCTAAATTGCAATCTGGATCTTGTTTCTCTACATTAATAGTTGGCGGAATCATTCCTCGTCTCAAACTTTCCACTAAAGCAATCGCTTCTACTCCGCCTGCAGCACCAAACATGTGCCCAGTCATTGACTTGTTCGCAGTTGTTGGAATTTCACCTGAACGATCACCAAATAATTTCTTAATGGCTAGAACTTCTGAACGATCACCTACTTGTGTACTTGTTGCATGAGCACTAATAACATCGATTTCACTTGTTGATATATCTGCACTTCTCAATGCTTTCTTCATGGCTAAGTAGGCACCCCTACCTTCTGGGTGTGAAGCGACCATATGATGTGCATCTGAACTAGCCCCGTATCCCACCACTTCACATAATATCGGCGCATCTCTAAGAATTGCGTTGTCTAATGATTCTAATACTAAGATACCTGCGCCTTCACTCATAACAAAGCCATCTCTATCTGAATCGAATGGACGGCTGGCTCGACTTGGGTCTTGGTTTCTAGTAGACAGTGCATGTGCGTTTCCAAAACTAGCCAAAGATATCTGGTTGACGGCAGCTTCTGCTCCACCGGCAAATATAATATCTGCTTCATCGTTTCGGATCGCATTGAAAGCTTCACCAATAGAAGTGTTCCCAATAGAACAAGCTGTGACCGGTGACAATGATGGCCCTTGTGCGCCTAATTTAATACTGATTTGGGCCGCAGCTGCATTTGAAATCATCATGGGGACAAGGCTAGGGCTTACTCTCGAGGGACCTCGTTTATCTAATACATTCACCTGATCAACAAGCGATTGTATGCCCCCGATTCCTGATCCAACATATACGCCTAAACGTTCAAGATCTACTTGATCTAACTGTAATTGTGAATGTTCTAATGCTTGTTCGGCTGCTGCTAAGGCAAACTGACTAAAACGATCTAATCGTTTTGCTTCTTTTCTCCCTAATATTTCATCTGCATCGAAATCACGAACGATTCCAGCTATTTTTGTTTTATAATCAGTCGTATCAAAAGAATCAATGAGAGATATTCCCGATTGTCCTTTAATGAGTTGATTCCAAAAGCTATCTATATCATTTCCAAGTGGAGAAATAACTCCCATTCCAGTAATGACAACTCTTTTCATGATCATTCCCTCCTTGTTTTTATTAACTTTAGCCATTGTGTTATCCTATTACAAGTTGTTGTTTATCCTAGTATAATGAATAATATTTTAAAAGGAGACCTTAATGAAACCTGAAACAAGACTTCAAGCATTATCAGAATTTCTAAAGAACCAACGTTCAAAAATCACGCCTCAAATGGTTGGTTTACCTGTAGGAACCCGCAGAAGAACACCAGGACTCAGAAGAGAAGAAGTAGCTCAACTAGCGGGTGTGAGTCTTACTTGGTATACATGGTTAGAGCAAGGGAGAGATATAAAAGTATCTACTTCGGTATTAGATGCTATTTCTAGTGCATTACAATTAAATAACGATGAAAGGAGATATTTGTACGCTTTAGCGTTAGAGGAAGGTGTGAAACAATCCTATATCATTGAGAATGAGAAGGAAATCAGTCCGGCTTTAGTGAAAATTTTGCAGGAACTTCGTTATTGCCCAACGATTATATCTGATAGAAGAAGTCAGATTGTTGGGTGGAATCAAGCAGCAGCTAATGTATTTTTGGACTTTGAACAAATCATCCCGGCAGAAAGGAATATCATACGCTTACTATTCGCAAGAAAGGAATTTAAAAGTTTAGCCGTGAATTGGGAGCATTTTGTAAGAGGATATATCGCCATATTTAGAACGTATTATGGACAGTATGTGGCGGATGACTGGTATGAGCAATTTATAGAAGAAATGGAGCAGGCATATCCTGAGTTTCGTAAAATATGGAATGAAAATGAGATCAGTTATGCACCTGAAGTATTAATTGAATTTCGTCATGCCAAGGTAGGGAAAATGTTGTTTAATCTCACTTCATTACAAGTGTATGGGGATACTGATTTAAGATGCAGTGTCTATACTCCAGTTGAGGATACTGAAACGGAGCTTAAGTTGAAACGTTTAATTGAAGGGTAGGTTTCGTTTGGATGAAGTTATTATGGCCATTAAATATAAAAGAGATCCAATGCAGTCAGTGAGAAGTGGGCATAACCGATGCTGATGAGCACGGGTTTATTTTCACGTTTGGCTTTGTCAAAGGGCTGCTCCCACGGTTATCAGTGAACTGTTTGTGAGCGTGTTGAAGGAAGTATGTTGAATTTTCATTGATGAGTGGATTGGGATTAGTTGTTTGGTATGGGTCACCTTCTTTCTGATTATTATTTTATTCCAAGAAAGAGTTGGTAAACGTTCACTCAAAATAAACGTAAAATTTTACTATTAAAAAAAGAGCCATTTATATTTTGAAGCATGTCAAAATTATAGATGCATAATCAGATTTGATAAATTAACAATAGGCTTTAATACTCAAGAACAAAAAACAATTTACATTATAAACTGGTATCTATTTTTCATGAGATATCATCTGGATATCCATATGGATTAGAGATTGCAGAGAACCACCAATCCGATTTTGAACCAAGTTTTTGACCTATTTGTGTAAATAATTCGTTCGATTTATTTTTTGCATTATAATAGTTATCTATTGTGAAATTTTTTTTGAATTGGTGATTAAGCCTAATAATTTTTTTGAAATAAACATATCCTAAACCTCTAACTTCAAAATAATGTTTTATAAGTAACTCTTGTGCATTAAAATGATCTGTATGCCCTAAAAGTTCATATAGTTGAGTAAACATAAGGGGTCCTTGTATGTACTTGTCTACTTTATAAGAATTAATTTTAAGTTTTTTGCAAAGCTGAACATAGTCTAATAACAATGTATTGCAAAGAGCTATCTCTTTATCAATTGTCTTTTTATAGATAGTATCTGGTTCTTTATTAATCAGATTGAAATAATCCATGATTAATTCTGGTTTTGCATACTGTAAATTAGAACCTATTTTTTCTAATATCATTCTGAAAATCTTTTTTGGATTCTTTGATTGCAACCATAATAACTCTAATGGTTTTATCTCAATATTTCTAGCATGTACAAACTCCCCAATTATATAGTTCTCTATTTCAAATATTACAGGAGAGTATAAATTCTGAAGAGATTCTTTATGATATTTTATATCTTCCCTTTTTCGGGAGAAATGATGTGAAAATAATTGGGCTGTAGAAGCAGCGCCAAATCCAGCAAAGATTGTTATAATTGTTTTAAGATCTAATTGTTCAAAAAAATTATCCACAACATCACCTATTTTTTGTTAATTATTTCGGTTCCTTTTTGGATAGAAAAAGTTATTTACATATTAGCAATCATCAGATGCCTTTTACGACTCTTCATTTTGTCGCAACTTTTATTAACCCTATCAAAGTAAAATTATACCATAAAAGCGTATTTTAACTACCCATTTTCTATATTATAGAGTAATAACGTGAACCAAATCTCATTTTTATTTCATATAGTGTGTTTCGCTCTTTATTCTATTTATAAGGTGAATATATACTCTATGAAAGAAGCTAGTGCGTAATGAGTAGAGTTGCTGGGATAATTATCTCATTAGCCTTTTATACTAATTCATCATGTTTGACTAAATACCTATCAGGGTATACTATCTGATCATAGGGAAAAGAGAAAGGAGTGTTAAACGTGGAATATAATCAGCAGATGAAGAATCGTCTTCGCCGGATTGAAGGACAGATTAAAGGGGTTCTTGCGATGATGGAGCAGGGAAAGGATTGCCGCGAGGTGGTAACACAGCTATCTGCATCACGCAATGCCATTGATCGTGCAATGGGTGTGATTGTGAGTACAAACCTTGAACAATGTGTCCGTGAAAGTCTTGAGCAGGGCAAGGATACAGAGGGGCTTGTCAAAGAAGCGGTTGAGCTCTTGGTGAAAAGCCGGTAAGAAATTCCTCAGCCTTTGGAGGTTGACGAATTTTTTTACTTGTTATAATATACCCTTACCGGTATGTGTATATATTTTTTGCTTTTTGTATACCCCTGTGGGTAATTGGTATAAGGAGGAGCATGATGGAAGAACAAAAGAAACGAACGACGATTGTTTTATTTAGTGGAGATTATGATAAAGCGATGGCCGCTTATATTATTGCAAATGGCGCAGCAGCTTATGATCACGAGGTGACTATTTTTCATACTTTTTGGGGGCTGAATGCCTTGCGTAAGGAAGAGATGGTGCCACTGAAGAAGGGATTTTTAGAAACAATGTTTGGCAAAATGATGCCGCGTGGCGCTGATCGAATGGGGCTGTCAAAGATGAATTTTGCAGGAATGGGACCGAAGATGATCAAGCATGTGATCAATAAACACAATGCCATGACCCTGCCGCAGCTCATTGATATGGCAAAGGAACAAGAGATCAACCTCGTGGCATGTACGATGACGATGGATCTCTTAGGGCTGCAGGAGAATGAATTATTAGCAGACATTCAATATGCCGGTGTGGCAGCGTATTTAGCAGAGGCAGAAATCGGGAATGTGAACTTATTTATCTAGGGGGGTGTCCATACATGATTCAAATGCTTTTGCTCATTATTGTGATCGCTTTGCTTGTGAGCCGTTTTCTTCCCGTACGGGGTGTGAAACAAATGGACGCAGCTCATCTGAAACCTAAATTGCATAGTCGGCATCAACAGCTGATAGACGTGCGATCACCTTTAGAGTTTCAAACAAATCATATAAAAGGCTTTCAAAATATCCCCTTACCACAGTTAAGGAATCGAGCACATGAGCTTGAGAAAGACAAAGAAGTGTATGTGATCTGCCAAAGCGGGATGAGAAGTATGCAGGCGGCTAAATTGTTAAAAAAACAGGGATTTACCCACATTACGAATATCAAGGGTGGCATGAATACTTGGCGATTATAGGTATAAATAGGCTTTAAAATATACCCCCACCCCTATAAAAGGAGGAAAAACAATGCAGCAACCAACAGCAATTCTAGATGCAAAAGGATTGGCATGCCCAATGCCCATTGTCAAAACGAAAAAACAAATGAATGAGCTCTTGCCAGGAGATGTGCTTGAAGTGCAAGCAACCGATAAAGGGTCTACAGCGGATTTAGCAGCTTGGTCAAAAAGCGCCGGTCATGAATTTTTAGGAACAAAAGTAGAAGGACAGGTGCTTCATCATTTGATTCGTAAAGGCGGAGCGAAACAGGAGGAGGAGCAGTCAATGATTTCGGAAATGTCGTTGAACATGTTTCAACAGAAGGTAAAAGGAGATCAGTCATTGTTTATTTTAGATGTACGAGAGCCGGATGAATATGAAGCGGGTCATATTCCAGGAGCTGTTCACATCCCTCTCGGTGAGGTGGAACACCGTGCTGAAGAATTGAACCGAGAGATGCTCATTTACCTCATCTGTCATTCAGGCAGAAGAAGTGAATTAGCCGCACAAAAGTTAAAAGAAAAAGGATTTCATCAATTGATCAATGTAGTGCCAGGCATGAACAGCTGGACAGGAGAGATTGAAAAATAGGAGCTGAATGAACCAATGACTGTAAAAGCAATGACAGCAGAACAGTTAACAAAAAAGATCATCAACAAAGAGCCGATCTTTTTGTTGGATGTACGAAACGAATCAGATGTGCAGGACTGGAAAATTGAAGGGAAAGCCGTTGAATATTTAAATGTGCCTTACTTTGAGCTTCTTGATGGCGTAGAGGATATGGTGGAGAACATACCGGATGACCTAGATGTACTGGTCGTTTGTGCGAAAGAAGGCTCCTCTATTATGGTGGCAGAGATGCTGTCAGAGGCAGGCAGAACGGTCCATTATTTGCAAGGCGGCATGAAGGCATGGAGTGAGCATTTAGAGCCAGTGAAGATCGGTGATTTAACTGGTGGTGGAGAGTTGTACCAATTTGTGCGAATGGGCAAGGGGTGCTTGTCCTATATGATCATGTCGAATGGGGAAGCTGCGATTATTGATGCGGCTAGAATGACGGAGGTCTATACGCAATTTGCTAAAAAACATCAAGTCACGGTGACGCATGTGTTTGATACGCACCTTCATGCGGACCATATATCTGGCGGGAAAAAGCTGTCTGAACAGACTGGTGCTATCTATTGGCTACCGCCAAAAGACGCCGAAGAGGTGACATTTGATTACAATCACCTTGAAGAAGGACAGCGTGTGACGATTGGAGCGACGGAGATTGAGATTCATGCCCTTTATTCACCGGGCCATACGATTGGTTCAACCTCTTTTATCGTAGACGGCCGTTATCTCCTTTCAGGTGATATTTTGTTCATTGATTCGATCGGAAGACCTGACCTAGCCGGTATGGCGGAGGACTGGGTAGGTGATTTGAGAGAAACCCTTTATACACGATATACGGCGCTTTCGGCAGAATTGATTGTGCTGCCTGCACATTTTATGATCGTGGATGAGCTTAATGAAGACGGAAGCGTTTGGAAGGCGCTAGGCGCTTTGTTTGAAGAAAATCACGGGCTGAACATTGAAGATGAAGACGTATTTAGACAAATGGTCACGCAGCATCTACCTGCACAGCCAAACGCTTATCAAGACATTCGGTCTACCAATATGGGGAAGCTGCATCCAGACGAGGAAGCGCAGCGAGACATGGAAATTGGTCCAAACCGTTGTGCGATTCGATAATGTTCAATAAAATAAAGAAGCGAGGGATGATCAGATGACATCAGATCACATTTTAGACGTAACCGGGCTTGCATGCCCAATGCCGATTATTCGGACGAAGAAAAAAATGAACGACTTGGCAGAAGGCCAAGTATTAGAAATACATGCAACAGATAAAGGGGCCAAAGCTGATTTGGCTGCATGGGCTAAGTCAAGCGGACATGAATTGATCACGCAGACGGATGAAGGACATGTGCTGAAGTTTTGGGTGAGAAAAGGGTCCTAAAGAGGAGAGGGGTATCTATGAGGGAGCCCCTTTTCCTTTTGCAAAGGAGGAGACCAGCGTGGATTTTGCATTTTTTATTACTTTATTTATCATCGGATTTATTGGTTCCTTCTTATCAGGAATGGTTGGAATAGGAGGATCGGTGATCAACTATCCCATGCTGCTTTATATCCCGCCTCTTGTCGGAGTGATGGCATTATCGGCACACGAGGTTTCAGGGATTGGTGCCATTCAAGTCCTATTTTCGACACTCGGCGGTGTGCTGGCGTATCGAAAAAGCGGATTTTTACATCGACCATTAATTTTATATATGGGGAGCAGTATATTGGCAGGGAGTTTATTAGGCAGCTATTTATCACATTTCCTTCCAGAGAAAGGCATCAATGTAGTCTATGGTCTGCTTGCCATTGTCGCTGTTATTTTAATGCTTGTTCCGAAAAAAGGTCAGCAGGCAGAAGCGGATGGAGAGGTGACCTTTCATAAAGGACTGGCGGCTGGTATTGCCTTTGTGATCGGAAGTGTATCGGGTGTATTAGGTGCAGGCGGTGCCTTTATTTTAGTGCCGGTGATGCTATCGATTCTCAAAATCCCTGTGCGGATGACGATTGCGTCGTCTCTGGCGATTACGTTTCTCTCCGCGATCGGCGCATCGGCTGGGAAAGTGCTGACTGGTCAAGTCATGTTCTTGCCTGCGCTTATCTTAATGGTAGCCAGTTTGATGGCCGCGCCGATTGGGGCGAAAATTGGCCAGAAAATCAATGCCGTTTATTTGCAATGGGCGCTTGCCGTGATGATTACAGCCACAGCGATCAAAATCTGGGTGGATTTATTATAAGAAAAAGACCAACAACTGAGAGCAAGGGCTCTTTTCCATGTGTTGGTCTTTTTTATTTCATGCCATCGTGCTCGATATACGTTTCAAGTGCAGGGTGGTACTCTTTTTGATAATGAAGATTGGGGCATGTTTTCACGACTTTGCCTTGCAAGGCATTGGACTTCGAGACATCTAATGCTGTTTTACATTTTGGACAACGTTCGTTAAATATTGAGAGCCAGCGCTTCATAGATCACCACTCCAGTTAAAGTCTTAAAAGCCGATTATATTAATATGAATTATAGGGGATTGTGTGAAGGAGGTCAATGGATATTTGGCTCTTTTTAACAAAAAAAAGCATCGTATAAGATGCTTCAGCGTATAGACAAACCCTCGCATTCTTTGTCATCCCTGCATGCTGGCGCTCATGATTTTTAATTTCGCTTCGCAAGAGTCCAAAGGCTTTCCGTCACGCTGAAAAGAAGACAAGGGCTAAAATAAAGTTCATTTTAGCCCTTGTCAACAATTTGAAGTATGATTAATAGGCTTTCGCCCAGAACACCATATCAGATGCAGGTTTTCCGCAGCAGACACATGTGTCAGAAACGGATTCTTGTTCAAACGGGATACAGCGTGATGTCGCCCCTGTTCTCTCTTTGATGTCGTTTTCGCAGTCTTCATCACCGCACCACATGGCTTTGATCAACCTGTTTTCTTCGGCAAGAAGCTGCTCGATGTCTTCGATTGTGTGGGCGTTTGATGTTTTTTCATGTAATCGTTCTTTTGCTTTTTCGTACATCGTCTGCTGAATGTCTTCAAGCGTGGACGTGATGGTTTGTTCAAGTGCATCTAATGTGACGGCTTGCTTTTCACCTGTGTCTCGTCTTGCGAGCATGACCTGGCCTTTTTCCATATCCTTTGGTCCTACTTCTACGCGTAATGGGATGCCCTGCATTTCGCATTCGTTGAATTTCCAGCCAGGCTGTTTATCACTTGCATCGATGTCAGCGCGTGCGATGCGGGCGAGTCGATCCTTTAATTCATAGGCATGATCGAGGACACCTTCTTTATGGGAAGCAATTGGCACAACACGTACTTGGGTTGGCGCAATGTTTGGCGGCAGGACAAGTCCTCTGTCATCGCCATGCACCATGATCATAGCGCCAATGATTCTTGTGGTGAAGCCCCATGATGTTTGCTGGACATGCTCTAATTTTCCTTCTCGATTTAAAAATTCAATGCCAAACGCCTTGGCAAATCCGTTGCCGAAGAAGTGAGAAGTGGCGGTTTGCAGGGCTTTTCCGTCATGCATCAAGCTTTCAACCGTATAGGTGAAGCGAGCGCCAGCGAATTTTTCTTTCTCTGTTTTTCTTCCTTTAATGACAGGGATCGCTAGAAGATCTTCACAAATAGACGCATAGACATGGAGCATTTTTTCTGTTTCTTCAATCGCTTCTCGCTCTGTCTCGTGACAAGTGTGCCCTTCCTGCCAGAGGAATTCAAGGGTTCTAAGGAATGGACGTGTTGTCTTTTCCCAGCGGACGACATTGGCCCATTGGTTATATAGCTTTGGTAAATCACGATAGGAGTGAATGATGTTTTTATAATGCTCGGCGAACAGCACTTCAGAGGTTGGTCTGACGCAGAGTCTTTCTTGTAATTCCGAATCACCGCCATGTGTCACCCACGCCACTTCAGGAGCAAAGCCTTCGATATGATCCTTTTCTTGCTGGAGAAGGCTTTCTGGGATAAAGAGCGGCATATAGACATTCTCGTGACCCGTTTCTTTGATTTGACGATCAAGTTCGTCGCGAATATTCTCCCAAATTTTAAAACCGTATGGCTGAATAATCATACTGCCTCTAACGCTTGAATAATCGACGAGACGCGCTTTTGTGACAACATCTGTATACCACTGGGCAAAGTCGTCTTCCATGCTTGTAATTTTCTCAACAAATTGTTTCTTTGACATCGCTTTTTCCTCCTTTTAAAAAAACAAAAAAGCTGTGCTTTAAGTTAGGGACCATTCCTGGTGGTACCACCCTAATTTAAAGCACAGCTTTACACTCGATCATGATAACGGTATGAACCGCTGTATGAAACAGAACTAAATCGGCAGGTTCACTTGAAGATGTCAGTAGGAACTTCTCAGCACCGTTCCCTCTCTGGTAAAGATCGATTCAAGCTACTATTCCAGATCTACGTTGATTCTTGTTCGTTGATTTTTCATCAGTTTACCTGTAAATGGGGGAGAAAGCAAGTTGGTCCGCAAGTTCATTTCATGCCTTTCTGAGGTCGTTTATGTCGAAGAGCCATTGGCAAACATTTTCTATTTTTGCAGCTTGCACGTTATGGAAGGCTATGCTAATATATTTGAAGAAAAAAATAGACTTGTATAACCTCAATAATATGGTTTGAGGGTTTCTACCAGGATCCGATAAATCCTGATTACAAAAGCGCGCTTTCCTTTTTTGTAATCAGGGTTTTTTTGTTTGTCTGCACCCTGTATCAAAAGTGAAAGCCATGATATAGAGAAGGGATGTTAGACATGAACTGGAGAGTTTATTTATTAGCTGTTTCTACTTTTGCGGTTGGATTAGTTGAGCTTGTGGTTGGGGGCATTTTGCCAAGTTTAGCAGAGGATCTCAATGTGTCTCTTGCGACAGCTGGGCAGCTGATCACGGTATTTGCGATTGTGTATGCTATTTCAGCACCGGTGCTACTGACCGTCACAGCCAAAATCGAACGAAAGCGTCTGTATTTAATCGCATTATTGGTCTTTACATTAGGCAATGTATTCACATATTTTAGTTCCACCTTTGCCCTTGTCATGATCTCTAGGGTCTTGATTGCCATGAGTACAGCGCTTGTTGTGGTGCTATCATTGACGATTACGGCCAAGCTGGTGGAACCGGCGCATCGAGCGAAAGCATTAGGTCTGATTTTTATTGGGATTAGCTCATCACTTGTTCTCGGTGTACCGATCGGTATTTTTATTACAGAGAGCTTTGGCTGGAGAGTGATGTTTTTAGGAATCAGTATTCTGTCAGCCATATCCATGGTACTCATTTATTTTCTATTGGAGAAAATGCCTGTTGAAAAAGTCACACCGCTTAAAGAACAAATTCGTTCTTTAGGGCATCCGAAAATTTTCAGTGCACATTTGATTAGTTTGTTCATGCTTGCTGGTCATTATATGCTGTATTCTTATTTCACGCCATTTCTGATGGAAGTTCTGCGTATGACTCCGTTTTGGATTAGTATTTGTTATTTGGTCTTCGGGCTTGCGTCGATTGGCGGGAATGGGTTTGGCGGCTGGCTGAGTGACAAACTAGGATCAGGAAAAGCCATTTTGCTTGTGACCATGGCGTTTGCCATTGTGATGTTTATCCTTCCTTATACAGCGGGAGTGTTTATGCTCTTTATGGTGATGGTTGTCCTATGGGGTGCTCTTAGCTGGGCACTGACACCTGCTTTGCAGAGCTATTTGATTCAAACAGACCCTGTGACGTCTGATATTCAGCAGAGTTTGAATACATCCGCTTTGCAAATTGGGATTTCCATTGGATCAGCCGTGGGCGGCGTCATGTTTACAATGACTGGTTCATCCGTTGACTTGGCTAAATTCGGCGCTATTTTTGTGCTGATTGCCTTTAGCTGTGCAGTGATTTCATTAAAGAGACCGCCGCTTTATATGGATCGTCAGCATCACGCTGAATAGAAGAGAATAAGATCGTTTAGCTGCCTCATCATAGGCAGCTTTTTATTTTTTGAAAACCACACCTTCACTTTTACCAGTAATGACTTCTTCTCCATGCTGATTGATATAACGGGAAAAAAGGTGGACACGATGGTATTTTTCAAGGGGTTCTACCTTGGTGACGGCCATCTGACAGGTAATGGTGTCACCTGTATAAACAGGGCGTATGAAGGTACATGTCATCTCTTGACCGATAAAATGAAACTGACCACCAAGCTTCGTGGCTAGACTTGCTGTGAGAAAACCGTGTACCATGAGCCTGCCTTGATCATCTAGCTCGGTATGATGTTTGCCAAGATCACCTGTCATCTCGCCAAATTGAATCACATCTTCATGCGTATAGGTTTTGCTTGTTTGAAATTGATCGCCTGGTCGAACCATTTGTTCTTCAGCTCCTTTTTTTAAATGTACCAAAGGAGTGAATGAATGTACATTCATTTTTGTGATGAGATGTTAGAGGCAAAGAAGAGACAGGATGCCTTTCTTTACCCTCGATAAGTCAGGAAAAATGTCATCTTCTATTCAAAAACAACCATTTCTCCAATTGGTTGAAATCCGGCACGCTGATAGATATGTTTGCCGTCATTTGAGGCTTGTAACATCACACACTTTTGTTTGTTATCTGTTTGGGTCAGAAGGTAATGAAACATGTCACTGCCAAGTCCTCTTCCGCGGTGTTCTGCCTTTGTGATGACATCATAAATACCGTAGCTGTCTGCTGTTTCAATCAATAAGCCCGTTGTGACCGGTTTGTTGAGTTCATATCCAACGAACATGCGGGTACTCGGGTGTAATCGTTCAATCGAAAAGCACTGGAAATAGCTGTTTAAAGCGATTGCCTCAGGTGATCCTTCGAAAAGTTCGATAAATAAATGTTGATAATCGAGAAAGGTTTGATCGTCAGTCACTTCCTTGATCGTAAGCGATTGAGAGGTCCTTTGATCGATGTCGTTTGTATGTTCAAGCATCATGATGGTATTGCGTTCCACTTCTTGAAGCCCATATTTCTGCATGATATTCGACCAATCGGGGTGGAGCAGGCTTTGAGTGATCCATGTGCTGAATGCTAGCTGCTGTTGCTGCATTTGTTCGATGGCAGCTTCCACTTTTTGTTGATCTTGTATGTGCGCTGAAATGGGTAATAACAAATTGAACGTGTCAGTTGATATATGCGTGTTTGATAGAACGAAATCCTCCGTTGATAGGAACGATCCGTTGACAACAGAAGTAAACAAATTTATTTTTTCTTCTAACTGGCGAATGGCCATTTGCTGCTCTGTTTTCATTCTCTCACCTTCTTTTTTTGATTGAGGGGTACCTATCATAAATAATAGCAAAGAAAAGGAAATTGTGCTGTCTCTTGTAATCTAGTAAAAAAGTTCTTTTATTTATCAGGTCTGATGACCCATTCTTTTCATCATCCCCACATTTCTTTTGACTCCTTTATTGATTATTAGTACCATTTTATTAACCAGTTAAGAGTGGAGGTTCAGATGGAAACAAACGAGCAGATTGTCTTAAAAGCGATTCAAGATTTGATTATGCATAGGGAAAAGAAACGGAACGATCCAACAGATCCACTGATTACCACGACTGATACACTCAAGCAAGATTGGACACTTACACAGCTTCATATTTTATCTATGATTCAAGCAAACCCTAACGAATCCAATAATACATTTCTTTCACAACAACTAAAACTATCAAAACCAGCTATTACAAAGGCTGTGAAAAAGCTCATCGAAAAAGGTATGGTCGACTATCGCCACCGGCAAGGTGACAAGAAATCCGTCTATTATTCACTCACAGAGGAAGGCACACAGCTTGCGGCACTGCATGATGAACTTCATGAACAGGCAGTCTCCTCCTATTTAGAATTCCTCCATGAATTTAATGAAGACGAACTACAGGTTATTGAGCGCTTCTTAAAGGCTTGGAAGGAAAAGATATAAATAACGGACCGAAAGCTTTCTATAAACTAGATGCTTTCGGTTTTTTTTATGGTAAAATTAACATATATTGACGTTATTCGTGATGATGATTGAGGAAGGGAGCCGTGTTGGTGAAAGAGATGATGGAAAATTTCAAAAAATATGTATTTATCATGCCGTTCGTCGGATTGTTTGTCAGCTTGCTATTATTTGTTTATTTTTTTGGAGTGACAGGAGTTGAAGGGTCCATGTGGGCGGCTGTTTTGTATTGTGCTCTGCCCTTTCTGATGTACACGATACTCTGTTTGCCTTTATGGATTTATTTTAAAGTCAGCAAAAAACGTTCAATACATAGAAATGAGGAACATACATGATCGTTGTCAGCGCTTGTCTTGCGGGATTAAAGGTCCGTTATAATGGCAGCCATCGATTAGATCAACGTATCGAGGAGCTTGTGCAGGAAGGAAAGGCGGTAACAGTTTGCCCTGAGCTGCTTGGCGGTTTCTCTACACCAAGACCTCCCGCAGAAATTATTGGTGGAGATGGTCATGATGTCTTACGAGGGCAGGCTTCTGTAGTTGATGTTCATGGAACAGATGTGACAGAGATGTATGTAAAAGGTGCACAAGACACGCTTAAGCAGGTTCAGACTCTTGGCGCAACATCCGTCGTGTTAAAAGAGTACAGCCCTTCTTGCGGAAGCCGGATGATCTATCGGGGAGAGTTTAACGGTAAGACAAAGGCTGGGGACGGTGTGACGTCTGCCTTGCTGAAACAGCATGGGATTCAAGTATTCTCTGAGGAGGATGATTGGACCTCGCTGTTTGTATAGGGATGGCGTGAATTGAAGGAGGAGTTAGGTTGAAGAAGTGGATCATTGGTTTAGTAGTCGTTATTTTCATCGGAATAGGTCTTTATTTTATGATCAATGCCAAAACATATGCTTTTGATGATGTGGTCTCGATTGATAAAGATAAAGTGACTTCCATTCAAATTGAGCATGATGATGAGCGCGTTGTGGTGGACAAGAAAGAGGATATTCAAAAGTTGCTGAAGAAATTTTCGGGTATTCAATTAAAGAAAATAAACGAGGCTAAAAAAGCCTCAAAAGAATCGTATTGGATCAGAGTGTACGAGAACGAAAAGCAAATGTATGGTCTGATTTTTTATGATCAAAGCTTTTTAGAGACGTATGATGGTTCTAAAACAAAAAATCGAATCAGTGAATACCAAATCGTTGATGCAAATCAAGTCGATATGGGACAATACATCAAATAAGATCATTCAGTTTATGAATGGTTTCAGCGTGTAGACAAACCCTCGCATTCTTTGTCAGTCCTGCGTGCCGGTGCTCACGAATGTGAAATTCGCTCCGCGCCAGTACTCGTCCTTCCTAGGGCTGCAAAGGTTTTCTATCACACTGAAAAGAAGACAAAGGGCTAAAATCAAGTTCATTTTAGCCCTTTGTCAACTATCTGAGATCATTCAGTCTATGAATGGTTTATCTTCATGCATGATCTTTCGCACATTCGGGTATAGTGCATGGTAAGCAAAAATGAAGCGGAGGTTTGTTTGATGAGTGGATTAACAGATACAGTCACATTAGCAAACGGAGTGAAAATGCCGAAGCTTGGCTTTGGTGTATGGCAAGTAAAAGATGGGGATGAGGCTGTAAATGCAGTCAAAGACGCACTTGAAGCGGGCTATCGCAGTATAGATACAGCAGCGGCCTATCAAAATGAAGAAGGTGTTGGCAAAGCCATTCAGCAATCAGGCATCTCTCGCGATGAGCTGTTCATTACGACAAAAGTGTGGAATAGTGATCAAGGATATGAGTCAACGCTTGAAGCCTTTGAAACGAGTATGAACAAACTAGGTCTGGATGTATTGGATCTTTATTTAATCCATTGGCCGGTTGAAGGCAAATATAAAGAAACGTGGAAGGCGCTAGAAAAGCTGTATAAGGATGGCCGCGTGAAAGCCATTGGCGTGTGTAACTTCCATCAGCATCATTTAGAAGATTTATTAGAAGAGGCAGAAGTGGTACCAATGGTCAATCAAATTGAGCTGCATCCGAAGCTGACGCAGGAGCCTTTACGTGACTACTGCAAGGCAAAAGGCATTCATGTAGAAGCATGGTCGCCATTAGGCAGCGGAAAACTTCTTAACCATCCGGTGCTTCAAGATATTGCGAAAAAACATGAGAAGTCAGTGGCGCAAGTCATTCTTCGCTGGGACTTGCAGCATGGCATTATCACCATTCCGAAATCTGTGACGAAGAGCCGAATCATCGAAAATACAAACGTATTTGATTTCGAGTTGTCCGCCCATGAAATGAGTGTCATTGATCAGCTCAATGAAGATGAGCGCACGGGTCCAGACCCAGATAACTTCGATTTTTAATATAAGAAAAGGGTAAGGTAATATGATTCCCTATAGTAGAAAGAGAAAGTACACGAAACGCAAACTGCAGCTGCAAGAGCTGATGATACTAACCAGTTCTCACATAAAGCTGGGCTTTATACAGTTTCAATAACCCCTTACACTATATGCAAAGAAAGATAAGATGTATGCAAGATGAAATTACAACTAAGCTAAAAACCCGTAAGCTAACTGTTTAGTTGGCTTACGGGTTTTTCTAAACTTATCATTTATTTTTTATTGTTCAATTGTTCTTTTAACAGTTCTATGATGGTGTCGTTTTGTTGCTCCATGTTTTTTATTCTTTTCTCGATCATAGACCCAGAAATACACACCACAATTAAAATGGCCATACCCACAAATAACAAACAAATTCCCTCCTATCACAATATGTTGAATTGTCTTGTGTCTTATTAAACTGAAATCATTCGAGTATTTTCAATATCGTACTATTATTTGAAATTACTTACTATTGATAAAATTTGTTTTGTGCCATGAGGTTACTCCTCATATTGAGTGAATTTGACGAGTGGAAGTTCGTAAACAAAAATGACGCATACTGAGTTGCATGTCTGGAGGAAAAGTGGTGAATGAAGGTTAGACCAAAACAAGTCCAGTGCAAGAAGTATTTATTTTTACAACAATCAACGGTTCCAAAACACGTTAAACAACCTAAGCCCATATCAATATAGGACTTAGGCTGCTAAGGATATTTTTAACTCTGTCTAGTTGAAATGGTTTACTTCAAGATGCCTGTGCTTTTTATTTGCCCGTATGTTCAAACCGTTTTTTGAGGCTGATAGGTCTCAATGATTTGAATGGCGTCGACAATTTGCTCTTTCTTATAGTCTCCAATCAAACAAAAGGTTTCATCTTTACGTGCAGCATGGTTTGCCACTGTATGTGCTGCTTCCTCTAGCTGAGCTGTGATGCCAAGCTCACGCATCGTTCTAGGTAATCCGAGTGTTTGATAAAGCTCAAGTAATTCTTCTACTTCCGTCATACGGTTTTCTGCAGCAAGCTGAACGAGAATGCCATAGGCCACTTTTTGTCCATGTAACACATGATGTGTTTCATCAATAAATGTTAATCCATTATGAACAGCATGGGCTCCTGCCATTCTGCCATAACGTCCTCCATAGCCGCCGACTGTTCCGGCTAACGTAATGATCGTATCTGTTACATCTGCAAAGGCTTGAGAAAGCTGACCTGTTTTTAAACTGCTAACGGCTTCTTCACTATGAGTCAGAAGAATGTCACGAACGTACACTGCCTGCTTTAATGCAGCATGTACCATGAGCGGCAAGGTGCCTTTTGTGTTACGAATAATGGCTTCCGCTTCATACCATTTTGCCAGCGTATCCCCAATTCCGCTTTGGAGATAGGAAAGAGGAGATGAAAGCAAAAAAGTATGATCAATTAACGTGAGATAGCTGGACCGCTTATGATAGTCGACCCTCATGAAATTTCCCTTGTCATCATAAATGACGCTGAGCGGTGTAGAAGCCGCACATGTCCCAGGAATCGTCGGCACCATGATCACTTCAATTTGGAGAGCGTCGGCAACAGACTTCGCTGTATCTAAAATCGTGCCCCCACCGATCCCGATGATCACGTCTGAACTCTTGAGTTCTTCCGCAATTCGTGTGATCGCATTTGGTGAACTGTAACCTTTATGCTGAACAACAGGCCACTCGGATGGAAGCTTTGTGTACTGTGAAAAGGCTTGATATGAGTCATATCCTGTCACTATAGCTGGTGACTGAAAGGGAGTAACAAATGACTCGATTTCATGATAAATCCCCTTTTGAGAAATAAACTGGTTAGGACCGCTTCTGACGATATCTTCTGGCTGGATCATTGACTTATGCTCCTTTACGAAATCATATAGTTCTTAAATCATCTCATTTTACAGAAAGTTCTGTCAAATAATCGAACAATATGAGACCATAGACCCTTCCGTTTTATGGAATTGAACTACTGACATTGCCTTAAGGTATGTATTTCCTGTATGATATAAAATGGTATGTTTTGATTAAATTTAAGAGGTGTTTATATATATGGAAAAACAATATCGTGTATTACTTTACTATCAATATGTCCCCATTGAGGATCCAGAAACATTTACAGCAGAGCATCTAGCATTCTGTAAGGAACTTGGTTTGTTAGGTCGTATTCTTGTTTCATCTGAAGGCATAAACGGAACCGTGTCTGGTACCATTGAGCAGACGGACAAGTACATGCAAGCATTGAAAGAAGATCCACGCTTTGCGTCCATGCCAATTAAAATTGACGAAGCAGATGGTCATGCGTTTAAGAAAATGCACGTCCGCCACCGAAATGAATTGGTGAATTTAAGTCTTGAAGATGATGTGAATCCGCTAGAATTAACGGGGAAACATCTCAGCCCAGTTGAATTTTACGAGCAAATGCAATCACCTGATACGGTCGTGATTGATGCACGTAATGATTATGAGTTTGATGTCGGTCACTTCAGAGGTGCTGTGCGCCCTGACATTGAGACATTCCGTGAATTACCTGAGTGGATTCGTGACAACAAAGAGATTCTTGAAGGGAAAAAAATTCTGACGTATTGCACAGGCGGCGTACGCTGTGAGAAATTCTCAGGATGGTTAAAGCGTGAAGGCTTTGAAGATGTATCCCAGCTTGACGGTGGAATTGTCACGTACGGAAAAGACCCGGAAGTTCAAGGAAAGCTTTGGGACGGTCAGTGTTATGTGTTTGATAACCGCCTAACGGTTCCAGTCAATCAAACAGAGCACGTCGTAGTAGGAAAAGATTTCTTCACTGGCGAACCTTGCGAGCGTTATGTGAACTGTGCGAACCCTGCATGTAACCGCAAAATGATTGCAACAGAAGAAAGCGAGCATAAATATATGCGCAGCTGCAGCCATGAATGCCGCACAAGCGAACGTAACCTTTATGTGAAACAACATAATTTGTCTGAAGAAGAAGTTCAAGAAAGACTAGCTGTCATTGAAAAAGAACAAGCAATCTCACAAGGATAAGAGGGTTTCCCTTTTATCCTTTTTTCTTTGAATGATACGTGTTCAGAGGGAAGAGGAAGTCATTTCCTCTTTCTTTTTTGTTTTGTTTTTTTCAAAATAAGGGTAAAGGTAGTTAATCAGTCTAATAGATTGAACAGTTGAAAAAGCGCTTTCTTTTGAAATAAGCATGTTCGACTATTTCAGAAAATGGAGAATTGAGAGATAATATAACAGGCAAAAAAATGAACAAAGATAAAAGTTCAGATCAGAAAGTATTTGCCAATGGAATGAAAGGTGAGCTGCTATAAAAGAAAGGCGCTTGCTCGACACATGCTCTGTATTTTAATCGAAAGGTGTTATGAACATGAATCATTTGCATCGTAGGATGGGAACTTTCGCTTTAATGATGGTAGGTCTTGGCTCAATCATTGGTTCAGGATGGCTCTTTGGTGCGTGGCGGGCTGCTCAAATCGCCGGCCCTGCTGCTATTTTGTCATGGTTGATCGGGATGGTTGTTATTTTATTTATCGCATTGTCTTATAGTGAACTCGGGTCGATGTTTCCAGAGGCAGGCGGAATGGTCAAATATACGCAATATTCACACGGCTCTTTTATTGGATTTATCGCCGCTTGGGCAAACTGGATCGCCATTGTATCAGTGATTCCTGTTGAGGCAGTGGCCTCCGTTCAATACATGAGCTCATGGCCTTGGGAGTGGGCAAAGTGGACAAGCCATTTGGTCACAAAAGGGGTTTTGACGACCGAGGGGCTCATGGTGGCAAGTGTGCTGCTGGTGATTTATTTTCTGCTCAATTATTGGACAGTTGGGTTGTTTTCAAAGGCGAATACATTCATTACGGTTTTTAAAATCGTCATTCCAGGATTAACAATTGGTGCGCTCTTATTCGTAGGTTTTCATAGTGAGAATTTTACTTCTGGAACAAGTATTGCGCCGAACGGCTGGGCGAGTGTGCTCACAGCTGTGGCAACATCAGGGATTGTATTTGCTTTTAATGGCTTCCAAAGCCCGATTAATATGGCAGGAGAAGCGAAAAATCCAGGGCGTTCGATTCCAATCGCCATTGTTGGATCGATTTTGATTGCAACGGTCATTTATGTGCTGCTGCAAATCGCTTTTATTGGGGCTGTCGATCCATCAATGATAGTGAATGGCTGGGGGCATTTGAATTTCAACTCGCCATTTGCTGACCTTGCCATTGCGCTAGGGATCAACTGGCTTGTCCTTATTTTATATGCAGATGCGTTCGTTTCTCCTTCTGGAACAGGGATTACGTATACGGCGACGACGTCTCGTATGATTTATGGGATGGAAAAAAACAAGTACATGCCGAGTGTACTTGGTCGTCTGCACCCAATTTATGGTGTGCCTCGTCCAGCGATGTTTTTTAACTTAGGCGTATCGTTTATCTTTCTGTTTTTGTTTAGAGGATGGGGGGTTCTCGCTGAAATTATCTCTGTGGCGACCCTGATTTCCTATTTGACAGGACCTGTGACAGTGATGACGCTGAGAAAGACGGGATTTGATTTATATCGTCCATTGCGAATTAAAGGACTCAGCATCATTGCTCCGCTTGGTTTTGTCTTTGCATCATTGACACTCTACTGGGCGAGATGGCCGCTGACGGGTCAGGTGCTCTTCATTATTCTCATCGGTCTGCCAATCTATTTTTACTATCAAGCAAAAGCGAAGTGGAAGGGCTTTGGCCGTCACTTTAAAGCAGGTGCTTGGATGGTTGTGTATTTGCTTGTGATGATGACGATTTCTTGTCTCGGCAGTGATAAATTTGGCGGGTATAACGTCATTCATTATGGCTGGGATATGGCGCTCATTGCAGTTGTGGCGTTGTTATTTTATATGTGGGCACTCAAAAGTGGATTTGAAACAGAGTTTTTAGAAGATGCGAAAAAAATTAATGATGAACTGCGTGCTTCTCAGAAAGAAGCCGCCTCATCTAAGGAATAACGGAAGGGCTGCCTGAATACTGCGGGCAGCCTTTTATTTGGATGAGTGATGCATGACATGCTGCTTTAGCCAAGTGGTAACGCCGTGTAGAACGGTGGCTGTCACAAGACAGATAAGCGCATATCTCCATAGCTGATCTAAGCCTTGTCCACTAAGCCAAAAAACAATACCTAGAATAAAGAGAGTAAGAATGAACATGAATAAAAAAGATGCTGACCAGAAAAAAGCCTTCATCGAAGGTCACCTCCTCGGGGTATTGTATGCAGGCCGGGGGAGGATCAGACCAGCAAGAAAGAAGTAAAAATATCGTGAAATCTATTTCAAAAGTCAGATAAAAACGCCAAGTGATTTGACAGTTGTGTTAAGATGAGAGCATATTTTGAGTGTAGATGGCTGGTTATAGACGGAGGTGTTTGGAGATGCAGATTCAAAAGGTTCTAAACAATAATGTCATTAGTGTGATAGATGAACAAGGAAAAGAAATCGTCGTCATGGGCAGAGGCATCGCTTTTCAAAGACGTCCCGGCGACCCGGTGGACGAGGCGTTAATTGATAAAGTGTTCCGCCTAGAAGATCATTCCGTACATGAGCGGATGAAAATGCTGCTTCAAGAGGTTCCATATGATGTCGTCAAGGTGACCGAGGAAATGATCCAATACGCACATACAAAGCTGAACCGAAGATTAAACGAAAGTCTGCATGTATCGCTGGCAGACCATATTCATTACGCCATTGAACGATTAAAGAAAAACCACTTGATTGAGAATTCGCTGATTTGGGAGATTAAACGTTTATACAAAGATGAGTTTCTCGTGGCGAAGGAATGCCTTGAGATGATTGAAGATCGTCTTCATATTGAACTGCCTGAAGATGAAGCGGGCTTTATTGCCATGCATATCATTAATGCAGAGCTCAATGAAGACATGAATACAACGGTCAATATCACAAAAGAAGTGAATGCCATACTGACCATTGTGAAATATCACTTGAACATGGAATTTGATGAAGACTCGCTCAACTTTTATCGTTTTCTCACACATTTACGCTTTTTCGTACAGCGTCTCATCAACGAAACGTTACTCGTCAGTGAAGATCAAGATTTATATCAGCTGATTAAAGTGAAATATCCGAAGGCGTACGAATGCGCAAAGAAAATCGCGGAATATGTGTATCAAACATATCATCGCGATCTAACATCAGAGGAGATGCTCTATCTATCGATTCATTTGAATCGACTCATCAAACGAGAAAAATAAAGATAGAATTTTAAAAGAAAGCGTTGACATCATAAAAAGTGAGTGGTACTATTTGCTCATAAACATAAAAGAATACGGTTTCACAATGATCGTCTTAGAGGATTGTGACTGTTCGGCAGGCAAAACCTAAACGTTCACTGAAAAAGCGCAATAGCAAGTTGCGACTATTTTTGGTGCCCGTTTAGGTTTTTATTTTGCCTAAAAACGTATTTTTTTGAAAAAAAGGGGGTTTTTGTATGAGTCATCGTCAATTAGCAGAAGACATTATCAAACATATCGGGACAGAGAAAAATGTTCATTCATTGGTTCACTGTGCCACAAGACTTCGCTTCACATTAAATGACAGATCAAAAGCAGATAAAGCGGCCATTGAAAAATTAAATGGTGTGGTGACTGTCATGGAAAGCGGCGGCCAGTTTCAGGTGGTCATTGGCAACACCGTACCAGAGGTATATCGAGAGATTGGGGAGTTTACGAATCTATTAGAGGATTCCACTTCTTCATCTGCAAGATCAAGTGAAGAAAGTACAAGTCTTTTCGGAAAATTCGTCGACATTGTTTCTGGAATTTTCACACCGCTTCTAGGTGTCATGGCGGGTGCCGGTATTTTAAAAGGACTTCTAGGCATCTGTATCAATGCAAAATGGTTATCTCCTGAAGATACGTCGTATCAAATTTTATTTGCCGCATCAGACAGCTTGTTCTACTTCCTGCCGCTGCTGCTCGCATTCACTTCTGCTAGGAAGTTTAAAGCGAATCCATTTGTCGCTGTGACGATTGCAGGTGCACTGATCTACCCGACTATTCAAGAGCTCACAAAAGGCGGCGGAGATGTGTCGTTCTTCGGTATTCCGGTTGTCTTAATGTCTTATACATCAACGGTTATCCCGATTATTTTGGCAGTGTTTGTGATGGGATATATCGAACGTTTCTTTAACAAAGTCATTCATGAAAGTGTGAAAAACTTTATTACACCACTGATTTTACTGGTCACGGTCGTTCCACTGACACTGATCGTATTTGGACCATTTGGTGTGTATGCAGGGAACGGAATTGCAGCCGTCCTGCTGAAAGTATTCTCCTTTAGCCCTACACTTGCCGGTGCTTTAATTGCGATGGCATGGCAGGTTCTTGTCATCTTCGGTATCCATTGGGGGCTTGTGCCAGTCATTTTAAATAATATTGCGGTCCATGGAAAAGATCATATTAAGCCGGCCACTGCGCCAGCTGTATTTTCACAAGCCGGTGCTTCAATCGGTGTTATGCTGAAAACAAAGAACAAAAAGCTGAAATCATTAGCTGGATCGACAGCGGTTTCTGCTGTATTTGGAATTACAGAGCCTGCTGTATACGGCGTCACACTTCGTTTGAAAAAACCATTTATTGCAGCGGTTATCTCTGCCGGTGTCGGTGGTGCCATTATTGGTTATTCACAAAGTATTGCGATCGCATCAGGTCTTCCGAGTTTACTGACACTTCCGATCTTCTATGGTCAAGGGTTTACAGGATTCTTAATCGGAATTTCCGTTTCATTTGTCCTTTCAATCGTCTTAACCTATTTGATTGGATTCAAAGATCCTGTGGATGAAGAAGATGCTCCTGCAGCTAGTTCTGCACCAGCATCTGAAAATGAACATGGTGTCAAAGCAGCTCATGTGAAAAGTCCTTTATCTGGCGAAGTCATCAAGCTAGAAGAGGTGCAAGATAAAGCCTTCTCATCTGGCGCATTAGGTAAGGGTGCAGCCATTATTCCATCAGAAGGTAAGCTGTTTGCACCAGTAACTGGGGTCGTGACAACGGTATTCCCAACAGGACATGCATACGGTCTCACCTCTGAAAGCGGAGCAGAAGTACTCATTCATATTGGACTGGATACTGTACAACTTGGGGGCCGTCATTTTACGCCGAAGGTTGAGCAGGGCCAAACCATTACAGAAGGTGAACTGCTTGCGGAGTTTGATATTGAGGCCATTCAAGCAGCAGGTCTTTCTGTCACAACACCTGTGATTATTACCAATTCCGGTGAATTTAGCGATATCATTGAGACAGAAGAAAAACAAGTGACACCAGGACAATCATTTTTACACTTAGTTTAAGAAAGGGAGGATATAATCATGAGATATTCAACACTAGCACCATTTCCAAAAGACTTTTTCTGGGGCGGATCGACTTCCGCCTATCAAGTAGAAGGTGCATGGAACGAGGATGGCAAGGGACCTTCAGTCATTGATATGAGAGAAAGCTATCCTGAAGGAACAACTGATTTTAAGGTAGCCAGCGATCACTATCATCGATATAAAGAGGACGTGAAGATGTTTGCAGAAATGGGCTTGAAAGCTTATCGTTTCTCCATTGCATGGACACGTATCATTCCAGATGGAGATGGGGAGATCAATCAAAAGGGAATTGACTTCTACCATTCTCTCATTGATGAATTGCGCCGCTATGACATTGAACCAATTGTGACGATGTATCACTTTGATCTGCCTCATGCGCTTCAAGTGAAAGGCGGCTGGTCAAATCGTTCGACAGTCGATGCGTTTGAACGTTATGCGGAGGTTTTGTTCCAGGAGTATGGCGAGAAGGTAAAATATTGGCTGACGATTAATGAACAAAACATGATGATCTTACATGGATCAGCTTTAGGTACACTGGATCCAAACTTAGAAAATCCGAAAAAAGAACTATATCAGCAGAACCACCATATGCTTGTGGCACAGGCGAAAGCCATGACGCTTTGTCATCGTTTGCTGCCTGAGGCGAAAATCGGACCAGCGCCAAACATCGCCCTTATTTACCCGGCATCTCCAAAACCCGAGGATGTCATTGCTGCGGCTAATTACAATGCGATCCGCAACTGGCTATATCTTGATATGGCGGTATTCGGTCGTTATAACAACCTTGCATGGGCATACATGAAGGAAAAAGACATTCTTCCTGTGATTGAAGAGGGAGATATGGATATTTTGAAAAGTGCAAAACCAGACTTCATTGCCTTTAACTACTACACATCTCAAACGGTTGAAGCGAGTAAAGGAGATGGCAATGATGAATTTGCCCGCGGCGGAGATCAGCATTTAAAATCTGGTGAAGATGGCGTCTACAAAGGCGGCAACAACCCGTTCTTAAGTAAAAATGCATTTGGCTGGGAGATTGACCCTACCGGTTTCCGATCAACGATGCGTGAAATTTACGACCGCTATCAGCTACCTCTTATTATTACGGAAAACGGACTAGGCGCTTTTGACAAGTTAGAAGCGGATGGATCGATTCAGGATGATTATCGAATTGATTATTTAGAAAAACATATTGAACAAATCAAATGGGCGATCACTGACGGTGTTGAGGTATTCGGGTACTGTCCGTGGTCAGCCATCGACTTAATCAGTACACACCAAGGCTGCTCAAAACGTTACGGTTTTATCTACGTCAACCGTGATGAATTTGACCTGAAAGACCTGAAGAGAATTCGGAAAAAGAGCTCTTATTGGTATGAAACATTAATCGAGCAAAATGGAGAGAACATCGGGAAGTAACAATATCACACTAAAAAACCCCTAATTTTTAGGGGTTTTTTTCTCTTCATGACTTGTAACTATATCAACTGGATGTATCAAGTTTTCATCATCATTATCCTCATCAGTGTAAGGCATAATAAGTGAATCCAACTCTTCTTTATCATTGACTAAAGCAACGTAAGTTGTATAATCCTCTAAATCTGATGGAAACAATTCAGCTTGACCAACATTACTTTTCAATGCTTGGTCAATAGCACTCTTTAATTCAATTAAACCCTCACGATTACCAATAATATAAGAATCCATATGCCAACTTTTTTGAGCATATATATGACAAATCTTATCTCTATCTTTCATTCTCTCATTACACCCTTCCTGAAGAATTTAATTGATTATGTGCCAACACGCCAACCACATAAAACGTCAAACGTCTCTTTGGCTTTTATGGCGTCTAACAGCTTTTTATCTCTTTCAAGAAGACTGCTTTGTATGTATTCTTGCTGTTATTTTAACTTGCTGGAGTTTATAAATCACATCTTACTCTCTACTATCATTATACCCCGAATTTCATCTCATTTATAGACTGTTTTCCGTCCGCATCAGCCCGTATACTGTTATACGCAAGTCAAAAACGATAAGGGATGTGGCTGTATGAATGACAAGAAAGATGTTTTAGATCCTGGGCCGTTTTTTCATGGGACGAAAGCGGAATTGAAGATTGGGGACCTGCTTGAACCGTTGCATTTATCCAACTATCAGGATAAACAATCGAACCACATCTATTTTACTGGAACATTAAACGCAGCCAAATGGGGAGCTGAATTAGCCCGGTCTGATGCAAAAGAGAGAATTTATGTTGTAGAACCGACAGGCGAGTTTGAAGATGATCCGAATTTGACGGATCAAAAGTTTCCAGGGAATTCGACCCGTTCCTATCGATCGAAATTCCCTTTGAAAATTGTCGCAGAATTAGGCGCTTGGGAAAGACATTCCGATGAAGAAATCAACCATATGCTGACGTCGTTAAAAAAGTTAAGGGAAGAAGGAAAAAATGTCATATATGATTGATTCGTATGTGAGGAATAGATGAATAAAAGGCCGCCCGATCTCACTTGGGCGGCCTTTTGTGCTATTGAAATAGGACATGCATTAGCTCATCAAATGTCCTTGCATGCGTCAAGGATTGAAGGCGGTCAGGACTGTCTAATAAATCGACAGCTTGTTCAAAAAATTGATTCATGCAGGCAGCGTCATCTTTCTGAATAGCTAACAAGAAAATCAGAGATACTTGATCGCCCTGCCAATCAATTGGCTGTTTCAATCGTGCAATTGCCACGCAGGAGGTGCCTTCATTTGTGATGAGCGGGTGAGGCATCGCAATCCCCTTGCCAAGATAAGTAGATGACATTTCCTCCCGCTCCAGCACGGAGGAACGAAAAGAAGATGAAACAAGCTGATGCGCCTCCAACCGGCTGCAAAGCGTATCTAATACCTCTTCTTTGCTTGAAAGGTTCACATCCAACAAGGTCAATCGTTCTTGGAAAAAAGCCATCAGCTCCTGCGAAGGGGCACCGTGTCCGTTTAACAGGTGAATGACCTCACTCACACGCTGGACATCATGATGTTCAAAAAAAGCATTCACTTGAATGATTGGTTTCCCCTTTGGTGCGAGAGGTACGGTTGTAATAATCACATCACATGGCAAAGTCGTGCTAAAAGCGTAATCCTGATAAGAATAAAGCTCAACAATCTCAAGCTCATGTTGAAAGGCCGCCTTCAATTTAATTTCAAGTAGCCGTGCCGTTCCTAGTCCAGATCCGCATACAATAATGGCCCTCTTTTTTTGCGAGGTGTCAAGATGGCTTCTTTCAAATGAAGCAGCAATATGTAAGGCAACATATGCCGCTTCATCTTCATTTGGCGTCCGTACCAGCTGTAAGGCATTGAGTCCGCTGACGGCCAAATCAAACGGATAAGGGTAAGATGTTTTGATCTCATGCAAAAGCGGATTTTGTAAAGACACGCCGTATTGAATTCGATTTAATAATGGCTTCATATGCAGCATCAAATCTTGACGCAGGATATCGTCATCTACAAAACGATGACCGCTTGTTTTTTCAATGTGCTGGAGAAATCGTGTCACCGCCTGACGTACTTCTTCTGTCGTTTGGTGCTCATCAATTTCTTTCCACGTTTGATTCGCTAAGAGATGCATCACCAAGTAATCTGTTTCATCCTCTGATAAGGTGACATGAAACGTGTCGCTTATTTGATGCGTGATCTTTTGAGCGATTCTTGTTAACACTGGCGGTCTTTGTGTGTGAGTAGTACTGGTGGGTATCCGCTGTTTTTTTTGCGTTTGTTGAATGGCAATCGCTAAGTGAATCACTAAATTCTTTAGGGCAATATCTTTAATGAGCAGTGATTCTTGATATAGATTTGTCAGCACAATGGATCGAATGGTTTCAAGTGAAATGTCAGGGAAATGAAGCTGTTCCCGCTCAGTTATATGAGATAGGGCGGGTTCTTCTTCAAGCAGTAAGTCTGCGTAGCACGTCCTTTTTTGCAATTCGTCTCCGTCTACTTTTAAGCCAAATCCAGGCTTTGAGACAAGGGTCATACCGTAACGGGCTAACAGCTCCCGTCCTTTTTTTAAATCACTGCTGACCGTCATACGGCTGATGAACAATTCTTCTGCTAATTGATCAATTTTTAAGTAGTCTGATTGAAGCAATAGTTTTCTCATCATAAATCGTATGCGCTCTTCTGGCATGACGGGTACGAGAGAGCGGGCAGGAAGCTTTTGCTGATGAAGCCAAAGCAGGAAAGCGTCTTGGTCACTTGTTAAGAGAGTATATCCTTTCCCGCGGATGGTCTTGATCATAGCTCCAGCTTGTGTTAACAGCTCGTTTGCTTCTTTGATTAAATTGCGGATGGAGCGGTCAGATAAGCGAAAAGAGGCAGTGAGCTCCTCCAGCTTCACGAACCCTTTCGTTTCAAATAGCCGCTGAATGAGCTGGTAGGTTCGAGTATCTGCCGTCATCATCATTGCGCCGCTCCTTGTTCCTTTAAGGCATCAGCTCCAAGGGCGATGGCTCCCATTAAACCAGATAATCCGTCAAAGGAAGGCTTTGTGACAATTTCATTTAATGGCTTTGGTAATTGTAAGTAACCATGAAGCCGCTTGTCTGTTTCTTCAAGGATGAGCGGCAGCAAAGCCGGCTGTTTCATGACACCTCCACCCAAAATAATGCGTTCTGGTGAAAGGGTGAGTAATAAATTTGCAGTCATTTGCCCGAGATAATAAGCTTGAAGTGACCAGGCAGGGTGCTCCTCTGGCAGCATTTGTGCCAATGTATGATATCGGCTTTCTATGGCAGGTCCAGATGCTAGTCCCTCTAAACAATCATGGTGGATAGGGCAGCAGCCCCCATAGGTGTCATGAGGGTGGCGCTGAACGGTGATATGTCCCATTTCTGGATGAAGCAGTCCGTGAATGAGGCGGTTTTCAATATAGGCACCGCCGCCGATTCCCGTCCCAACCGTGATGTAGACCAAGGAATTTGGTCTGTCTGTGTCAGTTGAAAAACGAGCTTCACCGAGCGCCGCACAGTTCACATCCGTATCAAGCTTCATAGGGAGACCGAGTGCTTGTTTTAAGGTTGAGAGTAATGGAAATTGGCGCCAAGCTGTTTTGGGTGTTTCGAGAATCGTTCCATAGCTGGGGCTGTGCTCTTTTACATCGACAGGCCCGAATGCGCCTATGCCAATCGCATCGACTGGATGTTCTGTAAAGTATTCGATCACTTGCCGGCATGTTTCTTCTGGGTTCCCTGTTGCAAAGGAAGTCATATGTTCAATCGTTCCGTCTGTTGTTCCGTAGCCGCAGACAAATTTTGTACCGCCTGCTTCGATGCCTCCAATTCGCATGATCAATGCCCTCCATTAAAGAGGGGCGGAATCCAAATGGATCCCGCCCCTACATGTTCATTTTTTCTTTACAATGTAGGTTTGTACCTGACAAGGTGTGAGCGGTTCAATGTGTAATGATCCATGTTGTGCTTTCAGTATATGTCCTTCAGGTGTTTCGCCTAAATTCGCTGTTTCTCCATGTTGTAGAGATGAACTATTGATTGAAGCGGCTGTTTGACGTGTTAAATATGGATTGAAGAGACGAATGACAATGCCTGTTCCATGCTCTTCTTTTTTCAAAGCGCTTAGAACGGCCCCGTCTGTTTCAATGTCAAGCAGGCTATAAGTAGATTGTAAGTCTTCTTTTTCATCTCGGAAAGAGAAAATTAAACGACCGTTTAAAAAGTCTGCCCGCTCGTAGCACTGAACCGGGGTGGTGTAACGTTTAGCAAGCTGAGCCAAGTGTCCTTCATTCACCGCTTCTTGGCTATAGTGCATGCCAAAGGAGAATGATAGCGATCCTTGAAGCTGGGCGTCAGGTGTTTCCACGATTTTTTCTCCAGAAGCCCGGCCGGGACGGTAAAGAAGGTTTTCTTTCCCCATTTTTCCGAAACAGCGGAAGAGTGTGTAAGCAATGGTTGTGTAGTCTTCGCCTGTGATTTGGTATTCTCTGACGCAGTCCGTCAAAAGAGAGACACCATATGCTTCATCGCGAAGTGCAACAAATGATTGCATTGGTTCAATGGTAATCGGTTTTTCTTCCCAATGTTCATTGTTCCACCATTCTAGCTCTTGCGTCAGCTCCGTTGGACGTTCGATGGTGCCAAACTGTTGATCGCTGAGTGATACGTTTGATGCAATACCTGTATCAAAGAGTACCCGTAGACGGTGGTCTAGCGCATGGTTGTCAACATTTACATGAAAACGGATGACCGCTTCATCTTTATTTAAAGCCACCTTCGCTGTGATCGGGAGGGAAGTCGTCACCTTTTGCTCCGAACGTTCCTCTAAATCATATGGGACAGTCAATTGAAGCTTGATGATGAGCTCTTCCTGTAAACTGCTTTTAGATACGGCGATGTCAGCTGATGAGATATCTTTAGATGATACATAAAGATCCTCACGCGGTGGTGAATAGTTATAAGAATCCCCATCATCTCCGTTGTCTTCAAAGATCATTTGCTCAGAGAAAGTTCGTCCGGTCTGTTTATCCGTAATTTCTAATGACCCATTGTCATTTGCTGCAATGCGGTAAAACGTATTTTCAATGACACGACCTTCTGTTTTTTCCAAAATGGATTCACTAAATTCATCGAAAACCATGCTGACTTGTGTATAACCAACGGATGGCAAGTCGACTGCTTCAATGAGTAAAACAGCTTTCCAGACTTGCTTTGGCATGTACACCTCTTTGCTTGGGTTAAGTGAAATCTGCTGTGCTAAGACATAATCTGTCACATCGGTTTTGCTTTTGACTGTGTAGTGAAGAGTTCGTCCATCAGCGTCTTTTAGCGTAAATGGACGTTCTGTGATAAAGGTTTCGACTTCAATGACTTCAGAGCGCTTTGAAGGCAGTGTGTTAAATAAAGTGAACGTGATTTCTTGCTCAGTTTGCAGCCGGATGGCGATGAGACGCATGTGTAAGTCCACCAGATTCTCGGCGATTTCTTTTGCCTGCTTGTAGCGGAAGAAAACGTCTTGATTCGTCGTATCACTGTTACAGCCGCCAATGCTGTCATGCGCTGCATTTTCAAACATGAGGTACCAAATATCACGCACCGTGTCATGCGGATAGTCATGTCCGAGTGAATAACTGATTGTAAGGATCGGCTCCATCACATTGACAAGATAGTTTTCAATTTGGTTGTTTAAGATTTTCAAATCTGCTCTTGTTGAAAAAATGGACTTATGAATTCGCATATGCTTGGCATGAATGAGTTCTCCTTCTAATGTCTCAAAAGAAGTCCGCTCTTTTTTCACTGCTGCAATGTAGTCTTCTAAACTGCTGATTTGATAGTTATGCTCGTCTATTTCATTGGCTTTTTCTAATAAGTCAGGCAGGTTTTTACGAATAGGCGCCTGGTCAAAGCCATTTGGGAAATAGACATTCTTTGTCGTGGCTTTTGCTTGCAGCGCCCCGATTTTTTCAGAAAGAAAGGCTTGCAGGTCTTCATCCTTTTCAGGAATATTTCCTCCGTAGTAGTAGCCAAATGGCAGATTCACTGCAAACACTTCACTGCCATCCGCCCCGCGCCAATTAAATTCTGTGTGATTCGTCATATGATCAGAAACGCCGCGCCAAAAGGCTGTGTCGACAATTCCAAAGCCTTGATAAATTTGAGGCATTTGTGCAGATTGACCGAAGGAATCAGGGACATAACCGACCTTCATGACATGTCCAAACTGCTGACAGCGCTCAATCCCATATTGCAGATTCCGTACAATCGATTCCCCAGAAATCACGAGCTGATCAGTTTGTGTATACCACGGACCGATGATGAGGCGTTTTGCTGTGACGAGATGTTTAATTCGATCCTCATCCTTTGGGCGCCATTTCAAGTAATCATCTAGCAAGGATGCTTGTGCATCGAGCATGAAGTAATGGAATCGTTCATCTGTTTCGAGGGTGTCCAATATGTCCATTACGCTTTTCATTAAGTAGATACGGGAACGGGAGGTGGTAAAATACCATTCCCGGTCCCAGTGAGTATGTGGAATCACATGTACATTGACAGTCATTGTGTAACGACACCTTTCTTTGTTCAAATTATCCTTCTAGCACAAGGTCAAAATCATCTTCTTCTTTCTGCTTCTGATCATGTTCTGGCTTTTGGGGTTCTTTTTTCTCAGAGAAGTTCACAAGTAGGTTGGCGCCAATTCCAATAACAAGTGCGCCAGTTAGTGCGCCGATTAAATACGCCCACCAGTTTCCTACTGAGAAGAATCCGTATAGTCCGCCAATTGGCGGCATGATGTCATGGACACCTAATAAGGCAGCGACCCCGCTTCCAGCAGCACAAGCGACGACATTCAGCGGAATCAATTTCAAAGGATTGACGAGTGTAAAGGGAATGGCTCCTTCTGTAATCCCGATAATCCCCATCACAAGACCGCCTCGTCCGGCTTCTCTAAACGTAGGAGAGAAGTTGCGTTTTCGAATCAATGTCGCAAGCCCGTATCCAAGCGGCGGAATGACAATCGCGATATTGACGAGAATGGCAGGAAGATAGACACCTGATAGGAAGAGCGCGTTACCAGCCATCCAAGCTGATTTATTCACTGGGCCGCCAAGATCAAAGCCAATCATGGCACCTAGAATGAGAGCAAGTGCGAGTGTACTTGTTCCATCTGCGACCATGCCTTTGATCCATTCAATTAATGCGGTGTTCAAAGCCCCTAATGGACCGCCTAGCAGAACGGACATGAGAAGTCCGGTTAAGCCAACAGTAATGAGCGGTAAGATGAGCAGAGGGACGAGTCCAGCTGCGGAGCCTTGAATTTGAATTTTTCTTTTCACAAAGAGAGCGACATATCCGGCAAAGAAACCTGCAATGACGGCGCCGATAAAACCAGCATTTGTTGAGCTGGCAAGAGCTCCGCCGATAAAGCCGGCCGCAAGACCAGATTTATCCGCAATCGAATAGGCAATAAAGCCAGCGAGCAGTACGTTCATTAAGCCAATGCCTGTCCAGCCAACCTGTTCCATCAAATAGGCACCATGTAAAATGCCGCCTGCATCTTTATAGGCGTTTAAATCTGATACACCAAAACCTAATCCGACTAGTTTGGCTAAACCAACGATAAGTGAAGCTCCGATGATCACCGGAAGAATATAAGAAATACCGGTCATGAGGTGGCCTTCAATGACTTTTAATTTTGCTTTCATTCTGCTTTGCTCCTTTCTATATGGCATTGCTCTTGTTTATTGGGATTCAGATTTTTTCTTTTCAACCAGCGCAACGGCTTTTGTGATGATTTGCTCGGCATTTTTTAGGGCGCGTCCGATTTCGACACGAACAGTAGGAATACCTGAGAAGCGTTCAGCGTCGTTAATGTGCTGATTGGAGGCAATAATGCAAAGGTCTGCCTGCTTAGCTTCCTCTGCTGTAATGCCATTCACCTGTCCCATAATTCCTTGTTGCTCGATTTTAATCTCGTGTCCAAGCTGTTTACCCGCATTCTCTAATGCTTTTGCTGCCATTGGAGTATGAGCTAACCCTGCTGGGCATGAAGTGACACCGACAATTTTCATTGTGTAATCCCCTCTTTCAATTGTTGTTCAATGACTTCGTAATAATAGTCTGCTGTTTGACCGGGTTGAATCTTTTCGATGAAAGCAGGCTCCATTAAACTTGTGGCAATGCCAGACAGTAATTTGAGGTGTGTGACATTGGCCTCTTCTAGTGGAACGAGCAGTGTAAATAAATAGCTAGTTGGCAAATCGTCGAAGCTTCCCCATTCAATGGGTTGTTCAAGTTCTAAAAAGAGAAGTGAAGCCGTTTGAACAGCAGAGCTTTTTGTATGAGGAATCGCAAAACCTTGCTGAAGTCCTGTTGAGACTTCGTCTTCGCGTTTCAACAAATCTGTTAATAACCCTGACTGATCATCTGTAATGTGAAGGTCTTCAGCTTTCTCGGAAATGTATTGTAAAATCTCATTCTTTGATCGACCGTTTACTTGTGTAAAAACATGATCTTTTTGGAACAAGCTGATCCCTTCTCTCTTGTTTGTTAAGCGCTTACAATTTGATTGTAATGTACTTTTCGATATGGTTAAATAGCATCATTTTCCGTTTGAAATGGCAAAAAGTTTATGAAGCGAACAGACTAGTCATCTGAATATCTCAAATCCTAGCTTAAAACGAGTTTAATTATGTCAAAAATAGATTCTACTAAAAAGGATTCTGTGATATTCTTCCAAGGTATTGTAAAAGATAAGGGGGTCTTTTCATGTTTAAAAAGCAGGTCAAATCCTGTGTGGTTGTACTCATGGCCATCATTCTATGTATGGCTGCATTACCTGGGTACGAGGCATCAGCAGTTAGTAAGGGCACAAGTGTCAATGAAGCCATTGGGTTAAAAAATGGTGAAGTCATCTCAGGTACATTACAGAATGAAAAAGAAGAGTCATGGTACCAAATCACGCCATCTGCACAAGATGTGGCAAAACATACACATATGCAAATTGCTGTCAAAAGCAAACAAGTGTTATCTGTATCGGTCTACCCAAGTAAGGATAGAGCGATAAAGGATGACACTTATTCGAGATATCGTGTGGACACAGCAAGTGGAGAGACAGAAATCAACTTCCCGCATGCATGGTCAGGTCCTTACTATGTCAAAGTGCTGTATTTAGGTTCAGAGGAAGACAGCCGTGATGAGGAAGAGGATGCAGCATATACAATCGGGTATAAAGGCGCGAATCTTCCGCCATCTGAACCGATTTTCCCTGAAGAAGAAGAGCTAGGGATCATCATTATTGAGAAAAAGCATGGACGTCAAATTCTTCAATCCATTCGTACGATCGAAGACAAACGATTCAATGAAACAGCCGATGGTCAGAAGCTTACACGTCTGCTACAAAAAACAAAGCCGTTTCTTAAATCTAAACTCATCAACAATCAAAAAAAGCAGCAAACGGTGTACAATCATTTGCTTACATTAAAATCATTGCTGAATGACGTAGAGAAAAATGGTGCATTCAGCGGTCATATCGTCACAGAGAAAGAGCAACAGGCGATCCGTTCCCTTTTTGATATGCTCAAAGAGGCAAGTCCAGCCTATCTAAAAAAGGAATTAGAAACAGTGGGACAAAAAGTAGGAATCGATCAGCTTGAAGGAAAATCGATCGGTTATGTATTAGAGAAACAAAAGCTTGTTCCAGAAGAAAAGGTCAACACAAACAAAATCATCTTTAAATTAAAGGATGGACAAACGCTTCAATCCGCAAAAAAGAAGATGAAAGGCTACGGAATTCAAGAAAACCGTGTGACATCTCAGTCAGTAAATCCTTTATTTAAAGGAATGTATGTTTACGATGTACCGGCAGGGAAAGAATCAGCTGGCAAAACGCTTAAAGCAGGCAAAGCTGTGATCAAAAGCACGGCGAGAAAGCTTTCTAGTATGCCGAATGTTGAATTTGCAGAGCCTGTACAAACGTATCGTGCGCTCAGTAATGACGCGCAGTATGGTTACCAGTGGCCGCTGAAAAACAGTGCGCAGAACAGTGGGAAAAAAGGCGCTGATGTGAAGTTTGAACAAATGAATACATTGATTGGCACAAGCAAAATGAAGCAAACGTTAATTGCTGTTGTGGATACAGGTGTCGACAGCCGTTTGTCCGATTTAAGCGGAACGGTTCGCACAGACTTAGGTGCTAATCTGATTGGCCGTAATAAAGATGCAATTGATGACAATGGCCACGGTACCCATGTGGCAGGTATCATTGCAGCAAAAGCCGACAATCATTACTCCATGGCAGGGCTGAACCAACATACAGGTATCATCCCAGTCAAAGTACTGGATGCGTATGGAAATGGAGATACAGAGCATATTGCTCTTGGCATTAAACATGCAGTGGACAAAGGTGCAAAGGTCATCAACATGAGCCTTGGCGGCTACTACAGCAAGGTCATTGAATATGCGATGAACTATGCTGCACAAAAAAATGTATTAGTGGTAGTGGCGAGCGGAAACGATGGCATTCCAGAAATGGGTTATCCTGCGACTTCCAAATACGCCATGGCAGTTGGTGCAAGTAATCGCATGGATATTGCCGCTGAATTCTCAAGCTATGGGAAAGGATTAAGCATGTCTGCACCAGGGTCTGATATCCCAAGCTTAATGCCTGATGGGAATGTTTCATACCTGAGCGGGACATCGATGGCTACACCGTATGTTGCAGCAGCAGCAGGATTACTGCTTTCTAAAAATCCAACCCTGAAACCAAATCAAGTGAGAAATATTTTACAAAATACAGCGGATGATATTTCATTTAAAGCTGTTGATGGAACAGATGACGTTTTCTATGATGAAAATGACGAGCCTGTTGTCGATCCGAAAATTCCGGGTATCGATTGGATGACAGGACATGGCAGACTCAATGCTTTTGCCGCGTTAAGTGCTGTTGAATTAAACGCATCAGTTAACAAAGTAGAAGATCAGCATCAAAAGGTGACAGGAAAGGCGAAAGCCGGCGCTGCCATTTCTGTGTATAGAGGCAAAACCCTGCTTGGAAAAGGCACGGCAAGCAAAAAGGGAACCTTTAGTGTGAAGATCAAGCATCAAAACAAAAATAAAGTGCTTCACATCAAGATATCAAAAGGAAAGGCTGCGACTTCGCTCAAAACGGTCGTGAAAAAGGGCAAAGCACCAGCTAAGCCAAAGGTGAATCGAGTAACAGTGAAAAGTAAAACGGTCAAAGGAACTGCGGGTGCAGGCTTGACAATCAAGGTGAAGAACAAATCAAAGAAAGTCATTCAAACGGTCAAAACGAATAGCAAAGGCGCATTTACGGCTAAAATCAAGCCGCAAAAAGCCAAAACCGTCTTGTATGTGACGGCTTCAGATGTGAGAAAAAGAGAAAGTAAAGCAGTGAAAGTTGTTGTGAAAAAATAGTTTTGCAGCTTCCCTTTTGAATAAAAAGGGAAGTTTTTGTTTTTTACTGGAAAAATGACAATAACTGTCGATAGTAATATAGTAGGAAAAAAAAGGAGGATTTATCGATGAAAAAAATCATGTTTGCTTTCTTTCTATCATTGCTTCTCGTTTTCCCAAGCTTTGCACATGCAGAGGAAACAGGAGCAGTACCAGCATCCGTACAAGTAACAGGCGTCACAGCAGCAGACGGTGGTATAGTTAATTACGGTTCTGGCAGTAAATATCGTGTAGGTTCATATTATCCAGCTACTTTTAAAGGAACATTAAAGGACACAAGTGGTCAACTCATGGCGAATCAGCCAATTCAGCTTTATTTTGAAGCAGCAATCAAATCATATGCTCAAACAGCGACAGGTACAACAGACGAGAATGGACAATTTTCACTAACGATTCAAGTGCCTGCAGGTGCAGGCTACCGTACATACAATAATGCAGGCTGGTCTACACATTACTACGATATCGTTCCAGTGACTTTCACTTCAAACGACATCACGCTATCTTCAAATGTGACAAGTGTGTACCATTTGGCATATACATCACGTTACTAATCTGCTAGAAGAGGCGACTTGGCGCAAGCCTGTCGTTTTCATAGAAAAAAGGATGTCACTAGCTGACATCCTTTTCTTTTTGTTAGCAAACCTGCTGGGCGGCAACCGAAAGAGTCGATAAACAAACACTCATGAGCCGTTTCTCCCAGATTCGATCGAGCTTTGAGCTTTACATCTTGAGCTTTGATGGATAAGACCTTTGAATACTTGAGCTTTCAGCTTTGAACGTTCAGCTTTGAGCTTTTATCATGGATCATCCTAAGATGATCATCAGATGAGGAGGGAATGACCTTTCCCTCGGAGGTGTTTAGTCCTATCGATTTTCGGCTCACTAACAAAATCGACTAGTCGATCTGTATTTTTGTCAAGGTATTGCTTTCTGATAAGGAGAAATCCACTTCCATTTGGAAATCTTCAATCTCTTTCGAAAGCTGTTCAATCTTCACTCGAAGACGAAGAGGGTCAATGATCGCCGCCTCATTTTCAGCTAGGAATGACTTGACGATCTCTTGGTTGGCAGCGGCTTGTGTTTTCCCGTCTTTCCCAAATAGTGTTTCTAAATGCTGATCCAGTCTCTTTTTCACATCTTCATTGATTTGTTCTGACCGGTCAACCAGCTCTGTGTAGACCTTTTTTAATTTTCGTAAATAACGAATATCGTAATCTATGGATGTCTTGCGTTCAATGGCTTCTGCTACGGTCATGCTAACACCCGCCACCTCAATCGTTGTCGTAGCATTCGACACAACGATGGCTGATTTAATGGCATTTCGGCGTTTGATTAATGCTTGAATCGATTGGTCATCTGCTTTTGCCTTTTTTTCTACTTCTTCTTGATTTTGAAATCCGTTCTGTATATGTTTCCCGATGATCAAACCACCGAGTACGGCTTCATCAATCGTTCGGCTGATTCTCTTATCTAACATTTTCAGTTCACTTAATGCTCTTGTAATGGTCATTTCCATATTAAAAACAGCTCCCTTGATTCATCCTGAAAATCATAGATTCCTATCATATACCAAAATGTCTTTGTTTTGCTAGTGATATCCTTTTTTGGGACAAACAAAAACCCTGGTGCTATACACCAGGGTTTTCTCGTTTTTTCTGAATCCATGTTGTCACGTAATAGGCAGCATAGCAGAGTGCGATAAAAGGGATACCGCAGATAAGAGCAATACGCTGATTTGGATCAAAAGCAATGCCGATCACAGATGCAAGGCATAGGAGGAAGGCAGCAATCGGAACCACCGGATAGAGCGGGGTTCGGAAAGATAAATCATGAAGCTGTCCGCCATCCTGTAAGAATTTTTTGCGAAACATGAACTGTGAAGCTGCAATTCCCATCCATACAACAACAACGGCGAGTCCAGAGATTGAAACAAGAACCAGATACACTGTTTCAGGTGCGATGACACTCGATAGCAAAGAGAGAATGCCCCCAATCATACTCAAAATGAGTGCATTCAAAGGAATTCCCTTTGACGTCAATTTTGCCAGCTTTTTAGGTAATGTTCGTTCTTCAGAAAGGGACCATAGCATGCGAGATGAGGCGTATAGCCCTGAGTTTGCCGCAGATAAAATCGCTGTCAGAATGACAAAATTCATGAAATCTGCCGCATAAGGAATACCGATGCGGTCAAATACCACAACGAAAGGACTTTTGATCACCCCGGCTTCTTCTACTGGAATTAAGCCGGCTAAGACCACGATCGTTCCGACAAAAAACAGGACAAGACGTAGCACAGTCGTGCGAATCGCCCGGGGAATGGTCTCATCTGGATTGACACTTTCGCCCGCAGCAATCCCAATCAGCTCAGTACCCGAAAAAGCAAAATTAACAGCCAACATGGTCATTAAAATCGGTAAAAAGCCGTTTGGGAAGAGACCCCCATCTCCAGTGAAGTTAGAGAAGAACGGAGCGGCCTCACCGCCTTTTAGTGGAATCAATCCAAACATCGCGGCTCCGCCAAGGATAATAAAGAGAATAATAGCCATGACTTTAATGCTAGAAAACCAAAATTCCGATTCTGCAAAAAACTTAACTGTAAAAGCATTGAGTAAAAAGATGAGAAGTGCAAAAACACCGCTCCACATCCAAACTGATGTGTCCGGGAACCAGCGCTGCATTAAAAGACCTGCCGCTGTAAATTCTGAACCAAGTGCCACGGTCCATGTCAGCCAGTAAAGCCAAGCCACTGTATAGCCAGTGCCGGGCCCAATGTATTTTGTTGCATATGTGTGAAAAGCGCCTGTAACCGGCATTGCGACAGACAGTTCACCTAAACAGAGCATCACGAGGTACACAATTAATGCCCCAACCAGATAAGCCAAAATCGTTCCCGCAGGTCCGGCCTGATTGATCGTATATCCTGAGCTTAAAAAGAGTCCTGTGCCAATCACGCCACCTAAAGAAAGCATGAACAGGTGACGGCTTGTCATTTTTCGTTGATATTGTTGTGACTGATCTTTTGCTTGTTCCATGTCTTCCCGCCCTTTTGCTTAAAAGTATGTGTGTTGAGTCATGATGCTACGATGTTGCCTGTTTTAAGATATCGGTAATATCCTCTGGTGTCGTCCGGCAGCAGCCGCCGATGATTTGTGCGCCGTCTTTATACCATTGCTGCGCACATTCACCAAATGTATGGTGAGACGTATCGCCGCTCCAAACCTTTTCTTCAGGATCATATAATTCCCCTGAGTTCGGATACACGACAATCGGTTTGCTCGTCCCTTTTTTCATCTCCTGAATGAGAGAAGACATATATTGCGGCGGTGTACAGTTTACGCCAACAGCAGCGATCTGCTCATATGGCTCAAGTGCTTGTACACAGTCTCTAAGTAAATCTCCTTCACTAATGTGCTGACCATCCTTTGCACTAAATGTAATCCACGCATATACACCGCTGAACTCATCCTGCAGCAGTTTAGCGATAGCGATTGCTTCAATGAGACAAGGGATGGTTTCACAAGCGAGAATATCTGCACCAGCCTCTACCAATGCTTGAATTCTTGGTCTGTGAAAATCAATGAGCGCCTGTTCTGTGAGTCCGTAATTTCCCTTATATTCTGAACCGTCAGACAAATAAGCGCCGAAGGGCCCCACAGATCCAGCGACGAATGGTTTTGTCCGCTCTTTACGATGTGTCTCATCCTGCCAAAACTGCTCGCATGCTTCTTTTGCTAACGTGACAGATCGTTTCATTAATTCGATGGCATCTTCTTTTGTGTAGCCTTTTTCAGCAAAGCCATCAATTGTCGTTTGGTAGCTGGCTGTTGTTGCACAGTCAGCACCTGCTTGGAAGTAGTCCAAGTGTACTTGCTGAATCAATTCTGGCTGTTCAATGAGGATTTTGGCTGACCATAAACTGTCGTTTAAATCACAGCCCTTTCGTTCAAGCTCCGTTGCAAGTGCACCATCTAAAATCAAAGGTGTGTGAGCCTGTAAACGGCTTTGAATAGGATTCATATAAATCAAACAGCCTCCTTTGTCGATCGGAAATAATGGATATGATATGAGGCAGTAGTTTAAATGACTAAAGTGTTTTTGTCAAGGAGAGGAATAAGCATCATATGACGGAAAAACCCTGAAAACATGCGGGTTTGAGTGCATAAACATGCAGTCGAAATAATAGAAAACCAAGTCATTGACAGCCTCTAAAAAGAGATATATATTATGGAAAGGTTCATTTCAGAAAGCTTCATCAAAAGGCGCCGTCTTTTGATTTTTATTTTGTCCAACGACTGTCTTCTTTCGTGCAGAAAGAGGGTTTTTTATATGCTTAAAAAAGGAGGAAAGAAGAAATTGAAAAAATGTGTAAAAGATATTGCAATGATTCTAGTTGGTTCTTTTTTATTTGCTGCAGCTGTGAACATGTTTGTCATTCCACTTGAGTTTGGTGAAGGCGGCGTAACGGGGCTGTCCATCATTTTCTACTATATGTTTGAGATTGCGCCGTGGCTGACAAACCTTGTGTTGAATGCGATTTTATTACTTGTGGGGTATAAATACTTGGACAAGAAGACCACGATCTACACAGTGGTAGCTGTCGCAAGTAACTCTCTATTTTTACATTTGACCACTACATGGGTGGTGAATGTCCATGAATTGATCATTGGTTCTATTTTCGCAGGGATCATCATTGGTATTGGCATTGGTCTTGTTTTAAGAGCGGGCGGTACAACAGCGGGATCTGCCATTCTTGGCCGAATTGCGAATAAGTATCTAGACTGGAACGTGAGCTACGCCATCTTGTTCTTTGATCTGATCGTTGTTTTTGCTTCTTACTTTATTATTGGTGCGGAAAAATTAATGTTTACGATTGTGATGCTGTATGTGGCGACTAAGGTGATGGATTTCGTCATAGAAGGGCTTAACACGAAAAAAGCAGTGACGATTATTTCTTCATGCAAAGATGATATTGCAGAAGAAATCAATCACACCTTGGATCGAGGCGTGACCATTTTAAACGGTCGCGGTCATTATTCGAAGGAATCGAAGGAAATTCTCTATGCAGTCATTCAAAAACAGGAGCTGATGCGTTTAAAGAAAATCATTAAGAAAATTGATCGAGACGCATTCGTTGTTGTCCATGACGTGCGTGATGTGTTTGGAGAAGGATTTGTGAATATATAAAAAGTAAAAAAAGACACCTCCACTATAAAGTGGCGGTGTCTTTTCATATGTTGAGTGATCTTATGTTTAAGGGACTATTTTTTCAAGGTATCATCTTTTTTCTCGTTACTTTTCAGAAAGAAAAAACGTATACACTCAGCAATGGCGGCTCCCACCACAAACAGGATGATGGGTGTAATGGTAAAAGGTTGTTTGAAGATGAACAAATACACGATATAACACAAAGTTAGTGTAATGACTAAAGTGAGATAATTACTCCACATTTTTTTCAAGGTTATCAGCTCCTCGTTTTTTAAGGTCTACCATTATTCGGTATTGGTTGGGTTGAAAAGAACTAGCCACTTTCAGCCGTTCTCATCACTTTAATTCGAGTTGAGTGTTCGTAAAACTTAGTATGATGATCATAAGGATAAGCCATTGTGAATGAACTTCTTAATTCCATAAAATTCAGCTTATCCCTTTAAAATAAAGAGATTAAATGGGGTGTTTCCTCATTTATTGATATTCGTTCTTGTTTATGTTTGTTGTTTACAATAGACACACGCTAGATTTATCTTGATCAGGTGAAGCCTTGAAGAAAGAGAAACTTCCTGTATGAATATTTATAGGGACGTTGAGTGTGAAAAGTTGCTAAATATACCTCTTGTCACATTATACTATGTATTGTATAGTATAAATGGTTAGGAGTTGTAATCATGAATGCACAATTAAAAAAAGGTTTACTTGAATTCTGTGTACTGGCGGTATTAAAGAAAGGCGATTCCTATGGTTATCAAATGATTAAAGATATGTCCCATTGTATTGAGATTTCAGAATCGACATTATATCCGATATTAAAGCGGTTAGAGCAAAACAATTATGTGGAGACCTATTCACAGGAACATAACAGTCGATTAAGAAAATACTACCGGATGACAACAAGTGGCCGTGAGCATATGGCACAGTTTTTAGCGGAATGGGATCAAGTGATGGCGATTTACGACTTTATTTCTGGAGGACAGAGCAATGAATAAAAAAGAATTTTTAGCCAGCTTGGAGAAGCACTTGCATCGTCTGGGCGAAAAAGAAAGTGATCGGTTCATCGAGTATTACGATGAAATGATCGAGGATTATCAGGAAGATGGCTACAGTGAACAGGAAGCAGTTCATCAAGTCGGTCAGCCTGCCATTATTGCTGAAGGGATTATGAAGGAACAAGGAATCAAAACCGTTCAGGTGCCGACGTTTGGAGAAAAAGCCACAAGGCTCTCCATCCTCATTTTGGGCTTTCCGTTATGGGGCAGTATTCTAGCAACAGTCTTCCTGCTGTTTCTTTCTGTGTATATGGTGATTTGGTGCATTCCACTCGTGACAGGTACAATGACGCTAGTTGGTCTGCTCGGCGGTTTTTGGAGCATCATTGGTTCTCCGTTTATTTTTCAAGACGGTTTGCATGTGGTGGTGACGCAGATCGGAGTTGGTATTCTTCTATTAGGTGTCGGATTATTAAGCGGCATAGCCACGGCGTATTTGACAAAGCTATTTGTGCAAGGGACTGTTCAAACCACTAAGGCATTCATGGGAATGTTTAAAAAGAAGGTCGTGAGAGTATGAACGTGAATGATTTAAAAAAGCAATGCATCAAATGGGGGATCATCTTCACCGTTGCCGGAGGAATTGTCATGGCAATTGGTTTTGGACTTTCAGGCTTTGACCTAGATGCATATCAAAACAATGACCAGTACAATGTGTTCCGCACGATCAATTGGAGCAAGCCATAAATGAAAGACCCGCTTATGCGGGTCTCAGCGTGTAGACAAACCCTCGCATTCGGTGTCAGTCCTGCGCTTCGGTGCTCACGAATGTCAAATTCGCTCCGCGCCGATGCTCGTCCTTCCTAGACTGCAAAGTTTTTCTATCACGCTGAAAAGAAGACAAAGGGCTAAAATCAAGTTCATTTTAGCCCTTTGTCAACAATCTGCCACCCGCTTATGCGGGTCTTTTTTTCGCTCTGGCAACAAAGAAAAAATAACAGCAGAGTGCGCCAAGGTCACAGAGCATAATAATCAGCCCCATGGGAAAGGCAGTCTGGCTTCCAGCTAAGCCGACAAGGGGTGTCATGCATGCGCCAAGAAGCATTTGTGCCACACCGATGAGGGCAGCGGCACTTCCAGCATGCGCACCGTGATGCTGCATCGCAAGAGAAGGAGCAGACGTGCCGACAATCCCAACGCTAGAGACCACAAAAAAGAGCGGAATGAGGATGCCATAAAGCCCTGCATCAATAGAGATCATCACACACAAGGTGACGCCTCCTAAAGCAGCTGTCAGCAGCCCAATGCGAAGAACTTTCTCCTCACCAATTTTCGCAGCAACGCGGGCAAATACTTGTCCGGCTGTGATGATGCCAAGACTATTCACCGCAAAGGCAGCACTGAAGCCTTGCGGAGAAAGGTTGAAAATCTCCTGCAATACAAACGGTGATCCAGAGATATACGCAAACATGGCGGCGAAGACAAGTCCTTGTGAGAGAGCATATCCGACAAAGAGTCGATCGCTCGCTAGAATTTTCATCGCACCTAGGATTTGTTTGAAGCCCCCAGTCTGTCTGCGTTCCACAGGTAAGCTTTCTTTCAATGAAAACATCGATCTTAGAAGCATGAGCGCCCCGAGGATTCCTAGCAGAACAAACACACCCTGCCACGTCGTGAACCGTAACATTTGTCCGCCCACGATCGGTGCCGCTGCTGGAGCCACTCCGTTGACTAACATGAGCAAAGCAAAGAATTTCGTCATTTCTGAGCCTTCATAATGATCTCGCACGATGGCTCGTGCAATGACAATGCCTGCTGATCCAGCAAGTCCTTGAATCAGCCTTAAAAGAATGAATGTCCAAATTGATGTGACCACTGTGCATAAAAGAGAGGCCGCAATAAAAATGATTAATCCAACCATCAGCGGCTTTCTTCTGCCGACTGTATCACTGATTGGACCTGCAATCAGCTGTCCAAGCGCAAGTCCAATCAAACAAGCCATGAGACTTAACTGAGACAGCGCCGTGCTTGCTCCAAAGTCACGGGCGATATTAGGTAAAGCAGGTAAATACATATCCATTGCCAGCGGTGCAAGGGCTGTTAAAGAGCCAAGAAGCGCGGCAAGGAGGAATCGATTTTTTTTCGATTCTTGGGGATAAGATAAAGAATTCATATGATGCCACTCCTCGTATATGTCCTCAAATCAGCATAATGAATCAAGCTTTCCATTTCAATCAAAATTTTCAAAGAAGTTTTCGTGCAAAATCATTGATCTTTCGAAGGAGACTCTTTACATTGAATGAGTAGAGAAAAGAATCAGATCATCGGCATGCAGTGATTGCATGATACGTATATCCATTCATAGACAAACAGGAGGTGCTGGCATGGAGCAGCAAGAGTTGATCATTCGTCAAGCGGTGAGTGAAGATCATGAGGCGATCACACATGTGCTGATCAAATCATACGCACAGTATGAGCCTCAATTTACAGAGGAAGGCTGGCAAAACTATTCTGCAGCCCTGCGAGCGGCTGTAGATAACCCAAACATGGAGTTGATGCTTGTGGCCGAGCTTGAGGGCAAGGTCGTGGGAACCCTTCAAATGTTCCGATCATCAGAACAGGCATATGACAAGCCAGAGATGGGCATTACTTCAGCGATTGTCCGGTTTTTAGGGGTAGATCCTGATGTGAGAGGAAAAGGTATTGCAGAGTCCTTGTTGCGTAAAAGTATAGAACTGACGCAATCGTGGGGCGAGAACGTCCTGTATCTTCATACATCGGATAAAATGCAGGCCGCCATTCGTTTATATGAAAGAATGGGCTTTGAACGGGCACTTGATAAAGAATTTGTGAATCAAAATGGGACGCATGTGAAGAGCTATCAGTATGTGATTAAAAAAGAACAGCCGGCTGGCTCATAACATACACCGAATAAGAAGAGGAAGAGTATGTCCTGCATGGACGGGACTCTTCCTTTTTCTCATGACACCCATACGTTCAGTGCCATATATGAAAAGCACCAGGAGATTAACCCGAACAGGACAAAGAATTTCAACACATGTTCATAAGGGGTCAGCTTTCGATCTCTTTTCGTTTTCACAAGCCGCCAGTAAAGGGCATAGCCACAAAAAACCAAGATGATTTGTCCGAGTGCTGCTACGGTTTCGATGATTGTGATTCCGTTCATTTGTTTTCACCTCACCATATGTCTTCCATAGGCAGCAGCAGTGAACCTTTATTTCTTCAAAAGAAAGCAGTGTATACTAGAATAAGAAGTAGATGCAGAAGGGGTTGTGACCGATTGTTTCCGCTATATGCAAATTCTTGGGATGACGTAATCGAGAGAAAAATCAAATACGATGATCAGGTTGTGGAACATACGTGTCAGCTGTTAGACGCACAGGAGCAGCAAGTCGTGTTGTTTCATAAAATTCAAGAACCATTTACAATGGTTGCTGGTGATGACACTGTCACGATTCCAAAAGGGAGTTATACGACCGCCTATTATTGGACGGACCGGCCTTACAATGTCTATTTTTGGCGGGATGATCAAGGCAATGAACTTGGCTCTTATTTGAATATCGTCAGACATACATGGTTTGAAGAACGGGCGGTTGTTTTTGAAGATTTATTGATTGATCTACTCGTTCTTCCGAATGGTGATTTCTTTGTTTTGGATGAAGATGAACTGCCGGAGAGTTTAGCTTCCTTTGAACACGGCTCTGTTCAACGAGCACTACATGATGTCATCCATTCGTTAGCGCACATCCTCGATCAAGTGAGGCTGGATGCGAAAGGGAAATATCATCACACCTTGTTTCAGAAGATGTTGAAATAGAAAAAACGATTCCTTGCTGAAAGGAATCGTTTTTTATCAAACCTTGATCCGGTTTAGTCGTTTTTGTAAATCAGTTTTTGTTTTAGATGCTTTTAGTTGTTTGACCGCACTTTGAGCGGTTGCTTTTGTTTTCTTTGTTCGTTTGGCTTCGGCTTTTTTAACTTTTTGTTTGGCATCTGTCACTTTCTTTTGATAGGCGACTTGTTTTTTGACTTTGTCGAGCCGGTTTTGCAGGCTTGTTTTTTCTTTGCCTTTGGATAGCTTTTTAATAGCCGTTTGGGCACTTTTAATCGAGCTTTGGGTTTTATTTTTTTCAGCTGATTTGATCTTCGCTCGTGCGTCACGAATATCAATGGCTGTTTGGACTTTTTTGACTCGGTCAGTGAGTGCGGTTTTTTGTTTACTTGCAGTGAGTCTGCCAATTTTCGTTTTGGCTTGATCAACATCTGTCTGTTTTTTAGATGTTTCGGCTGTTTTGACTGCGCTTGTCGCAGCCTTTAAAAAGGTTGACTGCGGCACATATTGCACGCGGCCATAGCCGAATTGCGAATCTTTTCCTTTTGCGCCAAGATCCACTGTATAGCTGCGCAATAAAGTGCGGAGCTGAACATTTGTTTTCTTAGGATGTAGCTGTTTTAACAGCGCCAGCATCCCTGTGACATGCGGTGCCGCTTGTGATGTACCCGTGGCATACCAATATTCATTTTTCAAATAGGTACTGATGACGTTCTCGCCGGGAGCGGAAAATTCAATTCCTTTCCCCGTATTAGAGATGGAGGCGAGTTTGTCTTTGTCAGTCGTTGCGGAAACAGCAATGACGCTATTGTATGCGGCAGGATAACTAATCCCATTCTTCTTTCCATCATTTCCACTTGCAGCAACGACCAGCAGTCCTTTTTTGTATGCTTCATCAACTGCTGAACGTAAAATCGGAATGTTATCTTCAAAACCTAGACTTAGGTTGATGATGTCCATCTTATTGCTAATCGCCCAATCAATGCCTCGGAGCAGACTGTATAAGTCGCCCTCTCCTTTTTTATCTAATACTTTTACAGCATACAGCTTCACACCAGAAGCGACGCCGACCGTACCGTAATCATTATTGAGCGCCCCAATTGTACCGGCGACATGTGTTCCATGTCCTTCATCATCTTTGTAAGAAGACGTGTAATCGACGAATGATTTACCACCGGCTACCTTTAAATCTTCATGTGGGAAAATACCAGTATCCAGAACGGCTACTTTCACATTTTTCCCTGTCACGCCTTCTTTGATTGCTTGCTTTACATTGAGCTTCTGCAAGTTATAAGATTTTTGTACCAAAGCATCCTGACCAGTAGCAGTAGCTGTTTTTTTCACGGTAGAAGCAGCGAGTTTGACCCTAACGTTTTTTGAAACATAAGCGATGTTTGGGTCTTTTTTAAGTGAGGTGACAGCTTGCTCATCTGCTGTCACTGCTACAGCTGGAAGATGTATGTATTGAGCGTTCACTTTTTCACTTTCTTGAATAGCCGTCTGTTTTCCTTTTTGATTTTTATAGACGATGATGACATCTGTTTCTTTTGGTGGTGCAGCTGCCTGCGAATGGAAGGGCAAAGCAGTTGTCAAAGCAAGAAGAAACGCGATGACCACGACGATTTTCTTTTTCAAGGCAATGGCTCCTTGCATATGAGGTGACCTCCGTCTTTTTTTCTTTATTATATCGGAGAAATAAGATAGATGGTTAGAAGAATCATAGTCTAGAAAGAAAGTTTTTTTCACACGTATCCCGAAATTGAATTTCATAGAATTCTAGTAGACAATAGAGAGATCAAAATATGAGAAAGAAGGACATGCCGATGAATGTAAAAGAGTATATGACGTATGATGCAACGGGATTGGCGTCACTTGTGCAGAAAAAGCAGGTCACGCCCGAAGAGCTTGTACAAGCTGCATTTACTAGATTGGAAGAAGTGAATCCAGTACTAAATGCGGTGATTCATACTAGACGAGATCAAGTGTTCAAAGACATGAAGTCACTAGATGCGGATCAGCCTTTTGCTGGTGTTCCGTTTGTGTTGAAAAATATATCGCAGGGGTTGGAGCATGAACCTTTGACGGCGGGTGCTTTGCTGTTAAAGGATGTAAAGGCGCAAACAGATTCCCACTTTGTCCGTCGATTGAAGCAGGCTGGGCTCCTCATGATCGGTCATACAAACACACCTGAATTCGGATTGCGAAATGTGACAGAACCCTATTTATATGGTCCGACGAGAAACCCTTGGAATGCTGACTATTCTCCGGGCGGTTCAAGCGGCGGGACGGCAGCAGCTGTGGCAAGCGGCATCGTACCGGCGGGTGGAGCGAGTGATGGCGGAGGGTCTATTCGGATTCCGGCATCCTTTACTGGTTTATTTGGACTCAAGCCAACAAGGGGGAGAACACCGGTCGGCCCGGGTGCAGGAAGGCAGTGGCAAGGAGCTTCCATTGACTTTACGCTCACAAAAACAGTTCGAGACAGTGCAGCCCTGCTTGATTTGCTTCAAGTCATTCAGCCAGAGGCTGCGTTCCAAACGCCATTATATGACGGCAGCTATCAAGAGGATTTGGTGAAACGAACCTCTTCTATGCGAATTGCTTACAGTGTAGACTCTCCAGTAGGCACGAAGGTGAGTGAGGAAGCAAAGCAGGCAGTCTTGAACACTGTGAAATGGCTGAGTGAACAAGGGCATCAAATAGAGGAAGCGAAGCCGGACATTGATGGTGTCCATCTGATGCAGCAATATTATGTCATGAACAGCGGTGAAATGTCTGCCTTATTTACCTCTCTGGCTCGTTCATTCGGGCGTCCGGTGAAGCCGGAGGAGACAGATATTGTGGCATGGGTACTGGCGGAAGCAGGAAAAAATGTGACAGCTGCTGCTTATACAGAAAGTCTTGATGCATGGGATATGGCCGCTGCAAAAATGGCCGCATTTCATCAAACCTACGATCTATATGTGACCCCAGCTACTGCCTATTCGGCTCCAAAGGTTGGCGAGTTGATGCATAACGATCAAGAAATTGCTGCATTGTTACGTGTGTCATCCCTTTCAATGCAAGCACAGCAAGATCTGATTTATGAAATGTTCCTCAAGAGTTTGACCTACACACCATTTACACAGCTGGCTAACCTAACCGGCCAGCCATCTATGAGTGTGCCAGTTCATCTCACAGAAGCAGGCATGCCTTTAGGCGTACAGGTGACAGCACCGAAAGGAAAAGAGGACTGGCTGCTCAGACTGGCGTCAGAAATAGAATCATCCTCATTATGGAAAGGAACGCATCCATTACTGAATCAATAATACAATGGCATCGACGTTGGTCTATGGAGGAAAGGAGTGTCACACGTGAGTACGAAGGACAAAATCATTCAAACGGCCGCACTTCTTTTACGTAAACAGGGGTATCATGCGACAGGGTTGAATCAAATCATTAGAGAGAGCGGCACGCCGAAAGGATCTCTATATTATTACTTTCCAAATGGAAAAGAAGAGCTGGCCATAGCAGCCGTTGAATATATTAGTCAAAGGGTCATCGATCAAATTGAAGCAAGCTTTGCCTATTCTGATGACCCATATGTCGCCGTCGATCATTTTATGACAAATATTATTCGGGGTTTTATGGAGCAAGAAAGTGAAAGAGGGATACCGATTGTCTTACTGGCGGCTGAGTCAAAACCTGAACATACAAAACTTCATGCTGCATGCAAACAAGAAATGATCCGCTGGCAAGAGCTTGTCAAAGAAAAGCTGATGAATAGCGGATATGATGAAACAAAAGCGGATGAGCGGGCATCTCTCCTTCATTCAATGGTCATCGGCGGATTATCAATGACCACTGCATTAAAGCAAACGACTCCTTTAGAGCACGTAAAATGTTACCTTAGACACTTATTTATGCGAGAAGAGTAAAATCTCTCGCATATTGCCTATCTATTATATCAATTGGTCTATATAATAAAGATAGTCAATTAGTCATGAGGAGTGATGGGATGTCGGAGCAACCACAATCGATCAAGCAATCCGAAGATACCTCTTTTTATACCGTGTCCGGTTCGGGGGAGCTGTATGGTTTGGAAAATCAGCTTGTACATGTGCTGGCAGAAGCAAATCAAACAAATCAACTGTTTGAGCTTGTCTTAATCACAGGTGGGAAAGGTGCTTACTTTCCGCTGCATTGTCATGAGACGCTATTTGAAACCATCTTTGTGCTGGAAGGGAAGCTGGAAGTGATACTGGACGGTAAAAAGTATATGGTGACGGCCTGCGATTATATTCATATTCCGCCCAAAACAATTCATGGCTATAGAATGCATAGTCACAAAACAAGGTTTATTTCTTATACACTGGGCGGGCAAATGACAGATGTCTATCAGCAAATCGGAAAGAGGCTGTTGCAGAATGAATGGCCGATGACTGATCACCCATTTGATGCAGACAGCTTTCATCAGGCTGAAAAAGAAAGCGATATCATATTGATGCACGGCATTAGGGAGCTATCCAATACAACCAAGCCAGCTGTTTTGTTTCATAGTCAGCTCCCGCGCGCAGTGCAGCCATATGTGCTGGAGGCTGGTGAAGGAAAGCAATACATGGTCGAAGGTCAGCTTCATGAGCTGATTGCGACAACGGAAACAACAGGAGACGGATTTAGTTATTTTGTGATTGAAGGGACAAAGGGAAAAGGATTACGTTCGCATTATCATGAAATGCATACAGAAGCACTTTATTGTGTTGAAGGCAGAATCAATCTTCAGTTAAACGGAGAAAATATTTGCTTGATGCCAGGGGATTTTGCCTATATTCCTCCGAATACCGTTCACTCGTATGAATTCGTGTCTCATTCAAATAAAATGTTGGTTTTGCTGCTGCCTGGCTATATTGAGCAAGTGTTTGAACAATTTGAAGAAGCACAAAGTCCAGGTATGTGCCCTTATTTTATACAGGAAGGGGACATGATGGAGGATGGGGAGACCTCTGCTCAGTATGATTTGGTGTTTGTCGAAGAAAAATAGCTGTGTAACGCGTTACACATATTGAAGTAAACAACCTGCTGAATAAATCGGCGGGTTATTTTGTTTTCCCTTATGGAACAGCATCCATATTCATATGCATGAACCATCCATTCAAGGTGAAGCTATAGAAATGATGACTTGAACTAAAGGAGGAAATGCAGATGAGAGCTGTCACCTATCAAGGGAAAAGCCGCATTGCGGTGAAGGAAGTAGATGCACCATCTATACAAGATCGTGAAGATGTCATCATTCGAATTACATCTACAGCTATTTGTGGGTCAGATTTACATTTATATCAAGGGAATTTCCCGCTTCCTATCGGCTATGTGATTGGGCATGAACCGATGGGGGTGGTAGAGGAAGTCGGGCCGGATGTCACTGCGGTGAAAAAGGGAGATCGTGTCGTCATTCCATTTACCGTGGCGTGTGGTCAATGCCAGTATTGCCATCATCATCTAGAAAGTCAATGCGATCACTCAAACCCCCATTATGATTCAGGCGGACTTTTTGGATACAGTGAGAAATATGGGAATTACCCCGGAGGACAGGCTGAATATTTACGTGTGCCCTTTGGAAACTATACACCATTTAAGGTGCCGGATGATTGTGAGCTAGAGGATGAACAATTGCTGTTTTTATCAGATGTTCTGCCAACTGCTTATTGGAGTGTAGAACACGCAGGTGTAAAAAAGGGGGATACAGTCATTGTGCTGGGGTGTGGACCTGTTGGGTTAATGGCACAGCAATTTGCTTGGCAAAAGGGAGCAGAGCGGGTCATTGCTGTTGATTACATAGACTATCGCCTTCACCATGCAAAACGAATGAGCGGCGTAGAAGTATTTGATTTTACAGAAGACCCTGACATGGGAGAAACCCTAAAAGAGCTCACTAAAGGCGGGGCGGATGTTGTCATTGATTGTGTGGGGATGGATGGAAAAAAGTCACCGCTTGAAAAGATTGAACAGAAGCTCAAGCTGCAAGGCGGAACGATAGGGCCCATTCAAATTGCCACAAAAGCCGTGAGGAAATGCGGGACTGTTCAGCTGACGGGTGTGTATGGAGGTCTTTACAATATGTTCCCATTGGGTGCTTTTTTCGCAAGAAACGTCACGCTGAAAATGGGACAGGCACCGGCGAGAGGGTACATGTCAAAGCTTTATCAAAAAGTGACAACCGGGGAAATTGATCCTAGAGCGATCATCACACATCAATTACCGCTAGATGATGCAGCTCATGCGTATCACATATTCAATGAAAAACAAGATGATTGTATAAAAGTCATCTTAAAGCCATAAAAAGAAGGCTTAGGATATTTCCTAAGCCTTTAATGTGCGCTCGTCCATCATTTTTTCGATTAATTCAAAAAATGTTTTTTTATCTTCTTCTGATAGGTGATTGAACAGTTGATTGACAAGCAGCTGACGATTGTCGATCATTTGTCTGGCGATTTGTTCACCTGATTCAGAGAGTGTAATCCATACCGTACGGCGGTCATTGTTATTTCTAGAGCGGATAATTAGCCCTTCATCTTCTAAGTGATTGAGAGCGGTTGTTGTTGCGGAGGGAGATAATGAAACTTCCTGCAGAATATTTTTCACAGTACATGATTGATGGCGGTAGATGATGCGTAAAATAAACCCTTTTACATTCGTGACGTTTTTGGGGATATTCTCTTCATCTATTCGTTTCGTCGCCTTTAAATACTTTGTCAGTGCATGGTCTAACAAACTTGCCTCTAGCTCGAAATGTTGCATTCTCCATACCTCTTTTCCTATTGCATTCGCATTTTCCGATCAATTACTAGGTCTATCTTATCATAATAAGCATCATCATTTAAACCAAAATGGAAGACGGCTATAAAATTACCTATATTATCAATTAATAAAAGAAACAATTCCAAAATGAAATGATTTTACTTTCACCTCTTTTTATTTTAGAATGTGAATGAGATAAAATCTGCCAATCCAATTCACTGGAAATTGGCTATTGGACATCAAACGTTTGGAGATGAAGATATTGAATACTTTACAGGCATTACTAAACGACAGAATGGAACGCTCTTCACAAATTGAAGCGGTAACTGGCGGAGGTGTGTCTTATACATTTGAAGAATATGCAAAACGCATTGATCAGCTAGCGCATTACTTACATCGTAAAGGAATTCGAAAAGGTGACCGGGTGTGCTTTATTTGTCAAAACCATCATCACTTTTCTACGATTATGCTGGCAGCCATTAAAGCAGGTGCAGTCGCCGTACCGCTTAGCTGGCAGCTTACCTCTTTTGAGCTAGAAGGTATCTTGAAAAAAGCAGAGCCAAAGGCTTTATTTTTTGACCGTGAATTCCGTGACATTATTGCGGCAGTGAATGTGTCTTTAGAAGATTGTCTCATGGTGGAATCTGGTGTCAATGCGAAAACAACACAGCTGTTTGAAGACATATTGGCGTCTAATGATGGAAGTGATCTTGCTGAACAGGTATCAGAAGAAGATTTGGCCATGATTTTATTCACCTCAGGTACAACAGGCAATCCAAAAGGCTGTATGGTCGGACATGGACGAATCTATCAATTTTTAACACGACGTGGGAATCGAGGATTTGATCTGAAAGGAAAACGATACTTGGCAAGTCATCCGTTGTATCATATGAGTTCTATTAATCACCTGATTGCAGCTGCAATTGAAGGGTATACGTTAGTCTTCTTACATGATGCAACACCGAAACGCATTTTAGAAACGATTGAGAAAGAAAGAATTACGTTTATGATGGCTTTCCCATCAGCTTATACGTACATGCTAGAAGAAATGAAGCGCGGTTCGTACGATCTCTCATCTTTTGAAATTGCGATTTCTGGTGGTACGAAGGTACCGGTACGCTTAATTAAAGATTACAAAGAAGTAGGCATTCAGATGATGCATGGCTATGGAAGTACGGAAGCGTGGGTTGTGAGTGCGTGGCATCCAGCGATGGGCGAGGATAAGATGGGATCTGCTGGTAAAGTGGATCCGGATGTAGAAGTCAAAATCGTGCATCCTGAGACAGAGGAGGCGCTCCCAGCTGGAGAAATTGGCGAGGTCGTCATGAGAAGCCCATTTTATTTCTTAGGCTACTATCATCAACCTGAAGCGACAGAGAAAGTGCTCAAAGATGGCTGGTTCCATATGGGAGATGCAGGCTATCTGGATGAAGACGGTTTTCTATACATCACAGGGAGATACAAAGATGTGATTCTATACGGTGGGGATAATATTTACCCTGACCAAGTGGAAGAGGTCATTGATCAAATTCCAGGTGTAATTGAATCTGCTGTCATTGGGGTACCAGATGACTTATATGGTGAAGTACCAAGTGCATATATCGTAAAAGACGAATCTGTCGATTTCTGCGAAGAAGATGTGTTGAATTACTGCAAGGAACGTTTAGCAGATTACAAAGTGCCATCCATTCATTTCACGCAGGATCTTCCAAAAAATAAACTTGGTAAAATCATGAAGAAAGATTTACGTGAATTGGTTGTGAATGCGTAGGACCTATTCTGCTATAATGAAATTTGAATGATTTTTTTGTTTTTCTAACGTTTTGGAGGGAAAGGGTTTGCGACATATACTTCGTAAGAAACACATTCACGATTTGTTAGAACAGAGCAGACAGCAAAAGGTAAAAAAAACACTGGGCGGGCTCGATCTCACGCTCCTTGGCATAGGGGCTGTGATTGGGACGGGGGTCATGGTGTTAACCGGAATTACAGCAGCTAAGGATGCAGGACCGGCTGTTATTTTCTCCTTTGCGATCGCAGCGATTGTGTGCAGTTTAGCAGCACTTTGTTATGCAGAAATGGCTTCCGCGCTGCCTGTGTTCGGTAGTGCGTACATTTATTCATATACCACAATGGGTGAACTCGTAGGTCATCTCATGGGATGGACGTTATTATCTGTTTATATGCTGACTGCTTCAGCTGTAGCGAGTGGCTGGTCGAGTTATTTTAACAGCCTGCTGGAGGGGTTTGGAATCTCAATTCCACATCAATTTTTAGCTGGTCCAGAACAAGGCGGATATATGAATTTGCCAGCAATTATCATTGCTTTACTCATTGCGTGGATCCTATCTAGAGGAACGAAAGAAAGTAAAAAATTCAATAATATCATGGTGTTTGTGAAACTTGGCATTATTGTTCTTTTCATTGTAGTAGGTGGTTTTTATGTAGAGCCAGCCAATTGGCAGCCGTTCATGCCGTTTGGTACGGAAGGGATTATTGCTGGAGCCGCTGCTGTGTTTTTTGCCTTTTTAGGATTCGATGCCATTTCGGCTTCTGCAGAAGAGGTGAAAAATCCACAACGGAACCTGCCAATTGGCATTATTGGTTCATTGCTCATTTGTACGATCATTTATATTGTCGTTTGTTTGGTCATGACAGGCATGGTGCACTATACGAAGTTGAATGTGACAGAGGCAATGTCTTATGTATTGCAAAGTGTCCATCAACATAGCGTGGCTGGTATTATTTCTGTCGGTGCTGTGATTGGATTGATGGCTGTGATTTTCGCCAATAATTATGCGGCAACTCGAATTGCTTTTGCGATGGGGCGGGACGGGCTCTTGCCTAAAGTGTTTTCAAAAACAAACAAAAGTGATACACCTGTTGCAAGTATATGGGTGATTGGCGGAATGACAGCTGTTATTTCAGGGTTTATTGATTTGAAGGATCTGTCCAACCTAGCCAATATCGGTGCATTATTAACGTTTGCGATGGTGAGCTTATCCGTACTCATTTTGAGAAAGACACATAAACAGCTAGAAAGGGGATTCCGGGTTCCGTTTGTACCGGTTTTGCCAATTATCTCGATGGGCTGTTGTGTGTTCCTGATGCTCAATTTACCAGGCCGGACATGGCTGTATTTCGGGGTTTGGCTGATGATCGGTGTCGTCATGTACGCAGCATATTCTAACAAACACAGTGAATTAGCGAAATCTGCTTGAGAAAAAGGTGCAAATCCGTTGACGATTTGTGCCTTTTTTCATACGATTTGGGATAAGCTATATAAGAGATAATGAACGGAACAAGAGGAGGATGAGGGAAATGATCAGCGTTAGTCCTTATATTGTCGTAGAAGACGTCAAAGAATCTCTTCAATATTATCAAGGAATTTTTGGCGGAGATATTCGTATCTTAAATGAACATCAAGACCGTGTATTGCATGCTGAGCTACACCTTGGAGAATCACTGCTCCACTTTTCAGATACATTTGGTCGCACACCAAAACCGGAGAATCTTCGATTGATCATGCAGTTTGACAATGAGGAAGAGTTAAAGGCTGTATACGAGGCGCTTGAAGCTGACGGAGATGTCCTTGTAGAATTACAGGATACGTTTTTTGGCGCACTTCATGGACAAGTACAAGATCGGAAGAATGGTCTGATATGGGTGCTGAATTATATGAAATAAATAAAGACCTTCACTCTTGTGAAGGTTTCAGCGTGTAGACAAACCCTCGCATTCGGTGTCAGTCCTGCGTGCTGGTGCTCACGAATGTGAAATTCGCTCCGCGCCAGTACTCGTCCTTCCTAGACTTCAAAGGTTTTCTATCACGCTGAAAAGAAGACAAAGGGCTAAAATCAAGTTCATTTTAGCCCTTTGTCAACAATCTGAGACCTTCACCCTTGTGAAGGTTTTTTTGTGAGTGTTTTTATTTTCTGAAAAATGGAAAATATGCTATGTTGGAAGAATGATAAGACATGGGGAAAGGGTGGAAAAGGAATGGATCAAGTTGAGTTTCAATATATTCAAACAAACGGCATAAAGCTCCATACAGCAATGGCTGGTCCTGAAGATGGCCCACTGCTGGTCCTGCTGCATGGATTTCCTGAGTTTTGGTATGGTTGGAAAAATCAAATCCTCCCCCTAGCTGAGGCGGGGTATCGTGTCGTTGTTCCTGATCAAAGGGGATACCATCTGAGTGACAAACCAGAAGGAGTCGAATCATACGTCTTAGACAAATTAAGAGATGATATCGTGGGATTAATTAAGGCGCTGAGCCCAAATCAAAAGGCCATTGTCGGCGGACATGATTGGGGTGGAGCTGTTGCTTGGCATCTTGCTTCAACCCGTTCTCAATATGTAGAAAAATTAATCATCGTCAACATGCCGCATCCTCGTGTGATGATGAAGGTCCTTCCGTTTTATCCGCCGCAGTGGAAGAAGAGCTCTTATATCGCGTTCTTTCAGCTTCCAAATGTACCAGAGGCAGCCCTTCAAGAAAATCACTTTCAAAGACTGGATGAAGCCATTGGATTGTCTGCTAGACCTCATCTGTTCACGAAGGAAGATGTCTCAAGCTATAAGCTGGCATGGACGCAGCCGGGAGCCATTACGTCCATGTTGAATTGGTATCGAGCGATTAAAAAAGGCGGCTTTGAAAAACCGATTTCCAAACGAATTCTCGTGCCTGTCCGAATGATTTGGGGAATGGAGGACAAGTTTCTAAGCAGAAAGCTCGCAAAAGAAACGATCAAAATTTGCCCAAATGGACAGCTGATTTTTGTCGATGATGCCACCCATTGGATCAATCATGAAAAGCCAGATGTCGTGAATAAGCTCATACTCGAATTTTTAACATAAAGAAATAAGCTCTGATCATATGACCAGAGCTTATTTGTTTTATCCGATTTGATTCTTTTTCAAGGAAACAGGTTCGTCGTCCCAGCATTCAATCTCTTCATTGTTTGGAACAGCGTTTTTATAGAAAACAGGATCTTTGCCTTCTTTTTTCTGTCTCATGTAATCCTTCAGTGCTGCAAAGGCGACTTTGGACAACATGGTAATGGCAATGAGGTTGACGATGACCATGAGACCCATGAATAAGTCGGCTAGACCCCAAACGAGAGGAACAGTCGCAACAGCTCCGAAAAGAACCATGCCAATGACAGCAACACGATAGATGTTGAGCCAAATTTTATTCGCTCCCAAGAACTCAATGTTCGTTTCACCATAGTAATAGTTACCAATTAACGTACTAAAAGCGAATAAGAAAATCATGATCGCCAGGAATCCAGAAGCCCAAGGGCCAATGTGCTGGCTTAATGAAGCCTGAGTTAGCTCAATTCCTTCCAGATTGGTTGTTTTATACGCATCAGAGAACAGAACAAGAAAGGCTGTGCTTGTACAAATAATTAACGTATCTGTTAACACACCAAATGCTTGGATTAATCCTTGTTTGACGGGGTGGCTCGTGACAGCAGTTGCTGCTGCGTTAGGGGCACTACCCATACCGGCTTCGTTTGAGAAGAGACCGCGTTTAATCCCTTGTAACAATGCTCCACCTAATGTACCGCCGGCAAACTGTTCAAATCCGAAAGCGTGCTTCACAATCGTACTGATGACACCTGGTAGTTCAGTGATATTTGTGATAATCACAAAGAAAGCAATCCCGATGTAAGCAACGGCAAGAAAAACGACAATATATTCAGATGCTTTTGCAATCGCTTTGATCCCTTTGAAAATAATGAACGCAAAAATAACAGCCATAACGATTCCGACAGTTAAACGATCTAGGCCAAAAGAGTTTTTAAAAGCGACGGTGATTGTATTTGATTGCACGGCGTTAAAGACAATCCCAAAAGAGATCGTGATCAGGATGGCAAATAAAATCCCCATCCAGCGCTTATTTAATCCTTTTTCCATGTAATAAGCAGGTCCACCGCGGAATCCTGTTTTATCTTTTACTTTATACACCTGAGCTAGTGTACTTTCAACAAAGCTTGAAGCAGAACCGATAATCGCTACGATCCACATCCAGAAGATTGCGCCAGGTCCACCGATCGCAATAGCGATGGCAATCCCTGTGATATTCCCTGTTCCGACACGTGCTGCCATACTGATGGCAAATGCTTGGAACGGTGAGATTCCCTCTTTTTCTTTTCTTCCTTCTTTTAGAACACGCAGCATTTCTTTCAGCATTCTGACTTGCAGGAAGCGTGATCTATATGTGAAGTAGACCCCTACTCCAAGTAACAGAGCAATGATTAGATAAGTCCAAATAAAATCATTTGTAGTTGTTAAATAAGATAGCAAAGCTTTTTCGTTCATAACATCACCTCTTCGATTTCATCACTGTTCTCTTTAAAAAATACTGAGATCCCACTCTTTGGCGAGTTTCTTCAGCATCATGACACCGGTAATACTATTTCCACAATCGTCAATGGCAGGACCATAAATGCCGATACCGCAGCCTGTCTGAAATGGGAATTCTCTTCTTGCGCTTGGCGGAACGCAAGCCATGATTCCTCCAGACACACCACTTTTGGCTGGAACGCCTACGAAAGCAGCAAAATTACCAGACGCATTGTACATGCCGCATGTCAGCATCAATGCCTTTGTTAGTCTTGCGATATCTTTTGGGATGACTTGGACTTGTTTAAAGGGATGGTAGCCATCACTTGAAATAATCAGTCCAATCAAGGCGATGTCCTCTGTTGTAACCTCAATGGAACATTGCTTTAAATACACTTCTAACGTGTCCTCGACATCTGATTCTAAGTAATTGGTTTCTTTTAAATAATAAGCAAGTGCCCGGTTGCGGTGTGCAGTTGCCCATTCTGATTGATAAACTTCTTCATTAACAGAAGGACGCTTACCTATTAAGTTTTCGATTAAATCGAAAATATATGCTAGCTTTTCTGTAGAAGTCTTTCCAGGAAGGATGGAGGATACGGTAATAGCTCCAGCATTAATCATTGGATTAAAGGGCTTCCCTGGTTTATGCATCTCAAGGCGGTAGATGGAATTAAATGCATCACCAGTTGGCTCTACATCTACCCGATCCAAGACGTACGGAACGCCTCTTCCTAAACAGGCAGCTATAAAGCTGATGACTTTTGAGATACTTTGCAGGGTAAAGGGAACGTCCCAATCACCATAACGTACAGATGATCCATCTGGGCCTATCACGCTGATACCAAGTTGAGAGGAATTTACTTTTCCGAGTGCTGGAATGTAGCCAGCGTTCTGCCCGTTTTTGTAATACGGACGTATTTCTTCTGCCCATTGATCAACAGAAGACTGGCATGCGTGTTGTGTATTATTAGAAATTGCTGTTTTCATACGATTCCTCCAATCAAAAATCAAAAAGTACCCTATTGAATTGGCGGATGACAAAAAATGCGATCAAATAGGCACGAAAACATGTTACACATCTTCAAAGAACTTGTCATGCGCTGCTTGTACCACTCCTTTACACCTAAATATATGTTCAAATGAAGGCTTTGGCGGCGAAACAACAAAAAGGGTTTTTAGTGAAAATTCAGAAAACGCTTACATATAGTTTCACTAAAATTGTTCATTCAATTTATCTTGGAAACTACACAATCTGACGAAAATCTACAGAAAAACTTACAAATAAAAATCAGTCCGTATGCAATTGTCTAAACAATTCCCATTATTGTAGACAATCTCCAAATGTAGAATAGCTGAAAGGTCACCATGCCTTCTCGGAGAATAGTCATAAAAAATGATTTTGAAGAGAGAAGAAGCCGTGAAAATAATTTTTTTGCTCATTGTGAAGCAAAGAGTCTCCTTGTATACTGTGGCTATGTAAACAGGGGAAGGGATGTCAGTCATTTGAGTTTAAACCAGCTTGTCAAAAAAGACGCATTTATTTTGATTTTTATGATCGTCATTGTGCCGCTTGCGGGAGAGCTGAAGTTTTATCCTGTGAATGAAACATTTCGTATTAGTTTTGGGGCACCTGCGTTTTTCTTTTGCTTATTACTTTTAAGAAAATCAAGACCATTGCTGCCAGGTTTTTTAACAGGCGCAGCCATTGTCCTATTTCGGGTAGGTTTAGATCTTATTCAGCAAAAAGCTGATCTGGCTCTGTCATTTTATCAGCAGTTTCCGAGCTTCTTTTTTTACTTTACTTATGCTTTTCTTTTCTTTGTTGTCCGTACAGGACGTTTTAAGCAGCGTTCCATTTTTATTGGGCTGATCGGACTGATGATTGAACTGCTTGCTGATTTTGTTGAGCTGTTTGTACAATTTTTAGTGTTTGATACAACCATGACTTTCTCAAAGCTGAGTGATATGATCCTCATTGCATTTGCTCACAGCTTCGTGGTCATCAGCTTTTTTAATATGATGAGGCTGTATGAGGCACAATCAAGAGAGAAACAAATCATGAAGCAAAATGAGCATATGATGATGGTCATTTCAAATTTATATGAGGAAACAGTTCATTTAAAGAAAACGTTAAATCATACAGAGCACATAACGCAAGAATCCTATCGGCTCTATCGTCTGCTGAATGAACATGAGGCAGGAAAGAAAGTGAGTCAGGAGCTGCTCAAGCTTGCAGGGGAAATACATGAAGTCAAAAAGGACAATCAGCGTATTTACGCTGGGCTTTCAAAGCTAATTTCCAAGGAGAATATGCAAGATTATATGAGGGCAGAGGATCTTGTTCAAATCGTGATTCGCATTCAAGAGAAATATGCGCTATCTCTCGGGAAGAACATTTCCTTTACATCTGATATAAAAGGCATTCACTTGCATGAGTATCATGTGTTCATTTTCTTATCGCTGATTAATAATTTAATGGCAAATGCAGTTGAAGCAATCAAGGATGATGGAGCCATCTCACTCGTATTAAAAGGGAGTCATGATAAAATAGAGATTCGGGTTGAGGATGATGGACCGGGTATTCCTGAGAAATTGAGAGAGATTGTATTTGATCCTGGATATACCTCAAAATTTGATGCATATGGAACACCGTCAACTGGGATTGGCTTATCCTATGTGAGAGAGCTGGTTCAAGAGCTGGACGGTCAAATCCAGATTGAGCAAAAAGAAACGAAAGGAACAGCTTTTCAGCTTGTCCTTCCGATAAAAAATTTAATACAGAGAGGGTGAGTGTATGCGATTTTTCATTGCAGATGATGATCGTGCAATACGCTCGATTTTAGGTCAGATCATTGAGGATGAGGATCTAGGAGAGGTCGTGGATGAAGCTGATGACGGCATAGGATTAGAAGCGCATTCATTGAACCTGAAAAAAGTAGACATCCTTCTGATTGATCTTTTAATGCCAGCTAGAGACGGCATTCAAACCATACGTCATATTCACCCTGAATTCAAAGGAAAGGTCATCATGATATCTCAAGTAGAAGCAAAAGAGATGATGGCAGAAGCCTATGAACTTGGAATTGAATATTATATTCATAAACCCGTCAATCGAATTGAGATTGTCAGTGTCATTCGAAAGGTCATGGAGCGGATCAAGCTCGAAAAATCAATTTACGATATTCAAGCTTCTCTTCGGCATGTGCTGCCATTAGAGCCAGTGCTTTCTCATGAGACAGGTACTGGATCAAAGCGAAGAACGATGAAAGAGGCAGGGGAATTCCTCCTATCTGAATTAGGAATTGTCGGAGAGAGTGGCTCTAAGGATTTACTAGAGATCTTGATCTACTTACATGAAACGCAGACAGCCAATTCTCATGAGGTGAATTTTCCGCCATTAAAGCAGCTATTTATCAAAACGGCGGAACGAAAGCTTGGTCGTGGTGCGTCGGATGTGGAAGTAATGCGGGAAGTGAAAGCAGCAGAGCAGCGAATTAGACGAGCCATCCATCATTCCTTAAATCATTTCGCATCACTTGGGCTCACAGATTTTTCAAATCCTAAATTTGAGCACTATGCGTCGAAGTTTTTTGATTTCACTGATGTCAGCCAAAGAATGAAAGAAATGCAGAAGACTTCTTCATCTGCAGGGTCAACAGGCAGAGTCAATACGAAAAAGTTCGTGCAAATCTTTTATTTTGAAGCAAAGCAGCTATTCGAAGGGATGAGCTGAGGGAAATCTATTGGAATGATTGGAGAAAATAAACAGAGACAGAGTGCTTTTGACTATGAGCCGCCTTGCTCTTTTAGACGTCTTTGTTATTTATCTGATCATTCTGATTTTTCTTTTTTCTTGAAAATAAAACTCTCCTGTGCAATCGTTTGTTAAAATAGTGAGGTTAGACTAGAATGTCGGAGGTTTTATTTTGGGAAAAATTAAACGAAATGCGCTCTGCCCATGCGGAAGCGGAAAAAAATATAAACATTGCTGTGGTCAAAAGTCAGGCGGAGAACAAACGTCTGAGCTTGTGTTTAAGGAAGCTGTACAAGTTCAAAAGGATTTAATGAATTATGCGTTCTCTAAGCATCAGAGAGCGATCAATCAATTCATTAATGAGTTTTCTTTCCTAGCAGATATGGATAAAGAAACGCAACAAATCTCAGTCTTTCATTTGAGTGTATGGGGCATTTTCTTCCGCCCATTAACAGATAAGAAAGAGACCATCTTCCAAGAATTCCTGACAAAAAAAGCAGAAGATATTACCCGTCCTAAAACAAGACAAGTGGTTGAATCTTGGACAGACATGGAGCCATCTTTGCTTTTATTAAATGAAAAAACGGACGAGTCTCTTTACTTTGAGAATATGGTGACAGCTGAGAAGGTTGAAGTTGATGTGAAGCCGGATCAAACTGTGCTGCCAGAGAAAGGTAGTCTTGTTCTAGGTTTCCCTGTTCAGTTTGAAGAAAAAGCAGAGTTTTTCATTCAATATACGATGTTTGCGAAAGAGTTTACTGATACGCTTCTTCTTCAAGTTCGCCAGCTCGTTGAAGCACATGAGGCAAACGGAGGAGCACGTAGTACATTTATGAGAGAAGCCTTCCCTGAAGTGCTGAAGTGTATGTTTGCGAAGCAAGAAGTTGAAGAAACAGAAGCGCCTGCTCAAACAGAAGGAAATACAGTAGGACTATCAGCAGATCGTATGGAATGGGCTAGTGACGTTCAGCTGGAAACAGCCAAGCTAATTGAAGACGGGATGAAAGAGCACGGTGACCAAAGCCTGACAGATGGCGCTTTAACGGTTTGGAAAGCTTACTGTGATCAGAAAGCACCTGTGATCCGTAAAGCGGCGTCATTTGCTGCGGGAATCGAATATTATATTCATTCACTTGCAAGCGATGCCCCGCTTTCTCAAGCACAAGTTGCTAAAAAGTATGGCATTAGTGCGTCCACTGTATCGAGCCGATTTAAAGACATTGAAAAAGCGGTCAAAGAAGAGCAAGAGACGACTGTATCATAGCATGAAAAAAGACGCGGCACCTTTCAAGGAGCCAGCGTCTTTTTTTCATCATCTTGTTTTAATAAAACCACTCATGTATTGCTCTGTATTATAATCATTGAGGTCAATTTTCCACTGACCATCTCCGTTACGTTTCATTTTCACTTCATACTCAGCAGGGCTTGAGACTGGAGGAAGCTTTTCAAACTCAGATGCGTACATATTCAAGCTTTTCTTATACAATTCTTCTTTCGAACGGATTTTGCCGTTGTAAAACTCATCTCTTTGTTTGTCTAGTTTGTCTTTTAAGTTAGAAGCATCAATACCGGTTACTTGAGCGACAACTTTCGCTTCGTCATCTGAGATGGTTTTCACACTTGTTTCCACTTTCGCTTTATCCTTCATTGTATGTTGCATGCGTTTGTACATGGATAAAATATCGCGGTCACTGACTTCGTTTCCGTATATGCCTGCACTTCTCTTGAAGTCTTTCACAAACATTTCGTGATATTTATTAACGACATCTGATTGATTGTCACCTGTTAATTCTGAGAATTGATCATTCTTTTTGTCAAAAACAATGATATCTGTATAAGCAGATAGTGCTTTTGCTGGGTTATCTAGCTTTTTCGCTGTATCCAGTATCTTTTCGCCATCTAGTTCAATTTCGATCGAATCGCTGTTTTTCTTGATGCTATCTTGGTACACGAACTGATATTTTTTGCCTTTATCTACTAGGAAATAAAGAGCTCCTGATAGTGATTTCCCTTTGTTCAATGACCCAAGATCAAGGCGGTCTTTACTGCCGTAGAATTTTAAATCAGAGACTTTGGCATCGTCCTGATAAAGGGTGAAATCAGAGTTATATAATGAAAGGGCTTTGTCACCTTTGTTCGTGATCGTCAGGTTGACTTTTAACACCAATTCATTGTCCCGCAGGGTAGTTGTTGAGTCTTCTGGTAACGTATATTCGTAGCTATTCACTTTTACCTCTGCTGTTTTTGTTGATTTTTGGTCAGCCTTTGTTGATTTTGCTGAGCTCTGGCAGGCTGCAGAGATGATCATCACGAATGAAATCATGAGGAGTGCACTTATTTTTTTAAGATTCACAGTTGATGCTCCTTTGCTTTTCTTTCGTCATTTTCTTCCCGCTATCTGACTAAGAAAAAAGAAACAGATAGAATGGTATATTCGGGTGTTAAAGGGGAAAATCTCCTAATGACGATTTGCACTATTCATTCTATCGAATTTCATTCGTGATGAGGAATAGGTTTTAGTCCCTATCTTTAATAGATTTTTACACAAATACCTATAAAAAACGGAATTTAATAAGTAAAATATACTAGTTAATAAGAATTAATTTATCTATTTATCATGGGTTTTAAATGTTTTTTGTATAAAATTCTTGAAGTGGAGGTATTTTTTATTTCACAAGGCGATGACGAATAGCGAAGACGACAGCTTGTGTCCGATCTTGTGCATTTAATTTCTGCAAAATGCGATGAACATGTGTTTTTACCGTACTTACACTAATAAATAACTGATCAGCAATGTCTTCATTCTTTAAGCCATAAGCCATTTGCTGCAGGACGTCACGTTCCCGTTCTGTAAAAGATTCTTGAAGAAAATGAGTGTGGTGCCGATCATTTGCCTGATGAAGGGCTTGGGCCATCATATGCTCGGAGGCTGCCGTTTTAAACACAGATTCGCCAGCAAAAGCCGTTCGAATGGCATCAATTAAGTCCTCCGGCGATGTGTCCTTTAGTAAATAACCGACTGCTCCTGCACGGATTCCGTCAAAGACATATTCTTCTGTATCAAAGGTCGTCAGAATGACAACTTTGATATCAGGCTGCTGACTTAAAATGTGCTCTGTTGCTGTGATACCATCCATTATAGGCATTTGGACATCCATCAGCAGGACATCCGGTTTGCTGCTAGCACAAAGGTCCACTGCTTCCTGACCGTCTGCCGCTTCCCATATAACCTCAATATCCTCTTGAGCACTTGCAATATAACGAAATCCTTGGCGAATCAGCGGTTGATCATCAATTATGCCAATTGAAATAGGGTTTTTCATAATAGGGTATCCTCCTTGATTGGGATTTGAACAAGTATAGAGAAGCCATGTGGATCACGAATGGAGGTCTTGAGAGTTCCCCCTGCTGCCTCACAGCGGGCTTTCATACCTGACAGGCCAAACCCGTATGATATGCTGCCGCCGTTTACATATCCATCATCTTCAATGTGCATGATGAGCTCTTTATCATCATTACATAATGTAATACTCATCGTGGTCGCTTGCGCATGCCGAATTGTATTGGTGATCGCTTCTTGCAAAACACGATAGAACAGTTCAGATATAGCGAGCGGCCATTTTTTATATGTGAGCTGATCGGTATAAAAGTGAAGCTCAAGCTCTCCAGTCATTTCTCCTTGTTTCACTAAGCTGCGGAGTCCTGCAAGACCAAGTCCTGCATCATCTGACGCCATATGATGAACAACGGAACGGACCTCGGTGAGACAGTTTTTAGAAATGGAGATCAGTTCATCAAATGTTTGAGCCATCTGTTCAGGTTTTTCTTGTTTTAAGCGGTAGGGCAGAGATTGAAGCTGCACAATCATAGACGTTAATTGGTGGCCGATGCTGTCATGCAAATCCCGTGCAATTCTGCTTCGCTCTTCCAGCACAGCAAATTGCAATGACTGAACCGTCGCTTCTTCCAGTTCGATATGAGCCTGTTTCAATTTCTCATGTGCGTCTGACAATTCACGGTGAACTAGCTGAAGTTCTCCGAAGTGTTCTTCCTTTAATTCTTGTTCCCGCCGCCGCATTCTAGAGATCAAGACAATGGTATACACAAGCAGCTGGAATATTGGAAGGGTGATGATCATGCTCCAAGAAAGCCCATTCACGTAGTAACTTACACCACTGGTGAGAAAGATCAGTCCGAATAAATAGGGATGATGTGCCTCTGAAAAACGAAAAGCAATAAAACCAATCATAAAAAAGGTGAGCCCGATACTGTCTTGCAGATGTCCTGTGACGACCCAAAGGAGATGTGTCAGTATCCACATCAAGAAGAGCATGGAAAATTGCTTTTTAGGTGCCAGCTTGTTTTTTGGAAAAAGACAAAGAAGAAACACCAAATAGGCGAAGGTGCGAAACACCAATTCGCCTATAGAAAGTGGCTCGTACATTTGAATATACATATACGTCAACACAAGACCTAACACTACTTTTCGTCTCATTTGACCTAAAAGCTCGAGTGGCTTCTGAAGATTCATGTGTAAAACTCCTGTCTGTCAGTTAAATGGCTGCAGATGCTTTGAGGGCCATATATTTTTTAAAAAGGATGAACCGCAATCCAATCATGCTTCCGACTGGCAGTAATGTCAGGCCATTTGCGAAGATCATCAGCGAATGAACGCCGTCTTGAACAAATGAGCCAACTGCCATACGTATCAGGATAACCCCAATGAAAAAAAGGGTTCCATAGAGAGAGCTTGCGGCAGTAATACGCCCTGACTGACGATCAAATGTTACTTTATATAGTGTACCTCTCCATAGCCCGATTGCAAAACCTACAAGTACAAAGACTGCCATTACGAGCAGGCCCGTAGCAGTGATTTGCACATGCTGCATGAATGAATAAGAAAGAACAGCTAATAAAATCATCGGACCTATCAGAAGTTTGATTGGACGAACTTCTTTTTCCTTGCCTGACCTTAAAAGTAGAATGACGATGATGATCACAATTTGAATGGTCATGTGAAGAACCTCTTTTCGTTTAAGTGTATCTTCATCATACGAATCTTTTTCTTTCAAATCGTCCACCTCCAGATTGATTTTAAGAAAGCAGAATACTTGAATGTTGAAAATGATTCATGGGAAAATAAGGATGATTAAGCAGATAAGGGAGATGAGCTTTTGAAAAAAGTAACGCTTGGACGAACTGATTTACAGGTGAATCCGATAGGGCTTGGAACAAATGCAGTAGGCGGGCATAATTTATTCCCGAATCTGAGTGAAGATGCAGGGCGGGAGCTAGTAGAAACTGCTCTTGATCATGGTGTCAATTTCTTAGATTCTGCTTTTATTTATGGGCTGGGCCGTTCAGAAGAATTGATTGGCGAGATCATTGCCAAAAGAGGCGGCAGAAAAGAACTGGTTCTTGCGACAAAAGGGGCTCATAAAGAGGTAAACGGGCAAATTGAACTGGATAATAGCCGTGAATTCTTAAGACAGCAGGTCGAAGACAGCCTGAAGAGGCTCCAAACCGATTATATTGATTTGTACTATATGCATTTCCCAGACGGCCGCACGCCGTTGGATGAAGTGGCAGGTACTTTAAAGGAATTGAAGGATGAGGGGAAAATCCGGGCAATTGGGGCATCAAACCTTGATTTTGAACAGCTTCAAACCTTTAATCGAGATGGATACTTAGACGTGCTTCAATCAGAGTATTCTCTGCTAAAACGTCAGGCAGAACAAGACCTTCTCCCATACTGCGTGGAGCATGGGATTTCCTTTATCCCTTATTTTCCATTGGCGTCAGGCCTGTTGACCGGGAAGTTTACAAAGGATGCGACATTTGATGATATTCGAGCAAAGGACCCGCTTTTCCAAGGCGATGCTTTCCTTCAAAACCTCGAAAAAGTAGACAAGCTGAAGGCCATTGCGCAATCAAAACATGCCGAAACAGCTCATGTAGCGCTGGCGTGGCTATTGGCGCAGGAGGGCATTGATGCCATAATTCCTGGTGCAAAACGAGCCGAGCAAGTCTTACAAAACTTGAAAACAAACGATGTTCAGTTAACAAAAGAAGAAATCAACGAAATCGATCAGATCTTTTCATAATATAAAAAATAAGGTGCCAAGCAGCACCTTATTTTTTATGCCATTGTGAGAGGAATCTTGATCACGAGCCTCAGGTTTGGAGAACGATACGTAAAATCAAGCGTGCCGTCTGCCTTTTCAACAAGGTGATGAATGATATAAGTACCCATACCTTGATGATCACCGCCTTTTGTCGAGCGGCCAAACGTCTTGAACAGATGATCTAATACGTGTTTTTCCATTCCCTTCGTACTGTTTTCACAATGAATCAAAAAGAGCCCGCTCCGTATGGAAGTCGTGACCGAGATGCTTCCTTCGTTCCCAGCTTGCTTCGCTTCAATGGCTGCATCTAATGCGTTATCAAGCAGGTTGCCAGTAAAACTCACCTGATCCGCCTTAGAAAAAGGCAGAGAAGAAAAGGGTGCTTGAAGATCTAGTGAAAGGGCAATCTCCTCTTTTTCAGCCCGCTGGAAAAAGGAATGAAGGGTTGAGGCCAAATAAGCATTTTCCCCTTTGATCCAAGGGAAATGTTTCACATATTGCTGAATCAAATCTTTGATCTCATGCTCGTCATTCGATGCGGAAAAGGCATTTAAATGTCTAGCTGTTTCATGGTGTTTACTTCGCAGCTCAAGCAGCAAGTCATTGGTTCTCGACTCAGCATGAATCAGCTCTTGAAGCCGTCCATTTAATCGTTGCTCTGTTTGCATCACCTTGAAGGAAAGGAGATCGACTGTCAAAATGATGAGGACAGTTAGAAGATGGCTTAGTCCATTTCCGTGCGTGAGAAAAAGTGAAATGCCTGAACAGGTGATGAGCACAAAAGCGCCTAATATCATGTAACCACTCATAACTAGCCAAAACCTTTTGTAAATGAAAAAGGTGTAAAGGCACAAGATGCAAAAGGTCAGAAGCCACACCATGCTTGATGACAAAGGCAGAACAGCGTTAGCAGCAGCATGAACTGCAAGACCCAGCCAGATGAGCGTATATATGCGAAATCCAAGATAGAAAGCGTTCACGTTCGTTCTCCTTAAAAGTAGTATTTCTTAAAATATTCTAATTGCTGCTTCGTCATCATGGCTTTTTTATCAGTCCCTTCAAAAGACACGATAAATGAATTTTTGGCATACGCCGAAAAGTTCTTGATGTAATGAATATTGATGATAAACGAGCGGTGGGAGCGGATAAAGTCTTTCTCAGCTAAATCACCTTTTAACTCGTTGAGAGTTTGGTATGTTTGAATATCTCCTGTTGTTGTGACAATGGTCGTCGACCTGCCAGTACGTTCAACAAAGATGACATCCTTTTTTTGCAGTACATGGATATCTGATTGCTGCTTGATGAGAAGCCGTCCGTGAATGCTTTTCTCCTGCTTGGTGGACATGTAGCGCTCTAAGGATTTGGCGATTCGATCAGCTTGATAAGGCTTCATAATATAATCATGGACATTCAAATCAAAGGCATGGACAGCATACCCACTGTTTCCTGTCACAAATACAACATCTACATTCAGTGCATGAGAGTGAATAAGGTCTGCTAATTCATAGCCTGACATGCCAGGCATCTCAATGTCTGCAAACAATAGATCAATGTCGCCCTGTTTGACCTTCTCATATGCATCCTCCGCTGACTGCGTCACAAAAACGATGTCAACGGCATCCATTCTGCCGACAATGGCATGCAGCTTTTCTAAATCCACTCGGTAATCATCGACAAGACCTACTTTTATCATAAAAATCACCTATGACTCTTCTTATTATTTGTCTATTTTACCATTTGTTTTTTAAAATGGATCATTTCAAGACAGAAAAAGGACGTTTCGCGACATTTTTATGTCAGACAGGCGGTATTTTTTCTATCATAGACGTAGATAGTCGAAAGGGGCGAATCAAATGATTACTCTCAGCGATTGTAGTTGCTGGTTTACAGATAAGAAAAAAGTCGTAAAGGCGATGAAACATATGACGTTCTCCGTGAAGGAAGGAGAAGTTGTCGGCATCTTAGGAGAAAATGGTGCGGGGAAAACCACATTATTACGCGCCGTTGCGACATTATTGGAGCCTACTCATGGAACAGTCAATGTTGCAGGCTTTGATACAGTCAAAGAAGCAACTGAAGTGAAGAAGCGAATTGGGGTCTTGTTTGGCGGTGAGACGGGACTTTATGACCGTTTGACGGCTCGTGAAAACCTTGAATACTTTGGGAAATTATATGGCTTAGATCAGCATGAAATCAAAGCAAGAATTGAGGATTTAGCAAAGCGCTTCGGGATGAGGCAGTACATGGATCGCAAGGTAAAAGGATTTTCAAGAGGGATGAAACAAAAGGTGGCGATTGCCAGAACATTGATTCATGACCCTGACATTATTTTGTTTGACGAACCGACAACAGGTTTAGATATCACATCGAGTAATATTTTCAGAGAGTTTATTCATCAGTTGAAACAGCAAAATAAAACGATTCTATTTTCAAGCCACATCATGGAAGAAGTCAGCCTGCTTTGTGACAGTGTCATGATGATTCATCAAGGGGAGCTCGTGTACAAAGGAACGCTTCCAGAATTATATGCACAGGAACAAAGTGAAGACTTGAATTACATCTTTATGTCGAAGCTCGCAAGGGGGAATGCATAATGTGGAAAACCGTCTTTTTAAAAGAAATGACAGATTCGCTCAGAGACAGGAAAACGTTGCTCTTAACAGTGTTGATCCCTCTTTTGACAATGCTCGGACTCGTGTTTTTCTACGAAAGCATGATCGCTGATCCAGGCGATAAAACGTATACAGTCGCAATCAATGAAAAGCTTCCGTCCGATATGAATGACATGATCAAAGAAGTGAAAAACCTGAAACTTGAAACATTTGATGACCCGCAGCAAGCCGTTAAAGACGGTGAGGCAAATGCTTATCTAGAAATGCCAAAAGATGCAGGCGATATGCTTCAGCATCAAACATCGTTTGCCATTAAAGTCCATGGGTATCCAACAGATGATGATTCCGTGATTGCGGTTCAAATGCTGCAATCATTGCTTGAACAGTATCAAAACCAAGTCGTAGAAAAGCGTTTGGCACAGGATCAGATCAAATCGTCAGTGATTCATCCATTTGAGGTGCAATCGGTTGATGTGCAAGAAGGAGAGGACGGGGACGGAGAAAACGGTGTGACCACCATGCTGCTGTCGATTCTCCTTCCAATGATTTTAGTGACGTCCGTGATCTCAGGTGCTTTGCCAGCTGCTCTTGATATCGTAGCAGGTGAAAAGGATAGAAAGTCAATTGAAGCTTTATTCCTGACACCGGCCAGCAGACTTCAGCTTTTGATTGGAAAATGGCTAGCTGTTTCTATGTTTGGTATATTAAGTGGCATTGTGGCGATTGGTATGCTGCTGCTCTCTACATTGCTCTTTACAGAAAAGCTGAAACAAGCGCTGAACTTCGGAGATCAAGTGTGGAGCATCATCGGTGTTATGTTTGCGGCATTAATTATTTTCTCATTCATGGTATCCATGATTGAACTGCTGCTCAGTGTCGTTTCAAGCTCAGTGAAAGAAGCACAATCGTACATGTCCATGATCATTACACTAGGTGTGATTCCGATGTTTTTCACCATGAGAGCAGGCGCTATGCAGCTAGATACGTATTACTTTGCGATCCCATTCCTTAATATTCACGCACTATGCAAGCAATTGATGTTTGGCATCGTTGACCCAATGTCGATTGGCCTGACGCTCGGCTCCTCGGCGCTGACAGTGATGATCTTGTTTGTCATCGTGAGAAGTTTGTTTATGAAAGAGAAATGGATGCTTGCGAAATAGAAAGAACATTTCATTGATAGAAATGAAGAACTTGTAGATTTTTTCTACAAGTTTTTTGTTTTGTATGTTTAAGTGAGTGATAAAAAAGGGATCACAATGTGAATGAGGTGATAGAATAAAAATGCTCAGTCGTGTAAAATTGACTTCATTTCACTTAAAAGGGGTTTTGTATATGAGTGATCAATTAGAAGATGATGATGTTTTGGGGTTATGTAATATATATGCTCAGCAAACACATCATTTTGAAGCTTTCATTTTAGGGAATAAAAAAGGACTGATAGAATTGAGAAATGCAATTGATAGAGCTTTAGAAACAGGTAGTTCTGTTGCACATTTATTCCCATCTGACTATGAAGGCGATGAGCAAAGTTTCGAGAAATTAATCACTCCTAGAGGAATACATACAAGAAGATGATGCAGTTGATCCGATTGACATCATAAAAGGATATGATGCTGAAAAGGGGAATTCATCTTCATAGTATGTTGTATCCTTTTGTCAGTATAGGCCTTGTAATAAGGAGGTGCGAAAATTGCCCGCAGCTTTCAGTTATGGAATCACCTGTTTCATCGCTTTTCTACTAATCATTTTCGTTCTCACCCATAAAAAACTAGAAAAAAAACTAGATCTCACAATTTTGATCGTAGTAGCCACCACATTATTGATGGTGAATGTCTTGTGGGTGTGGGTCACCATTTTCTTCCTTACTTGCTTGTATGTCGGAATCAAATATAGACATCAATCGAAAAAAGACTAAAGAAAACCCCCGGGAACCGGGGGTTTTTCTTTAGTTCTTGATGAACTTTTCAACCAATGAGCTTGTTTTGTAGTCGTTCAAATCAAGTTTCCATTGGTCGATATCGTTTTTCTTCATGTTCACTTCTACTGTTTCTTCAGAAGATGATGGTCCTAATTTTTTAAATTCATCTGGATAGATAGAAAGTAGATATTTCTGTGCATCATCATAAGATGCTGTACGGTTTTTGCTGTAGAATTCAGTTGCTTTTTCTTTTAAACGATCGACAAGCGGGCTTGCATCAATTGGTGTAAGTGTCACAGTCACGACAGCTTTATCACCGCTGATTGATTTTGTTTTCGTTGATACTTTTGATTTTTCAGCTAATGTTTCTTTCACAGCTTTTAGAAGCTTATCAAGGTTTTCGTCTTTTGCTGAGCTAGATGAAATACCAGAAGAAGAAATATAGCCTTGTTTGAATGATTTATCAAATTCGTTTACGACAGTTGATTTGTTATCACCTGTTAGTTTTTCGAAATCGTCATTTTTCTTACCAAAAATCATGACATCAATATAAGAAGAAAGGGCTTTTGCAGACGCTTGAAGTGTATCTGCCTTTTTCATCAAGTCTTTTCCTTTAATATCGAATTCTAGTGTTTTGTCATCTTTTTTCGATCCAGAACCAGGCTCTGTGTAAACCAATTGATAGTCTTTTTCTTTATCAACCACAAAGAAAAGACCACCTTTTGATACTTTACCTGCATTTAGAGAGCTTGAAGATAATACTTCGTTGTAGTCATCAGGAGAGATGGTAGACACCTGAGCGTCATCTTGGTAAAGCGTAAAGTTGCTTTTATCCACATTCAATGGTTCTTTGCTGATGTTTTTTACAGATACATTCACTTTTAGGACATATTGATCATCCTGAACAGATGTATCGTATTGAGGTGGTAAAGTGTACTCAGCACTTTCTACTTTTACTTCAGCTGCATCAAGGGATTTTTTTGTATCGCTTTCTTTCGCAGCAGTTTTGTCTTTTCCACCACTACAAGCAGCAGCGACAACAGTTACACACAAAATCAGAAGAAACAGGGATAATTTCTTTTTAAACATGAGATGTTTTCCTCCTCGGGTTTTATGGTGAATTTCATTGGAAAGCTTTAGTTCATATCGTTCTTTTTGCACAAAAAGAAAAATACTGTATGTTTTTTACTGTAGAATGAAGCGAAAGTACTGTCAATACCTCAGTGCGTTCGAAAGGTTCATCCACTTCAAGTAGTAAAAATGACACTATGTTGAGAGGAGAAATGTGTATTTTATTGTTTGAAATCTCCTGTAAAAACTCAACATTTTATATTTTAAGGTTTTGAGTCGGATTATTGAATAGGTTCAAATGACTGTTTTTGAAGAAGATGTAGCAAATAGAAGGATTTTTATGACTTGTAAATGAGTCGTTAGTAATGAATATTTTTTCCTGTGATGTGTATGATCACTAGGTTTGTGTGTTGTTGACATAGAGACACTTGTCCAGCGAAATGTTGAGGTATTTAGACAGGCTCTCGACACGGAATGTGTCTTTTCCCTTCAAAATGGCAGTCATCTACACAGAAACCCTACATAAAATAAAAGAGAAATGAATGGGAGGTGGATGTATGGCAGTGGTAAGAGCGACAAGCTCTGATATTGATTTAATGGCCAGACTGCTGAGAGCCGAAGCGGAAGGTGAAGGGAAACAAGGGATGCTGCTTGTAGGAAATGTAGGCATCAATCGTTTGCGTGCCAACTGTTCTGACTTTAAAGGGCTGCGTACGATTCCACAAATGATTTATCAGGAGCATGCGTTTGAGGCGGTCACGCATGGCTATTTTTATCAGCGAGCACGAGAAAGTGAAAAGACACTTGCACGGAGGAACATTAATGGTGAACGATTTTGGCCTGCGAAATTCAGTCTTTGGTATTTTAAACCGCCTGGAAATTGTCCATCCACTTGGTACAATCAGCCGTTTGTGGCAAGGTATAAGTCACATTGCTTTTACCAGCCCACAGCTGAAACATGTGAGAATGTTTATAACACCTTTTAGTTTGATGAACAGCACAATCCTTTGTATTCAAGAGGATTGTGTTTTTCTTTTTTTCAAAATGGGTAACCATTGTGTATCAACAAGATGAAGCACGTGATTGGAGGAAATGAGAATGTATCAAGACTTAAAAGGGAAAACAGCCATTGTGACAGGTTCTTCTAAAGGCATAGGACAAGCCATCGCATTGAGGTTTGGACAAGAACAAATGAACGTGGTTGTGAATTATAAAGGTGATGAAGAGGGTGCTGAAGAAACAGTACAAGCCATCCAGCAGCATGGAGGTAGGGCGGTGAAAGTACACGCAGATGTCTCCAAAGAGGAAGGAATTCAGGCGTTAATGGATGCCGCGCTGGAGAATTTTAACGCACTAGACGTGTTCGTCAATAATTCGGGATTTAATGGTGAAGAAGCAATGCCGCATGAAATGACGTTGGAACAATGGCAAAAGGTCATTGATGTGAATATCACAGGCTCATTTTTAGGAGCAAAGGCAGCGATTGCCTATATGATGGAACATGATGTGAAAGGATCCATCTTGAATATATCCAGTGTCCATCAAGAGATCCCGCGTCCGTTCAATGTTCATTACTCTACTTCTAAAGGAGGAATGAATATGATGACGAAGACGCTGGCTCTTGATTATGCCGAAGCGGGTATTCGGGTCAATGCGATTGCACCAGGTACAATGGCAACGGAATCAAATGACGACCTTCAAGATGAACAAAAAAAACAAAAGCAGCTTGAGAAAATTCCAATGAGAACGTTTGGCGATCCGAAAGAGATTGGGTCCGCCGCTGCATTTCTCGTATCGAAAGAAGCGGCCTATATTACAGGTACTACATTATTTGTTGATGGAGGAATGACGCTTTATCCTTCTCAATTAAATGATGAATAATAGAAAAACATCCGCCCCATTAGCCGGCGGATGTTTTTTCTTTGTAGCGGTGTGCTGACTTTGCTGGTTTGCCGAGCAGCATAGGATACTTGCTCAAGAAAGAGATACATGGCACCATGAGCAGCAATGTACCGATCGTATAAAAGAGCGTCCAAGAAAGCTGCGCTGTATCAGAGATATTGATGCCTAGTCCGTAATAAACAAATGCCTTCATGATATCGATACCGGCAAATTGCAGGACGAGAATCACAATGGAATGACGTCCGAGATACGTCAATATCGTGGACGTTTTCAATTTGAAGCTTAAATAAATGACAGCAGCTGAACCGAGCAGTGCACAAGCATAAAAAATGAATAGATCTCCATAGTCATTGACCCGCATATCAATTCGTGAATTAAAGCTTTGCATATATGCAGTCAGTACAAGCAGACCTGTACATAACAGAAGGGTAGGATCTGTTTTTAATTCCACAAACCATTGTTTTGCTAAAAATCCAATTGAATAAAACACAACAGCCGTTAACGCAACGTTGGCATTCCAAGGGAGACTCTGGTTTAACAATAGCGTGGAAGCATATCCGGCTCCACCGCAAAGGACGGTCAGTAACATCAATACAGCTGGTTTTCCTTTTGTCAGACGATGCATTAAGAAAAACAACATTTCCACTAAAAAGAGCGTCGTTAAAAACCAGATGGCTGGGTTATGCGTCAGTCTTGCTTCATCGGCATTTGAAATGAAAATTCCCGTAAATGGAACGAAGGGATCAATATCTGTTTGCCCCTTAAAGGCGAAAAATCGGGTCACCGTGAACCAGAAAACGTACGTAATAATGGAGAAATAGAGATAAGGTAAGAGCAAGCTTTTCGCTTTTTTCTGTATAAATGATATAGCAGGTTGTGAGGATGATCGAAACATCATACCTGATAGTAAAAAGAAGAGTGGCATATGAAATGAGTATATAAATTGCTTGAATGAATCAGGAATGGGTACATGTGCCATAACGACGAGCAGAATGCCGATTCCTTTAGCCGCATCCACCCAGTCGAGTCGCTTATTCATGGCCAGTCATCTCCTTCCTTCTCAGCATTGTAAACCGTTACTTCATATGTACCTCTACTATATAAAAGGTACACCTACAATGCGTTTACAGTTCGCTAACGATTAGAAGACACATTTGCGATCAGATGACAGAAGGAAGCGTTTTGACATCTCGATGTTACATTTCCCATTTTTTATGACAATGTAAAAAAGAAGCCAACGAAGGATTGGCTTCAAAATAGTTCTGCGATTCGTTCAAAGGAACGCTGCTTTTCCATTGGATCAAATGAATTGTTTAATATCATGATCTCGCCTGTTTGATAGCGGTCCATTAAGATTTGCAGCTGTTCTTTCACTGTTTGCTTTGAGCCAACAATCATTCGCTGGCGGTTTTGTAACACTTTTTTCTTTTCTTGCTCAGTGTAATGATAGTTCTCTGCTTCTTCTATAGAAGGAACGCGACTGTCCAGCCCTTTTTCAACCCGAAGTAGCCATAAGTCTGTACTGGTGGCAATGCGGCTTGCTTCCTCGTCTGTGTCTGCGCAGATCACAAAGACAGCAAACATAGACTGAGGCTGACGTGAGAAAACGGATGGAGAAAAGTGTGACCGATACGCTTCAAAAGCTTGCCGGCCTCGTGCAGGATGAATAAAATGTCCGAAAATATAGTTGATTCCAAGTGATGCCGCCTGGATGGCACTGTTTTCCCCGAGTCCAAGCAGCCAGACTGGCGGATAAGAATCAATGAGCGGAGCCGCTTTCACTCCTGCATGCCGATGACCAGAAGGCAGGCTGTCAGATAAGTAAAAAAGAAGGTCCTCCAACTGGCGGTCAAATTGAGACAGTTCTTTCTTCACGCCGTCTGTCAAAGCGAGTCTCGTCCGTTCAATTCCGCCTGGGGATTTACCAACCCCGATCTCAATCCGCCCAGGGTAAAGGGCTTCAAGCTGGCGGGTGACTTCTGCTACTTTAAAAGGGCTGTACTGCGGGAGTAAAATCCCCCCAGAGCCTGTGCGCAATGTCGATGTGTGTGAAGCAATATGTGCCATTAATATTTCAGGCGCTGTACTCGCGAGTCCTCTCGTGCTGTGGTGTTCAGCAAACCAATACCGCTCATACCCTAGTGTTTCCGCAAGCTTGGCCAGCTCTGTCGTATGAACCAATGTTTCTTGTGCGGACTGGCCTTTAGGGATGGCGACTTGATCTAATATATGAAGTGATGGCATCATCAACACCCTTTCATCAATACGTTGAATTCTATTCATAAGTATAAAGAAAGTCATGAACGGAAGGAAATGAAAGGGTTTATCACAGCTATGTACATGAATTTTCTATATCAACATATGAAGTGGATGCGCGCCCTGTTTTTAAGCGAGAGGCTGTGTAACGGGAACATTCGACAATGTTTCACATGAAACACTTCTTTTACGACATGAATCATTTTTGCCATGGATCTTTCTTTAAAAAAATATCATCATATTGAAACCTCTTTTATACATAGATCGTATATACTAGTAAATAGAAAAAAGAGTAAGAGGCTCCAATGTCATTTCATGAATTTTGTCGAATTTTCATGTATGATGATTTTAATAGGGTCCATCGCTTAATAAATAGATTTTTATTATGCTGGAGGAGTGATTGATTTGGCGATTACATTAGAAAAAGGTCAACGTATTGATTTAACAAAAGGAAAAGCAGGACTAACCAATATTCTAGTTGGACTTGGCTGGGACCCTGTGTCACAAGGTGGCGGTTTTCTTGGAAAGCTGTTTGGCGGCGGAGGCGGCGCTGATATTGATTGTGACGCTTCAGTGCTGATGCTGAAAAATGATAAGTTTGTTGAAAATAAAGATTTGATTTACTTTGGTAACTTGAAAAGCAAATGCGGCAGTGTTGAGCACACAGGTGACAACCTGACAGGTGAAGGAGACGGAGATGATGAACAAGTCCTCGTCAACTTAAGCAAGGTACCAGGCAATGTGAATAAATTGGTGTTCGTTGTGAACATTTATGATGCACTTAGAAGAAACCAACACTTTGGTATGATTCAAAATGCTTACATCCGAATTGTTGACCGTTCAAACAATCAAGAATTAGTGAAATATAATTTGAAAGATGAATATGCAGGTAAAACATCATTAATCGTTGGAGAGCTTTATCGCCACGAGAATGAGTGGAAGTTTGCAGCTGTAGGAAATGGTACAAACGATGCGAAGCTTGCCGATATTACGAGAAACTACATTTAATTTAGAAGGGAGAGGTTCCTAGTGGGAATTTCTTTAGCGAAAGGTCAAAAAATTGATTTAACAAAAACGAATCCAGGTTTAACAAAAGTAGTCGTAGGTCTTGGCTGGGATGTAAACAAGTATGATGGCGGACATGACTTTGATCTAGACGCAAGCGTATTCCTTTTAGATGCAGCAGGGAAAGCAAACTCTCCATCTGACTTTGTCTTCTACAATCAAACAACTGGCGGTGGCGGAAGTATCGTACATACAGGCGATAACCGTACAGGTGAAGGAGACGGAGATGACGAGCAGGTCAATGTTGATCTTTCAACTGTACCAGCAAGTATTGAGAAAATCTCCTTCGTCATTACAATCCATGATGCAGAAGCACGCAGCCAAAACTTTGGACAGGTGTCTAACGCTTACGTCCGTATTTTAAATGCGTCATCAAATGAAGAGCTCATTCGCTATGATTTGGCAGAAGACTTTTCAATTGAAACAGCGATTATTGTAGGTGAATTATACCGTCATGGCGGAGAGTGGAAATTCTCAGCTGTTGGATCAGGCTATCAAGGCGGACTTGCCCGCATTGCAACAGACTTCGGCTTAGATATCGGGTAACGCCCGTTTTCATATTTTCAGAAGATAGGAGAGATACGAATATGGCGATTCAGCTTTCAAAAGGACAACGTGTCGATTTAACGAAAACCAATCCAGGGCTGACAAAAGTGATGATCGGACTTGGCTGGGATACGAATAAATATTCAGGCGGAGCCGAATTTGATTTGGACGCTTCGGCTTTCTTAGTAGATGCAAACAATCGTTGTCAGCAAGACACAGACTTCGTGTTCTATAATAATCTGCAGCATCCAAGCGGCAGTGTCACTCATACCGGTGATAACCGTACGGGTGAAGGAGATGGAGATGACGAGCAAATTCTCGTTGATTTCTCGAAAATTCCTGCTAACATTGATCGTATCGGAATTACAGTGACGATTCATGATGCAGAGGCACGCAGCCAGAATTTTGGACAAGTCTCTAATGCATTTGTTCGTGTTGTAAATGAAGAGGGCGGGGAAGAATTGATTCGTTTTGATTTAGGGGAGGACTTCTCAATTGAAACAGCTGTCGTCGTATGCGAACTATACAGACACGGCAGCGATTGGAAGTTTAACGCAATCGGAAGCGGATTCTCTGGCGGACTTGCTGCTCTTTGTCAAAATTATGGGTTAGAAGTGTAAAGAGAAGAAACAACTTCATTCAAGAGGCGCTGCCAATGACTCATATGAGGGTATTTTCCAAAGTGAGAAAGAAACAGCGATCAAGAATAACAGCAGGCGAAAGCCTGCTGATGCTTCTACACTTATAGGAGGAAAACCAGTTGGACATTTTGAAACATATGTTGGACACGTATGCCTCGTTTTTTGATTGGCATATGTGGGCAGAGGTATTAACAGACCCTGTCTCTTGGGGGCTTATTGGGACCCTTGTCGTGCTTGAAGGTTTGTTGTCAGCGGATAACGCACTTGTATTAGCTGTTATGGTGAAACATTTACCTGAAAAGCAGCGTAAAAAGGCATTAACCTACGGATTAATTGGCGCTTATTTCTTCCGTTTTCTATTCATTGGCGTAGGGATGTTGCTTATTAAGTTTTGGTGGATTAAGGTTCTAGGCGCTGCATACTTAGCTTGGCTGGTCATTAAGCACTTCTGGTTAGGTGACGGAGATGACGAAGCGAAGGAATTGAAAAAAGAAGGCTGGATGATTCGTGTATTTGGCGTCTTCTGGGCAACTGTTATTTCTGTAGAAATTATGGACCTTGCCTTCTCGGTAGATAGTATTCTTGCTGCATTCGCTGTATCTGAGGAAGTATGGATTCTTCTTTTAGGTGGAATGCTTGGAATTCTCATGATGCGTACAGTGGCACAATTATTCCTTGTGCTTATCGACCGTATACCAGAGCTTGAGAATACGGCATTTATTCTCATTGGAATTATTGCCATCAAAATGGGCTTAAGTGCTGCTCATATTGAAATCCCTCATCTTGCATTCTTTGCGATTATTATCCTAGCGTTTATCGGAACGTTTATTGTTCATAAAATCAATAAGAAGAAGCATCAAGGTGTAACAAACGAAGCTGCGGCTTCAAAAGAAGAATAGGACGATCAAAAAGGAATGGAGTTGACTAGCGGCTCCATCCTTTTTTGAATCATCAAGTCATTACAACAGGAGGTGGCACTGCATGCGATATTTTCGTTTTTTATCAGAGACGAGGCAGCACGATATTTTTTTAAAGCGGCCGGCGGCAGTTCATTCATCGACGCCAAGGCATGTACTTGCGCATGCATTAGGTGCTACTTTGTATATGCCTGCGACAAGACAGGATGTAGCAGACATGCTGCTTTCGCAGAAATATGAAGCGCTTTGCTCTGTTGTGTTTTGCTTGGAGGATGCCATTGGTGATCAGGAAGTGGACATGGCTGAACAGAATATAGTGGCACAATTGACCTGCCTTTCTGAGACAATTCATCACTCTCCAGAAATAGCTGAGCATTTGCCGCTTTTATTTATTCGAGTTCGTTCGCCCAAACAACTGCTCAAAATGGCAGATTTGCTCGGTCCCTCTCTTCATTTACTGACTGGTTTTGTGTTTCCAAAGTGCTCCGTTCACAATGCAAAGGAATATGTGGACAGTTTGAAACAGGCTTCAGCACAAACTCAGAAAACACTATACGGAATGCCCATTTTAGAAACACCAGATTTATTAGAAAAAGAAACGAGATATCAGGTGTTGTCTGAATTAAAGCAGATCATGCTGAATGATGAGGAATATATTTTGAATATTCGCATTGGAGCAACGGATCTGTGTGGATTATACGGCATTCGCCGTGATCGCGAGACCACCATTTATGAGATCAGAGTCATTTCTGAGTTGATTACAGATATCATCAATTATTTTGGTCGTTCATTTGTGATATCAGGTGCTGTATGGGAGCATTTTGGACCGGCACGAAAAGAACAAAATCCATTCATCCGTGCAATTTCTAAGAGCGGTGAACCTTCCTCATCTGAACTCGATCATATGCAAGGTCTGCTCAAAGAGACAAAGCTGGATGTGGTAAACGGTATTCATGGCAAGACAGTCATCCATCCAACACATCTCAAGCCAGTTCAAAGCATGTACGTTGTCACAAAGGAAGAGTACATGGATGCATTAAGTATTTTAGAGCATGCAGATGGTACAGTCGGCGTGATGAAGAGTACCTTCTCCAATAAAATGAACGAAACGAAGCCGCACTATCGCTGGGCGGAAAACATTTTAATGAAGTCAGACATTTACGGGGTGTTTCATGAAAATAGAAGCTATATCGACATACTCACAGAAGCAGAAGCCACATACGCTGAACATCTTGGAACATATGGAGGTGGAGCTTAACCTCAAAGAGGGTACGCTTCAGCTTGAAAAAGAACATCTTTTTGACATGGCGGCACGGGTGAACAAAAAGAGAGCCTTTTTATTTGTTAGCAAGGTGCTCGGGAAACATATGCCTGTTCACCCGTTGAAACCACTCCTCGTCTCAGGTCTTTTGGCAATGGCTTATGCAAAAGAACAAACAGGCAAGACGCCCCCGCATCAAGACGATGTAGTAGAAGCACTAAAAACGAATGATCATGTTAAGTTAACTGAAGCCTATGCTGCGCTCAAAAAAGAGAAGCTTTCGGCGGTAAACGAGCCGATTGTGATCGGCTTTGCTGAAACGGCAACTGCGCTTGGTCATGGTGTGTATGACGTCATAGAAGGAGCATCTTACATTCATACGACACGTGAACAGCTGTTGGATCTTGATCCTTCACTCGTATTTGAAGAGGAACATTCTCATGCGACAGATCAGCTTTGCTACGCAGACGACGCCTTACTTCGGACGGATCGCCCGATTGTGCTAGTAGATGATGAGGTCACGACAGGCCGGACAAATATGAATATCATTCGGGATCTGCACGCAAAGCACCCTAGATCCTCTTATACGATTCTATCCATTTTAGATTGGAGAACAGAGGAGCACGAGGAAGCGATGCTTCAGCTTCAAGAGGAGCTAGGGGTAAATATCACATCATTATCTTTATTAAAAGGGCAGATGATGTTTCGGGGGACAACGCTGGATGAGCCTGCTTATTCGTATGAAATTGCTGCGCAAGAGAAAAGACCTGAACTCTCTTTTCATTCTCTTCAATCCTTCTTTAAGCAAGTGCCATATTCACTTTCCCATGCAGTCAATCCGGCGGGGCATTCGCCGTATATCCATGAAACAGGTCGTTTCGGTTTAAGCGCAGTGGACACGGACGCCATTGATCAAGCAGCTACTGAGGCTGGGCTGAAGCTTCAGCGAGAACGAAAAGGAAAACAGACACTCTGCTTAGGAACAGGAGAATTGATGTATGTGCCGATGAGACTTGCAGCTCATATGGGCGAAGGTGTCCTTTTTCATTCGACGACAAGAAGTCCGATTCATCCGGTTGAAAAGGAAGGGTACGCTGTTCAAAACGGATTCGCATTTTTGAGTCCAGAGGATGCTCGCATTCAGCACTACGTGTACAATATCCCTAAAGATCAGTACGATGATGTCTTTTTGTTTTTTGAGAAAAAGGTGTCTCAAGAAGCTTTGATGCCGCTGATCCACTTATTTGCCGAGCGGCATGTGAAGCATGTGCATATTGTGACTTTATCAGATGAGGTGAAGGTGAATGGCTAACGTGTATACAAAGATGGGAAGCTATCCAGAGCAGGACGTAACCTTCTTACTCAAGGATTTATCATCGATTGAGATGGAGAAAAGTACAGAAGAGCGGGAGCGCTCTATTCAAAGCGGTGCCCATTACTCAGAAATGCTGCCAATTGAATATAAGCCGACGGCATCTTATATGGACTTATTCTATCAATCTCTTGAAGAAAGTAAGCAAAAGGTAGCGGAAGCCGTAGCGATTGTCGCAGAACAAATTGTGAAAAAGCGAGGATTTCAAACCGTTCTGTGCAGCTTGGCACGGGCTGGGACACCAATCGGGGTGCTCATTAAACGGTATATCAGAAAGACATATGGTCTCGATTTGCCGCATTATAGCATCTCTATTATTCGTGATCGTGGAATAGATGAAAATGCGCTGCATTATATACTCAAAGAACATCCAGGTTTTGAGATTGCCTTTATTGACGGCTGGACCGGAAAGGGTGCTATTTCCAAAGAGCTTCAAAAAGCGGTGCTCGATTTTGAACAGAAATATGGAATTCGTCTTTCGAGTGAGCTAGCTGTGCTTGCTGATCCTGGTTATTGTACGAGTGTTTACGGAACGAGAGAGGATTTCCTCATTCCAAGTGCCTGCTTGAATTCAACGGTCTCTGGCCTAGTTAGTCGAACGGTGCTAAACAACCGCTGGATCCATGCCGATGATTTCCATGGGGCCAAGTATTATGAAGAGCTCATTGATGAGGATGTCTCTAATTTGTATGTCAATACAATTGAAGAAGCGTTTTCTGAACTTAATGCAAATGTAAAAGAGAAAGCAGAGACCCTGCTCGCAAAAGGAACGCCTCCTGACTGGCGAGGGATGACCTCCATTGAAGCGATTGGTCAGGAGTTCCAAATTGACAATACACATTTGATTAAGCCGGGCGTCGGTGAGACGACCCGTGTGCTGCTCAGAAGAGTCCCTTGGAAAATACTCATTCAGCCTGGATCTCGGGAGAAGCTCAAGCACATTTTACTACTCGCAGAGGACAGAGGCGTGCCCGTCATTGAATATGCCAACATGTCCTACACATGCTGCGGGCTCATCCGCCCGTTGGAGCAATCGTCATGAAGAATATCGCATTTGCCAGTGATTTAGACCGGACACTGATATACTCACATCGAATGCTGGAGCAGTATGCATACAAGGGAGCATACGAATTAATTGAGGTGCTGGACGACCGGCCGCTTTCCTACATGTCTATTGAAACGAAAGCATCCTTGCAGGCAATTCATCAAGCAGGCTGGTTTATCCCAGTGACGACAAGAACGACAGCACAATTTGAACGAATCACTCTCTTTCAGCAAGAGATCAAACCAGAGTATGCCGTCACGACAAACGGCGGCTGTATCCTTCATCATGGTAAGCCGCTTGAGGAGTGGCAGGCGATTGTAGATGAGAGACTGCAAGAGTGTATGCCGGTGAGAGATATGCTGCGGGCGATCTCTGAACTTCCGGTTGCCGCTTGGGTGAAACGTACTCGAACAGCTGAGGGAAGATTTCTTTATTTGATTATGAAAGACGAGTTTCTTTCTCATATTCCGCTTGCTGAATTAAGGCTGTGGGGTGAGGAGAGAGGCTGGCAAGTTTCCCTTCAGGGCCGAAAGCTGTATTTTATTCCAAAGCCGCTCAATAAGTGGGCTGCTGTTGCTTTTCTAAAAGAAAGGTTACACCTTGAATATGTATATGGTGCGGGCGACTCCTTGTTAGATGCTGATCTCATACTTCAAGCGGATAAAGGCTTCGCTCCGAGTCATGGGGAAGTCTTAGATGTTGATCTATCGTTTGAACCGACGACAGCCTCTGGCATGGCGGCGGCAGACGAAATCGCCGCTTCTGTCGCAAAGAAGATGAACACAGCAAAAAAGCCTTCGATTCGATAGCAGAAGTAGAAGGCTGAATGATATGATAGTAGTAGCTTTCGAGAAAATATAGGAGAAAGGAAGGAGCGGCGTGAGTTATAAAGAAATCAACGTAACCCAGACACGGGCGAAACAGGAAGCCTGGAAAAACCTGCTGAAAAAGCCGCTCCCTGAACGAGACGGCTACGTCAAGGACGAGCACACCTTATCCTTGCCGCGTCTCGCCGCCCGTGTCCTTGGAACTCCGCATGATGCAACCGATTATTTTATTTATTTACATGAATTATACGAAACTGACGGCATGCATATTTTAAGTGAAACCCTCAACCGGCATATTGAGCCGGAGCACTTTCAAGCGCTCCAGCGGATTCATATGATCAATCAGGAAGAAAAGGGATTGTCCGTGAATCGATTTGTGGCTTTCTTAGACGGTGAACAGCTCATTGTGCGTCATCCAAACCCAGTGATGAACCGGCATATTCGTCTTTCGTTAATTCAGGTGTTTGAACATTTCAAGCAGTTGCATGAAGGGGGATTCCAGCATCCTGATTTCCGCCGTGTGCTGCTAGATGTAGTGAAGTTTTCAAATAATCATCTAGGACCATGGCTGAAGGAAGGCAATATGGAAGAAAAAATGCCAGCTGTCATTTGGTATGGAGAGGCGAATAAAAGTCAGCTTTATTTTCTTTACTATGTCATGCTGATTGGCTGTGATGTGGTGCTGTTTCATCCAGAAGGCAAGGATCAATTTCGTGAATTAGATCCAGAAGAAAAGCTGACTTTTATTGATCAGTATCCAGGGACGTCAAAGCTTGAACCGTTCCCTACTGAAAAGCCTGAGAGGAAATCAACGGTGGCGTACCGTTCGACAAGAGAGCTTGAAGAGGTACTTCACACAGAAGATTCCATGCTGTATAAGCCATGGCAATTCAGAGATCATACCCCTCATTCTATTACGCTAAAGACAACGTATGATGAGCTGTTTTTAATTGCGAAGGAACGGTCGTTTATCCGCCCGAATTTCAAAGCAGACCGTGACACCATACAGATTCCGAATCTTTTTGCGAAGATGATGGGGGTGACGAGAGACAAGCGAGAATATTGGGACCGTATCCATACGCTAATGGAGGGGAAAGAAACGAAAACGATCCGTCATTTCCCTTTCACACAAGAAGTGTCTTCGAATTATCAATTTCATTATCAGCATGCACTCTCTAAAGCAGGAGAGGTTGACCCTGATTTGTTAATGAAAAGCAATGTGTGGCAGTTCTCGCATTTATATGAGGGCACGCAGCGTGCGATCGCAGAGGCCATTTCTCGCATTTGTCAGCATCCGAAGCTGTTAAAAGAAGGCCATGAGACCGAATTAGATGTGCGTATTTATTTATTCAAGCAGCTTTTGCATATGAACCAAGATGTAATTGAACTCATTCAAACCTTTGATTATGCCCAGACTGTACCGAAAGTGATTTTATACCATACGGAATATAATGGTGAGCTGACTCGTTCTGATGCGGCTGCCCTGATTTTCCTAAATGAAATGGGTGTGGATCTCTTCGTCTATCATCCCGCCGGCTATCAGTGTATAGAGCGGTATATAGACGATCAATTATTTGATACACATTGGCTTGATGAAATGGTCATGAACCAAGAGTTTAAAGAGCCGTCCATTGTGAGAAAGTTATTTCAATCCATTAAAAACCGATAAGGAGATCAAAGCTTATGACAAATACAAACGGAAATGACATCATTTCAATTGATAAAGAGGAAATCACGATTGAAAAGGCAGACGATATTCGCGTTCAGCTGCGCAATGAACCAGAAGTCCAAAACATTGCGAGACAGATTGATGCCAAAAATCAGCTTGAACTGCTTGAATACGGGAAACAGCCGGCTGTCGAAATCTCTAAGTTTTCTGACCGTATCCTCTCTATGATGCGTTCAACAAGTGTCACAGACTCAGGAACGATGCTTACACAGCTTGGAAAGATTATGGATCGTTTTGATAAAAATGATTTTGACGAGCCGAAGGGCGGTTTGTTGTCAAAAATCTTTAAACGCGGCGGCAGCATGATCGAAAAGATATTCAGCAAATATCAAACGCTCGGTGCAGAAATTGAAAAAATCAATGTGGAAATCAGTAAATACAAAGATGAAATGACCAAATCGACGGTTACGCTTGAAGAAATGTATGAGCATAACATTCAATACTATATGGAGCTTGAAAAGTATGTCGTCGCAGGGCAAATGAAGATCGAAGAATTAAAACAATTGGTCCCTTCTTATGAAGAAAAAGCGGCGGGGGGAAACCAGCTGGCACAAATGGAGCTGGATACGCTTCGTAATGGGATTCAAGCGCTTGAAGAGCGTGTATATGATCTTGATATGGCACGGATGGTGGCACTTCAAACGGCACCGCAAATCCGTTTGCTGCAGCGTGGTAATACGAAATTAATCGGGAAAATTAACTCTGCCTTCATCATTACGATTCCAATTTTCAAAAATGGAATCATTCAAGCGGTAACAGCGAAGAGACAAAAGCTTGTGGCTGATTCCATGAGTGAACTGGACAGAAGAACGAATGAAATGCTGAAACGAAATGCTGAAAATATCTCAAGTCAAAGTGTTGAGATTGCTAAATTATCAGGTCGTCCAAGCATCGACATTGAAACGATCGAATCATCCTTCAATACGATTGTACAAGGGATGAAAGAGACGAAGCAGATTGAAGAAGAAAACAAACGATTACGTGAGGACGGAACAAAACGTATGCTTGAACTTCAAGATAATATTAAGAAAGCTGCCCTAGAGTCCTAAAAAAACAGGCTGTCTGTAACTAAAGTTGCAGGCAGTTTTTTCATGAATTTGATTAAAATTTGAGGAAAAAGGTTTTTATGTGACCTTTTTCGGGTAAATCCTGTTCAGGGGCATGGTTCACCCATGAAAGAAAAAGTCCGCTATCACAAGGATTCGACTTATTTTTTAGCACAATAAGGAATTTCCAGTAAAATATTGTCTGGTGAGAGAAAATACCCCGTAAAATATGTAGTTTATGAAGCATTCTATAGGATTTACGAGTAATACGGCGTATAAACTGTAATCACCAGACCTCTATATGGAATTCATACATATTGTACGGAAATAAGCGAATTCTAAAGATTGTTCGCATCATAACGCTTATGTTACGGTTATAAAGATGCTAATTTGGAGGGAAAAAATGAATTCTGAAGAGAGAAAGATCAAAATCAAGATAAATAATGTATCTAAAATTTTCGGTAAAAATGCTAAAAAAGCATCTCAAATGCTTGAAAAAGGGAAGACAAAAAGAGAAATCCTAAAAGAGACCGGCGCAACAGTTGGTGTCAATCGAGCAAATTTTGATGTGTATGACGGCGAGATATTTGTCATCATGGGGCTATCAGGGAGCGGAAAGTCCACACTTGTGCGGCTGCTAAATAGGTTAATCGAACCAACCTCCGGCGAAATTTATATTGATGGGGATATGATAACAAATATGTCAAAGGATCAATTGCGTGAAGTTAGACGGAAAAAGATCAGCATGGTCTTCCAAAACTTCGCATTGTTCCCGCATCGTACCATTCTGGAGAATACAGAATACGGGCTTGAATTGCAAGGTGTAGAGAAAGAACAGCGCCGCTCTAAAGCGCTTGAATCTTTAAAGCTTGTTGGACTTGAAGGTTTTGAAGAGCAGTACCCAAATCAATTAAGTGGCGGTATGCAGCAGCGTGTTGGATTGGCACGTGCACTAGCTAATGACCCTGATATTTTGTTAATGGATGAAGCATTCAGCGCACTAGATCCATTAATTCGTAAAGACATGCAGGATGAATTGCTTGAGCTTCATACGTCTGTAGGAAAAACAATTATTTTCATCACGCATGATTTAGATGAAGCGCTTCGTATTGGCGACCGCATTGTCCTCATGAAAGACGGGAATATCGTTCAAATCGGAACACCAGAAGAAATTCTGATGAACCCATCGAACGAGTATGTTGAACGTTTCGTTGAAGATGTAGACCTTTCTAAAGTATTAACCGCTGGTCATATTATGAAACGTGCAGAAACAGTTCAGATTGATAAAGGGGCACGTGTTGCGCTCACGCTCATGAAGAACCTTGGTATTTCGTCTATCTATGCAGTAGATAAGAAAAAGCATTTATTAGGTGTTATTTCTGCACAAGCAGCGAAAAAAGCGGCAGAAACGGGTGCGTCGCTAGAAACTGTTCTTGATAAAGAATTTACGACAGTATTGGAATCAACGTATTTAACAGAGATCTTTGACGCGGTGTCTGATGCGAACATTCCAATTGCCGTTGTAGATGAGAAAAACAGAATGAAGGGTATTGTGGTCAGAGGTGCATTGATTGGTGCATTATCAGGTAATGATGAATATATCAACATGTCTTCTAACAAGCTAGAGGAAATTAAAGCACAAGAGCCTTCTGCACAGGAGGTAGAATAAGATGTTTAGTATGAGTGATTTACCTAGAATTCCGTTCGCGGATTATATCGATCAATTTGTTGACTGGTTAACATTAACCTTTGGTGGTTTCTTTGATGGCATCACAAATGGATTAGCTGGAACAGTAAATGGTATTGTAGCTGCACTTGGCGTCATTCCATCCATTATTTTAACGCTTATCTTTGCCGGCATTGCTTGGTGGATCAGTACAAGAGGAGTTGCTCTTTTCACACTTATTGGATTCTTACTGATCGACTATTTAGGCTACTGGCAGCCAATGCTGCAAACACTTGCGCTCGTTCTGACAGCTGTGGTCATTTCTATCGTGATCGGGGTTCCGATCGGTATTTGGGCATCACAGAAGGAAACAGTGCGTAAAATTGTCACACCTATTTTAGACTTAATGCAGACAATGCCTGCATTCGTTTATCTTTTACCAGCAATCTTCTTCTTTAACATCGGAGTAGTACCTGGCGTTGTGGCATCGGTTATTTTCTCTATGCCGCCAACGATTCGTATGACCATTCTCGGGATTAAACAAGTACCATCTGATTTAATTGAAGCAACAGAAGCTTTTGGTTCAACGACATTCCAGCGTTTGTTCAAAGTTCAGCTTCCACTTGCTACAAAAACCATCTTAGCTGGGATTAACCAAAGTATCATGCTTGCTCTATCCATGGTCGTCATTGCGGCAATGGTTGGTGCACCAGGACTTGGTTCGGAAGTATATAGTGCAGTAACGCAGCTGAAAACAGGGATTGGTTTTGAAGCTGGTATTGCCATTGTTATTGTAGCGATCACACTGGATCGTATTACACAAAACATTAAAACGAAAAAAACCAGGGGGAATGCTTAATGTGGAAAAAGTCTCTCTACATTGGGATGACCGCCCTGCTCGTCTTTTTACTAGCGGCTTGTGGTGCACAATCAGATTCAAATGCAAGTGCAGCACAGCAGGTCAATAAAACGATTATCGGGATTGATCCGGGTTCAGGTATTATGGCCTTAACCGATCAAGCGAAAAAGGATTACGGTTTAGAGGATTGGACGGTTGTATCTGCCTCAAGTGCAGCGATGACAGCGACATTGAAGAAATCGTATGACCGTAAAAAACCGATTATCATCACTGGCTGGAATCCTCACTGGATGTTTTCCCGCTACGATTTGAAATATTTAGATGATCCGAAAAAATCATATGGTGACGAAGAAGAAATTCACACCATTTCTCGTAAAGGATTTGCGAAGGATCAGCCGGAAGCAGCCAAAATGCTCAGTCAGTTTAAATGGTCTCAAGATGATATGGGTGAAGTGATGCTTGATATTCAGGATGGCGTCAAACCAAAGGATGCTGCAGTTAAATATGTGAAAAAGCATAAAGATCAAGTAGCGAAATGGACAAAAGGCGTGAAAAAGTCAAACGGTGACAAAATCAATCTTGCCTACGTTGCGTGGGATAGTGAGATTGCAAGTACCAATGTGGCCGCAGAGGTATTGCGTGAACTTGGCTTTAAAGTGACCTTGACTCAGGTTGAAGCGGGCCCAATGTGGACAGCAATTGCAACCGGAAGTGCTGATGCATCATTATCTGCATGGCTTCCAAATACGCATAAAACGTATGCAGCGAAGTTTAAAGGAAAATATGATGATCTCGGTACAAGTATGAAGGGTCTTCGCATGGGTCTCGTTGTTCCGACTTATATGAAAAACGTCAACTCGATCGAAGATTTGAAAAAATAGCCAATTGTATAACAGTTCCCTTATAATAGAAGGGAGCATATGGAAAAAGCAGTCTGCTCAAAAAGCGACTGCTTTTTCTTATATATAAGGATGGTGGATGAGTTGTCGATGGTGGAAAAACCAATGATGATTTTCCTGCACGGTGGAGGCGTAAGCAGCTGGATGTGGCAGGAGCATATGGAAATATTCAAGGAAACGTATGAATGCTATACCCCTGATTTTATTGGTCACGGGACAAGAGCAAATGAAACGTCGTTTTCCATGCGAGAAAGTGCTTATGAAATCATTTCATGGATAAAGGAGCATGCACATGGCCGTACAGTCATTCTAATTGGCTTCTCTCTAGGTGCACAGGTAGCCGTTGATGTGTTATCGAGAGAGCCAGACATCGCAGACATCGCCATCATCAATAGCGCCCTTGTGTTGCCATTACCATGGCTCTATTTGATGGTAAGGCCCATTTTACCTCTTACATATCCGTTATTAAAGAAAGATTGGTTCATCCAGCTGCAAGCAGAAAAGATGGGACTTCCAAACGATGTACTGGATCATTATGCAGCGGATTCCAAACAATTGCAGAAGAAGACGCTGCTTACGATGTTTCAAGAAAATCTTCATTACAAGCTCCCTGACACGTTTCAACAAGCAAAGGCACGGATTCTTGTGACAGTGGGAGAAAAGGAAAAGGGCATTATGACTAGGTCAGCAGAAAAAATCACGAATGCACACCCGAATGCAGCCGGGTTCATCGTTCCTGACATTGGACATACGTTTACTTTTGAAAAGAAAGAACTTTTTGTCGACATGATCAAAAGCTTTATAGAAGAGCGTGCGTTACCAGCGGAATTAAAGGAAATAAGGAAGCTAGGCCATTTAGAAAGTGAAGATGAGCATAAAAGGGGCAGGCATGTATAAGACACTGTATGATATAGGTATAAAACGCTTACAGATGAATGGGTGTATGGATGGAAGCTCGTAAGTGAGCCATGAAGGAGGAAGCATGAGTAAAAACTATATCATATTTGGTGCGAGTCAAGGATTAGGGGATGCCTTTGTAAAAGGTCTTCCTTCAAGTGGAGATACAGTATGGATTGTGTCACGAAGTGAACCAAGCAGTTTGAACATAGACGATGGGGTGCGTAGAATTTGGCTGAAGATCGATTTATCAAGCCAAACCCATATCCCTTTTATGCTCGAAGCATTGAAGAATCAGACAATTGATGTACTTATTTATAACGTAGGTTTATGGGAGAAACGCGGCTTTGAAGATGATTATTCTTTCGATCTTGATCAACCGGAGGATATCGCTCATTTAATCAATGTGAACGTTACCTCAACGATTACCTACATCCAAGCTCTGCTTCCGCACGTAAGGACATCTGAGAATGGAAAGATCATCGTCATTGGTTCTACTGCGGGACTTGACCATACGAATTTGTCTCAGGTTTCTTTTGTTGCTTCTAAATTTGGGCTTCGTGGTATTGTGAACGCACTAAGAGAGCACGTAAGGAAAGATAAAATATCCGTTACCTGTATCAATCCAGGGGAGCTGGCAGCAGAAGTTCCGTACGAAGATGGCGCTGAAAAAGCCATTGCTCTGTATGATGAAACGAGAATACCTGTACAAGATATTGTCGAGCTGGCGAGATGTGTTATTCATCTATCCAGGGTGTCCTGTGTGAAAGAAATCAATGTCCCGGCGATGACAGATGTGAATGCGTAAAATAAAGGAGACCACCCTCTTCAGGAAAGACGGGTGGTTTTTTTATTTTACGATGAATGCTGTTGAAGTGTTTCGTATACAGCTTCCGTCAAAATCTCAATGCCGGTAAAAATCGCAGAGCGATCGAATGTCATATAAGGGTGATGAAGCCCAGGTTTTAAATCACAGCCTAAACCGAGCATCGTCGATTTAATATGAGGAACCTTTGCTGCATAAAAATGAAAGTCCTCTCCGCCTGTCGTCACGATCGGTGGATCGAGCTGTTCTTTGCCTAGCACTTGCTCTATGGCATGTGACATGATCTCCACAGCTTCTTCATTTAATGTCGCAGCTGGAAGACGATGATCAGTTGAAAGTGTGATAGAGGCGCCAAAAGCATCTGCTACAGAATGGCATGCTCTTTCAATTTCCTTTTCTAATTCATCCATCACTTCGTTTGTCTGTGCCCGAACGTCGAGTGTAAAAGAGGCCTTGCCAGGTATGATGTTTGAGCTGCCGCCGCCTGCATTTAAATTGGTCATTTTCACAGAATGGGCGACTCGTGGATCGACATGGATATGCGCCAGTCTCTGCACAAGCGTAGATGCAACTTCGATGACGTTGACCCCAAGGTGCGGGCGTGCACCGTGAGCTTCCTCCCCTAGAATGGTCCCGACGTAATGATTACTTGATCCGTGCAAAATGGCAGGAGCGCAGCGTCCGTTTAAGGTTTCTTGAATTGGGCGCACATGCACCCCGTATAAATAATCGACGTCAGCTAACACACCTTTTTCGATCATCTTTAAAGCGCCGCCGCCTCTTTCTTCGGCAGGCTGAAAAATGAATCGGATCGTGCCACTTGGAAGTTCTTTTTCTTTCAATGCCATGAATGTCCCAAGTGCCATCGTCATATGAGCATCGTGTCCGCATGAATGGTTGGCTTGAAATACGCCATCTACTTCCTGCCACAATGCGTCAATATCGGCTCTCACAGCAACCACTGGTGCGCCTTCCCCAATTTCACCAATTACCCCTGTACAGTCTTCAAATGTTCTCGTTTTACAGCCTAATTTCTTTAATAGAGCTTCAATATAAGCTGTCGTATTTGTCTCTTCCCAGCTGATTTCTGGATGAGCGTGCAGATGTTCAAAGATGTCTGTCACGGTTTGTTTCATCTCGTTTGTCAAAGTTGTCATGAGAAGCCTCCTTGCTGACAGATAATCTGCCAAAACATTCTTTTAGTGAAATAATATTGATCTTAAATATCATCAGTGTTTATAATATAACACATCATTTGATTATTCAGAAAATTAAGTGAAATTCCGATCGGGACAAAGGGGTTTTGACAGATGAAAACAACAACAGTATCAGCACCTGAGAAACAAAAAAGAAAACTTCAGATGCCGGATGCGTATGTACTCTTATTTATGATTGCTTTAATTTGTACGATCGCAACGTATTTTGTACCAGCCGGTGAATTTGATCGGAAAACGTCAGGAGAAATCACAACAGCGGTTCCTGGCAGTTATCACCGTATAGATCAATCACCAGTTAGTCCGGTTGGTTTTTTTACAGCGATTCAAGAAGGGATGGTTGGTTCATCCTCTATTATTTTTCTGATTCTTTTTACTGGCGGAACCATTGCGATTCTGGAAAAGACAGGTGCCATTAACGGGATGATTCACAATGTCATCAGCCGGTTCCAAACGAAACAGCTATTGTTTATTTGTATTGTTGGCGGATTGTTTTCTGTACTTGGGACGACCGGAATTGTGGTGAACTCGGTCATTGGCTTTATTCCTATTGGAATCATTGTGGCACGTTCTTTAAAGTGGGATGCAGTGGCGGGAGCGGCGGTTATTTACATCGGCTGTTATGCAGGTTTTAACGCAACCATTTTGTCTCCATCTCCATTAGGTTTATCACAAACGATTGCAGAACTGCCGATTTTTTCTGGTATTGGTCTGCGTGTCATCATTTATCTTTGTTTTCTCCTATCTAGTATTGTGTACATCTATTTATATACAAAACGCTTGAAAAATAAAGAAAAGGGAAGCCTGCTTGGTGACGAGTGGTTTCCAGCTAAAGGGCTAGGAGGAGCTGATGCGGAATCTGTGGACAAGCCTGAATTCACCGGTAGACATAAGCTGATTTTAGCGGTGTGCGGTTTGTCGCTTGGGGGGTTCTTATATGGTGCGCTTCAGCTTGGCTGGACCGATAAGGAAATGGCTGGTGTGTTCATTTTCATGGCAATTGCTGCTGGACTGCTTGGGGGATTAGCTGCCAATGATATTGCAAAAACGTTTATTGTCGGCTGTCAAAGCCTTGTATACGGCGCACTCATTGTTGGCATGGCACGCTGCATTTCAGTCATTTTGGAAAACGGCAAGCTGCTTGATACTGTGGTGAATGGGCTTGCGAGTATGCTGACAGGGTTTAGTCCAATCGCTGGTGCGATCGGCATGTATATCGCCAGTGCGCTCCTTCACTTTTTGATTTCATCAGGATCAGGAGAAGCTGTTGTTTTTATACCGATTCTTGCGCCGCTTGCTGATTTAATGGGTATCACGAGACAAGTAGCGGTAGAAGCAGTGATGCTCGGTGAAGGGGTGGTCAACTGCGTGAATCCGACTTCAGGTGTGTTGATGGCTGTCTTGGCTGCAAGTGGGATTCCTTACGTGAAATGGCTGCGTTTTATGGTGCCGCTTGCGCTCATTTGGTTCGTCATCGGCCTTGTCTTTATTTGTATCGGTGTCATGATCAATTGGGGACCTTATTAAATAAGAGAGAAGCTGCCAAAGAGTGTTTGGCGGCTTTTTTCTTATGAGAACATGTATGGGGACAGCGGTTTAAAACCACAATATGAGTGTTCACAAAATGGCTACATTATTTTTTTGAGCAATCCCCTTGCAAAAGTTTGTGAAGTGTTGCACAATAAGAATGTGAAATACTTCACATAAGAAAAACAACCTAGTTTTACTCAGGAGGATGAGATAAATGACAAACGAAAAAGTAAACAAAGTAGCACTTATTGGAGCAGGTTTTGTCGGCAGCAGTTATGCCTTTACATTAATAAATCAAGCAATCACAGATGAATTGGTAGTCATCGATTTGAATCAAGATAAAGCAATGGGTGACGTCATGGATTTAAACCACGGGAAAGCATTCGCCCCGCATCCTGTGAATACTTGGTATGGAGATTATGAGGATTGTCAGGATGCTGATATTGTATGTATCTGCGCTGGTGCAAACCAAAAGCCAGGTGAAACGAGACTTGATCTTGTTGAGAAAAATTTAAATATATTTAAAGGCATTGTAGACAATGTGATGAAAAGCGGATTCGATGGTATTTTCTTAGTTGCTACGAACCCAGTTGATATTTTGACTTATGCGACTTGGAAATTCAGCGGACTACCAAAAGAACGAGTGATTGGCAGTGGAACAACGCTTGATACGGCAAGATTCAGATACATGCTTAGTGAGTACTTTGAAGCAGCGGCGCACAATGTGCATGCGTACATCATTGGAGAGCATGGAGATACAGAGCTTGCTGTTTGGAGCCATGCGAATATCGGAAGTGTACCGATCACAGAATTAATGAAGAGAAATGACCAATACAAACAAGAAGATTTAGACGACATCATGGAGAATGTCCGTCATGCTGCTTACCAAATCATTGAGAAAAAAGGAGCGACTTATTACGGCGTAGCGATGAGTTTAGCCCGTATTACTAGAGCCATTTTACACAATGAAAACAGTATTTTGACTGTCAGCACTTATTTAGATGGGGAATACGGAGCAGAAGATGTCTACATTGGTGTACCTGCCCTCGTGAACCGAAATGGTGCAACAGAAGTGATGGAGCTCGCACTGAACGACACAGAAAAAGAAAAATTCGCACATAGTGTGAATGTGTTAAAAGAAATTTTAGCTCCTCATTTTTAATCAATCAAAGGCAACCTATCTGAGCAGAAAAGGATGAATCACTATGTGGCAGCAAATATATGATCCGTTTGGTAATGAGTTCGTCAGTGCATTGGTGGCCATGCTTCCAATCTTGTTTTTCCTACTTGCATTGACTGTATTTAAGTTAAAAGGGGTATTAGCCGCTTGTTTTACCTTGATCGTCAGTTTTGTAACAGCTGTTTTCTTCTTTCATATGCCAATTGAAAAAGCATTATCTGCTGTGGTGCTCGGTGTATCTAATGGGCTGTGGCCGATTGGATATATCGTCATCATGGCCGTGTGGCTCTATAAAATTGCTGTGAAGTCTGGAAAGTTTGATGTCATTCGTTCTAGTATTGCAGGAATTTCTCAAGATCAACGGTTACAGCTCTTATTAATTGGTTTTAGTTTTAACGCATTTTTAGAGGGAGCCGCTGGATTCGGTGTACCGATTGCGATTAGTGCCGCTCTTTTAACAGAGCTTGGGTTTAAACCACTAAAAGCCGCCATGCTCTGCTTGATTGCAAATGCTGCGTCTGGCGCTTTTGGTGCAGTAGGTATCCCAGTTATTACTGGAGCACAAATGGGGAATATGACGCCGCTTGAGCTGTCTCAAACCCTTGTGTACACCATTCCGTTTATTTCTTTCTGTATCCCATTTCTGCTGATTCTCATTGTAGACGGCTTTAAGGGAATCAAAGAAACACTACCAGCCTTGCTTGTTGTGAGTGGAAGCTATGCGATTCTGCAGGCTGTTACAATGGTCACGATGGGTCCTGAGCTTGCCAATATTATTTCAGCTTTAGCGAGTATGGGAATTCTGGCACTATTTCTTCGAAAATGGCAGCCAAAACACATTTACCGTGAAGAAGGCGCACCGGCCATTGAACAAAAACAAACGTTTAGCGGAGTTGAGGTGCTGAAAGCATGGTCTCCGTTTTATATTTTAACTGCCGTCATTACTGTATGGAGCCTACCAGCTTTTAAAGCATTATTTGCTGTAGGAGGACCGCTTAACTGGACAACCATTTTAGTGAAAATGCCGTTTCTGCATCAGCAAATTGTGAAATTACCACCAATTGCCCAAACAGAAACACCGATTGATGCGATCTTTAAAATTGATGTTATTAGTGCAACAGGTACCGCCATTCTAATTGCGGTGATGCTGACAGGATTGTTCAGCAGACATATTACATTAAAAGAAGGGGCTGCCTGCTTAAATGCAGCGGTCAAAGAGCTTTGGGTCCCTGTTCTTACGATTTGTTTTGTCATGGGCTTTGCCAACTTGGCGAACTTTGCAGGTCTAAGTTCTGCTATCGGACTAGCGCTTGCTAAAACAGGCGATTTATTCCCGCTTGTCAGCCCAGTGCTTGGCTGGATCGGCGTGTTTATTACGGGGTCTGTTGTGAGTAACAATGCCTTATTCGGCAACCTTCAAGCAGTCACCGCTTCTCAAATCGGCTCTCAGGCAGGTTTGTTAATCGGGGCAAATACGACCGGTGGTGTGATGGCGAAATTAATTTCTCCACAATCCATTGCCATTGCAACAGCAGCTGTTGGAGAAACAGGTAAAGAATCTGAGCTCTTCCAAAAAACAGTGAAGTACAGCTTCATTTTGCTCGGCATCGTATGTATATGGACATTTATTCTTGCTCAATTTATATAGGTTGATCGATTGATTGAAAAATGGAAGACTGAGAGATTTCTCAGTCTTTTTTTATGTAGATTCTCGTGTGACAAGCCGAGTAGGTAGCTGAATATGTTCACGTTGTAATGGTTTTTGATCTTGCAACAGCTGAATCATTTGTTTGACAGACTGCTGGCCAAGCTCGACGATAGGGATGTCGATGGTCGTGATCGTTGGAGCTGTCACCTCGCAAATGTCTTGATTGTCATAACCGATCACCGCTAAATCTTTAGGAATGTCATATCCATATGAAATGGCTTGTTTAATGAGGCCTGCTGCCACTTGATCATTGCCGGTGAAAATCGCATCCGGCGCATCCGGCATCCTGTGGATTAAGTCCATTAAACGAAAGCCGTCCTCAATGGTAAAAGCCTCGCCGAACAGCCAATCTTCTTTAAGCGGCAAACCGTGATCAGAAAGCGCATCAAGATAGCCTTGCTTTCTTTGTTTTTGCGCTTCACTGCTTTCTGTATCAAAGCAAAATCCAATGGATGTACGCCCTGATTGAATCAAGTAGTCAACCGCTTTATAAGCAGCTTCCCGCTCATCATATCCGATAATCGGAATGTCTGCTGTTTGATGATACTCATTTGCCATGACGATCGGGCCGTTTGATAAAAATGGCTCGATTGTTTCCCACTTATTTTCTAACGCCCCCAATATGACACCATCTACTTCTTTTCTTTTTAATAATTGAAGCCCTTCAAGTTCTACTGATTCTTGATAAAACGTTTGGAGCACGATGGCTTTATACCCTTGATCCAGTGCTTCCTTTGAAATGCCTTTAATCAATTGTGCAAAAAAAGGATGGTCCACAGCTGGAACAGACACAGCAATGGTTTTTGTCTGATGTGACCGAAGGGTGCGGGCTGCTGAGCTTGGTGTATACTCCATTTCCTTCATCACCTGTAAAATGTGCTGGCGCTTTTCTTCTGATACATATGGATGGTTGTTCAGCACCCGAGAAACAGTGGTCGTTGAAACCCCGCAGCGTTTGGCAATTTCATAAATTGTACACATATTAACAAATCCTTTACACAAAGTTATTGTTCTGAAATCGATAACATCATTTACAATGTGAAACAAGTTAAATATTAACAAATGGAATTGATTAATTGGAGGGAATGGAATGCAAATATTGACGAAGATATCAGGTAAAAGCAAGGATTATCTACCGTTGCTGGATATGATCAATCAAGGTGTTCAAGTAAAGGCTGATTCAGTTGAAAAGAATCTAGCGAATGATAAGCTTGCTGCGTTCCTTGAGCAAGATATTGCGCGTACGGGTTTGGAAAAAATTCTCTTCCATTATAAACAAAATAAGGAAAAAAAGATACCGTTCCTGCCGGTCGATAAACTGATTTCGGAGGATGAGATCGATGATATTATGCAGGTGCTGAAAGAAGTATTAAGTTCAGGCCGTTTTACATCAGGCCCTTATATTCCAAAGTTTGAAAAGACGCTCGCAGCGTACTTAGGGAAAAAATATGTCATTGCCACATCAAGTGGAACAGATGCCTTGATGATCAGTTTAATATCAGCAGGCGTCCATCCTGGAGATGAGGTCATCCTACCTGCTAACAGCTTTGCTGCAACAGAAAATGCAGTGCTTGCGATTGGTGCGGTTCCAGTCTATGCCGATATTGATCCAGACACCTACTGCCTAGCGGCGAATGAAATAGAAAAGCATATCACAGATAAGACAGTATGTATTCTCCCGGTTCATTTGTATGGAAAGCAAGCGGATATGAAGGCCATTTCGACGATTGCGAAACGGCATGGTCTATCGATCATTGAGGATGGCTGTCAGGCGATTGGCAGCAGCGGGCTTGGGGCATTTGGGGATGGACTTGTTCTCAGCTTTAATCCTTACAAAAACCTTGGAGTTTGCGGAAAGGCAGGAGCCATCGCGACAAATGATGAAGCCTTAGCCGAAAAATGCATGGAAATCAGCTATCACGGTTTTGAACCAGGAAAGAAAAACGTGAAGCGCAGTGACTATGGCTTTAATTCTAAGATTGATAACTTACAGGCCGCAATCGGGCTAGAACGAATGAAATATTTAGGTTTACAAAACTTTAAACGCTTTTACTTGGCAAAGAGATACATAGATCAGCTGCAAACGCTGGAAGGCGAAGGCTACATAAAGCTTCCGAAGCTGACAGAGGATCACGTATGGCATCTATTCCCGATCAGAGTGGTGAAGGGAAGCCGAGATGAGCTTGCAGAGAAATTACTGGAAATGGGCATAGAAACAGACGTCTATTACCCAATTTTATCGCATCAGCATCAAACGAATCTTGTTTCTCAAAAGTATAGACAAACGGAACTACCACATACGGAAAAAGCCGTACAGCAATTACTCCACTTGCCGCTTTACCCAGGAATGCCGCTGCAAGATCAGGAGAAAGTCATCGAGGGGGTCCATCATGTTATCAAATCTTCCATTCAATAAAAAGCTTGTGCATCAACCGCAACATCCGCAGTGGATCGTCTTCTGTGATTTCGATGAGACCTATTATTCTCACGGAATGACCGAGGAGCAGAGAGAGGATGTAAAACGGCTGGAAGCTTTTGTGGCAGAAAAGAGCGAAGCCGGACAGCTCATGCTGGGCTGGGTGACGGGAAGCAGCCTCGATTCTGTTACGAGCAAAATGGAGAAGGGTGGTTTCTATCAATTCCCGCATTTCATTGCGTCGAATTTAGGAACTGAAATCGTGTATACATCAGATGGGAAATTTGGACAGCCAGATGCAGAATGGATGAAACGGCTTGATGCACAGGGCTTTTCAGACGAAAAAATCGAAGATATTCTGCAAAGCGTACGTGAAAAGGGGATCACTCTTAGGCCGCAAACGCAGCTAGGCAGCTCTGGGTATAAAAAGAATTTCTATTATCAGGAGCAGGATGAACGGACAGACCTTCATCATCTATCATTCATCCAAACACTTGCGAAGGAGCGGGGTGTGGCGGTGAACATCAATAAATGCAACCCACTTGCGGGTGACCCTGCGGATTGCTATGACGTTGATTTTTTACCAGTTGGAACAGGAAAGGATGAAATCGTTCGGTTTATGCTGAATCAATATAACCTGTCAAAAGATAAGGGCTTTGCTTTTGGTGATAGTGGGAATGACCTGCGGATGCTTCAATCCGTCACGCACGGCTTTCTTGTCCAAAATGCAACAGCCGAAGCCAAACGGCACCATCATCAAATTTGTCATCATGGGTATGCAAAAGGAATCTATGAAACATTGAAAACAGTGATGTATAAACATGAGGAGGCACATTCATGAAGAAAATTGGAATTGTTGGAGCAGGGAATATTGCAAAAGCACATGCTAGAGCATTATCAACGATCAAAGGTGCAGAATTATCTGGGGTCTATGACTTGCACGAATCCGTCGCACAAGGATTTATTAAACAGTACGGCGGACGGGTGTATGCCAGTATCGAAACACTAGCGGATGCATCAGATGGATTGATCATTGCTTCCCCTAACTTCTGTCACAAGGACCATGCCCTTCAGGCGCTTAGAGCAGGACAGCCGATTTTATGTGAAAAACCGATGGCTGTATCGTTAAAAGAAGCGAAGGAAATGGTGGAGACAGCCAAACAGTTCCAGGTTCAAGCCAGTATGGGCTTTAACTATCGCTATTTATCTTTTGTGAATATTTTGAAGAACTTGATCGCCAATGGTGAATTAGGACGCGTTTTGACAGTACGGACACATTTTAAGAAAAATAGTGCCCTTAGAAGAAAGACATTTTCGTGGAGAGACAGCGGCGAAAGTCTGCGTACAAGCGGGGCTTTAGGAGATTTAGGGATTCATTTGATTGATATGCTGTGGTACTTATTTGGCAGTGAAATGAAAAAAGAATCCCTTAATACGAAGATGCTGACACATGTAAAGGAAAAAGAAGAGAAAAAGGTACAGGTTGATGACCATACCGAAATTTTTGGGCAAATGGAGAATCAAGTGTTCTTTCATTTGGTGACGTCCAAAAGTACGCAGCCCGAGGAATGTGGATTTAGTGTAGAAGTGGTGGGGCATGACAAGGTTTTTAAATACCATACAAACATGAAAAACGAATATGAGATCAGTGATGGCTTGTGTGTAGAGCGTCATCAAATGCCGCAAACATTGCTGACAGATCCGCCGAATGAATTTTATGGATGGTCTGATACATTCCGTGATCAGCTGATGCATTGGGTAAATACAAACTCATATCCATCTCATATGAAGGTAGCTGATTTTGCAGATGGTTATCGCGCGCAGGCTGCGCTGAATACGTGCTTCGAGAGGGAAGAGGCTGTTGTCTCTGCCCGCGCATATTAATGAAGAGGTGGAGCGGAGGATATCATGACTCCGCTCCTTTTTAGAGGAAGTGAAAAGATGAAAAAGGTGTTTTATTTTGGTTGTATCTTTTATTTTTTTATTGGGACCATTCATGTGTTTTTTGGCAGTTTAACGCCTTATTTGCTGTCTAGTTATGATAAGGGTCCTGGGGAATTATCTTCTTTAATCTTCTTTCAGTTTATTGGTTTTTTGACAGGCGTTCTTTTGTCGCCCATTCTTGTGAGGAAAAAAGGCTACGGCGCTGTTCTGACGATGGGATTGCTGCTGATGATCGGAGCGCTTCTTCTTGGCCTTTTGGTACCAGGTTGGACGATTCTTGTGGTGGCAGGTTTTTTCCTTGGGAGCGGTGCTGGCAGTCTTGAGACAACGGCCGGGGCGTATGTCATTTCAATGGCAAACAGTGCAAAGCGAATCAGCATCATGGAGGTCTTTTTTGGATTAGGTGCATTATTATTTCCACTATTGATTCTGCTGACTGTGACAGAGGAAACGTGGCATTATGTATTTTTATTTCAAGTCGGTGCACTGACTTTTTTCCTTATGCTGTGGCTTACTTTTATGAATAAACTCCCTCGTGGACAGATGGCAGCTCCTTCTCAAGACATGAAGAAACCATCTTTGCTGTTTGATCGAGGGAATCGAATGATTGTGGTGATTATGATCTGTTTTGCGTTTTTCTACGCAGGAATTGAAACGAACTTTGCGAACTTTTTACCGTCGATCATGCTGGAAAAAGGGGGAGACAACTGGGGTCTTTTTGCGGTCTCTACTTTTTGGACAGCGATCGTCATTGGCAGAACTGTCATTGCGAGAAAAGCCGATCAGCTGCATCCGCTGCGTTTTTTAAAGTTAAGCGCAGCGCTGATGATTGTGCTGCTCGCCATATTTGCTCTAGCCACCCACATCGCCGCGCAGCTAATTCTGATCTTTTTCATCGGTCTGTGCGCAGCTGGCATGTTCCCTATTGCCCTAACGGCATCTGCATTAATGATTGAAAATGCCATCGACGAGGCCACGAGTTATTTTATTGCCGCCGCTAGTTTAGGTGGAGCCTGTTTGTCCTTTTTGATTGGGTTTAGCCTTGAGTGGGCAGGTGCGGCAAGCGCCGTCTTTGTTTTCGCCTTTTTAGCTGTTCTCCTTTTTGCGGCTGCCATTCAAATGAATCGATCTCGGAAAAAAGAAACCATACCCACACAGCCGCCGGCGATGAAAGCAGATCGATAAGCAGCTGATCTGGTGGCTCCTCCTTTTGTATAGCTTATCTTCAGAAAAGGTGACGAAGGACTTGTACTAAAACAACGAAAGCGTGAATAACATGTACAAGTCAGCATCAAAAGGAGGACGTCTATGTGGCGGTGTTTTTTGGTTATATCTTTTTAGGGTTGTCACTTTCAGCGCCTGTTGGGCCAGTCAATGCAGCCCAAATCGACAGAGGGATTAAAAGTGGATTTTGGCACGCTTGGATTTTTGGTGTGGGGGCTATGGCTGCGGATATTGTCTATATGATCCTCATCTATTTTGGTGTCGCCCAGCTTTTGACTGCACCACTTGTGAAAACCTTTTTGTGGCTATTCGGCTTTTTCGTTCTGACCTATACCGGTATTGAAAGCCTTCGTAAAATCAATTTGCAGGAAAGCCCAAAGAAGGACGGAGGAAACACGTCGATCGGGCATTCGTTCATGACGGGATTTTTCATTTCCCTTTCCAATCCGCTTAGTATATTATTTTGGCTTGGGATCTATGGCAGTATTTTAGCCAATACGATTGAAAAGTACGGGGCATCTCAAATGCTGATGTACAGCATGGCTATTTTCATCGGCATGCTCTTATGGGATTTCTGTATGGCGCTGCTCGCCAGTACGTTTAGACGATATTTAAATGAACGGATTTTGCACGGCTTATCCGTTCTGGCAGGTCTCTCTTTACTCGGCTTCGGTGCTTACTTTGGATATCAAGGGATCATGGCGCTCATTGGATAGAATGGTTGATCAGAAAAAGGGCTAAAATCTAAATCATTTTAGCCCTTTTTCATATTTGACAATAATAGGACACTCTTCAATAATGATGGAAGATACATAAAATTGAAGGAGTTTTTGCCATGAGTATGTTCCTGCCAGCATTCAACTATGTGTGTATGCTGATGTTGTCTGTGATCACATCGACATTTGTTTATATCATGTTGTTTGCCTCACCTGAATCCGGATTCAGTTATGTGGAGGTCACCAGTCTTTTCATTTTGATCGCTTATGTCCTATTTGCTGCACCTATCCAAATGGTTTTACACCGTCATCCTGAGAAGTTTCGACGCCGTGATTTATTGGTTTATTTTATCGGGGCGTGGGTGGTTTGTTCGGCGCTTGCTTTATGGATTGATTATGGTGTTGTCGTCTTTATTAGCTACAAAGTTTATCTATTTAGCTTTTGCGCGACCTTTATTTATTGGCTGCTTGATTCAGTCTTTTTAAAGAAGAAGAATCAATCATAAAGGCTTTTCCCGTCTTTTCTCTTGAACATGAACGTGTATGACCTTCGAGAATCCGCTTGATACAAAAGCAAGAGCCGTCATCAGAAGGACCCAGTATAGATTGCTAAGGTCAAATCCAGTATAAACGAAGATGAAAATCATCGAGATCACGGACGTTAATATGAGGACAGGCCATATCCGTTTAAATAGCAGATAACCAACAAATCCCCAAAGGAAAGCCATCACTGGTAGTGTAAATAAGATCAGATACATCGGATGGAGAAAAAGAAGACGCATGTCATTCACCCATTTCTTTTATGATGGCCGACTCTATTAGATAGAGGCGGCTAAATGATGATATGCAGAAGCATACTCATACATGATTAGATAAATGGAAGTGAATTCCTGCTTCATCCGTCAAATCAACCACCTTGTGAATGTCCAGTGAAAGTCGTTGAAGGACAGTCACCACAGCTTTTTCCTCCTCATAGGCTATGGAGAAGACGCTAAAACGAGGTGGAAGAAAATGGCCCAGCTGTATGCAAAAAGTTGCCTTGATCAAAATCTACGATCACTCGAAGAATGGAAGCAGGATGCCTTCACACAGTTTGGAGAGATGGTAGGGGATGAGGCAGATACATTTCCGTGTGTACCAGGCAGACAAGGATTTTTTCTCGATCATTTGCGTTATGGGTTTGTCGGTGATCCGCGGGGAGAAGAGGCCGTGAATGAATTAGCAGAGCTTTTAAGGGAATACCAAAGCTGCTCTAGGGAAACCGGTCAATATGCTTCGTTCATTTGCTTTTTTGAAACACCGCAGGATATGAAGGAGTATTCGCTCGAAGAGTATGAGGAGCAGTTTTGGTCGGTTGTTCAGCAATTACATCAAAAGGATGAAATGAAATGGCCAGAGGAAATTCCATCAGATCCTGAAAATCATGAATGGGAATTTTGTTTTCATGGAGAGCCTTATTTTATTTTATGCGCGACACCAGCGCATAAGCTAAGAAAAAGCCGTCATTTTCCTTATGTGATGTGGGCCTTTCAACCAAGGTGGGTGTTTGAAAAGATGAACGGTTCCACCACATTTGGTCAAAAAATGAGTAAACTCGTTCGGAAGAGGCTGAAGGCGTATGATCAAGTTGATGTACATCCAGCATTAAAATGGTATGGGGATCAGAAAAATTTAGAATGGAAACAATATTTTCTCTCAGATGATGAGGCGGAGAAACCAGCCTCCGCCAAATGTCCATTTACTGCTTTAAAAAACATGATGAAATTATGATGCGGCCTGATCCTGTTTCCACTTTTTTCTCATAAAGAGTACCATGATGCCAATTACAGCAATGATTCCAAGGCTAATAAAAAAGCCAGGTCGTCCGCTTGCCTCTGTCAGAGTACCTGAAACAGCTGCACCAATTAAGATCAGGGCAAGAACCATTTCGCACGTTTGGCGAGTGGATGGCTTTGACAGTTTTTTGCTTGAAAGCAGAATAAACACCCATGTGTACAAAAGAGTTAAACCGGCTGCCGTTGTGAGATGCTCGTAAATGTGTTTGGACAAAAAGAGTGCCAGCAAAATCGAGACAATCAACCCTGCAGCAGTTAAAAGAATTGAAGACCATCTGACATGAGATGGTTCTTTTTGTTTAAAACAAGCAGGTGCATCCTGATGCTCCGACATCGTGCCAAGCAGCGTCGTGACCGCATAGAGGGAGGCAACCAATGTGGAAAACCCGGCAATAATGAAAATGCCATTAAAGATATGAAGAAAAATGGATAAATGAAATGGCTCCAGTGATGTAATAAATGGACTGCTATTCTCGTTAAAGGCTGTCACTGGCACCAGCAAAAGCGCAAGTCCGATGGAGACGATATAAATGACAGCAAGAATGATCAGCATCACACGTCCAGATTTTGCGGCGTCCTTCGGGTCTTTTAAATGAACCGCCATCAGCCCCATGACTTCAATCCCCCCGAAAGCATAAAACGCATAAATCAGTCCATTCCATAGACCGAGTGGGCCGAGCGGCATCCATTCATGGTCTTTATTTGGCAGGTGGAGGGTGGGCCTATGCTCTGTGAGAATGCCGCATAAAACAAGAACGGCAAGGACGACAAACAATAGGATCGCCCCGGTCTTCAGCACGGCAAGGACATTTTCCGTCTTTTGAAAAGAAGAAAGCCCAATGATAATCACAAGCAGGGCAAGAGCGGAATAAATCGCTGAAAATACCCAAAGTGGAATGGATGGAAACCAGTGACGAGTAAAAAGAGAAATCGCCGTCAGCTGACTCCCTGTGATGAGCATTTCTGAAAACCAATACACCCAGCCATTACTAAATCCCGCCCAGCGCCCATAGGCTTTTCGGGCATAGGAACAAAATGATCCTTTATCTGGGTTTTCGGCTGTCATCGCAGCCAGGTGTTTAAAGACGAGATATGTGCCGACTGCCGCAAGCAAAAATGAAATGCAGACGGAATAACCGGACTTTGTAATGGCGATGCTGGAACCAAGGAAGAAACCAGTGCCGATTGTACAGCCGACTCCGATAAGAGAAAGCTGCCACCAAGATAAAGATTGTTCTTCTTTCAATGAATGTGCAACACCTTTCTGATTCAATAGTATTAGCTTGTGACCGCCTCTTTTTTTTATACATGATCAAGAGGACGTTTTGGGCATACTGTCAACATGGAAAGGAGTGCATGTGATGAACGGAGAATACGTGATTTTACCAAAGGATGGGCTTGGTTTTCGGTTAGGAAAAGGACAATGTATGCGAGTGGTTGATATCGAAGGGCAGCAAGTAGCAGATGTGATGGCCTATCATGAAAAGGATTTTTATGAAAAATTTGATCAAGGCGCTACAATGGACAGCCTGTTCTCTTCCAAGGTGAAAAAGGGAGATCAGCTTTATTCTAATTTATATAAACCAATGTTTACGGTCATTGAAGATACAGTCGAATGTCATGATTTATATATGCCTGCGTGCCGGCAAGAAATGTATCAACTCTTATATGGGCGTACGCACCTAGAGGTCATGCATACATGCTACGATAATCTCAGAACGGCTTTTGAGCCATTCGGGATTCCAAAGGAGGATATGTATTATCCTTTTAATGCGTTTATGAATACAGTCATTGATGAGAAAGGAAAACTGTCTGTCGAGCTACCAAAATCGCTCCCTGGTGATTACATTCGTCTGCGTGCAGAAATGGACCTTATCGTCGCGGTGTCTGCATGTCCTGCTGACATTGGAAAATGCAATGGCTCAAGCTGTACATCCATCCGGGTGGAGATTGATTGAAAAGGAAAGACCAGTCAAAGAGACTTGGTCTATTTCGTTTGTGAATGTTTGATCATTTATGAAAAAGGGGAACGTCTAAAAAATATCCTTTATCAAAACATGATATAATAAAGTGGCTAAAATCGTTGGTAAACCAATTGAATTGGAAGTAAAACCTGTTCTCTTCATGTAGAGGATGCTTAGGAGGAAAAGTGTATGAGTTTGCAGAAAAAAATCAGCCAAGAGTTGCATGTGCAGCCCTCAATTGACCCAAAGCAGGAGATTGAAAAACGGGTTGGATTTCTAAAGGCTTACTTGAAAAAGACCGGTGCAAAAGGATTCGTTCTTGGTATTAGCGGCGGACAGGATTCAACGCTTGCCGGCCGTCTCGCTCAGCTCGCTGTAAGTGAGCTTCGTCAAGAAGGAAAAGAGGATGCTGTCTTTATTGCAGTCCGTCTACCGCATGGCACGCAGCAAGATGAAGACGATGCGCAGCTGGCTCTATCATTTATTCAGCCGGACAAGTCTTGGAAATATGATATCGCGCCTGCCGTGACGGCATTCAGTGAACAATATCAAAAGGAAACAGGCGGTGCGCTGTCTGATTTTAATAAAGGGAACGTCAAAGCACGCATGAGAATGATCGCACAGTATGCCGTCGGTGGACAGGAAGGCTTACTTGTCATTGGAACGGATCATGCAGCTGAAGCTGTGACGGGCTTTTTCACGAAGTATGGTGATGGCGGTGCTGATGTCCTTCCGCTCACAGGTTTAACGAAACGCCAAGGACGGTTGTTGCTTGAGACCCTTCAGGCGCCGGAGCGATTATACTTAAAGAAACCGACAGCCGATCTGCTGGATGACAAGCCTCAGCAAACGGATGAAACAGAACTTGGTATTACGTACAATGAAATTGATGATTACTTAGAAGGAAAACCAGTTTCAGATCAAGCAGCAGAAGCGATTGAAAAACGCTATGTTCAATCAGAACATAAACGTCAAGTACCCGCTTCCATGTTTGATGACTGGTGGAAATAAAATAAGAGACCTCTCCAGAAGATGGAGAGGCTTTTTTATGTAAAATTTCAGCTGAATTTGACAGAATGAATCGAAAATGGTTCATTAATTAGTAGAACGATCTACATAAGTCTGTTTGACTAAATAAAGGATGAAATTGAAGAATAAGTGGTGAAATAATTAGTTCGATTCACTTAATTTCTCTTCAAAAGACAGTATTTTCAGAAAAAATGATTGACGATAAAAACGAATGCGCTTACAATGAAAACACATTCCAAAAAGTGAAATTGAATTCCACTAGACGGAATAAAAGGAGTCGTTCATCTCCAAATAAGTGGCTAAAGGAATGATTCACACAATGAAAAATCGAAGTGCACTGGAAATATACAAAGAAGGAGGCGCTTGGTGGGAGACTGAGATTAGTCATGTTCAAAAAAATTCAATTGAACTTCGGGGCTATCCAATTGAAGAGCTTATTGGTCAATTATCGTATCCACAAATGCTTTATTTACTGCTTGTTGGTGAATTACTAGATGATTCGAAGGCAGCTCTTTTTGAAAGTGTTCTGGTCGCAGGTGCGGATCATGGGCCAAGGGCACCGTCTATTGCAGCGGCAAGAATGGCGGTTACATGCGGCATTTCGTTTAATTCCTCTGTTGCAACAGGGGTGAATCTATTAGGTGATATTCATGGCGGAGCCGGAGAAAAGGCGATGCGTATGTTATACGAAGCCAAAGCAGCCTACGATGAACACAAGGATATCAAGTCTGCTGCAAAGCAAGTATGTCAGACATGGTTAGCTCGCAAGGAAAAAATTCCGGGAATCGGTCATCAGCTGCATGATGATGATCCTAGAGTGAGACGGCTGTATGAGCTGAGTCAAACATATGTGCAGCAAGCTGATATCAGCGGAACGTACTTACGGTTAGCTGAGGCGATTAGACATGAACTAGAACAATTAAAAGGGAAAAAAATCACGATGAACATAGATGGTGTATCTGCTGCGATCCAATGTGAATTAAGCATTCCAGCTGAAGCGGCAAAAGGCATCTTTTCCTTATCGAGAGGAATGGGCATCGTGGCGCATGCATATGAAGAGCTGACAAAAGGTGCCCTAGTGAAAGGACCTTGTCCGAATGAAGAAAGACTTGTTCGTTATGCGGGGGTCGGGACGCGTCACTTGAAGGAGGGTGAGAGAATTTGAGTGAATTGAAAGCGTTGTCATATATAAACGGCGAATGGCTGGATGCAAACCATGTCAAAGAAGACATTATCAATCCATACTCTGGGGAAATGATCGGTACATCCTATCTTGCCTCCTCAGAAGATATAGAACAGGCGCTTTCTATTGCGCAGCAAGCTAAAAAACAATTAGCGGCAATATCAGCATTAGAACGCTCAACGCTTCTAACAAAGGCAGCTGTCTTATTGGAAGAACAAAAAGAGCATTTTGCAAAACTCATTTCTTTAGAATTAGGCAAACCGCTTAAAAATACAAGAGATGAAGTCTCACGATCAATTGAAACGCTGGCGCAGTCAGCCGAAGAAGCCAATCGACTAATCGGTGAGACTATTCCTGGCAATGTATCTTCTCGTGGACAGAGAGCAATGGCGATGACATTTAAAGTGCCGGTTGGGGTTGTGCTGGCGATTACGCCTTTTAATGCGCCTCTCAACTTAATTTGCCACAAAATCGGTCCAGCTTTTGCGGCAGGGAATGCCATTATTTTAAAACCAGCACCGCAAACATCAGCTGTTGCCACAGCGTTTGTTAAGCTCCTGCTTGAAGCAGGGTTTCCTGAAAAGAGCCTGCAGCTTGTGATTGGGGGAGTAGACGCCGGCAGACAGTTAGTCACGGATGAAAGAACCAATCTTGTTTCTTTTACTGGCGGTGCGGTGGGCGGAGAACATATTTCAAACTCTGCTGGATTAAAAAAGGTACTGCTGGAACTCGGAGGAAATGGAGCGACGATTGTTCATCATGATGCAGATATCGAGCAAGCCGCATCTCTTTGCGCCAAAACGGGCTTTAGCAACTCTGGTCAAAGCTGTATTTCTGTTCAAAGAATTTATGTTCACAAGCAAATTTTGTCGACATTTACTGAGACACTTAAACAAAAAGTAGAACAGCTCGTCGTTGGAGATCCGCTGTCTAGTGAAAGTGATATCGGCTGTATGGTTGATGTACAGGCAGCAAAACGTGTGGAGGCATGGATACGAGAGGCAGAGAAAATGGGTGCCGAGCTTCTATCTGGAGGACAACGAAATGGCGCAAGCATCACACCGGCTATTTTGCTAAACCCGCCAAAACAAGCCAAGGTCGTCTGTGAAGAAGTGTTCGGTCCAGTTGTCAGCATTCTCCCATATGAGGAGCTGGATGAGGCAATCAAAGAAGCAAACGATAGTCGATATGGTTTGCAGGCAGGTGTCTTTACGAATCAGCTAGATGTTGCGTTACACGCAGCAAAAGAGCTTGAAACTGGCGGCGTAGTCATCAATGGGACATCGAATTTCAGACTAGATCACTGGCCATATGGCGGGATTAAACGAAGCGGTATTGGAAGGGAAGGCCCGCGTTTCGCCATCGAAGAGATGACCGAAACCAAAATGGTTGTGCTGCCAAATGGTCTATAAAGGGGGCAGATGGATGTGAATGTCTTTCAGCAAAAGGTGAAAAGTGCGCAGACAGGCGGTCAGCCGATGATTTGTACGCCGCTCATTGGACAAACAAAGGAAGAATTGTTTCTTGAAGTTGAGGTGTTAGCTGAGAAGAAGCCTGATGTGATAGAGTGGCGAGCGGATTTTTTCAATCACCTCAATGACAAGGAACAAGTCATCGACACCCTAAAAGGGATGATCGAAAAGGCAGGTAGCATCCCATTTTTATTCACTATTCGTTCTGAAAAAGAGGGCGGCGAACGCATCTCACTCTCAGAGGATGAAAAGGTTTCCCTGCTTGTCGAGCTTTGTGCCACTCAGCTTGTGGCTGCCATTGATTTTGAATTAATGCATGATGTCTCGCATATCCAGCAAGTCAGTCAGGCGGCTAAGAGAAACGGGGTCATCTTGATTGTGTCGTACCACGATTTCCATCGTACCCCTGCGGCGGATCGGCTTGTGGAGCTATTCACCAATGCAGAATCGGTCGGTGCCGACATCGCAAAGATCGCCGTCATGCCGCATTCCTATGAGGATGCACTGACACTACTTTCTGCGACAGGCAAGGCGAAAAAGCATCTGTCCATCCCCGTTATTTCGATGGCGATGGGGGAATATGGTGCCTTCACAAGAATGGTAGGTGGACTCTTTGGGTCTGTCATGACCTTTGCTGTAGGGAAAGAAAGCTCAGCACCTGGACAAGTTGCGATACAGGATTTGAATGCCGTTCTATCGATTGTGTTTTCAAAGAATCAGTGAGTAGCAGATTCATAGCTGCACCGTGAGAGGAGAGAAACATGAAGAAGAATATATCTACACAGGTCATTCAGTATTTAGAAAATCGAGGAGTTGAGCATATCTTCGGTCTGTGCGGTCATACGAATATTGCTTTTTTATCAGCGCTAGAAAAAAGCCGTATTCAATTTGTGAATGTCAGACATGAACAGATAGCTGCGCATGCAGCAGACGGTTATGCACGAGCGAAAAAACAGACGGCTGTTGTGCTCAGTCATTTAGGTCCTGGACTCACCAATGCGGCAACAGGCGTAGCGAATGCCGCACTCGATTCCATTCCAATGGTTGTCATTGCAGGAGATGTTCCAAGTCATTACTACGGAAAGCACCCACACCAAGAAATCAATCTTCATTCCGATGCTTCTCAATACGAAATTTATCGCCCGTTTGTGAAAAGAGCATGGCGAGTCGACATTCCAGAATTATTTCCAGAAATTTTATCAAAAGCGTTTCAGTTAGCTGAAAGCGGCCGCCCTGGGCCAGTCCTGATTTCAGTTCCGATGGATGTGTTCTCAAAAGACTTAGATGTGTCGTTATTTGAACAAATCGCTCATCATACACACACCGTTGAAAAACCATCTATTGATGATCAAACAGCGAATCGGATAATAGATCGATTGCTGCAGGCAGACAAACCGCTTTTATATGTAGGGGGAGGCATTTTACTAGCCGATGCCGCAGAAGAGTTAAAGGCATTTTCTGACCATTTGAGTATCCCTGTTGCCCATTCTTTGATGGGGAAAGGGGCGATGCCAGATGATCATCCAATGACCCTTGGCATGACAGGGTTTTGGGGGACGAAATTTATCAATGATCAGTGTAAAGCAGCGGACTATATATTGGCTTTAGGCACCCGTTTTGCTGAAGCAGATGCGAGTTCGTGGGAATCGGAGTATACGTTCAATTTCCAATCAACCAAGCTCATCCATATTGACATTGATCCGAATGAAATTGGCCGAAATTATCCTGTGGAAATTGGAGCAGTAGCAGATCTCAAGCAGGCCCTGACCGTACTCAATCGTGTGGCGAAAGAAAGGCTGCCAGAAGGTCTGGATCGCCCTGAATTGAAAAAGGACATTGCGGCATATCGTGAGGAATTTCAGAAGAGCAATTTGACGAATATTCAAGACGAGTCTTTCCCAATGAAACCACAGCGTATTTTGCAGGAAGTGCGGGAAGTATTGCCGCCGGATGCTTTCATTACAACCGATGTTGGCTGGAATAAAAATGGGGTCGGACAGCAATTTCCTGTATACACGCCAGGCACTATTTTAACCCCAGGTGGTTTTGCGACGATGGGATTTGGCGCTCCTGCTGCACTTGGAGCAAAGATTGCCCAACCTGACCGTGTCGTTGTATCACTTGTTGGGGACGGCGGTTTCGGTCAAAATCCATCTGTTCTCGCAACAGCCATGGAAGAAAACATTCCTGTCGTGTGGATTGTGATGAACAATAGTGCGTTTGGGACGATCGCCGGCTTGCAAATGGCACACTATGAAACGACTTACGGCACTGTTTTTAGAAAAGATGGAGAAAGCTATTCGCCTGATTTTGCAGCCATTGCAAGAGGTTATGGGATGAAGGGGATCAAAATTACGGCTGCTTCTGAATTCAAAGAAGCTTTGGCTGAAGCAATCGCTTCTCAGGAGCCATGTGTCATTGATGTAGCGATGAAAAATGATCCTGTGCCTACTGATGGACATTGGAACATTAATGATATTTATTCACCAAATACAAAACGTTCACATGTCAGTGTGAACTAAACATGACTAGGGAGGAATCAACAATGAAAATTAAAGTATTAAATCCATTTCAAGACGGTCATCCATTATGGTTAGGTTTAGATCATCCAGAAGAGAAAATGATTCGGAAAGTGTTTCAAACGATCACACCAGATACCGTAGGGTCAGAGCATATGATGGCAGGTCTCACTATTTTTGAGCCGGGCGAAGCAAGCTCGGTACACAATCACCCGGGTTCAGAGGAATTTGATTATGTGATTAAAGGGTCTGGCGAAGTCATTTGCGATGGAGAAAGACAATCATTTAAACAAAATGACTTTATGTTTATTCCAGATGGTGTCTCACATCAGCATGTGAACACAGGGGACGAACCTTTATGGCTGATTTGGCTCTATACACCGCAAGGGCAGCTTCCGAAGGACTAAAAAACCTTGCACGAGAGAAAGAAGAAAAGGGGCTAAAATAGAAAGCATTTTAGCCCTTTATCAATTGAACGAAAGGGAGTCAAGCAATGAATAAGAATACACCGCTTGAAGGAATCAAAATATTAGATGTTTCTACAATGATTGCTGCACCATACGGCGCGGTGCTTCTAGGGGATTTCGGTGCAGAGGTCATTAAAGTCGAGATTCCTGGAAAAGGGGATACACTGCGGCATGTTGGTCCTTTTGCAGATGGTGAACCTTTGAGATGGTCAGGGCTCTCAAGGAATAAGAAATCTCTTACACTCGATTTGCACAAAGAAGAAGCAAAAGACATTTTTAAAAAGCTGGCAGCGCAGGTTGATGTGATCATTGAAAATTTTCGTCCAGGAACACTTGAAAAATGGGACGTTGGGTACGATGTATTAAAAGAAATCAACCCTCGTTTAATTATGATTCGTGTTTCGGGTTATGGGCAAACCGGTCCGTTTAAGGACAAGGCGGGATTTGGTACACCTGCGACGGCGTTTAGCGGCTTTACATATATTCAAGGGTTTCCAGATCGGCATCCAGTCAGCCCTTCCTTTTCCCTTACGGATTATATCGCAGGAATCTATGTGGCGTTTGCCACTGTGACAGCGATGTATTACCGTGACACACATCCAGAAGGAACAGGGCAAATGGTGGATTTGGCTCTCTATGAATCTGTGTTCCGCATGTTAGAATTTTTGGTTGCTGAATATGACAAGCTAGGGAAGGTGCGTGAGCGTTCACCAGGGTTAAGCGGTCATTCAAGCCCTGCCGGCACCTATGAGACAAAGGATGGGCATTATTTGGTTCTTGTGACAAGTACAGATTCGACCTTTAATCGATTGGCAGAGGCGATGAATCGCTTAGATTTACTTGAGAACGAGAAATTCTCTGTGAATGCAGCCAGGCTGAAGCATAACGATGAAATGGATGCGATCGTCTCGCAGTGGATTGCGTCCAAAACAAGAGATGACGTCTTAGACATTCTAGATACACATGGTGTGCCTGTGAGTCCGATTCTAAGCATTCGGGATATCTTTGAGCATCCGCAATTTAAAGCACGAGAAAATATTGTCGAGGTGCATCATCCGCGTCTTGGAAAAGTGAAGGTGCCTGGGATCATTCCGAAGTTTGAAAAAACCCCCGGTAGTATCCGCCATATTGCGCCTGATTTAGGTGAACATAATTATGAAATTTTAACGAAAATGCTTGGCTTCACAGAAGAAGAGTGTAAACAGTTAGAAGAAAAAGGGGTCATTTAAGACACTCAACCGATCCGCACGCTGCGGAAACAAAGGAGGATGGTTATGAAAGTGCATTCAGAACTGAAGGGGAACGACTTGCGGCCTGCTTATGCGAAACCAACAAAAGCTCGTTTCGGCATCTTGATTCTGTTGTTTTTTATTACCGCTATTAACTATATTGATCGAGCCAGTGTATCCATTGTTGCACCTGCGATTCAGTCTTCATTGCAATTAAACCCTGCCTTATTAGGCCTCATCTTTTCAGCATTTAGCTGGACCTATACAGCCATGCAGATCCCTGGCGGCTTTATTCTTGATAAGTTTGGATCAAAGGTAACGTATGGAATATCACTTGTGACTTGGTCTATTTTCACCGGTTTACAGGCGTTTGCGAACAGCTTTGCCTTCTTATTTGGCTGCCGTTTGTTTATCGGAATTACAGAATCTCCTGCATTTCCTGCGAATAATCGCATTGTGACCACATGGTTTCCAAGGCGTGAACGCGCATTTGCAACAGGGGTTTATACCGCTGGAGAGTATGTGGGGCTTGCATTTGCGACACCTCTTCTTTTTTGGATCATGACAACTTTCGATTGGAGAACCGTCTTTATCACTGCTGGTGCGCTCGGTATTATATTTGCTTTCTTTTGGTACAAGTATTATCACGAACCGAAAGAGCATCCGAAGATCAATGAAGATGAGTTAGAATTGATCCGTCAAGGCGAAGGGCTGACAGTGGCATCACAGGAGAAACTGAAATGGGCAGACTTTGCCGCACTTTTGAAATATCGTAAATTGATTGGACTCTATATTGGTCAATTTTCTGTTGCGTCTACCCTCTTTTTCTTTTTAACATGGTTTCCGACCTATTTAGCAGAGGCGAAAAATATGGCCTTTCTCAAAGTGGGTTTTGCGGCATCTCTGCCATACATTGCTGCATTCTTTGGGGTACTGTTTGGAGGATATGTGTCTGACTGGCTGCTTAAAAAGGGTGTATCGGTCAATATAGCGAGAAAGCTACCGGTTGTGGTCGGCTTGCTTCTGACAAGTACCATTGTTTTAGCGAATTTTACAACGAATATCCCGCTTGTGCTGACCATTTTATCCATCGCTTCCTTTGCACAAGGACTGTCTAATATCTCCTGGACCATGCTGTCTGAGGTGGCACCACGAGAAATGGTCGGTCTGGCTGGCGGCGTATTCAACTTTTTTGCTAACTTATCCGGCATCATCACCCCGCTGATCATCGGATTCATTGTATCGGCGACAGGCTCTTACAACGGCGGTATTTTATTCGTCAGCCTAGTGGCATTAGGCGGAGCGTTGTCGTATATCTTTATTGTGGGTAAGATTGAACGGATTCAATTAAAATAATAGAGAGAACTCATTGGGTTCTCTTTCAGCGTGTAGACAAACCCTCGCATTCGGTGTCAGTCCTGCGCGCTGGTGCTCACGAATGTCAAATTCGCTCCGCGCCGGTACTCGTCCTTCCTAGACTGTAAAGGTTTTCTATCACACTGAAAAAAAGACAAAGGGCTAAAATCAAGTTCATTTTAGCCCTTTGTCAACAATCTTAAAAGAGAACTCATTGGGTTCTCTTTTTCTATGAATAAAAGATGACGGTGATGATCGTTGCACATGCGATCCCCATGCTGATATAAAAACCAGCAAACCAGATATTCCATCGAGTGATTCGGTAAGGATTGACCTTCATCAAATCGGCTAATAGGGAGACAGATACATTATATGGGCTAAACATGACCGTTGAGGTTCCAGCGATAATGAGCATGATTGCGATGGGAAGGGCAGGCAATTCATGAATGACAGGTGCCATCAAGCTCACTAAGAGAGCAAGCGAAACAAGCGGATGAAAACCGCAAAGAGCGGTGATGAGAAAATACAGCCCGATGACCCCATAAACCCAAATGGCATGATCTGATATACTGACGATAAATGCTTGAATCGGCTGCAGGCTGTTTGTGACAAGCAGCATATCGACAAAGAAGCCCGCGCTTAAAAATAGACACATATAATTGGAGAGCTGACGGGTTCGTTCTTTCCAATGGGGAATAGAGACGGCTACATATTGTTTTCGTTTTTTGATGATAGACGAGAATAATAGAGCGAAAGGAATAATCGTCAGCACAACAGCGAACAGATAACCTTTTCCAATCCAGGCGTCAACAAGCGAAACGACAGTCATAAAACTGAGCAGCATGAAAGCAAGCTGAAGGGTTTTTCTCTTGATGCGATGAGGGTTGGAGTGAGCTTCCGCCGGCTGGATGATATGCGGCAATCGTTTGCTTTGACGAGAAAACAGCAACCAATCCGTCAACAGCACAAGCACCATTAAACAAAACGTAACGGGTGCAATCTGATAATATTTCAATTTGGTTGCATCAATGGTGACACTCACCAGTACTTCGACAGGACTCCAGCTAAGACATAGCGCATATGACCTTAAAAGATTGCGCGTATAAAGGTGCTGTTTGACTTGTTCCTGAAGGGCGTTCAGCGACGGTTTCAAGGATGTATATAATAAGGGAATCGTTGCGATATTTAAAAACATGCCAAGAACATGAGTGACAAATGAACTCTTGCGATAAAGCTGATTTGTACTCGTTGTATGTAAGGTAAGCAGTTTATTTAATTGAGTATCGAAATGTCCAACATGTATGAGAGAATGAATAAATGGCAACATGAAAAATAAAGAAAGCAAGCCTAGCATGGAATGAAAATGAAGAAAAAGCGTATGCAAAGGCTGTTCTGACCAGAAAAATAACACCAATCCAATCAAGAGAAACATAGCACCCGTTTTCAAATAAAGCCCACTTGCCTTCTTAAAGGAAATGGTGAGCGAAGCAGCCGCCAGCAGACCAACCAAATAGGAGAGAATGGGAGCAGGGAATAGTTGATGAACGATGTATAAGCTAATAAGAAGTGTGAAAAGTAGTAGGTAGATCATGATATCTCCTCCATCAAAACATCTATCGGTTTTATTCCGTACAGTGGAATTTGTTTTCTTTTAATGGAACATTTAAAATGGATTATAGCAAAATTGGTCAATCATGTCGATAAGAAATCAAAGAGGAAAAGGAGAAAGTGAACATGGCTGATAAGAAGTCAAAAGAAGAATCAGGATTGCGTACCGTTCAGCGCGCTTTGGATATTCTTTCTTGCTTTAGCGAAGAACGTCAAGAGCTGACGCTAACGGACATTTCAAAAGAGATGAATTTAGCAATGTCTACCACAACAAGACTGCTCAAGGCACTTGAAATGAATCATTTTGTGGAAAAGAACCAAGAGACAATGAAGTACCGGCTCGGTCAAAGACTTTATCTTCTCGGTTATATTGCTGGGAAGTCCATCAAATTGAGGGAACTGGCAAAACCGCTCATGTACACACTTCGTGATGAAACAAAGGAAACCGTCAACCTGTATGTGCTCGATCACAAAAGCAGGGTATGTATTGAACAAGCCGAAGGGCTGCAATCGATTCGGCATCTTGTGAAAATCGGTGAGAAGCTGCCGTTATACGCTGGTGCTGGTGGAAAGGTGCTGCTTGCTTTCCAAAGCGAAGAGTTTCAACAGCAAGTTTTTGCATCTGAGGCTGATCACATGACGATGGAGGAATGGCAAAAAGAATGTCGGCATATTCTTGAAACGCATACCGCTTGCAGTATTGATGAACGGGAAGTCGGATCGGCGGCAGTGGCGGCACCGATCTTTAACATTCATGGGGAGGTGCAGGCATGTTTATCCATATCTGGACCGACCCAACGATTTACTGAAGATGTCATCCCTCAGCTGCAGCAAAAAGTGAAAGAGCATGCCGAGAAGCTCTCCGAACAGCTCGGTTACGTCGTCAAACACAATTTTTAAGAATGCCTATCTTTTCTCAGCCCATTTATCATATAATAGAAACATTATGTAGCATTCCTTGTCGTAAGGAGGACGTGTCACGAACATGAAAAACAATAGAGAGATTCCTGTGAGACAGCGAAATATTGTCCTCATTGGCTTTATGGGCGTTGGGAAAACAACCATTGGGCAGCTGGTTGCCAAAAAGTTATATAGAGATTTTATTGATGTTGATCAGGAGATTGAGAAAAAGTACAACATGACGATTCCAGAAATGTTTCAGCAAAAAGGAGAAGCGTTCTTCAGGCAGGCTGAAAAGGACTATATCGTCGATTTATGTGAACATACTCAGCTAAAGATCGTGTCTCTTGGAGGCGGTGCGTTTAAACAGGAAGAAATCAAACGATCTTGCTTAAAGCATTGTACGGTTCTTTTCCTTGACCTATCTTGGGAGAATTGGAAACAACGGCTGGATATTTTAATTGAAAACCGTCCTGTTCTTCATAACCGCACGCTTGACGAGATGAAAGAACTGTTTGAAGAGCGCCGGGAAATTTATTCCCTTCATAACTCAAGAGTGGAAACAGATCATCTAGAAGCTGAAGAAGTCGCCAATTATATTGTCGACACACTCAAGCTTGGCTGGGATCTATATTCGAAATAAAAAAGTCTATCCTAAGGGGGTAGACTTTTTCTATTAGATCAGGAGTAGTCAAAGAAATCACAGTCTAAGTTGGATGATGGATGAAAAAAAGAAGAAAAGATGTTTTTTCCTTCGTCATTATATCAAAATGTATGCATCCTTTTTGTGGTGTGTCTAGCCATTTGAAAAAAGTGGTGATCAGACTACAACTAGGTCAAGATGATGAGGTTTTTTGATTGATGTGGGAAACGAAATATATCTCTCATTTTCTTTTTTTGAAAAAATAAAATAGTATCTAAATTCTAATAATAGTTTTTTGAATTATTATAATTTTTAAAAATATTGTTGACACCTTCGGTTAGATCATTCTATGATTATTAACGTAAACGCTTACCGTAAACGTTTACTATAACGGATGGGGAGGAATTTGTTGATGAAAAATAAAGAAAAATGGAGCGGTGTATTCCCGGCAGTCTTAATTCCTTTTAAAGATGACTATTCAATTGATGAACCTGCTTTTCGTAAGCTTGTTCGCTGGGTGGCGGAGCACGAAGGGATTAATGGGATCGTTGTCAATGGACATACTGGCGAGATTATGACTTTGCTGCCACATGAACGAGCTGAAGCTGTGCGTATTGCAGCCGACGAATTAAAGGGAGAAATTCCTGTCATTTCTGGGGTTTCTGCTGAAGGGACAATTGAAGCGATCCAGCATGCAAAAGCAGTGGAGGAAGCTGGCGGAGAAGGTATTCTTCTTATGCCGCCACATTCATGGCTGAGATTCGGTATGCAGCCTGAGTCACCTGTCCAATTCTTTCAAGATGTTGCAGAAGCAATTGATATTTCAATCATCGTCCATCAATATCCAACATGGACAAAAACCTCTTATACAACCAGTCAATTATTAGAAATGTCGGAGATTCCAAACGTTGTCTCATTTAAAATCGGTCAAAGAGACATGGCGCAATATGAAGTCGATGTGCGCGCACTGAAAAAGCATGCACCAGATGTATCGTTGCTCACATGTCACGATGAATATTTATTGCCAACATTAGTTCAAGGAATTGATGGGGCGCTTGTAGGCTTCGGCTGTTTCGTGCCAGATTTGATCGCTGAACTTGTGAAATGTGTGGAAGAACAAGACCTTGTAGCGGCTAATAAAGTGTACGATAGAATCTTTGAATTAAAGCATGCTGTGTATAAAATGGATGAACCTTCCTCTACCTCTCATCTGCGAATGAAGGAAGCGATGTTCCAGCGAGGTTTGATCAGCAGTTCGCTTGCGAGGAAGCCAGTATTACCTTTAACTCAAAAGGAAAAAGAAGAGATTCGTCAGGGCCTTCAAAGTGTTGGTTTACTTAAGGAAAACGTTAGTAAATAACAGACCATTGATTTCATGATGAAGGTGAGTCAGGTTATAATAGAGTATAAAACAACAGACTCCCGGAGGTATGAAATGTGTCAGTAAGTATTAAAGATGTCGCATTGAAAGCTGGAGTATCTATCGCCTCTGTTTCCCGAGTATTAAGTGGCAAACCAGGAGTAGGTGCTCAAACGGCTGAAAGAATTAAACAAGTGATTGATGAATTAGGCTATCGTCCTAATTTAGGAGCTAGAGGGCTCGTTAAAAGAAAGACTGGCAATATTGCTGTCGTGGTTCCTCGTGGTTCATATATTTTGAATAATCCATTTTTTTCGACGATTTTAGATGGGATAGCGAAGGAATTAGATGAGACTGAATTCAATATGTTGATGTCATTTACATCTGTACAGCAGCAGCGATTACTTGAAACGCAGGCTGTAGATGGTGCCATTTTATTTTCTCCAAGAAATGAAGAATTGAGCATGGATTGGTTAAAAAGTTTAGCTATTCCCATTATCGTTGTCGGAAGTTACTTAGAGGATTCTCCATTTCCATGTGTCAGGCCAGATGATGAGGAAGGTGTGTGCCAATCTGTCACGTCCTTATTTGATAAAGGTCATCGAACCATTGGACTGGTCAATGGTCCAATGAGTTCGATGCATAGTGTGAGGTATTACAAGGGGTATGAGCGTACACTGAAAAGTTTAGGATTAACAATGAACAAAGAGCTTGTGTTTGAGTTAGATGAATTTGATGGGGGAAAAGTAGTAGAAGTGGTTTCTCAATTTCTCCAAGGAAACCAGCACATGACTGGAGTTGTTTGCTCTTCAGATTTTTTGGCGATAGGGGTCATGAAAGCGGCAGATATCGCAAATGTGTCAATACCTCATGATTTGTCTGTCGTTGGTGCTGATGATGTGCCCATTGCAAGTTTTCTAACCCCTTCTTTATCTTCTGTTCATGTTGATTTAGTTGGAATGGGAAGAAAAGCGGTTTCTTTACTAACGCAGTTAGTAGAAGGAGAACAGTTAGAGAAGATGGAACATATCTTCCCGATGTACTATGTAGATCGTGGCACCACGGGAACGCCAAAAAAGAAATGATAGATGCTGAAAACTCATATGATCGCTTTAGAATGTCTCTTCATTTAAAATGTAAGCGATTTCTTTTGTGCTCATCAGCATGTACTTTTGCATCATTTCCTCTATTAAGGAGGAGATATCATGACGTTAGAACTCAGCGGAAATTCAAATTCTCATGATGAGCAAGTTGTTGATAGAGCTTCACAACTATTGACTAGGATGGAAAGTGTACCTTTTTCGAGATGGCATTTAAAACCTCGTATCATTATGGGATCTGCTACCTTTTTTGATGCTTTTGATGCACTATCTTTAGCGTTTGTTCTCCCAGTTCTCATCGGCATGTGGAATTTATCACCTGCTCAAATTGGTCTTCTTATTGGGTCTGGTTATATCGGACAAGCAATTGGTGCTATTTTCTTTGGGTGGTTAGCAGAAAGACGTGGCCGTGTATTTAGTGCAAAGTGGACTGTGTTTCTCATGTCTATTATGAGTATCGCATGTGTATTTTCAGGTAACTTTATGGCCCTTTTTATTTTTCGTTTTATACAGGGGATTGGAGTAGGAGGAGAAGTGCCAGTAGCGGCCTCATATATCAATGAGTTGTCCCGGGCCCAAGGCAGAGGGAGATTTTTTATGCTCTATGAGATGATTTTTCCATTAGGATTAATGATCTCAGCTCAAATTGGCGCATTTGTTGTACCTAGCTTTGGGTGGAAATGGATGTTCTTGATTGGTGGAATTGGCGGTTTAATCGTCTTTGTCTTCTTTTTCATGTTGCGTGAATCTCCAAGATGGCTTATTTCAAAAGGCAGGTTAGATGAAGCCGAAAGAATCATTGAAGAGATTGAAGCTAGTACGGACAAACGAATGCCTGTTGCAAAGCAAGTGTCCAGCAGCACTGAAAAAGGCGACTGGAAAGAGCTCTTTTCTACTTTTTATCGTAAAAGAACATTGATCGTATGGGGACTATGGTTTTCTGCCTACTTTGTATCGAATGGATTAAATAATTGGTTACCGAGTCTTTATAATACGGTTTACAATTTGCCAGTTGGAGATTCATTAAGGGCAGCCTCTCTCACAAATATTTTACAGACCATAGGGGTATTCGCTTGTGCATTTTTAATCGATAAAGTAGGACGGAAGCGCTGGGCAACCATTGCATTTATCGTAACAGGTGCTTTATTAACGGCTTTATGGATCAGCGGAGCAAATTCTCCAGAAAGCGTTATTTATTTAGGGTCCGCTGCCTACGGAATGATGGGGACAATTACAGTTCTTCTCTATTTATATACACCTGAAATCTATCCAACCCGTATGAGGGTAATTGGTACGGCATTTGCTACAGCGTGGCTTAGGCTGGCCTCAGCGATCGCTCCTATTATGATAGGTTTTATTTTAGAGGTGAGCGGTGTTTCAACTATTTTTATTCTTTTTGCAAGTGTGACTGTAGTGGGAGCAATTCTTGCTTTTAAAATGATCGAAACGCGAGAGAAAGTATTAGAAGATATTGCACCGTAAGTGATGCATGCAGTGAAGAACTTATTCTAAAGAGGGTAGGTTCTTTTTTTATTCAGAGGATTTACGTACACTTTTGAAAAAGCCTAACCTACCTCAGTTCAATTATCTTATAATAGAAACATCATGCAACACTCCTTGTCACGAACATGAAAAGTAATATCTATCAGATAGTGGAAATGTATATTCATAATATAAAAGTCTACCGGCTAGGGTAGACTTTTTCGATCAGTTTAATGTTTGATCCCTTGAAGCAGTGCGGCTTTTAGGCAAAAGGATGTTGGCTGACGATGTTCGTCGAATTGCAGTTGAAACAGCTGTTTCGTTTCATCGTCTGCAGCATGAAGGTGGGCAACGATTTCCTTTTGAACATTTTCTGGTGTACGTCCTCGTATGATCCAGTCCTGATAATCAATATGCAGATCCCAGTAACGGATATCTTCTTTCGTCAGATGGTTGTCAGCGAAAAGCTCTTTCCATTCTGATAACGAGCTTTCTCGCACATGGGAGGGATCTCTCAGTCTATTTAAATGATTAATAAAGTCATCCTGTGCTTGGTTTTCAGGTGCATAATGATCGACAAGTAGAAATTTGCCGCCTTTCTTTAAGGCTCGGCTGATTTCAGACATGGCTGCCGGGAGATGTGGGAAGTGATGAGCAGCAAATCGGCATGTGACGAGATCAAATGATGCATCAGAAAAGGGCAATGCGTCTGCGGATGCCTGCTCAAACGTAATGTGGTTCAGCTGGCGCTCATCCGCAAGTGCTGTAGCAACCTCGATCATTTTGGGTGTGACATCAATCCCGATTCCTTTAGAGATGACGTCTGAAAAGGAAAAAACGGTATGACCTGCCGCGCAGCCGATATCAAGTAGATGCTCATCGCCCTTTGCCTTCGCCGCCGTTTTCATCCATTCAAGTTCTTTTCCAGCTGAAAAGATGGGTGAATCTCGGTAGTTCTCTGCATTTTGTGAGAATTGTTTCTCGGCTTTTGAATATGGATTCATTCCTTTACCCCCTTTTTGTTGTTTCTTTATCGTAGGGTTCTTCCCGTGATTTGTCTAAGACATAAAAGATATGATATGAATAGTTAAAACCTATGAGGTGAGAGAAGTGGATATACGAATGATGGAATATGTCATGGAAGTGTACCGGCAGCAAAGCTTTACAAAAGCAGCGGAAAAACTTCACATTGCACAGCCCTCGTTAAGTCAGCAAATTAAAAAACTTGAGGAGGAATTAGATACTCCTCTGTTTATTCGGAAGTATGGACAGGTCACTCCTACACCTCAAGGAAACCGATTGATCAAAAGAGCAGAAACCATTTTGAAGGAACGAGATGATTTATTGCGTGAGATGGGAGAAGCTGCTTATGAGGTAGGGAAAGAACTGATGATCGGTGCGCCAGCTGTCACAGGGGGATATGTCCTACCAAGTTTATTAAAAACCTATTGTCAAACGTATCCGCACGTTCACGTTCATTTGATAGAAGAATCGCCTCGTGAGCTAGAAAGACGTTTACTCGCTGGGAAACTGGATCTGGCGATTCTTTCTCTGCCTGTCGAGCATGAATCATTGAAAACAAAACAAATGCTGACCGAGCCGCTTCTTCTCGCCATTCCGCAAACGGCTCAACCGTGGTTGACAGATGAACTGAATGAAATCATCAATCAAGCGGATCAAGAAGGGTCTGTCCCGTTTCGTCTTCTGGAAGATGCCCCATTTATTATGCTGAAAGAGGGATATGGCTTTCGGCAAGTGGTCACGGAACTGTGCCGTCATCATGGTTTTCGGCCGAGGATTGCATTTGAAACGAGTCATATTCAAACAGCTCAGGCATTGGTTGAAAATGAGCTAGGGGTGACAGTGGTGCCGAAAATGGTGGCACAAGAGGAAAGCAAAGCAGTCACTTATTTACACATTGATTCATGCCCAACCCGCACACTTGTGTTTGCATATGTGGAAGAAAGATATTTAACGAAAGCCGCTCAAGCCTTCATGGACCTTCAACAGAATCAAGGAAAAGCTTAAACAAACGTTTAATTAAACGCAAAAAGCAGGGGAGTCCCCTGCTTTCTAATATAAATCCAGCCGCTGATCTGTCATGACGGGGATTTGTTGTCTCACTTCATCTACGAGCTGAAGATCAATGTTTGCATAATAAATGTCTTCTTCATCATTTGTCTCAAGTAGAATGCGTCCGAGCGGGTCAATCACCATGGAGTGACCAGGGAACTCAGTGTCTCTGCTTGTGCCCGTCCGGTTCACCGCAATCACAAATGACTGATTCTCAATGGCTCTTGCGATGAGCAGACTTCGCCAATGGTCCACTCTTGCTGACGGCCATTGAGCGGTATTAACAAGCACCTTCGCCCCTTTGTTCACGAGCGTCCTAGAAAGCTGAGGGAAGCGGAGGTCATAGCAGATCATGGTGCCAATCTTGACATCTTCATCATAGTTAAATAAACCAAGCTGATCACCAGCGGTTAAATAGTTGTGTTCATCCATTAAGCGGAATAAATGAATTTTATCATAATCTAACAAAAGCTCACCTTGGCGGTTAAAGACATACATTGTATTGGTGATGTTTTCATCTTCTGTCCTCTTATTTAAAACACTGCCTGCGATGAGATACACTTGGTGCTTGCGGGCAAAGGAAGAGAAGAGTTGTTTTGTTCGCTCGCCATCTGCATCGGCAAGCTCATCCGCTTGTTCTAACGCATAGCCGGTATTCCACATTTCAGGTAGAATAATCAAATCAGGCTGTTGGCGGATGGCTTCTTCTAAAAACGCTTCTGCTTTCTGAAAGTTTACATCAGGTTCTCCTATTTGTACGTCCATTTGAATCAGGGCGATGTTCATGTCGGTCTGCCTCCTTTATTCGTTTCATGCAATGAATGGTTCGGGTGATATTGCCTGAAGCATCTAGTCTTCAAGCCAGTTTCTTTATCATAAAGCTTTCCGCCATCTTTGCCAATAGAAATGTCAGAAGGTTTTGTTAAATGACTTTCTCAATCAAGAAATGAGTGGTATGATACTCATAACTAATAAAACAAAGGGGAATAGTATGATATGCAATTGTTCGATTTATCACTAGAAGAGCTAAAAAAATATAAACCAAAGAAAACAGCACGTCCTGATTTCTCAGACTTTTGGAAGAAATCGCTCGAAGAACTGCGCCAAGTGGAGGCAGAGCCAACACTTGAATCTTATGACTATCCAGTGAAAGGCGTCAAGGTGTACCGCCTGACGTATCAAAGCTTTGGACATTCTAAAATTGAAGGCTTTTATGCTGTGCCTGATCAAACTGGTCCGCATCCAGCGCTCGTTCGTTTTCATGGCTATAATGCCAGCTATGACGACGGCATTCATGACATCGTCAACTGGGCGCTGCACGGCTATGCAACATTTGGTATGCTCGTCCGCGGTCAAGGTGGCAGTGAAGACACATCAGTGACGCCAGGCGGGCATGCATTAGGATGGATGACAAAAGGCATTTTATCGAAGGATACGTACTATTATCGAGGCGTTTATCTAGATGCTGTTCGTGCACTTGAAGTCATTCAGTCTTTCCCCGAAGTAGATGAACACCGTATCGGCGTGATCGGTGGAAGTCAGGGGGGTGCGTTAGCGATTGCAGCCGCAGCCCTTTCAGACATTCCAAAAGTCGTTGCGGCAGACTATCCTTACTTATCAAATTTTGAGCGTGCAGTTGATGTTACCTTGGAGCAGCCTTATTTAGAAATCAATTCATACTTTCGCAGAAACAGTGATCCGAAAGTGGAGGAAAAGGCATTTGAGACATTAAGCTATTTTGATTTAATCAATTTAGCTGGATGGGTGAAACAGCCAACATTGATGGCGATCGGTCTGATTGATCAAGTGACACCGCCATCCACCGTGTTTGCGGCATACAATCATTTAGAAACAGATAAAGAGCTGAAAGTGTACCGATATTTTGGGCACGAGTTTATTCCTGCTTTTCAAACAGAGAAGCTGTCCTTTTTACAAAAGCATTTGCTTCTATCAACATAAGAGCATGACAAAGAGCTAAAATGACATTCATTTTAGCTCTTTGTCTTTTTCAGCTATTGGAGCGATCAGCTTAATAACTGGTGTTCTGTCTTGTTTTTTCATCAGGCACTAATGCTGTAACGATCAGGGCAAGGGCTGTGATGATGTGAAGGATGAATCCTAGAATCGGAATCCATGCAAGGCAGGATGTGACAATTCCAATGATACTTCCAATCATTGGTCCCTGGTCTCGCTTCGATAAGACGAGTGTGATAATATGCAGAATAAGCATGACCATGAGCGGTGAATAGCCATTGCTGATAACGAATAGACCTCCGATCACAGGGATAGCAAGGCAAGCTTCAAAAATCCCAGTGATCCATTTCATAATGCGAGATATAGACATCAGATCCAACTCCTTTTTCATATATGTCTTATTCGTATTTTCCCAAAAGGTGAAGAAGTCATGCAGAATTCTATAGAAAGAGTTGATGGACACTTGAGAGAGAGAATTAAGGAAGAGCTGAAAATCATCGAAGAAACGTATGACGTCAAGATTTGTCTCGCTGTTGAATCGGGCAGCAGGGCATGGGGTTTTCCCTCGACCGATAGTGATTATGATGTTCGCTTTTTATATGTTCCCCGGAAAGAATGGTATTGGGCGATGGAAGAGCATCGTGATGTCATTGAACGACCGATTGATGACATGCTTGATATCAGCGGCTGGGAGCTTAGAAAGGCACTGCGCCTATTCAATAAATCAAATCCGTCCATTATGGAATGGCTGTCTTCTGATATCATCTATGCTGAATCTTTCTCTTTGGCAAAGGAGCTAAGAGAATTAAAGGATCGAGCGTTTTACCCTGCGGCTTTGATGTATCATTACCTCAATATGGCGAAGCGGAATGAAAGCCGGCATTTACGAGGAGAGCAGGTGCGAATCAAGAAGTATTTCTATGTGCTTCGTCCGCTGTTTGCCTGTCAGTGGATTGAACGTTACCGAACAGTTCCACCAATGGACTTTCATGAATTACTCAAGGAGCTAGTGGAGGAAGGTCCGCTGTTAGCAGAAATTCACGAACTGCTCAAACGTAAAATGGACGGAGAAGAAATGGATGTAGAGAACCGTCTCGCTCATGTCCATCCATTTATTGATCAAGAGCTGGCGCGTTTTAATGAATTGGTGAAAAGCTACAATCAGCCGAAAGACAATCTGATGCAAGAATTAAATGAGCTTTTGCAGTCTACCCTTGATGAGGTGTGGGCGTAGGAGGGGAGAGTCAGCCGAATAGCGGCAGACTCTTTTTTTATCACCTATTGTGATAAAACCACAAAAAAAGTCAGAATTTTTGTCATCTTCAAATATTGTAGCGGACAGCTCATGAGCCTTACAATAAAGACATAGCTTACAAAGAGTGGGAGGTGCCCTTTATGGAGTCGGTCACAAGAAATTTCTTCTTGTTTTTGTCAAAGAGCAGTCTCTTGAACCATATTGCTCGTAATTGGGGAAGTGCTGTTGCATCAAAGAAAATCATCGGTGGGAAGGATTTTGAGAGCGCTATCCCTGTCATCAAACGATTAAACGATCAAGGTATGGCCGTAACGGTTGATCACCTCGGTGAGTTTGTCACAAAGGCAGAAATTGCAAATGAGCGGACGAATGAGTGTATTCAAACCATTCAGCGAATTGCAGAGGCGGGACTCAATTCCCACGTGTCACTTAAAATGACATCGCTTGGCTTAGATATTGACGATGACCTTGTGTATCGCAATATGAAAAGCATTTTAGATACGGCAGAGAAACACCGTATTATGGTGACAATTGATATGGAGGATGAACAGCGCTGTCAAAAAACGCTGGACATTTTTAAAGAAATGAAATCTCAATATGAGTATGTCAGTACGGTTTTGCAGGCGTATTTGTACAGAACAGAACAAGATCTTGATGACCTAAATGAGTTGCAGCCATTTTTAAGACTTGTAAAGGGTGCCTATAAGGAATCCGCCGAAGTGGCGTATCCAAACAAAAAAGACGTCGATCAGAATTACAAGAAGCTGATCGAAAAGCAATTACTCTCAGGGAACTATACAGCCATTGCGACACATGACGATCAAATGATCGAATTTACGAAACATATTGTGAAAAAACACAATATACAGACAAGTCAGTTTGAATTTCAAATGCTGTATGGCATGAGATCAGAAACGCAGCAAGCACTCGTGAAGGAAGGCTATCAAATGAGGGTCTACACCCCGTATGGACGAGAGTGGTATGGCTACTACATGAGACGTCTTGCAGAAAGACCAGCAAACATTGCATTTGCTTTAAAAGGGATGACGAGAAAATAATTTGAAACGGGAGCGTGACAAAGATGACAACACCTTACAAGCATGAACCATTCACGGATTTTAGCCAGGAAGAAAATCGCCAAGCGTTTGAACAAGCATTAGCCAAAGTAACAGAATCACTTGGGCAAACCTATCCGCTTGTGATTAATGGAGAAAGAATCGAAACAACAGACAAGATTGTCTCGATCAATCCGGCGAAGAAGGAAGAAGTCGTGGGTACCGTATCAAAAGCTGGGAAAGAAGAGGCAGAGCAGGCGATTCAAGCTGCGGCAAAAGCGTTTGAAACATGGCGCTACACGTCTCCGGAAGAAAGAGCCGGCGTCTTATTCCGCGCTGCGGCAAGCATTCGCCGTAAAAAGCATGAGTATTCAGCCCTTCTCGTAAAAGAAGCAGGGAAGCCTTGGAATGAAGCGGATGCAGATACAGCAGAAGCCATTGACTTCCTAGAGTATTATGCCCGTCAAATGCTAGAGTTTGCGAAAGGCAAACCGGTGAACAGCCGCGAAGGGGAACGCAATCAATATGTGTACACACCAACTGGCGTGACGCTTGTCATTCCACCATGGAACTTCTTGTTTGCGATCATGGCAGGAACAACCGTTGCACCAATCGTCACAGGGAATACAGTTGTTTTAAAACCAGCAAGTGCGACGCCTGTCATTGCAGCCCGCTTTGTAGAAGAACTGGAGCAAGCAGGTCTTCCGAAAGGTGTTGTCAACTTCGTGCCAGGTAGCGGAGCAGAAGTAGGAGATTACTTAGTAGATCATCCGAAAACAAGCCTTATTACATTCACTGGATCAAGAGAAGTGGGCACACGTATTTTTGAACGTGCGGCAAAAGTACAGCCAGGACAACAGCATTTAAAGCGTGTCATTGCTGAAATGGGCGGTAAGGATACAGTCGTTGTAGATGAGGATGCAGATGTTGAATTAGCGGCTAACGCCATTTTCACATCAGCCTTCGGTTTTTCAGGTCAGAAATGTTCAGCTGGATCTCGTGCTGTCGTCCACGAGAAGCTGTATGACCAAGTCGTTGAGCGAGTGAAGGAAATCACAGAAACGAAAACAACAGCGAATCCGTTATCAGCTGATGTGTACATGGGACCTGTCATTGATCAAGCTTCCTTTGACAAGATCACAGAATATATCGAGATTGGCAAGCAAGAAGGCCGTCTAGTCACTGGCGGAACAAGTGATGATTCAGAAGGGTACTTCATTCATCCAACCGTGTTTGCAGATCTAGAGCCAACATCTCGTTTAATGCAAGAAGAAATCTTTGGACCTGTCCTAGCTTTCTCAAAAGTCTCAAGCTTTGATGAGGCGCTTGAAGTAGCCAACAACACAGAATACGGGTTAACCGGTGCGGTCATTACAAATAATCGTGATCACATCAACCGTGCGAAGCAGGAGTTCCATGTCGGGAACCTTTACTTTAACCGTAACTGTACGGGAGCGATTGTGGGATACCACCCATTTGGCGGCTTTAAAATGTCAGGAACTGATTCAAAAGCAGGCGGACCAGATTATCTTGCTCTGCACATGCAGGCCAAAACGATCAGCGAAATGTTTTAATATGGAAAAGCATGAACTCGTGCAGGCGAGTTCATGCTTTTTTTACCTGTCTACGACTTGTTTCTATACAAATATGACTGGAAAGAAGTATGATAAATGTATCACTTATTCAGGGAGCAATCGGGATGGAAGAGATATTAGAAAAGCTTCATACATTTTTTGATGTCGATAAATTAATTGCATTTATTAGTGGTTATTTAAAAAAACCAGTCATTTTAGAAAGTACTGAATGTCAGCTGCTTGCTTATAATTCTTACAGCATCCAGCAGTTCGACCCAGTCAATCAGCAAACCATTTTCTCAAAGGAATGTCCGGGAGCTGTGGTGGATTGGTTAAAAAAAACAGGGGTCATTGAGCAGCTATATACAGATTCAAATCCTTTTTATGTGAATGGTCATGAGGAGCTCGGGTTTAATCGACGAGTAGCTGTGAGCGCCAAGCACAAACAAGAGGTTGTCGGCTTTATTTGGGTGCAGGACATTGAAGATTCTCTCTCTCAAGAGGAGCTGCAATTTTTACACGAGGCATCGTTTCAAGTTGGAAAAGTTATTTATAAAAATAAGAAACAGTTGGAGAAAAAGGAAGGCAAGATTGAAGAGTTCTTCAAAAAGGTCATGGATGATCATTTTTATACAGAAGAAGAGCTGAAATGGGAAGCTGAGAATTTAAGCATTCCACTGCCAGCTGTCTTTACTGTGATGGTTGTTCATGCCGCCGATAATAAAAGTGAGACGGCAGAAGATGTGAAGGATGTGATTAGAACCTATTTACAGCTAGAAGACAAGGTCAATCATGTCTACTCTGTACAAGCAGACATCGTCGTGATATTAGGCAGTTTGTCAGATCGCCACTCACCAAAAGCGACCGCTGCGGATGTCGTCGCCCATCTTCAATCGAAAACGCATACACACCCATCTCCTTTATATATTGGGATGGGAAGAGAATATCGAGATGTCATGAAAATGAGCACAAGTCGATTTGAAGCGATAGAAGTCGTGAAAGCAGTGAAGATTGTCGGCGGACAGGAATTGATTCCATACGATTACGAGCATTTGGGGGTCTTCCGGTTCTTAGACTCGATTTACAGTCACCAAAAAAAGAAAAACGACTTTAATCCAGATTTGTTGCGCTTAAAGGAAAAAGACCGTGACAGCCAAACATCATTTTTAAAAACCTTAGAGGTCTACTTATTGAATAATTGCAAGCTAAAGCCAGCTGCAGAGCAGTTGTTTATTCATCAAAATACACTAAACTATCGAATGAAACAAATTTTTGAAATGACGTCTATAGATTTAAGTCATTTTAGCCAGCGTTGTGAGTTATTTATTGAATTGATGCTGATGAAAAAAGATCAATAGGCGTGGACTCCGCAGGTGCAAAGGATGACCTGCGGATTTTTATGCGAGATGATAAAATGGCATACAATTGCCTTATTTCGTTGTATGATAGATAAAGATTTTATGAGGAAAGTGAAAGGAGGGCCACCTTTGGGATCAGTCACCTTGGCCATTTTAATTTTCATCATGACCCTCGTCCTTGTCATTTGGCAGCCAGGACGTTTAACCATTGGATGGTCAGCGTGCGGGGGAGCGATTCTTGCTCTTGCTTTTGGGGTCGTTCATTTGGGCGATGTATGGGAAGTTACCCAAATTGTTTGGAACGCCACCTTTGCATTTATTGGAATTATCATCATTTCATTGATTTTAGATGAGATTGGTTTTTTTGAATGGGCGGCACTTCATATGGCAAAAGCCGCAAGAGGGAACGGGGTCCGCATGTTTATTTATTTAACATTGCTCGGCGCTGTGGTAGCAGCTTTTTTTGCCAACGATGGAGCAGCACTTATCTTAACCCCAATCGTTTTATCTGTGGTCAGAGCGCTGAAGCTGGATGAGCGTATGATCCTGCCATTTGTCATGGCAAGCGGCTTTATTGCAGATACGACGTCTTTGCCATTTGTCATTAGTAACTTGGTCAATATCGTATCAGCCGATTATTTTCATATTGGCTTTCTTGAATATACAGCAAACATGTTCGTCCCAAACCTTGTATCGCTTGGCGCTAGTATGCTTGTGCTGTATGTGTTTTATCGGAAACTCATCCCGAAAACGTACGATGTTTCGCAGGCGAAGGAACCAGCTTCGGCCATTCGTGATCTGCGCATGTTCCGGTTATCTTGGTATGTGTTAGGGTGCTTGCTTGTTGGATATTTTGCTGGGGAATTGGCAGGCATTCCGGTGTCAATCATTGTAGGAGGCATTGCCATTGCTTTCTTATGGCTGGCGAAACGGAGTCCACAAGTGGCGACAAAACGAGTCGTCAAAGAAGCACCGTGGTCGATTGTTTTTTTCTCTATCGGCATGTATGTCGTGGTGTATGGGCTGAAAAATGTCGGCCTGACAGAAATTTTAGCGGCGTGGATTGAACAGGGGGCGTCACACGGTTTACTTGCGGGAACGATGTTTATGGGGGTTCTGGCAGCAGTGCTATCTTCTGTCATGAACAACCTCCCAACCGTTTTAATTGATGCGATTGCCATCGGTCACACAGATACAGCAGGTGTGATGAGAGATGCACTGATTTATGCCAACGTCATCGGCTCAAACCTTGGTCCGAAAATGACCCCAATCGGTTCATTGGCGACATTGCTGTGGCTTCATGTCTTGAAGAAAAAAGGTGTGCATATTTCTTGGGGGGCATACATGAAAGCTGGAATCATTCTAACCATACCGACGCTGATCATCACGTTATTGGGGTTGTATGTGTGGTTATGGTTGATACATTAAAAAGCAGATCCAATGGATCTGCTTTTTGTTGTTATAGATATTTTGCATAGCGTTTTTCCAAAAAGTCTTGGAGCAATGAGACCACACTGCATATGCCCCAGTAAATCAAGGCAACCAATATATACATGGTCATATAATCGAATTCTCGTCCACCCACAATTTTTGCTTGCTGGAAGAGTTCGGGCACAGTAATCATTGCCGCTAGTGAGGAAGCTTTGATTAAATCAAGCATGACGTTGGTCAGGGGCGGCAGTGCAATGCGCACGGATTGAGGCAAAATGACTCCGCGCATCGTTTGCCAATAGCTGAGACCAAGTGATTTGGCGGCTTCCACTTGACCACTTGGAACAGAGGAGAGAGCCGCCCGGTTAATTTCGGCAATGTATGCAGCACTATTGAAGCTGAATCCAATAATAGCAGCAGTGACAGCTGTAAATTCAATGCCGATGTAAGGGAATCCGAAATAAAGGATAAACAAAATGACCAGAATGGGAACCCCTCGCATGAATGAAATATACAGCCGTGCAGGCAGCCGAAGGAACCACGTATTTGCCATTCGAGCAAGGGCAATAAAAAAGCCAAGAATCGTACCAAAAAACATGCTCACAAAAGAAATGAGCAGCGTCAGCCAGATGCCTTTCATCACAAATGGAAATGACGCTTTTGCCAGTGCAGGATTAAAGATATATTCTAAATGAATATCTCCCACGGCTGCGGCTCCTTATTTAGAAATGTCGACATCTTCGACATCAACATCAATTTTCTTTGAGACGTCAGCATGATTAAAGAATTTCTCCGAAATCTTTTTCATGGTTCCGTCTTTTTTCATCTCTTTTAATACACGATTTAATTCTTTTTGAAGCTCTGTATTGTCTTTTTTCATCACAAACCCTTGTTCATTCGGCATGTATTTTAAGTCTGGATGGATCGTAATATTTAGCTTAGGGAATGCAGCAAGCGCCAGTGTTTGCAAGTAGTAGTCATTTAAAATGACATCTGTACGGCCGTTTGCAACATCCTTTAAATATTGCTCGTTTGTGGCATTATCATAGATGACTTCTTTTGCACCATACTTACGGGCAACATCCATATAAATAGTCGTTGCAGCACCGGCTGCTTTCTTTCCTTTTAAATCCTTTAGCGTTTTTATACCTGACAGATCATCTTTTCTGACGATAGCGGTTCCATATGAGTATTTATAAGGTGTTGAAAAGGCGAACTTATCTTTCCTGTCATCTGTGATGTCGATATCGTTTGCAGCGGCATCCACCTGACCTGAATTAATGGCACTGAGCATACCGTCATAACCCATTTCTTTAAATTCTACTTTTACGTCAAGGCGCTTAAATGCTTCTTTGACGACTTCCACTTCATAGCCAGTCAATTGATCCTTGCCGTTAGATGTATCATGGTAAGACGTAGGATACAAGGTGCCTGAAGTAGCGACAACGATTTTCCCTTTCTTTTGAATCTGATCCCACTTTGATTCTCCAGACTGAGATGAGCCTGATTGATTGCAAGCAGACATGACAAGCATGAGAGCAGACACAACAAGCAGCACCAATATAGGTTTTCTATGATAAAAACGACTCATTTAAGAATCCTCCTCTATTTTTTATACAAAACAAAACATAGCACGCTTTTTCAGTTAGGACAACGTTTTCAGATGAAAAGCGAAAAAGTAAGAATATTATGTGCAATTTGATGGCGTGAATAATGTATAAAAAAGGAAAGGATGCGCAAGTTAAAATCGAATAAAGGAGGGAACGACAGAGATGAAAAAAACAAGTGGTTTGATCATACTAACGATGGTGATATTATTTGGTTTTCAAGTGAATACGGCTCATGGAGAAACACCCCAAATGGAAAAGCGCCCCGTCACGCATCAAGTAAAATTAACGACAGAGCAACAAAAACAAATTGAAGTACTTGAACAGCAAATTTTGTCTAAACGAAAAGAAGTGATCGAAAAATACGTTCAGTATGGTGTGTTAACGAAGGAACAAGGTACGCACATCACAAAACGAATGGATGAACATTACAATCACTTAAAAAATAACGGGTTTGTTCCATTACTAAAAAAACCACAGCACCATCGACCATAAGTTCAAGAAAACCGGCAGCAAGGTGCCGGTTTTTATTGTTTATGTGTTAAAAGGTCAGCGTCTCACCATCTTGAGGGACAAAAATGGCCTGATCTGCATGATTCTCTTGAATGTAAGATGTTAATGCCGCTCTTGTTAATAAACAATGATTCACGGCTTCAAGGTGACAGGCGATGATTTGAGCTTGTGGTTGAGTATGGTGAATGTCTACAATCTCTTCCTTTGTCATCGTAATTGGGTCTCCCTCTAAAAATTGGGCAGCCCCACTATTGACCACAATAATATCTGGCTGGCATGTATTCACAACCTCTTTCGGCTCATCACACCAAATGGTATCTCCTGCAATATAAAGAGTAGGCTCATCAGGATGAGAGAAAACAAAACCGCTCACTTGTCCCATCCGTTTAGCGGTTTCTCCTGTCCCGTGCTGCCCGCCAGTTCGTTTCATATGAACACCGCAAACATCCATTTCATCTTCAATGCATGTGACATGCTGAAATCCAGCTTCTTTTACTTCCGTGCGATCTTTCTCTGATTGAGTATAGATCGGCAAAGTTTGCGCTAACCTCTTTTTTGCCTCGTCGTCAAAGTGATCTACATGTAAATGAGTGAGCAGGACAGCATCCGGCTGTAATATCTTGTCCAAATCAATGTTTGCAGGCAGCTCAACAATTGGATTGTTTACATGTTGATTGGCAGTATGCGGGAACGGTGGATAGGTTCCTTTTGCTGATAAAAAGGGATCGATTAAAAATGTTGACGGACCATATTGAAGGTATAAAGTAGCATTACGAATGAGTGTTATTTTCATTAGAAGGCCTCCTTTTTTTCTCATTAAGTTTACAGTATATTAAAAGAGCCTCATGTGACAGAGGATCATGAAAGTCTTTCAGCGGAACGACTTGATTTTTGAAAGAGGTGAGCTAATGCTAGACAAAACAGATATGGATATATTAAAAGAACTCTCAAAGAATAGCCGATTGACGATGAAAGCACTTGGTGAAAAAGTCCATTTAACCGGTCAAGCTGCTAAAAATAGAGTTTTAAAGCTTGAGGAAGAGGGGATTATTGAAGCCTATACCATTTCAATTAACTGGCGGACACAGCAGAACATCCAAACATTTTTGCAGCTCTTTACCCGAAGTTATGATCATGAACCGCTTTTATCGTTTCTCCATCAAAAGGAAGAAATCAAAAACCTGTTTAAAATAAGTGGAGAGGGCTGTTATATGGCTGAAGGACATTTCTCCAGTCATGATGAGCTTGATCAATTTTTAACGGAGCTAACAAAGCATGCAAATTATAAATTGTCTATCGCTGTGAAACGTCTCACTCATCAAGAATAGATGAGGCGCAGGAGGAAATAACCGATGAAAAGATTAATTAAACATCAGGCTGAACCGATCACAAAGGAAAGAATCAAAGCGGATTTGGTTCAACTTGGTGTAAGGAAGGGCATGATCTTATGTGTCCACTCATCCTTGTCATCTATTGGTTGGGTGAATGGAGGAGCTATAGCCGTTATACAAGCTATGATGGATATTTTAACAGATGAAGGAACACTGATTATGCCGGCACAAACATTAGAGCTGTCTGATCCTGCTGATTGGATCAATCCGCCTGTTCCTTATTCTTGGTGGAAACCGATCAAAGACACGATGCCTGCATTTGATCCGGCTTACACAGCTCCAACAGCAATGGGAAAGGTAGCGGAGACCTTTTGGAAATACCCAGGCGTAGAAAGAAGCAATCATCCTCATTTCTCATTCACCGCCTGGGGGAAAAGGAAACATGAAGTGTTGAACCACCATGCGCTTCCTTATGGTTTAGGAGAAAATTCACCTCTTGGACGTATGTACGATCTTGATGCAAAAGTGCTGCTAATTGGCACGTCATTCGAGAGTGTTACAGCTTTTCACTTAGCTGAATATCGAATCTCACAGCAAGACCTCATGACACGAGGGGCCCCCATTTTAGAGGATGGTTGGAGGGTGTGGAAAGAGTATCAAGATATCATCACAAGAGAAGAACTATTTGAACAGATTGGTCGTGACTTTTTACAATCAGAATGTAGTTATAACCACAGTCAAATCGGGCTAGCCAATTCGTATTTATTGCCGATGAGAGAATCAGTCGATTTTGCAGAAAAATGGCTTGAGCAGTACGACCAGGCGTGATCTAAGCAGTCTGAAAATCAAAATAATAGAGATCTTGATCAGGGTGCTCAGATATATAGCAGGTGAGCTGATAGTCTCCTTTTGGAATGGAGAAAGACAGTACCTGTGCCATGACACTTGTCAGATAAACCTGATCACTTGAATGAGTAAATGGCACTGTGATGACTCTATCAACGGATGATGGAGGCTCATGGCTGTTTAATGTCACGATAATAGAAGCCTTTCCGTTATTGATACCTTCAAAAGAAATACCTCGATCCCCAGTTGCGAATCCTTGAAGAATATCGTCATCTGTCCAATCAATCACAGGTGGCGTCGTGCTTCCAGTGTATACGGTGATTTGGTGATAGGAGATAGATAGGGGATACGTTTGATTTAAATCATTCATATAGATAACTCCTTTATTCATAAAATTTGTCCAGCTCGCGATCATGTTGAAAAGTGAATGTTTGAAAGTAAGATAATTGAAGAGAATGTTAGGCAGCAAGACGATTGTCGCCGTCTTGCGCTACTGTTTGAGGGATCTAGATGTGAAATTGTGAAACCATTTCTTTTAGGTCTCCTGCTAAATGGGCAAGAGCCTCTGATGAAGCTGTTACTTCTTCCATTGCTGCAAATTGTTCTTCTGTTAAACCTGCTACTTGTTGTGAATGTTCACTCGCCAGTTTAACGCCTTCTGTGATAGAGGCAAAGGTCTGCTTCGCATCATTTGTATAAGCTGCGATTTTTTTGGATGCATCTGATAAATGTTTAATGCCATCTGCCATTTCCTTCATTGACTGCTGAATGTCAATAAATGAATCCTCTGTATGAGAAATAAGAACAGCCCCTTGAGCCGCTTCCTCTCGTACTCGTTTAATGGCACTCGTCGAATGATTCATCTCTTTTTGTATTTCGGAAATGAGATGTGAAATCATGTTGGATGATGTTTGCGATTCTTCTGCGAGCTTCCTCACTTCGTCTGCCACAACGGCAAAACCTTTTCCATGTTCACCTGCGCGTGCTGCCTCAATGGCCGCATTAAGAGCAAGTAGATTTGTTTGGTTAGCGATATCTGTAATCACTTTGGAAATTTGATCAATCTCGGCTGAACGTGTTTCCAGTGCTTGAATTGCTGTACCATTCTCTTCAATTGATTTTGCAATAGATGTCATTTGTGAATTGACTTCACCGATATTTTGTACACCTTTTTGGGCCATTTCTTGTGCGGACTGGCTACTTGTTGCCATTTGTCCCGCATTTTCAGTGATGTTTACCAGCTCGTTAGATACTTGTCTCATCGTGTGCTCACTAGCTGTCATTTGGGCTGATTGCTGTTCAGACGATTGAGCGACTTCTTGAATGGTATGGGTAATTTTTTCTGATGCTGCACTCGTTTCTTCTGCGCTAGCTGACAGCTCCTCAGAAGAGGTGGCTACTAATTCAGATGTTTTGATCACATTTAAAATGGTTTGATTTAATTTCTCACGCATCTTATTAAAGTGACCTGCCAGCTCAGAAAGTTCATCGCCTGTGTGATCTGTCACGTTGATGGTTAAATTTCCTTCGCCTGCACTCTTAATAGCAGATGCCATATGTTTGAGACGTGTCTGAATCCGCTTTGTGAAAATAGAAATAATGATAACAGAAACAATTAAACTTAGCAGTAGAACCGTGACAAATTGAATAAAGAAAGACTGAAGCATTTGTGAAATCATGCTTTGATTTGCACCGGTATAGAAAATACCAATCGTTTCCCCTGTATCATTTTTGATGGGCATATAAGCCGTTTGGTAGTCTTTCCCGGCAACATTGGCTGTTCCGTAATAATTCTCGCCTTTATCCAAAACAGCGGCCTTTACTTCAGGTGAGACTTCGGTTCCTACAGCTCGTTTCCCGTTTAACATGACATTTGTGGCAACACGGGTATTTCCTTGGAAAATCGTGATTGTATCACCAGTATATTCGGCTAATTGATCAACCAATGTGTCATGGTTATTGATTTGAGTATTTCCTTTGTAAAGCTTGCCATCTTTTATCTGCCACGAGCCAGCAACCTTTTCAGTTAGGTAAGCGTATCCTAGCTTTAGATCGCCTTTTGCTTTTTCGGTGGCCATTTGCTTAATGTTCTCTGTCATTTCGCGGTTCACTACATAACCAACCACTGCTGAAAATACGATGAGGACACTTAAAAAGATCAGCATTATTTTGGCGCCAAGCCTCAGTTTTCCTTTTTTCTTCATGCTTTTTACTCCTTTAGGTATAAGGTAGGGTATCCCTCCTTAAAGATTATCGGCATGAAAAAAATGTTTGATATACGTGAATGCACTTACACAGAAATTTTTGTTGTGAAAAAAGGAAAGATAGTGCTACTCGATAATAAATTGGATTCTTGTGCCATCAGGATCATCTGATAATTGATGACTTACCCAAGAGCCTGCCCCCCTATTATCCGAAGGACGTACATATTTGACAGAAGCCCCTGCTCCACCTTCTTTACACATCGCCATTGGCCATTCATCACGATCATAACCACGCTTTGTTGGAATGCCATGAAGTGATTTGTCTCTTTGCTCATCACTATTTTTTCGATCAATGGTGCAAATGGAAGAATGACCTTCGTCAATAGCTTCTTCTATGTGCTTCGCGGTTTCTGGATATCGATCTGATGGAAAGTGAATGGTTTTGTCATAAGAAGAGTTTGTCGTCTCTTGTTTATGTTGCCCTAGTTGGACATAGCCTGTCGCTATACCAATGACAATCAATAAAAGCAAGAGAATGGTTTTAAGAAGTTTCATAGATGCTAGCTCTCTTTCTCTTTAGCGTATTTTGTAAACAGAAGTATAGCAGAATTACTTACCAATTTCTCCTCGTTTTGAAAAAACGTCTTTTAAAGTTTGAAAAACGTTTTTTACCTGTTTATGATCTTTTCCTCGTTGTACAAACTCATAAAAATTTAATTTTGCTGCTCAAAAAACATATATGCTGATGCAAAATGGCTTTATGATTGGTTTTTAGGCTAATTTCAAGATTTTAACACACAGAAATTTCAAAAAAATAAAATTGACTAGACCGATATGCTTTAATAATATGGAGTCAAATATCAAAAAATGTCGTAATTTATCAAAATATGATTCCAATTACATTGCAGGAGGGAAGTACAAATGGCGGATGTCTCTTATCGGCTCGGAATAGACATAGGTGGAACATTTACTGATTTATCGCTGATGAATGAAGCGACAGGGGAGCTGACTGAACTCAAGACACCTACAGTGACAGATGACCCAGCTCAAGGAATTATCAATGGGCTGAAACTTCTAAAAGAAAGAGGTGTCGATTTATCCAAAATACAATATCTCGTACACGGGATGACAATCGGTCTTAATACATTATTGCAGAGAAAGGGAGCAGATTTAGCCCTTTTTGTAACAGAAGGTTTTCAAGACATTTTGTCATTACAGCGTTTACGTCTACCCATCCCTTATGACTTCAATTCTCAATTGCCAGAACCATTGATACCACGAAAACATGTATATCCAATCTCTGAAAGGCTCATACATGATGGTTCGATCAAAAAACCTCTCCAACTGCAGCAATTAGATGATGCTGTCCAGCAGGTCATGTCTAAAAAACTAGCAGGCATTGTCATTTCTTTTTTACATAGTTATCAGAATCCAGTTCATGAATTACAGGCAAAAGCCTATATTCATCATCATTACCCACAGTTAGAAGTCCTGACGTCTTCTGAGTTATGGCCCCAAATGAGGGAATATGAGCGGACAGTGATGTCTGTTGTCAATTTGTACATTCAACCAAAGGTCAAACAATATTTACAAACATTGAAAAGCCGCTTGAAAGAAGAAGGTGTACCAATTTCTCCATACATTACCCAATCAAATGGTGGTTTAATGGATGCAGAAAGTGCAGCCACTTCACCCGTTAAAACACTTTTTTCTGGCCCGGCAGCTGGTGTAATTGGTGCGGCGAGAATTGCAACTTCTGCAAATGAACCCAATTTAATTACGTTTGATGTTGGTGGCACAAGTGCAGATATCTCGATCATTCAAAATGGGCAGCCTACAATGGCTCAATCAAATCAGCTTTCAGGATTTCCGATCATTCTTCCATCTGTTGCAATGTATTCGATAGGGGCTGGCGGAGGTTCTGTCGCATGGCTTGATCAAGGCGGGCTTCTTAAAGCAGGACCGGAATCAGTTGGCTCGCAGCCTGGACCTGCTTCGTATGGAAAGGGAAAAAAGGCTGCTTTAACCGATGCATTTCTCATATGCGGTTACCTCAATCAAGATCGGTTTGCCGGAGGACATTTACAATTGCAGCGGTCTGCAGCGGAAATAGCCTTTCAGCCAATTGCTGATCAGCTTCATAAAACGGTCGAACAGGCGGCTGACCAGTTGATTCAAGTGGCTGTTGCCAATATGTACACAGAACTAAGCAATGTCATGGAGCAGCAAGGGTTTGATCCTAGAGATTTTAGTTTGTTGGCATTTGGCGGGGCAGGGCCTGTTGTTGCGAATTTCCTTGCGAGAGAAATTCATGCAAAAAATGTGGTCGTCCCTCCAAGTCCAGGAACATTATGTGCGCTAGGTGCACTTACAGCCGATTTTATCCATGATGCTGTGTTGTCTAAGAAAATCTGCTTACAAGACTATACGATTGACGAATTAAAACAAGATTATGAAATGCTTTCTCGCAAAGCAACGGATTGGTTCAGCCAGCAAAACATTCAACATATCAAACAAACGTCCATTTTGTTATTAGCAGATGCCCGCTATCAAGGACAGGCATTTGAGATTGAATTGCCATTATCAGTGGATTGGCTAAAGCAGGAACAAGACGTCTATCACCTGATTGAAGCTTTCCACAACCTGCATGAGCGTCAATATGGCCATAGAGATGATCAGGCGAACATTGAATTTACTCATTTGCGAGTTCGGGTTATAGGGGAAACGCCTCCACTGCCTTTCTCTCTTGGTGATGAAAGCAGCGGACAGCCTTTAATACCACAATCATACAGACGAATCTTTATAGAAGAAAAAGAGTACGAAGCATCTGTTTACAATCGGAGTACTTTGTCATTAGGTGCTGTTGTGAAAGGACCTGCCATCATTGAGCAAGATGATACGACAACATTGATTTTGCCAAAATGGGCAGGCAGCATAGACCATTCAGGAAACTTGGTGATTTCAAGGGAGGCGGCTTTACATGGGAACTGATCCAGCAAAGCTTGAGATGATGAGGAGTTATTTTAATGCGATTGCATCAGGCATGGGACATGTCATTGAGCGGACATCCTTTACAACATTCGTAAAAGAATCGGCGGATTTTGCCACAGCATTAGCCACGCCTTCTGGAGATTTCTTTGTTTACCCAAAAACAGTCGGTGTCACGATCTTTTTAGGGCTGAGTCTCAAAAAAGCGATTGAAGAAAGCGGACCGATGCAGCCGGGTGACATTATCATCACAAATGATCCTTATACGACAGACGGTTTAGCGACTCATTTGCCAGATGTTCATATCATCAAACCTATTTTTATAGAAGATGAAATTGTCAGTTATGCCTGGTCTTTTGTTCATGTAAGTGATGTGGGAGGTCTTGTCCCTTCAAGCATTTCTCCAACTGCAACAGATGTTCATCAGGAAGGATTAAGAATTCCACCAGTGAAAATCTATGAAGGTGGAAAAGAGAATCAGGTTGTTCGTACCTTTTTAAGAGCTAATAGCCGGGCGAGTCATTTAAATGATGGCGATATTAATGCGATGATTGCCGCTGTTAATACAGCAGAAATCAGACTAAAAGAAATGATCGAGAAATTTGGAAAAAACGAAGTGAAGCAAGGAATGATTGATCTGCTGAAGCAAGCAGAGGATCGCGCCGGAAAAGTAATTGAAGCCATTCCTGATGGAACGAGTGAATTCGCTGATTATTTGGATGATGATATGATTTCGGATGTGCCGATCCGATTAAAGATCAAGCTGACGGTCAAAGGGAAACAGCTGACACTGGACTTCTCTGAGTGTGACCCGCAAGTTAAGACAGCTTTTAATCTTGTCACCAATGGTCAAAAGCACTCCTTCTTATATCAAGGATTGATTAATTACATCATTAGTAAAGATCCTTTTATTCCGATTAATGGTGGGATTACGTATCCGATAGACGTGATTTCACCTAAAGGAACGCTTGTCCATCCAGAATATCCGGCTTCTGTCGGTATTCGGCATTCCATTACAATGAGACTGTATAATGTCGTGCTAGGTGCTATTGGTAAGCTGTTGCCTGAAGCAGTGCCGGCGGCAGGTGCAGGTCAATCCGCTATCGTCGTTCTCTCTGTTCCTGATGATCAAACAGGAGGCAGAAAAATGTCTGTGGTCGAACCGTTAGGCGGAGGCGGCGGTGCTCAAAAAGGGACTGATGGAGTCGATGGAATTGATCATTCGTCAGGATTTTTAAAAAATACACCCATTGAGAGCTTGGAACAGCATATTGATATTCATGTACACCGATATGAACTGCTGCCGAACACAGGTGGAGCAGGGGAACATAGAGGGGGACATGCGATTGGTTTAGAATTTGAAATGATCAAGCCAGAATCGATGGTGACGGCACGAGGAATGGAACGAATGAAGTTTCAACCTTGGGGGTTAATGGGTGGACGTGCAGGAGCAGTTGGTGAGGTGAAATTGACCAAACCAAATGGGGAGACAAAAAACCAGCCGAAAATTGATGTCATGCGTCTTGAAAAAGGCGATATTGTTCAATTGGTTTCACCAAGTGGAGGAGGATGGGGGAATCCATTTGCTAGAACGAAAGAAAAAGTCCTTCATGAAGTGGAAGCAGGGCTATTAAGTGAAGAAAGAGCACTTCAGCAATATGGCGTCAAAGTCTATCGAGATCATAATGAATGGAAAATTGATGACGAGCAGACGAGCAGGCTTCGTGAAAAGATGAATGATGCTGATGCTGTCGCTTGGGATTTTGGAAAACAAAGAGCAGCTTATGAGAAAGTGTGGACGGACGAAGCCAGCAGTGAGCTTGCTGTGCAGCTTCGTTCATACCCAGCAAATGAGCGTACGCACTATAAACATGCGGTTCATTCTCATTTTAGTCATAGACAGGAACCGTTAACAAAGATGGATATTATTCAAGCACTTCGTCAGTTGAATCAACAAAAAGGGGGAAATGAATCATGAAAAGAAGAGTAATCGCCATATTTGCAGGTGTCCTATCCGTCATGTTACTGCTGTCTGCATGCGGTGGAAATGGGCAGGACCAAAGTAAACAGCAGCAGACTGTGATCGTTGGTGTCTACGGAGGGGATTGGGAAAAGAATATTAAGCCAATCCTCGAAAAGTTTGAAAAGGATACAGGCATTAAAGTACAAACGGTCTCTGGGGCAGATTCTGAATGGTTTACAAAATTAAAAGCATCTAATGGTAAAAATCCACCGTATGATTTGCTTATTTTACAGCCTGATACGATTCAAAGAGGTATTGCGGCAAACGTTCTTGCGCCTATTGATGAAGATCAAGCGCCAAATGTGAAAAAGCTTTATCGTTCTGTTCAAAAGAAACTCACTGTTGATGGAAAACAATATGCAGCAGGCTTTAGTATGGGACAGCTTGGAATTGCTTATAGAAAAGATCTTGTCAAACAGGAGCCAAACAGCTGGACAGATTTGTGGAGCGATCAGCTGAAAGGGAAAGTGGCGATTTCTTCCCCAACTTATTCAGCGGGCTTACAATTTTTCTCTGCACTTGTCCATGCTCAAGGAGGGACAGAATCAAATCCTAAGGATATTGATAAAGCATTTAAAAGCCTCGCACAATTAAAAGGGCGTGTAGCTGCTTTTCCTGATAACCCAGGGTCTATTCAAACGCTGTTAGAACGTGGTGACGTGACGGCAGTTCCATATTGGGATGGCCGAGCATTTGCACTTGAAGAAGAAGGGATGGATATTGGATTCTCATATCCGAAAGAAGGCGCTGTGGCAGCAGTTGCGAGCTGGGCGTTAACAAAGGGAAGTCAGCATGAGGAAGCGGCTTATAAGCTATTAAACTACCTTAGTGGGAAAGAAGCTCAAGAAGCCTTCTCAGAAAAATCTTACTACGGTATGTCGAATTCTGATGTGAAATACGGAGACAAGATTAAAGGGAAAGTGAAGGTTGGCGAAAATTATTATAGCAAGCTGACTTGGGTAGATTATGAAACAGCGACTTCAGAGCTCGGTCAATGGACGAATCGATGGAATGAAGTATTAGGCGGAGGAAAATAGGTGATCGCATGAGTGGAATCAATTTAGAACATATCAGCCAGCATTTCGGCGAACAGATTGCTCTTGATGATGTCAGTCTTACGGTAAAAGAGGGAGAGTTTTTCTCCCTTCTTGGCCCTAGTGGCTGCGGAAAATCAACTTTACTCAATATCATTGGCGGTTTTTTAGAACCGACAAAAGGAGTCGTCTATATTGGTGATCATGATGTGACGACTTTACCTCCTTATCAAAGGAAAACGGGGATGGTCTTTCAAAGCTATGCACTTTTCCCACATCTCACCGTATTTGATAATGTTGCATATGGGTTGAAGGTTCAAAAGAAAAAGAAGGCGGAAATCAAGCAAAAGGTGATGGAGAGTTTGTCTCTTGTTCAATTAGAGTCATTTGCCAAACGTATGCCGCACCAATTAAGTGGTGGTCAGCAGCAACGGGTCGCAATTGCACGTGCACTTGCTATCCAGCCTGCCGTTCTCCTTCTGGATGAACCACTTAGTAACCTAGATGCAAAGCTAAGAAAAAATATGCAGACGGAGCTGCGAAATATTCAACGGAATGTCGGAATTACGACTATTCTTGTGACGCATGATCAGGAGGAAGCCTTAAGTCTTTCCGACCGAATTGGGATATTAGGTGAGGGGAAAATTCAGCAGATTGGGACACCTTTAGAAGTATATCGTCAGCCAAATAATCGTTTTGTTGCTGAATTTATCGGACAGGTCAATCTATTTGAAGCGAAGTATGATGAAGTTACTTCCACATACACTGTTCCACATTTCATTCAATCAAACGGGAAGCAAGTTCAGCTAAAAGCCGCATTTAAAGAGAAGAGCGAGAAGCATTTACTCATGCTGCGTCCTGAGAGAATCAAGTTATCTTCTGGCGGGGAGGAAGTTCAGCCAAATCATGTCACAGGCGTGTTGGCAGATGTCAGTTATATTGGGCACTCTTTACGTTTGGTCGTTGGGCTTAATCAAGGTGAAATCATTGTCCATGCATCAGACGCAGCGTTTCCCGAGCTGCCTCAAGTTGGAGAAACTGTGCATATTCATTGGCAGCCTGAAGATATTGTGTTCTTAGATTCGAAGGTGCATGCGTGATGCGAATCAAAAAAAAGAATCAGCGCTTTCATTGGTTTATGCTGCTGCCAGCTTGTTTGTTTCTAGTTGTATTCCTTCTTGCTCCGCTTGTGATGATGTTTGTCCTCAGTTTTCGTGATGTGGATTCGATGATGAATACGTTACAATCCTATAGTTTGTCTCAATATTTACATGTATTTACGACAGATGCATATGTGAAAGCAATTGGAAGTACTGTGTGGGTGGCCTTACAGACAACGGTGATTTGTTTATTGATGGCATATCCTGCAGCTTATGTGCTAGTGAAAGCGCCTCACCCAAGGTTGCGGGCTTTTTTCTATATCTTACTTGTATCGCCGCTTTTGACGAGTGTCGTCATTCGGACATTTGCATGGATCGTTCTTCTTTCGCAAAATGGCTTGATCAATGGCATGTTGATCGATTTACATCTGATTGAGAAACCGTTATCGATGCTGTGGAATATGAATGCGGTCATTATTGCTTATGTTCAAGTGCTGCTGCCTTTTGCAGTGCTGCCTATTGCAACGAGCTTAACTGATATGGACCGTCACTTAAGACCGGCTTCTATGAGTCTTGGTGCTGGTCGTATTCGAACATTTTTTCATGTGACCTTGCCGCTTACGATTCCAGGCATGATCACCGGAGCAATTATTGTCTTCTCACTTGCAGCAGGAAGCTATATTACCCCTCTGCTAGTCGGCGGACGGATGCAGCCGCTCTTGCCACTGTCCATTTATCAGCAGGTCATGCAGGTGTATAATTTGCCTCTTGCCGCTGCGATGTCCTTTACTTTATTGATTTGTGTGCTAGCGGTCGTCAGTCTATTAAGCTATCTATTGAAGCGTTGGGAGGCGAGGATGCATGCGTAAAAAATCAATAAGTGACCGTTTGCTTTCGGTTCTGATATGGACCGCAGGCTCACTCGTTTATCTCTTTTTAACCGTACCTGTTCTTGTCATTGTTCTTTCTGCTTTTAGTCCGAATGCCTTTCCTGAATTCCCGCCGACTTCGTTTTCCGTTCGCTGGTTTCATGAGGTCGTGTCGAATCCAGAATGGATGGAATCTTTGCGTATCAGCGTGATTCTGTTATTGATTGTGACGCCGCTTACTGTTCTTTTAGGAACGATGGCTTCTTATGCTTTAGCAAGGCTTTCCTTTAAGGGAAAGGAAGCTGTTCAAGCCTTTATTTTGTCACCTCTTATGATTCCTCAGGTGGTATTAGGGATTGCGATGCTGTATTTGTTTACGGCTATGGGTTTTACAGGGTCTTTGTGGGCATTAGTCATTGGGCATGTCATCATTGGTTTTCCTTATGTGGTACGAACCGTGGGTGTCAGTGTTTCAAATCTTGATCCACGTCTTGAGCTAGCTTCCATGAATCTTGGTGCAGGGCCCATACGTACTTTCTTTCGTGTGACACTGCCCTTGATCAAGCCTGGCATTATCGCAGGTGGGGTGTTTTCTGCTGTGACATCATTTGGTGAAATCTCGATTAGTTTGTTCGTTTCTTCACCTCAAACCATTACGATTCCCGTGAGGACGTTTAATTACATTGAGCAAACTTTTGATCCGAGTGTCAATGCGATATCTGTCATATTTATTATCATTTCTATCATTGCGTTGCTCATTATTGAGAAAACGATTGGTCTGTCTAAGGTGATGTAAATATAATGAAGAAACAAGGAGCTGTCATTTGAAATGACAGCTCTTTTTGTATTGTTTTTTATGGTAAAAATATTCAAAGTTTTATGGAATGTAGTTCTTAAGGTTTAAGAAAATGCGAGGCGTGATAGGAGACCTCTCTCCTACATTTTCGGTCATATTTGCAAAATTTAAGGAAAAACATGAAATTTTTGCGGTAATTGGTCATTTATTTTCGGTGGAACGCAACTATTATTAGTTATTTTCGGTAAATATCGTAAATTATGATGTGATCCCTTCGGCATAACGCATGAATCTTTACACCCATTTTTCGGTGAAAAAAACAATAATTTCATATAAAGTGGACGTAAATAGAAAATATCTAAAAGAAAAGAAGAAAAAGGCAAATCTATGGAAACATAGAGACGCAAAGCCATGTCCTAAGGTAAAAGTTGCTTTTTTACTATGGTCGGCAGGTTACCGAATCAAAATGGGAGTCCCTCCGTTTTATTCGGGGTGGGCTCCTTTTCTGTTATTCCGTCTATTTTAATGAAATAGACTTGGTTCTTTTGATATAGAGGGTGCAGGGTATCACAGTTGGTGGAGAAAACATAGAAGAGCGGAGGATGAGAATGAGTACAGTTTATTACCCCTTAACACATGCGCAAAAGCGAGTATTCTACACGGAAAGATTTTATCCAGGCACAAGTATTTCTAATTTGGGTGGGTTTGCCAAGTTAAGATCGGTATCAGGTCTAAATCCTTCTTTGATCGTGGATGTGCTTCAAGCGTACATTCGTGAAACTGATTCTCTTCGTTTAAGGCTAGTGTATCAACATGAGCAGGAGGAGCCCGTTCAATATATCAAGCCATATGAAAAACAGCCGATTCGTTTGGTGAAAGGCTGGAGTGAAAAGGAAGTCAGGGCGTGGGCGAACGAGGAGATTCGTGAGCCGATGGAACTGATTGATCGTTCCTTAATTGAATTTACGGTCTTTCAAATCAGTGATCAAGAGTGCTGGCTGTTCTGTAAAGCACATCATATTGTGGCTGATGGTATTTCAATTATCTTGATGGGAAACCGAATCATTGATCTATACCATGACATGCTGCAGGGGACAGACATCTCTCCAATTGAAGACATTTCCTTCGTTGATCACATCATGAGTGAGCAAACGTATGAATCTTCTAAACGTTTTCAGAAAGACCAAGCTTTTTGGAACGAGCAATTTGCCAATATTCCAGATTTCGCTTCTTTAACACCGCATAAAGGTTACGAGATGAGCTTACATGCGGAGAGATTTTCAGGGGATATTCCTGATTCTTTAAAGGAGAAGCTTCGAGTCTTTTGTGAAGAAGAGAAAGTCAGTATGCTATCTATGTTTATGTCCGCTGTCTATATTTACTTGCACCGATTTAGCGGCATGGAGGATGTGGTCCTTGGCACTTTTATGGGCAATCGGACAAATGCAAAGGAAAAAAAGATGATTGGGATGTTTGTGTCGACCATTCCGATGCGCGCATCTGTGCAAGGATCCCTCACATTTCTTGATTTCGTGAAGCAAGTCATGGCGGATCAGATGAAGATCTTGCGTCATCAAAAATATCCTTACAATGTGCTCATGAATGATTTAAGGGAAAGAGATGGATTTACAGGACGCCTGTTTGATATTTCTTTAGAGTATCAGGTCATGCAGTGGCAGAAAAAAGAGAATCTTTCGTTCATTACGGAGCCGATTTTTAGTGGAAGCGGAATGAATGATATATCGATTCATGTGAAAGACCGCTGGGATACAGATACATTGACCATTGATTTGGATTACCGTACAGACCTATTTAGTGAAGACGATATGAGTAAGCTGTTTGATCGATTGATCATTTTGCTGGAGGCGGCGGTCTCTCAGCCAGATCAGCTGATTGGGGCTCTCTCTTTACTGCCAGCAGATGAACAAAAGCAACTGCTTCAATTATCTAAGGGAGAAGCATTTGATTTACCAGGAGCGAAACCAGTTCACCACTTATTTGATGAGGCAGCTAAAACGTATTCAGAACGGGCAGCTGTGGTTGCGGAAAATGGAACGTTCACTTATGGAGAGCTGTATCAAAAAGCGGACAAACTGGCACGATTTTTACAGATGAAAGGTGTCTCGCGTGATGTACCAGTTGCCGTTTTAATGGAACGGACGGCAGATGCGATGGTTGCCATTTTTGGGATATTAAAAGCTGGCGGTGCATATGTACCGATCGATCCGGCATTACCTGAGGAACGCATTCAATTTATTGTAGAAGATTCTGGTGCTTCTCTCGTTTTAACAGAAGAATCGTTTGTTCAGCGATATTCATCCATTGCGGAAAAAATGATTGTCCAGCAGCATATGGAATTAGAAGATCGTCCGCTGCCTGAGCTGATCGATCAGACGACATCACAGGATTTGGCTTATCTCATTTATACATCGGGTACGACTGGAAAGCCGAAGGGAGTGATGATCGAGCATCTTCAGCTGCATCATTTGGTTCATGCCCTGCATCACGAAGTGTATGAGGGGGCAAATCAGCTTCAAGTGGCACTTCTTGCACCATTCCATTTCGATGCATCTGTTAAACAAATCTTTGCTGCTCTTTTATTTGGACATACGCTTCATATTGTGCCAAGAGAAACGACACGAAACGGTGTACAGCTAGCGGCTTATTACAAAGAACATCAAATTAAGGCAACAGATGGAACGCCAGCACATGTGCAGCTTTTACTTGCAGCTGATTTGGATGGGCTTGCACTGACTCATATGCTGATTGGGGGAGAAGCACTCCCTGCGAAAGCAGCGCAGGCGCTGATTGAAGCTGTGCGTGTCAGCCAGCCGGATTTTGCCTTGTGGAATGTGTATGGTCCGACAGAAACGTGTGTGGATGCGGCGGTTCACCGTCTAGATCTCAGTGAGCTGCAGAAGTCACCAGAACAGCGCTATGTGTCAATTGGAAAGCCACTGGGCCATCACCGGATTTATATTTTAAATGAACATGAACAACTACAGGTGCAGGGAGCTGTGGGAGAACTATGCATTGCGGGAATAGGAGTTGGACGGGGCTATGTGAATCAGCCTGAATTGACGGAGAAGGCATTCAGACCAGATCCATTTTTTCCTGAAGACCGGATGTATCGCACAGGTGATGTAGTGAGATGGCTTCCAGACGGCACAATTGATTACCTTGGAAGAATAGATGACCAAGTAAAAATAAGAGGTTACCGCATCGAAACAGGTGAAATTGAGGCGGTCATGGAGCAGGTAGACGGAGTCGATCAGGCTGTTGTCCTTGTCGTGGATGAACCGGACGGTGGAAAGGCTTTAAGTGCTTACTATCAAGCACGACAAGAATTTCTTTCCGTGGACACCCTGCAAGCCGCTATCAAACATCAGCTGCCAGCTTATATGATGCCGCTTTATTTCAAGCAGCTTGAGGCATTTCCACTGACAGTGAGTGGGAAAGTCGACCGGCGTGCGCTTGCTGCATTAAAGGGAGACAAGGCTGTCAGTGCTGTTTATGTAGCGCCTAGAAACGATGTAGAAACGAAGCTTGTTCGTTTGTGGGAAGACGTTCTTCATCAAGAGAACATAGGTGTGTACGACTCATTCTTTGACCTAGGCGGGCATTCACTCAAAGCGATGAAAGTTCTTACACTCGTTCAGCGGGCTTTTCAAGTGGAGGTCCCTTTATCTGTTTTATTTGAACAGCAAACGATTTCAGCACTTGCTGTTTATATTGAACAAGCGGAAAAGTCTTCACAAGTGGTCATACCGAAAGCACCGACTGCCGCCGATTATCCACTGTCACCAGCGCAGCAGCGTGTTTATATGGTGACTCAGCTGGAGCAGAGCATCGCCTATCATATGCCTGCCGTTGTGAAATTAAGAGGAACGCTGCAACGAGAGAAGTTGGAGGGAGCTTTTGAAAAACTGATCGCACGTCATGATATGCTGCGAACTTCTTTTCATACAGTCAAAGGAGTCCCTCGTCAGCGGGTAGCTTCATCCGTCCCATTTCAAATAGAACAGGTTACAGGCAGCACGATGGAAGAGAACATGCGTCAATTTGTCAGACCTTTTCATCTTGAGCAGGCTCCGCTTTTGCGTGTTGGGCTACAGTCTTTACATGATCAGGAGCATCTTCTCTATTTCGATATGCATCATCTGATTTCAGATGGTCTTTCAATTGATTTGATGCTGCGTGAGCTGTCTGACGCATATGAGGGATTAGTGAAAGCGCCATTGAAGCTTCAATATCAAGATTATGCTGTTTGGCAAGAACAACAGGCAGAGCAAGGCGGTCAAATAGATGAAGCATTCTGGCTGAAAGAATTTTCAGGAGATATCCCTGCTTTGCAGCTGCTAACGGATTATCAGCGTCCGGCTGTCCAGTCTTTCACTGGAGACCGCGTTCTCAGAAACATAGATGAGACGTTAACAGGCCGTTTGCAGGAGCTTGCAGCGAATCATCATACGACGCTGTATACCGTGTTGCTTTCTGCTTACTATACATTGCTTGCGAAATACACAGGTCAAAAGGAGTTTGTTGTGGGGACACCGACAGCAGGCCGGGTGCATGCAGATTTGAATGACATGATCGGCATGTTTGTCCAAACACTTGCTTTACGTTCAGAGGTAGATCCGAACGGTTCAATGACGCAGTTGATTGAGCAAGTAAAGGAAAAGACGATGAGGGCGTTTGAGCATCAGCAATATCCATTCGAGCGGCTGCTTGAAAAGCTAAATGTGCAAAGAGATTTTAGCCGCCATCCATTATTTGATACGGTCTTTACTCTAACGCCAGATCATTCAACAGCCCAGCATATTGGAGAGATGAAAGTCGAAGTTGAGGAAACCAATTTCCATATTGCAAAGTTTGATCTCACACTTCAAGCGATGGAGTCAAGTCATGGTCTTTCCTTCGTCCTCGATTATAGTACGGCGTTATTTAAACGAAGTACAGCCGAGCAGCTGCTCAAGCATTATGTTTATCTTCTGGAGCAGATGGTCGAAGTGCCGGAGCAAGCGATTCAATCATACTGCTTACTGTCTGAACAAGAGGCAGAGGCTCAATTGAAGATGTGGAACCCGTTACCTACGCCTTATCCTGTGGAAGAAACCATTGTGACGCAATTTGAATCGCAAGTAGAGCAGCACGGTCATCAGCCTGCTTTGCAATATAAAGACGTGGTTCTTTCTTATCAAGAGCTGAATCACAGAGCGAACCAGCTGGCTCATTATTTACGTGAACATGGTTTTGAAAAAGGGATGACAGCGGCTTTATTCTTTGAACGTTCCAATGAGATGGTGTTGTCGGTTTTAGCTGTGCTAAAGGCTGGCGGTGTATATGTGCCAATCGATCCTGACTTCCCTGATGAGCGCATCAAGCACTTTTTGACAGATAGTGGTGCACAGTTTGTCCTGACCCATCAGGTGCTGCGTCATCGCTCTGTGCTTACTGCGTTTGAAGGGAAAATCATAGAAACAGAAGATCAAGCCGTTGATCAGCAGTCAGAGAGCAATCCAGTTGTATGTGTTTCGCCTTTGGACTTGGCGAATTTGACCTATACATCTGGTACGACAGGCAAACCTAAAGGGAACATGGTGACGCATCGGAACATTTTGAGAACAGTAAAGCAGTCGAATTATCTCACCATTCATCATGAAGACACGGTGATGAGCATTTCAAACTATGTATTTGATGCATTTATGTTTGATGTGTTTGGCGCTTTATTGAACGGAGCGAAACTCATTGTTTTGCCAAAGGATCACATTTTAAATATGAATGAGCTTTCTGGCGCGATTGAGAAGGAAAAAGTCAGTATTTTAATGATCACGACCGCTCTATTTCACTTACTGATTGATATGAAAAAAGGCAGCCTGAAAAACGTCAGAAAAGTGCTGTTTGGCGGGGAACGTGCTTCTGTGCCGCATGTTGTGGCAGCCCTTGAAACGGTTGGAGAAGACAAACTTATTCATATGTATGGACCTTCTGAAAGCACGATTTTTACAACGTATTATCCGGTGAATCACATTGAAGAACAAGCACTGTCGATTCCGATCGGAAAGCCGGTGAGTCAAACGGCTGTTTATATTGTCGATGAGTTTGGACATGTGCAGCCGCCGGGAGTAGCTGGAGAGCTTTGTGTCGCAGGTGACGGACTGGTCAAGGGGTATTATCACCAGCCAGAACTAACGAGCGAAAAGTTTGTTGAAAATCCTTTCCGATCTGGTGAAGTCATGTACAAAACGGGCGATCTCGCACGATGGCTGTCAAATGGAGATATTGAATTCATTGGGCGAATAGATCATCAAGTCAAGATTCGAGGTCAGCGTATCGAGCTTGGCGAAATTGAACACCAGCTATTGCAGCATCCGCAAGTGAAGGAAGCCGTTGTCATTGCGATATCAAATGATACATTGTGTGCATATTTCACAGCAGAAGGTGCTGTTCCACTGTCGGATTTACGTGAGCAAGCAGGACGAGAACTCCCTGTTTATATGATGCCAGCTTTCTTCATGCAATTAGACGAGCTGCCACTAACGGGGAATGGCAAGGTAGACAGACGGGCATTACCGATACCTGATGTAAGTGAGCAGGCGGCAAATGAATACGTCCCTCCTCAATCAGATACAGAGCGTATATTGGCACACATTTGGGAGGAAGTTCTTGAAGTGCCGAAAATCGGCAGACATGATCATTTCTTTGAATGCGGAGGTCATTCACTGCGCGGCATGAAAATGTTGAACAGGCTCTATGAAGAGATGCATGTGGAATGTACGTTGAAAACATTATTTGAATCACCCACTTTAGAGGCGTTTGCCCTTGCGGTGGATCAAACAGATCGAACTGAAATCAGGCGAGTGGAAAAAGCGGAAGAAGCGGCTTTTTATCCAGTGACATCTGCTCAGAAAAGATTGTTTGTTCTGCAAAAAATGACAGATGCCGAGCAGAGCTATCATATGCCAGCTGCTTTAAAGCTTGAAGGTGTATTTGATAAAAAACGATTTAAAAAAGTCATTGACCAGCTTGTTCATCGTCATGAAGCATTCCGTACGAGCTTTGACTTCATTCAGGGTGAACCAGTTCAGCGAATTGAAACGAATGTTTCTGTGAACATTGAAAACATCGAAGGGGAAGGCCGAGACATTCAGCAATTAATGAATGATTTTATTCGTCCATTTGATGTAGAAAAAGCGCCGCTGCTTAGAGTGGGGCTTGTGTCTGAATCGGAGAGTGTTCATTATCTGTTGATTGATATGCACCACATCATTTCAGATGGTGCGTCTGTCGGTATTTTAATTGATGAGCTATCGATCTTGTATCGAGGAGACGAACTTGATGAATTGCCTATTCAATATAAGGACTATGCGGTCTGGTCAAACAGTGAAGAATCCCTTGCGAAAAAAGAGGCTGAAGCGGTGTTTTGGTTGGAACAATTACAAGGAGAACTGCCTGTTTTGGCACTGCCTGAGGATCTTCCGAGACCAAAGGTTCAGACGTTTGAAGGGGGCCGCGTCGAATTCTCTATAGACGGTGCGCTTAAATCGCAATTGGATGAGCTGGTTAGATCACTCAACAGTACAACGTATACAGTGCTACTTGCTTGCTACAGTACGCTTTTAAGCAAGCTTTCGAGACAAGAAGACATCATGATCGGTTCTCCAGTGGTGGGCAGAACTCATCCTGATATTCAATCAGTCATCGGCATGTTTGTGAATACGCTGGCACTCAGAACAAAACCAGAAGGACATCAGACATTTTCTCAATTTGCGTCAACAGTTCATGAGCTTGTGTTAGCGGCAAATGAACATCAACTTTACCCATTTGAAGAATTGGTGGACCAAGTGCAAACGGTTCGCGACACAAGCCGCCATCCAATCTTTGATGTGGTGTTCTCGATGGAAAATGCAGATATTCGTGACCTATCGATGGATGGACTTCACATTGTTCCACAATCATTCAATGAGAACATAGCCAAATTTGACTTAACCTTAACTGGAAACGAATCTGACGATCAAATCGAGCTTGTGTTTGATTATAATTCTTCTATCTTTGAACGGTCGTCGATTGAGAAGTGGAAGGAGTATTTCCTTTACTTGATCGAACAAATGGTGTCAGCACCAGATCAATTATTAGATCAGATGCAATTATTATCACCAGCGCAGCAGCAAAAACTGCTTAATGAATGGTCAGGACCTATCCTAAATGTCCCGACAGATCAAACGGTTCATGCATTGATTAAGGCGAAGTCGCAGGAAGTACCTGATCAAAAAGCCGCATTCTTCTGCGGCACAAGCTGGACGTATGAAGAGCTGAACAACCGGGCGAATACAGTCGCCGCAAGACTCATTTCCAGCGGCACAAAACCGGGAGACCGCATCGGCATTCTCACGCGTCCATCGCTCGAGATGACAGCCGCTGTTCTCGGTGTGCTCAAGGCAGGTGCGGCATTCGTGCCGATTGATGCCGATTATCCAGCGCAGCGCATTGCCTACATGCTGGAAGACTGCGGGGCAGAGGTCCTTCTGATTCAGAAAGAGCTCACTGCACCACCTTCTTTCACAGGTCATACCCTCTTCATAGAAGAGGCGGTAGAAGGAGAAGCGCACGAGATTCAGGTTCCTATCAAGCCAACGGATCTCGCTTATATGATTTACACATCTGGAACGACTGGACAGCCGAAGGGTGTCATGGTCGAGCACCAGTCCCTTGTCAATCTCGCCTACTGGCACAATGATGCCTTCCAGGTGACGAAACAAGACCGAACCGCCAAATATGCCGGCTTTGGCTTTGATGCCTCCATTTGGGAGATGTTCCCGACGTGGATCGCCGGCGCAGAGCTCCATATCATCGACGAAGCGATTCGCCTCGATATGATCAAGCTCAATACGTATTTCAATGACGAAGGCATTACCATTGCGTTCCTGCCAACACAGCTATGTGAGCAGTTTATGTCGATGGACAATCATTCTCTCCGTTACTTACTGACAGGCGGGGACAAGCTGAAACAGGTGAAGCCCGTTCCATACAAACTCGTCAATAACTACGGCCCAACAGAAAATACGGTCGTGGCGACAAGCGGGATCATTGATCCAGATCAAGGCACGCTTCCTATCGGAACAGCGATTGCCAATACTCGTTTTTACATTATGGGTTCGTTATATGACCTCTCGCCGCAAGGCGTACCGGGTGAACTTGTGATTGCGGGGAAAGGACTGGCAAGAGGCTATTGGAATCTACCAGAGGAAACGGACAAACGGTTTGTCCCAGATCCGTTTTATCGTGGAGAGCGCATGTACCGTACAGGCGACTTGGTGAAATGGACAGAGGATGGCGAGCTGATCTATCTCGGTAGAAAAGACCATCAAGTGAGCATCCGCGGATTCCGTATTGAGCTGTCAGAAATTGAAGCGCAGCTCCTTGCGCTGGATTCAGTCCAAGAAGCCGTCGTGACAACGGTCAAAGACGCAAGTGATCAAGACGCTCTTGTCGCTTACGTCATCACAGATAACGAAACGGGCACTTTGAAAGAAAGCCTAAAGCGCACCTTACCTGAATATATGGTGCCATCATGGATCATCAAGCTAGACCAACTGCCGATGACGGCAAATGGCAAAGTCGATCTCAAAGCACTGCCAGCACCTGATGTGGATGCGAATCAAACAGCATACGAAGCGCCAAGAGATGAAGTGGAAACACTGCTTTGCGGCATTTGGGAAGATGTACTTGGCGTCAGCCAAGTTGGTATTCACGACCACTTTTTCTTCCTTGGCGGAGATTCGATTAAAGGCATCCAAATGGCAAGCAGACTCACGCAAGAGGGCTGGAGGCTCGATATGAAACTGCTTTTCCAATATCCAACGATTGCGGAGCTTCGCCCATATATCGAAGAAGCGGACCTTCTCACAGCTGATCAATCACCTGTGGAAGGAGAGGTCATTTTAACACCAATTCAGCGCTGGTTCTTTGAACGGAACTTCAGCAACCAACATCATTGGAATCAGTCCGTTATGCTCCATGCGGCAAATGGTTTGGATGAAGTGCTTGTCAAACAAGTGCTCGAGCAGATGATGACCCATCATGATGCTTTGCGATTGGTTTATCCGATAGAAGAAGGACACATCATTCAGCGTCATCGTGGAGTAGACGAAAACGATGTAGCAGTGGACGTGATAGAAGTACAAGGAGAACGATCACAGCAAATCGAGCAGGTAGAAAAGCTGGCAAATGAAGTGCAGGCGAGTATTTCTTTAACAGAGGGACCATTAGTCAAACCTGCGATTTTCCGTACGGATCATGGAGATCACTTATTGCTCGTTGTACATCATCTTGTCATTGATGGTGTGTCATGGCGTATTTTCCTTGAAGACTTCATGGCTCTTTATGAGCAGGCGAAGCGTGGGGAGGAGCTGACACTTCCTGAAAAAACACATTCATTCCAAGCATATGCCCAGAAGTTGACGGAATATGCAGTATCAGATGAGCTGCTGGCAGAAAGGGACTATTGGAAAAAGGTACTTGGGCATTTAACTGCACCTCTGCAAAAGGATCATGTTACAGAGGATCAAAGAATGCTGCATACAAAAACCATTCGCTTTACGCTGTCTGAGGAAGAAACAAGCAGCCTACTGACAGAAGTACATGAGGCGTACCACACGGAAATCAATGACATTTTGCTAACCGCTTTAGGATTGACCCTGAAAGAGTGGACGGGAGAAGACAGACACTTTATTCACCTTGAAGGACATGGAAGGGAAGACATCCTTCCGGCGGTCAATGTGTCGCGGACCATCGGCTGGTTTACGAGCATGTATCCTGTGCTGCTTGATTTGTCGCAAGCGGAGGATCTTTCGTATCAAATCAAGCTTTTGAAAGAAGAGCTCAGACACATTCCGAACAAGGGAATCGGCTATGGCATTTTAAAATACTTAACGCCTGACAAAATGAAGGACGGTCTCGCATTTGATGTCACGCCAGATATCAGCTTTAACTATCTTGGTCAGTTTGATGAACAGATTGGCGGGGGTGAACTAAGTCGATCCACTTGGCAGGCAGGTCAATCATTAAGTCCAGAATCAGAGAAACCTCATGCATTAGATATTGTTGGTTTCGTAGAACAGGGCTTGTTCCATATGACGATTTCATATCACCAGCTTGAATTCGAAGAGCAAACGATGGAGCAGTTCAAGGACCTTTTAGAAAAGAACGTGAAGGCACTCATCTCACATTGTGTATCACAAGATGAAGCGCAAATTACGCCTAGTGATGTAGGTGACGATGACCTGACCATGGATGAACTTGAAAAGCTAATGGATATATTTTAAGCAAACGAAGAGGTGGACTATGAGCAAACAGAAGATTCAAAAGGTATATCCTTTAACACCAATGCAAGAAGGCATGTTATATCATGCCATGCTAGACCCTAATTCTTCCTCTTATTTCACACAGCTGGAGCTTGGAATAAGAGGGGAGTTTGATCTCGATCTTTTTGAAAAAAGTCTCAATGAGCTCATCGGCACATATGACATTCTCCGTACAGCCTTTGTCTATCAGCAATTACAGAAGCCTCGTCAGGTTGTACTGGCAGAGCGCAATCTAGATGTGTATAGAGAGAATCTATCTCACCTGAATCATCAGGAACAGCAAAAGGTACTAGATCAATATAAAAAGCAAGTGAGAAAGCAAGGCTTCCATTTAACGAATGATTTGTTATTGAAGGTCGCTGTTTTTCAACTGAATGAAACAAACTGGCATCTCATTTGGAGCAACCATCACATCATCATGGATGGTTGGTCCATGGGAGTTTTGATGAAGAAATTGTTTCATTACTACGAATCTTATCGGAACGGCAAAACGCCGGATCGCTCACAAGGAAAACCTTATGCAGATTATATTCAGTGGCTTGGCAAGCAAAATCAACAAGCAGCGGAAGGCTATTGGAAGGATCGCTTAGACGGTGCGGTTCAGCATCAAGGGCTTTTGCAGCAAAAAGAAGCCAACGGACAATATGACCATCAGGAATGGACGTTCACATGGGATGCTGAAATGGTCAGCAGCATTCAAGAGATCGCAAGGAATTGCCAAGTGACAGCACCAAATCTATTCCAGGCTGTTTGGTCGGTTCTTTTAGGGACTTACCATGCGGCACATGATGTCACTTTCGGAACAGTCGTATCTGGAAGGCCGCCAAGTGTGGCTGGGATAGAACAGATGGCAGGGCTTTTTATCAATACAATACCGGTCAGGGTAGAAATGAATCAGGAAGACACCTTTAAACAGCTGTTTCAAAAAGTTCAGCAGCATGCGCTGGAAGCGGAAAACTATGATTTTATGCCGCTTTATGACATTCAGCAACAGACAGCTGCAGGAGGACAACTCTTCGATCACTTGGTCGGGTTTGAGAACTATCCTTTAGATCAAGAGCTATCTGGTGACACCATGTCGGAACGTCTAGGGTTTTCCATTGATGTAAAAGACGGATTTGAACAAACGAATTTCGATCTAAATGTCCTTGTATATCCAGGTGAAACATGGACATTGAAAATCAAATACAATGCGGTGGCTTTTGAAGAAGAGGTCATTGAAAAAATATCGAAACACCTGACCAACCTCATGAAGCAGATCATCGAGAATCCGGAAGTTCGCCTTCATGACGTGACGTGTATCACTGAAGAAGAAAAACAGCAGATTGAAGCATGGAACAAGACAGAACGAGATTATCCAAAGCATCTGTCTATTCCTGAGCTTCTTAAAGAACGCATTCAAACGCAGCCAGACCATCTGGCGTTAGTCGAAGGAGAGCGGGCATTCACCTATGAAGAACTCGGCCAAGAAATCCATCGTGTTGCGGGACATTTGATTGATAGCGGAGTGAAACAAGAAGATGCCGTCGCAGTGTATATGAATCGATCTGCTGAAGCAGTGATCGCCATTTTAGCGATTCTTCAAGCAGGGGCTGCTTATGTACCAATTGATCCAGCCCAGCCAGAGGATAGAATCCGCTTTATGCTTGAAGACAGCGGTGCATCCGTTTTGCTCTATGCGGACAGCCAGCCGCCAGTTCATGAAAGCATCCAAGCCGTTCATGTGTCGGACATATCGAATCAGTCAAACGGACCATTCGAAGTCGAGACCTCTCCTTCGCAATTGGCGTATATCATGTACACGTCGGGGTCAACCGGCCAGCCAAAAGGTGTTCAAATTGAGCATCAACATATTGTCAGATTGGCATGTTCACAGGAGACACTGGGCTTGAACAAGTCGGATCGTATGGCACATACAGGAGCAGTCAGCTTTGATGCCATTACCTTTGAAATCTTTACAACACTGCTGAACGGTGCAACGCTTTATCCTGTTGACCGTGACACGTTATTAGACATCAACCGGCTGGAACGATTTATCCAAACGAATCAAATCTCGGCGCTCTTTTTAACGACAGGTTTGTTTAATCAACTCGCTCAGCAGCGGCCGCATATGTTTAAAGGGTTGTCCAAATTGATCACAGGCGGTGATGTGATCAATGTGAAAAGTGCAGAGCTTGTGAAGAAAAACCATCCATCACTTGTTTTACTGAATGCGTATGGCCCCACAGAAAACACCACCATCTCAACCATTTATGAGGTGAGAGGGGATGAAACGGGCACGATTCCAATTGGTCAGCCGATCAATCATTCGACCGCTTACATTTTAGATGACAATCAAAGACTTCAGCCAATTGGTGCGCCAGGAGAGCTGTATGTCGGCGGAGACGGTGTCTCAAGAGGATATCTCCATCGTCCAGAATTAACAGAGCAAGCATTTATCGCTGATCCTTTCAAGGCAGAAGGGCGTTTGTATCGAACAGGAGATTTGGCTAGGTACGGTTCAAATGGTCAAATCGAATTCCTCGGACGGACAGATGATCAAGTGAAAATCCGTGGTTTCCGTATTGAGCTCGGTGAAATTGAAACGGTTCTTCAACAAGAGGCGGGGATCGATGAGGCGGTTGTGCTCATCCATGCGTCTCCTTCAGAAGAAAAAGAAATGACCGCTTACTATACGGGAACGATCAGAGAAGAAGAGGTGCGGGCTTTATTTCATCAAGCACTGCCAGCATATATGGTACCTCATCACGTCATGAAGCTAGATGCTTTCCCGCTTACAGCAAACGGAAAGGTCGATCGAAAAGCTTTACCAACGCCTGACGAAGCTCATCGTGAAGAAGTCAGGATCATTCCGCCTGAAACTGAGACGGAAAAGGCGCTTGCTCAAATTTGGGAGGAACTGCTTGGGAAAGCGGTGGGAATAGATGAGCATTTCTTCATGACTGGCGGACATTCACTCAAAGCAATGATGATGTCAGCCAAAATCCAAGAAGTGTTCCAAAAGGAAGTTCCGATTCAAGTGATATTCGAAAAGCCAACGGTTCGATCGCTTGCGTCATACATTGACCAGGACGGTCAAGAAGAACAAGGACATCCGATCTTACCCGCAGCGAAGGCGGAGGACTATCCAGTGTCACCAGCTCAGCGGCGCTTATACATTTTACAAACACTTGAACCTAAGAGTACGAACTATCATATTCCGATCGTCTTAACGCTTGAAGGTACGCTCGATCATCAGCGGCTCACCTCAGCATTTGATGAATTGATTCAAACGCATGAAATCTTAAGAACGAGTTTTCATATGAAAGGCGAGAACATCGTCCAAAGGGTACATGAAAGAGCGGCATTTGACCTCCCTGTCCATGATGTAAAGGAAGAAGAGGCCGAGGCATTTCTTGCTGAACGTCAGGCGCCGTTTGATTTGACAGCCGCTCCCCTCCTGCGGGCACAGTTGCTCAAAGTGAGTCATGATCGTCATCTATTAGTCTTGGAAGCACATCACCTCATTACAGATGGCAGCTCCATGAAGACGTTCATTCAGGATTTGGCGAAAGCCTATGATGGAGAGGCACTTGCAGAAAGAGCCATTCATTATAAAGATTACGCTGTCTGGCAGTTAAGTGAAGAAGAAACAGAGAAACAGCGTGCGCATGAAGCGTATTGGCTGAAGCAATACGAAGGAGATGTACCGGTTTTAGATTTGCCGACAGACTACCCACGTCCAGTGGAACGTGATTTTTCTGGAGAACGGGTGATGTTTGGCTGTGATCAAGCGACAACTCAGCGTATTCATGAGCTGCTCAAGAAAACAGATACGACGCTGTACATGTTCTTGTTATCTGCATTTCAAGTGCTGCTCGCTTCCTACAGCGGACAGGAAGATATCATTGTCGGATCTCCTGTTGCGGGGCGAACACATCCAGATATTCAGGACATGCCGGGGATGTTCATCAATACCATTGCGATGCGCGGGAAACCGGAACAAACAAAGTCATTTTTACAGCTGCTTGAAGAAATAAAAGAAACGAGTGTAGATGCTTTTGCACATCAAAGCTATCCGCTCGAAGAGTTAATCGCGCGTCTGCCGCTTGATCGTGATACAACCCGAAGCCCGCTCTTTAGTGTTTCGTTTAATATGCAGAACATGGATGTTCCTGCACTAAAGCTCGGCGATCTGAACATTTCGCCTTATGCAATGCAGCACCGATCCGTCAAATTTGATCTGTCTCTAGAAGCATTTGAACGTGAGGGAGAAATAAAACTAAGCCTAGACTATGCAACGGCATTATTTAAAGAGGAAACCATCCGCCGGTTCGGAACACATCTTCTTGCGATTATTCGTGAGGCGGTCCAGCATCCGAATGAACAAATTGGCTTGTTCAACCTCTTGGATCAGCATGAACAAATGGAGCGGCTGGAGAAAAGGGATGGAGAACAAACAGGTCAACATGAGCCGTACCATGTGCAATTTTCACGTCAAGCCATGGAAACGCCTGATGCCATTGCGGTGATGGATGGTGAAAGGAAGCTGACCTACCGTGAACTAGATCACATGTCCAATGCTCTTTGCAGTGAGCTGAAGATGCAAGGCGTAGAGAAAGAAAGCACAGTCGCACTTATTCTTGATCGCTCTGTCTATGTCATTGTCTCGATGCTAGGTGTAATGAAAGCGGGCGGTGCATTTGTACCAATTGATCCAGCTTTTCCTGCGGAACGTATTCGTTACACATTAAAAGATTCAGGGGCAAAAGTCATCGTGGCAAATGAGTCTCTTGGCGATTCCTATCAGCATCTCAAGTCGATTCAGGTCGTACATGTGGAGAAAGCCGTCCAACGAAACGATTCTCTAGACCTGCCGGACGTATCGGTTGATCAACTGGCTTATGTGATTTACACATCTGGAACAACAGGGAAGCCAAAGGGTGTACAGCTCACGCATCGTAATCTATCACACTACGTCAATTGGTTGACACATGAAGTGACTTTACAAGAATGCGATCGAACGGCACTCCTGTCTTCTTATGCATACGACCTTGGTTACACAAGCATTTTCCCGGTTCTAAAAGCAGGCGGGACACTCTATATTCCTCGTGAAGACGTGTATACAGACCCTGTACGTCTCATGCGTTTTATTGATGAACAAGAGCTGACTTATATCAAAATGACACCATCCTTATTTCATATGATGGCAGATTCAAAGGGATATACATTTGACGCTTTACGGCTTGTGGTATTGGGAGGAGAACCGATTGTCTCTGAAGATGTTGAAACATTTATGAAGCAGCATCCATGCGTGGCAGTGATGAACCATTACGGTCCGACAGAAACAACGATTGGTACAGTGAGCAAGCTAATGACACCGCATGAGCTGGATGCTTTAAAGGAGCGTTCTATCATCGGAAAGCCTATTGCTCATACAAGAGCGCTCGTATGCAATCGCGAGCAACGCCTTGTCCCTTATGGCGCACCGGGTGAGCTCTACATTTCAGGTGATGGTGTTTCAAAAGGTTATTTGAATCAGCCTGAATTAACAGCAGAGCGTTTTCTTGAAAATCCTTATTTCCCTCAAGAGCGGATGTATCGAACGGGAGATTTGGTCAGACAGCATGCAAATGGGGAGATTGAATTCCTTGGAAGAGTAGACGATCAAGTGAAAATTCGCGGTTATCGAATTGAGAAACAAGAAATTGAGCATGCCGCACGTGCCCTTTCAACCATTCAAAAAGTGTATGTCAAAGTGATCAACACATCTCGTTTACCGGAGCTGGCGTTATATTATACAGCACCTGATCACATTGGAACGCTGACATTTAGAGAAAAGCTTTCAGAGACACTACCGGATTACATGATTCCTACTTATTTTGTCAAAGTGGATCATATGCCGCTGACGCAAAACGGAAAAGTGGATGCAAAATCTCTGCCGCTTCCTCATGAGGCACATATGAACCGCACGGCACATGCAGCACCAGAAACGGCGCTTGAGCAGACGCTTTGTGATATGTGGTCAGATGTTCTTGAGATTGAAAAAGTCGGCATTGATGACCATTTCTTTGAATTAGGCGGGCATTCTCTGAAAGGCATGGTGCTCATTTCGAAAATGCAAGCCAAACTGAATCAGCATGTTCCACTCAAGGTTCTTTTTGAAAAGCCAACGATACGTGCGATAGCTGCCTATTTGGAAGAAGCTGATGCTTCGCTCGTCACATCGATTCAGCCAGCGGAAAAGCAAGATTTCTATCCAGTCTCTTCCGCACAAAAGCGAATGTACGTATTACAGCAGTTACATCCAGAATCCGTCACCTACCATATGCCAGCCGTTTTCATGATGGAAGGAAACCTTGATCTGAAGCAGCTAGAAGGAGCGATTCAAGCTTTAATTGATAGACATGAGTCATTGCGGACAGCCTTTGTTGAAATTGACGGCAGTCCCGTCCAAAAAATCTATCGCCGTGTACCGTTTACGTTACAGATGGTTGAAGTAGAAAGCGATCAGGTACAATCCGTCGTAGACAACTTCATGACACCATTCTCATTACATCAAGCACCTCTAATGAGAGCGAAAGTGGCAAAGCTGTCTGATGACAAATATGTGTTCATGATGGATATGCACCATATCATCGCAGACGGAGTGACACGCAGTCTGCTTATTCAAGAATTAGCGGAGTTGTATGAGCATAAGACGTTACCGCCAGTTCAGTTGCACTACAAGGATTATGCGGTATGGCAGCAAGAGGAAGAACAGCAAGCAGCACTTGAAAAACAGCGGCAGTATTGGCTGGAGCAATATGCACAGCCGCCAGAAGACTTAGCACTTCCGCTTGATTTCCCGCGGCCTAGCGTGCAGTCATTTGCAGGAGGCCGGGTGGATAGATGGCTGTCTGCTGAAAAGGCGCAGCATGTCAAAGCGCTCATGGCTGAAAAAAATGTGAGTTTGAACATGGTGATGCAAACGGCCTTTGCCATTCTCCTTCATAAATTGACTGGGCAGCATGACATCGTCATAGGGGCTGTAACGGCTGGACGTACACATGCGTCAATCGAACGGATTCCGGGCATGTTTGTGAATACACTGGCCCTTCGACATGACGTTCAGTTAGAAGAAACTGCAGAGCATCTGCTAGAAAAAATAAGAGATCACAATCTATCAGCTTATGAACATCAAGGATTCCCATTCGAGGATTTGGTCGCGCAGTTAGACCTTCCGAAAGACACGAGCCGCAACCCGTTGTTTAGTGTCATGATGACAACGGATGAGCGTGATCTGACGTTACCGGAATTGAATGGACTTACGCTTTCGCACAAACAGCAAGAAGCCGTTCAGGCAAAATTTGATTTAACGCTCGGTGTCTTTGAGGAACAAGATCAAGTGGGCTTGCGCTTTGAATATGCAGCGGCACTATTTAAAAAGAGTACCATTCAGCGATGGAGTCAATATGTTGAGCGAATCATAGACGAAATGCTTGCGAAATTGAATCAGTCGATCTCGACCATCTCCATCTTAACAAAAGAAGAAGAGCGACATCTGCTTGATGAATGGTCCGGACCTGTCCTAGATGTCCCGACAGATCAAACGGTTCATACATTGATTGAGGCGAAGTCACAAGAAGTACCTCATCAAAAAGCCGCAACTTTCTGCGGCACAAGCTGGACGTATGAAGAACTGAACAACCGGGCGAATACAGTCGCCGCAAGACTCATTTCCACCGGCACAAAACCGGGAGACCGCATCGGCATTCTCACGCGTCCATCGCTCGAGATGACAGCCGCTGTTCTCGGTGTGCTCAAGGCAGGTGCGGCATTCGTGCCGATTGATGCCGATTATCCAGCGCAGCGCATTGCCTACATGCTGGAAGATTGCGGGGCAGAGGTCCTTCTGATTCAGAAAGAGCTCACTGCACCACCTTCTTTCACAGGTCATACCCTCTTCATAGAAGAGGCAGTAGAAGGAGAAGCGCACGAGATTCAGGTTCCTGTCAAACCAACGGATCTCGCTTATATGATTTACACATCTGGAACGACTGGACAGCCGAAGGGTGTCATGGTCGAGCATCAGTCTCTTGTCAATCTTGCTTTTTGGCACAATGATGCTTTCCAGGTGACGAAACAAGACCGAACCGCCAAATATGCCGGCTTTGGCTTTGATGCCTCCATTTGGGAGATGTTCCCGACGTGGATCGCCGGCGCAGAGCTCCATATCATCGATGAAGCGATTCGCCTCGATATGATCAAGCTCAATTCGTATTTTAATCACGAAGGCATCACCATTGCATTCCTGCCAACACAGCTATGTGAGCAGTTTATGTCGATGGACAATCATTCTCTCCGTTACTTACTGACAGGCGGGGACAAGCTGAAACAGGTGAAGCCCGTTCCATACAAACTCGTGAATAACTACGGCCCAACAGAAAATACGGTCGTGGCGACAAGCGGGATCATTGATCCAGATCAAGGCACGCTTCCTATCGGAACAGCGATTGCCAATACTCGTTTTTACATTATGGGTTCGTTATATGATCTCTCGCCGCAAGGCGTACCGGGTGAGCTCGTGATTGCAGGGAAAGGACTGGCAAGAGGCTACTGGAATCTACCAGAGGAAACGGACAAACGGTTTGTCCCAGATCCATTTTATCCAGGAGAGCGCATGTACCGTACAGGTGATTTGGTGAAGTGGACAGAGGATGGCGAACTGATCTATCTCGGTAGAAAAGACCATCAAGTGAGCATCCGCGGATTCCGTATTGAGCTATCAGAAATTGAAGCGCAGCTCCTTGCGCTGTGTTCAGTCCAAGAAGCCGTCGTGACAACGGTTAAAGACGCAAGTGATCAAGACGCTCTTGTCGCTTACGTCATCACAGATGAAGAAACGGGCACTTTGAAAGAAAGCTTAAAGCGCACCTTGCCTGAATATATGGTGCCATCATGGATCATCAAGCTAGACCAACTGCCGATGACGGCAAATGGAAAAGTGGATCTCAAAGCACTGCCAGCACCTGATGTGGAAGCGAATCAAACAGCATACGAAGCCCCAAGAGATGAAGTGGAAGCACTACTTTGCGGCATTTGGGAAGATGTACTTGGCGTCAGCCAAGTTGGTATTCACGACCACTTCTTCTTCCTTGGCGGAGATTCGATTAAAGGCATCCAGATGGCAAGCAGACTCACGCAAGAAGGCTGGAAGCTCGATATGAAACTGCTTTTCCAATACCCAACGATTGCGGAGCTTCGCCCATATATCGAAGAAGCGGACCTTCTCACAGCTGATCAGTCCGCTGTAGAAGGAGAGGTCATTTTAACACCGATTCAGCGCTGGTTCTTTGAACGGAACTTTGATCACCAGCACCACTGGAATCTCTCAATGATGCTTCATGCACCAAAGGGATTTGACTTGGCTGTCACAGAACAAGTTCTGCAAAAACTGCTCTCACATCATGATGCACTGCGCATGGTGTTCAGACAGGAGCATGATGACATGCTGCAATACAATCAGCGGGAGTTGACAGAACCATTTTCAATTATTTCTTGTGATGTTTCAAAAGCGCAAGATGTGAAACAGGCGATTTCCACATACGCCAATGAGTATCAGCGTCAACTGAATCTTGAAAAGGGTCCATTGATGAAAGTGATTTGTTTCCATACAGAAAACGGTGATCACTTACTCATCATCACACATCATCTTGTGATTGACGGCGTTTCTTGCCGGATTTTACTAGAAGACTTTATGTCTCTTTATCATCAGGCAGAAAAAGGAGAAACGATGGTTCTGCCGCCAAAAACGCACTCTTTCAAAGAATGGGCAGAAGCGATTGAACGATATGCGCAGTCACAGCTGCTAAAAAACCAGAAGGAGTATTGGGCAGCGATTGAAAATAGACCGTTTACGACTTTACCTGTTGACCATGAAGTAAAAGAAAGAAAAGTCGCGGATACGAAAGCGGTCAAAATGCAGCTGACAGAAGCAGAAACCGAGCATCTGTTAACGAATATCCATCTTCCGTACACAACAGAAATGAATGATATTCTTCTATGTGCGCTTGGGCTGGCCGTTCAGGAATGGACAGGTCAATCTCATGTACATGTACAGCTTGAAGGTCATGGAAGAGAGGACATTTTATCAGGATTAGATATATCCCGCACAGTTGGCTGGTTTACGAGCATGTATCCAGTCGTTCTTGAAGCGAAACCGAATCAGACCATTGCAGACGCTATCAAAGGAACGAAAGAGATGCTACGGCGTGTACCGAATAAAGGGATTGGTTACGGTATTTTAAGATACATGACACCATCCGAACCGTCAGTCAAACACGTGCAGCCTGAAATCAGCTTGAACTATCTTGGGCAGATTGATCAGGAAGTGACGACAGAACTCTTTGGGCCCTCAACCTATGATATGGGCCGTCAAGCAAGCCCTGAATCTGAAGCTGTTTATAAGCTGAACCTCAGCGGTCTTGTTCAGCACAATCAATTCATTCTGTCGTGCTCATATTGTGCAAGTGAATATGAAGAACAAACGATACAGCAGTTCATCGCATTGTTGAAGGAGAAGATCAGATCCATCATCACCCATTGCTTAGCGCATCAAGAGCGAGAATTTACACCAAGTGACTTCTCGGCTGCAGACCTTGAAATGGATGAAATGGACGATATCTTTGACATGCTTGAGGAGAAATTGACCTAACACCACTAGATCAGTCATGAAAAAGGGGAAGGAGGAATGAAATAGATGAGTCAATTTAAAAGGGATCAAGTTCAAGATATGTACTATCTGTCACCGATGCAAGAAGGAATGCTGTTTCATACCCTCCATCATCAAGAAAAAGGCTTTTATGTAGAACAAATGGATATGAACGTGAAGGGCACACTTCGGCATGATTTGCTTGAGAAAAGCATGAATATCATTGTGGAACGGTACGATATTTTTCGTACCGTGTTCCTCCACGAAAAAGTGAAGCGTCCTGTCCAAGTTGTATTAAAAAATCGACCTTTCCAGCTTGATGTTGTGGACATACAGGATCTTTCTGAAAGTGAACAGCTTGAACGTATTGATCGTTTTAAACAAAAGGATCAGCTGAGAGGATTTGATCTCTCGAAGGATCTGCTCATGCGGGCCTCTGTTTTTCAAACGGGTCCTTCAAGCTATCGCTGGATATGGAGCTATCACCATATCCTTCTAGATGGCTGGTGTTTTGGCCTAGTTGTGCAGGAATTGTTTGCGATTTATCATGCACTTTTGCATGACATCCCTTATAGGCTGGAGCCAGTCAAGCCATATAAAGAATATATTCAATGGCTCGAAAAACAAGATAAACAAGCCTCACTTGAATATTGGACGCAATCTTTGGCTGGCTTTGAGGGGCAATCGACTTTTAAAGAACAGCGAAAGCAAACAAATGAGCATGAATTAGGCGAAATCGAATGGGCCATGAGTAAAGAAGAAACAGCTGCTTTATCAGAGTTAGCCTTGCAGCAGAATGCCACGTTAAGCAGTGCGCTTCAATCTGCTTGGTCCATTTTACTAAGCAGGTATCAGCGGTCAAATGATGTGTTGTTTGGAACAGTTGTGTCAGGACGTCCGTCGGATTTGGCTGGTGTGGACCGGATGGTGGGGTTGTTCATCAATGTCATTCCAAGACGAATTCAGCTGACAGACCAAATGACGTTCCGTTCTCTATTATCAGAGACGCAGCAGCAGTCTTTAGCGGCTGAACCGCACCAATATATCCCGATTTATGATATTCAGGCTAAGGCGGGTCAGCAGCAGCTCATTGATCATATTGTGGTGTTTGAGAATGTCCCTGCTGCAAAGAAAGACGAGCAGGAGTCACTGCTTGGCTTTACAGTAGAAGACATGAATGTCTATGAGAAATCGAACTATGATCTCAATTTACTGGCGTCGCCCGGGGAACAATTGCAGCTGAAGCTGGCCTTTAATCAGCGTGCATTTGATCCTGCATTTGTCCATAAATTAAAGGATCAGCTGACTCTTTTGATCAGAGGGACCATCAAACATCCAGATCAGTCAGTTCATACACTGACACTTGTGACAAAGCAGGAAAAGCAGCGAATGTTAGAGGAATGGAATGCACCTGAGCTGGAGCATGATCAGCTTTATTTGACAAAGTGGTTTGAGCATAATGTTCGAAAACAGCCGAATGCAGTGGCATTATCAGCAGGTGATCACACGATGACATATGCGGAGCTGAACGAACAAGCCAATCGACTGGCAAGGCATTTGCAAAAAAATGGGGTGGGTCATCAAACGGTGACCGCCATTTTAGCAGAGCGGACACCTGAACTCATTGTCAGCTTACTCGCTGTCTTAAAAGCAGGTGCCACCTATGTGCCGATTGATCCAGATTATCCAGAAAGCCGTATCCAATATATGCTGAAAGACAGCGGAGCGACGCATCTTCTGACTCATTCATCCTTTATCAGTCAGACGAGGTCATTCGCATTTGATGGCACGTATCTTTTTGCAGATGATCAAGAAATTTTACTGATGAGCTCAGAGAATCTGCCACTTGAAGCTGGTTTAAATGATACGGCATACATCATGTATACATCTGGAACAACCGGACAGCCAAAAGGCATCATGACGACCCATTCCAATATTGCCCGGGTGGTCAAAAATACGAATTACTTAACCATTTTAGAAACAGATACATTGCTGTCGTTATCAAATAGCGTATTTGATGGCTTTACATTTGATGTATATGGTGCGCTTTTAAACGGAGCAAAGCTTGTCTTGCCGCAAAAAGAAACCATTTTAGATATGGGGAAGCTCACTGAGCTGATAAAAGGAGAGCATATTTCTGTCATGTTTGTCCCAACCGCTTTATTCCATCTTCTCGTTGATGAAGGAACAGACTGGATGCGCGGTGTGCGTAAGGTGCTGTTTGGGGGAGAGAGGGCATCGGTTCAGCATGTGAGAAAAGCCTTTGATGTGATGGGAAAAGGCAGATTGTTGAATGTATACGGACCAACCGAATCAACGGTTTTTGCCACATATTATCCGATAGATGAAGCGATCCCTTTAGAGGCACGTTCTATTCCAATTGGGAAGCCGCTCAACCAGACGGGCGCTTATATATTGAGTGAGCACAGACAGCTTCAGCCGATTGGAATGGTTGGAGAGCTTTGTCTGAGCGGCAAAGGACTTGCAAAAGGGTATTTGAATCGTCCTGATCTGACAAAACAAGTCTTTATCGCCCATCCATTCGCTGCGGGTGAGCGCCTGTATCGCACTGGGGATTTAGCTTACTTTCGAGAAGACGGTCTGATTGAGTATGCAGGCAGAGTTGATGATCAGGTGAAAATTCGAGGACACCGAATTGAACTGACAGAAATTGAAGCCAACCTTCTCATGCATCAAGGTGTAAAACAAGCTGTACTCCTAGCGGATCATGATGAAACCAATCATACAAGGCTGCTTGCCTATATCACGTGTGATGATGCATGGAAAGGGAAACTCGATGACATCAAATCAAGGCTGAAAGAGCGTCTTCCAGCTTATATGCTGCCTCATGAGCTGATTGAACTGGAGAACCTCCCACTTACGCCAAACGGGAAGGTTGATAAACGCCAGCTACCAAAACCAGAGGCACCGCAAGGAAACCGCCGTGTGAAACTGCCCGCAAATGAAGTGGAACAAAAGCTGCTGGTAATGTGGCGGGAAGTACTTGAACGAGAGGATATTAGCACAGATGACCATTTCTTTGAGCTTGGCGGACATTCTTTAAAAGCGATGTCTCTTTTGTCCAAAGTATCAAAAGAGTTTGAGGTTCAGGTGCCGATCCATTTGTTGTTTGAGACCCCGACGATTGAAGCACTTAGTCATTATATTCAGCATCAGGACGGGGAAACCGCTGGCTATCTTGTATTCAATGAATCTCAAACATCAACAGTCTTTGCTCTTCCGCCATTACCAGGCTACGGCTTTATCTATCAGGAAGCAGCAAAAACGCTTGATGATGTTCGGCTAGTCGCTTTTGATTTTATTGAAACGAATAACCGAATGGCGCAGTACGTTCAGCATATTCAGCACCTTCAGCCAAAAGGGCCGCTGACGTTGATGGGGTACTCAGGCGGATGTTACCTCGCCTTTGAGCTTGTTCAAGCGCTTGAACAAGGAGGACGGACAGTCGAGAAGGTCATCATGATCGATTCCTATAAGAAAATTGGAGAAAGTGATTTAGAAGGACGATCCATTGATGATGATATTGAAGCGATTGTTCATCAAACGAAACAAAGCGAACTTGCTCAAGGGGAGATCGTTCAAGAAGCGCTTGCCCAAAAGACGCGCGCCTACTATGAAACATTTGTTAAGGGGGTGAATCAAGGCAAAATACAGGCAGATATTACGTTCATCCAATCTGAAGAACAAATAGCGATCCCGGACTGGATGGAAGAGTGGACACAGGCAACAGCCGGATCTTTTACCCAATACCAAGGCTATGGCCGGCATGCTGATATGTTCAAACAGAAAGAATGTGCAGTTCAAAATGCAAAGCTGATCAAACATATTGTCAATCAAACAAATAGAGAACGAGTCTTGTAAACTTTAGATTAGGCAGGATGCAGCCTTGCAGTCCTGCCTAACAAAAAAGGAAAGGAACTCATATGAAACCATCAACCATTAACCAAACGAGTAGACATGAATCAATGGATGCGATTTTACAAGATGTAAAGACAACCATTTTACAAACCAACGAAATCGAACGCTTCGCTGTTTTTTCACGTGAAAAAACCATTCGACCGCGGCCGTATCACCTCTCTCATTTATTTCTCGACAAGCACATTGAGCAGGAGGCCGCAGCGGAAGCGATACAGACGCAAAAGGCTGTACCTGCTTTGGCCGATATGCCGCCCGCTCTTTCCTATGGAGGGGATCTCGACGTCACACAAGGCGCACAGACCTTACAGGAAGTCTTAACAGAGGCTGCAAAAACGACAAATGGGCTTACGTATATCGTGAATAGCAAGAACGAACTCACACAATCTTATGCGCAGTTACAAGGAGACGCCGAGAGGGTTCTGACTGGTTTAAGGGCACTGGGGCTGAAGGCAGGAGATCCTGTTTTCTTTCAATTCTCATCGAATCATGCCATGGTCACTGCCTTTTGGGCATGTGTATTAGGCGGATTTGTTCCAACGCTTGTGTCGGCTGCCCCAACCTATCGGGAGATGAATGCTGCAGTGAAGAAGCTTCATCACGCTTGGAAGCTGCTCGAGCATCCGCTCATCCTAACAGATGACTCACTGATCGAGGAGGTGCAAGGGTTAGCCTTACTGTGGCATACAGACCAATTACGTGTCGCAGCAGTTGAGCCGATGCTGACATTAGAAAGAGATACAGCCGCTCATCCTGCCGCGCCGGATGATTCCGTCTTCTTTATCTTAACGTCTGGAAGTACAGGGATGCCAAAGTGTGTAGAGCATTCCCATAGAAGTGTGCTGGCGAACGTCAAAGGAACAGTGGCAGCAAATCAATTTACACAAGAGGATGTCTCATTAGACTGGATGCCTTTAGATCATATTGGCGGCATCGTGATGTTCCACCTTGTCAATGTGTACACAGGCTGCGAGCAGATTCGGGCAAGAACGGATGACTTTATCGCTCAGCCGTTGCGGTGGCTTGACTGGATGGACCGCTACCGTGCAACGAAGACGTGGGCACCTAACTTTGCATTTGCGATGATCAACGATTATGAGAAAGAGATTTCATCAGGATCTTGGGATCTGTCGGCGATGACCTGCATGATCAATGGGGCAGAGGCGGTCGTGCCAAAAACCATCCACCGATTTCTACACCTGCTTGCTCCGCACGGCTTAAAGGGAGATGTGATCAGACCGGCTTTTGGCATGTCTGAAATCTCATCAGCGGTTGTGTTTTCCTTTGCGATTGAGCGTGGAGATGAAAACAGCGGGGTTCTGACTTTTGAGGAAACGTCGCTGACAGAGCAGCTAAGACCAGCAGAAGCACGTGAAACGGGAACCGTCAGCTTTACAGAGCTAGGCAAACCGATTCCAGGTATCACGATACGCATCGTCAATCATCAGCATGAGCTTCTTCCAGAAGATCATATTGGCCGTGTGCAAATAAAAGGTCCAACCACCATGAAGGGCTATTACCGGAATGACGAAGCGAATCAAGAAGTATTTCAAGCGGATGGCTGGTTTCACACGGGTGATTTAGGTTTCCTGCACGAAGGAAGGCTGACACTAACCGGTAGAGAAAAAGACATGATTATCATCAACGGAAAAAACTATCACAACTATGAAATTGAAGCCATAGCAGAGGAAGTACCGGGAGTAGAAACGAGCTTTGTGGCTGCTTGTTCCGTCCGAATGGAGGCTTCTGCATCCGATGAACTGATTCTCTTTTTTACACCGAAGCTGTATGAGCCAGCTTATATTATGAGGGCAAGTCAGCACATTAAATCCCATATTGCAACAAAAATGGGCTTGTCTGCATCTCGCATCATTCCTGTCCAGAAGCATGCATTTCCCAAAACAAGCTCTGGAAAAATAGAAAGGGCACAGCTCAAGACAAGATGGCAAGAAGGCGAATTTGATGAAATGATCATGGAAATGGACATGAGACTTGAAAATGAACATACCTTGCCTGATTGGAGTTATCAAAAGAAGTGGATACCTGCTCCACTTGATGCAGCTGACAAGCAGATCATAGGGGACGTTGTGATCTTTGCAGATCCATTAGGACTGGCAGATCAATTGAAATCTTTTGCAAACAGTGAACAAACATACATTACGGTTGAACCGGGTCAAGCGTTCAAACAACTCACACACACTCACTTCATCATCCACCCGAATCGGCCGTCTGACTACGAACAACTCTTTGAGACGCTCCGTTCGTATGGCGTTTCGGTGAAACACATCATTCACCTTTGGAACTATACAAACCAAGAAGACAAGCTTTATGTGTCCAAGGCAAAACAAGCGCAGAAAACGGGCAGCATGAGTGCATTATTTTTAACAAAAGCCATTTCCGTCTATGAGGAGCAGGTGGCCATCACTTTTGTCTCAGCCCATGCGATGAATGTGCCGGGGGATCATATCCACGATGTAGAAAAAGCAACGACAGCCGGACTGATGACAGCAGTTCAGCATGAATGGCCGTTTATCAAGGTGCAATGTCTTGATTTTTCTCTAGCAGAATCGGTATCTAGTCATTCCCATGCAATGGCGATGATGGCAGAACTTACACATGACCAAGACCGTCATGTTGCTGCTTATCGTCAAGGTGTTCGTTATATTCCCTTTTTAGCACCTCTTCATTTGGAAAAGGAACAGAAAAGGGAAGAGCCGCCATTTGAATCATCTGGGCTTTATGTCATAACAGGCGGGCTAGGCGGAATTGGACGTTTAGTCAGTGAACACCTACTGACATCTTATCAAGCACATCTCGTGTTGCTTGGAAGGAAAGAGAGAGAGGCACTTTCTAGTGACCAGCAAGAGACATTGTCTTTGCTAGAAAAGCAGGCAAAAGTGCATGGCGGCAAGGTTCTTTATGAGAAAGCAGACATCACGGCTGAAAAAGAGGTAGAAGCAATCATCTCTAGACATGAGGTCGCCGGAAATCGAAGGCTGGATGGCATCATTCATTTCGCAGGTATTATTCAAGAAGAACTGCTTGCTGATATGACATCTGTGTCTCTGAATGACATGTACGAAGCAAAGGTATATGGAACGATTGCGCTTCATGAAGCTGCCTCCAAACGTAGGAATGTTTTATTTCTTTCCAGCTCGTCAGCCCGAACGCTAAAGGGCGGTATGACTGTCGGCGCCTATTGCGCTGCCAATGAGTTCGTGGAACAGTTTGCTCATTATCAGAAGCTGACATCTACAGTGAAGCCATATTGCTTTAGTTTCAGCATGTGGGACGAGATTGGCATGAGTGAAGGCTCCATGATAAAAGGCATGTTAAAAGAAAGAGGTTATCTTCCAATTTCAAAGCAGGCAGGCTTCCAAACGATGCTCGCATGTCTGATGACAGATGCTCCGCTCATTTATGCGGGATTGGATCGATCGAAGAAAGAGATTCACGAGATGGTCCATGCGGATGCGGAGATGCAAACAGAGCAGACCTTTTACGTCTTTTTCAAAACTGATCAAACAAAGGCGGTGGAAGAGCGGCTTTATCAATCGATTCATACGTGTTTACAGTCCCGTCTATCTGGTGAATATGCCGTGTATTTGTTTCCTGAGGAATATTGGAAAGAAACAGAAGATGGATCGCCAGACGAGGCATATTTTCATGAATTAATAGAGGAAAGCGGAATGGATGCAGACAACAGAGCACCTCACACAGAAACGGAGAAACTGCTCGCACACATTTGGTCAGAGCTGCTCGGTGTCTCAGATGTCAACTGCGGCGATCATTTCTTTTTACTAGGAGGTCATTCGCTGAAGGCGACGCAAATGCTGTCTGCGGTTAGGCAAAAAACAGGGTTTGACGTGCCGCTTGCTGTGTTGTTTGAACATACGAGACTCGGAGAATTAGCAGACTGGATCGATTCAAATGCCAAAGCAGATGAAGTGATTCCGATGAGAAAAATGGAAAAGGGTCAGGACATTCCGATGTCTTATGCCCAGCAAAGACAGTGGTTCCTCTATCAATTAGAGCCGGATCTGCCATTTTACAATAATACGATTTCGTTTCGGATGAATGGGCCTTTAGATATCAAGGTGCTTCAGGAAAGTCTGCATCATATGGTGGAAAGGCATGAATCGCTCAGAACGTCCTTTACGATGAGCGGGGATGAACCGGTACAGGTCATTCATGAACAGATGGCCCTGCCAGAGCTTGAGGTGATGGACCTTTCAGGCATAGCATCACAGGAAGAGAAAGAACAAAAAGCGGCTGAATGGGCGAAAGAAGAGGCATCCACACCTTTTCAATTAGAACACGAAGCGCTCTTTCGAGTGAAGCTGATTCGACTTTCACCCGCAGAGCATATCTTGCTTATGTCCATTCACCACATCGTGTCAGATGGCTGGTCGATTGGCATTGTTGCAAGAGAATTATCTGAGTGGTATACAGCGGCGATCGAAGGGCGGGAGCCTCACTTGCCGGCATTGCCTATTCAATATGCGGATTACGCACTGTGGCAGAAGGAGTATTTGACAGGAGAGCCACTAGATAAGCAGCTTGCCTATTGGAAGGAGCAATTTGCGGCACCTGTTGAAGATTTGGTATTGCCGTATGATCATCCGCGGCCGGCCGTTCAATCCTACAAAGGGAAGACGAAAACATATCAGCTGTCGAAGTCACTGTCTAAAAAGATTGCTGAGCTATCCAAGAAAACAGACAGCACACTTTATATGACCTTGCTGTCGGCTTTTTCTACTCTATTACATCGATTGTCTTCACAGGATGAGTTTGTCATTGGCTCGGTCATTGCTGGGAGAAATCGAACGGAAATGGAGCATTTAATCGGATTTTTCGTGAATACATTGGCGCTTCGGATCGACCATAGCGGGAATCCAGCCTTTACGGAATTATTAGAGCGAGTGAAGGAGACAACTGTCGGTGCTTATGCACACCAGGATGTGCCGTTTGAGATGGTGGTCGATGAATTGAATATTGTGCGTGATGCCAGTAAGCAGCCGCTGTTTCAGGTCATGTTTGTTCTGCAAAACCTACCGCTTGAAGCTTCTCCAATGGGAGAGGCGACGTCGGTTTTAGCCATTGAAGATAATGATACAGCGAAATTTGATCTCTCTCTGTTTGTGTTTGAAGGAGCTGAAGGGCTTCAGTTAAAGCTTGAGTATCATGCGGATTTATTTTCTGATGACACGATGGAGCGATTCCTTTCATACTACGAGCACCTGCTTGAAGGAATTTGTGAAAATCCAGCGCAGCCGATCAGACAAGTGAATTTCCTGCCAGAGAAAGAAAAGCATCAATTGCTCTATGAATGGAGCGGAAAGACTGATCAACCAAAAGGTCCGCTGCTTATGACGGAACGATTTGAAGCGCAAGTGAAAAAGACACCACATGCAGTGGCGCTCGAGTTTCAAGGAGATGAGTGGACGTACCAAGAGTTACATGAGAAAGTCGATCGTCTAGCAGCCTATTTGCAGCAGCGAGGCGTGACGCCGCATGAACCAGTTGGACTGCTCATCGATAGATCGCCTGAAATGATTCTTGGGGTGCTGGCCATTGTGAAAGCAGGCGGGGCTTATGTGCCAATTGATCCTGAATATCCAGATGCCCGCATTGACTATATGCTGAGAGATACAGGGATTCAGCTTTTACTGACAAAAAATGAATGGCTGAAAAAAGTATCCATCCATCAAACGGAACTTATTTGTCTTGATCAAGGGTATGAAGAATTTTTACCAGAAGCAGAGGTCATGCCCGCTGCACTAAGACCTGATGGACTTGCTTATATCAATTACACATCGGGGTCAACTGGACAGCCAAAAGGAGTACTGATCCCGCATCAAGCGGTCGTCCGGCTTGTGTGTGAAACAGACTATGTCACCCTTAATGAACAAACGCGCATTTTACAAATCGCCAGCTTCTCTTTTGATGCTTTTACGTATGAAATATGGGGAGCCCTTTTAAACGGGGGAAGGCTCATACTGACGGATCGAAATACCATTTTATCAATGGATACATTAGCGGAAGCACTAAAAACTTATCAGATTACAACAGGGTTTCTGACTGTGCCGCTGTTCAACCGTTTAACAGAAGAACATCCAGAAGCTTTATCTGGACTTCATGCATTATTGATCGGCGGAGATGCCTTATCAGCCGCTCATATCCGAAAAGCACTACCGTATTTGCCTGAAGGGCTTTTAAATGGTTATGGACCAACAGAGAATACGACGTTCTCCTGTGTGCATCACATTCGAGCACTAGAAGAAGATCAGGCGACGGTCCCGATTGGACAGCCTATTGCTTATTCACAAGCTTATGTATTAGATGACCAAATGCAGCCAGTTCCGCAAGGCGTCATCGGCGAAATTTATGTTGGCGGCACAGGGCTAGCACTTGGTTACCTTGGAGATGAAGAAAAAACAGCATCATCATTTATCCCGCATCCTTTCCAAGAAGGAGCGCGTTTATATAAAACAGGCGATATGGGCCGCTGGCTGTCAAATGGCATCATTGACTGTCTTGGAAGAATCGATCATCAAGTGAAAATTCGCGGACACCGTGTGGAATGTGGAGAAATTGAAGCCGCTATGCTGACATTTGATGACATCACAGAATGTGCCGTTATCCCGCATCAGCATGAGAGTGGTCATAAGCGATTGATCGGTTATTTTGTCCAAAAAGGGGGCATGACAACGCAAGACATTCGCCAAAACTTAAAAGACATCCTGCCAGATTATATGGTGCCAAGCCTATTAATAGAGCTGGATGAATTACCGCTCACGCCAAATGGCAAGGTAGACCAAAAGCGTCTTCCACCGCCAGAGTGGAGACAAGAAGAAGTAGAGACAGCCATTGACAAAGCAGCTACTGAGGAAGAACGTGTGTTAGAAAAAGTGTGGTCTCAGCTGCTAGGCGTTCCTTCTATTGGCGTCCATGATAACTACTTTGAGCTTGGCGGTGATTCTATTATTGTCATACAAATGGTGGCACGTTTAGCACAGGAAGGCTACGTCATCCAGCCGAGAGATGTATTTGAAAAACAGACCATCTCACAACTCGCACAAGCGATGAGAAAGTCAGAGGTCTCTACGGTCTATGATCAATCACCTGTGACAGGAGAGGTTCGTCTTCTCCCGATTCAATCTTGGTTCTTTGAGCAATCGATGACCAATCAAGATTATTGGAATCTATCGGCGCATATTGAAATGAAGCGATCTGTTCCACATGAACAGTTAACACAGGTTCTTTCAAAACTGGTCGATCATCACGATATGCTGAGAGCTATATATACAAAAGAGGCAGATGGCACATGGATTCAAACCATTCGTGAGCCTGGTGTCACACCTTGTGTCACATTCTTTGATGTGACGAATGTATCTCAGGAGGAAGCACGGGAACAAATCCGCTTGGAGACAAGTGCCTGTCAAGGAACATTGTCATTAGAGCGCGGAGAAGTGATCAAAGCGATTCTTTTTCATACAGGTGAAGACACGTCTGAGCTCTTTATTGCTGCACACCATCTCGTCATGGATGGCATATCATGGCGCATGATACAAGAAGATGTACTAAATGGATTGAAACAGCTTGCTACGGGGCAGGACATCCTATTTGCGAAAAAAACCGCCTCCTATAAGCAGTGGGCAGATGCCTTATACGAATATGCACAAACAGATCAATTACAAGCGCAGGCCTCTTTTTGGCAAAAAATCAAGGATCAAGAGGAAGAAGGTTCTCCTTTCCAACTGCCTGCGCTTTCTAATATAGAAGAACATGCAGAGATCCTGTCGGTTCAGCTTACAAAGGAACAAACAGATAGGTTACTTAGACAGGCCTCACAAGCATACCGAACAGAGATTAACGATTTACTGTTATCAGGACTCACGCAAGCCATTGGAAAGCCAATGCTCATCACGTTAGAAGGGCATGGACGCGAGGATTTATTTGAACAGATGGATTTGTCACGGACAGTCGGCTGGTTTACAAGCTCTTATCCTATTTTTATTCCTTTTATACAAACCGATGTTGCAAGACAAATCAAAGACGTCAAAGAAACCTTACGAGCTGTGCCGCAAAAGGGAATCGGCTATGGTTTGCTTCAATATATGACAGAATCTCGTTTACTCAAAACGGTAACGCCGCAGATGAGCTTTAATTACCTCGGTCAGTTAGATCAGGCAGATGGCGAAGCCAAGCTGTATATAGCAGACGAACGAAATGGACATGTTCACGATCCGAAAGCAGAAAGACAGCATTTGATCGATGTGTATGGATATGTGACAGATGGTCAGTTGCAGATGAACTTTATGATCAATCGTGAACTGCTGCAAGATCAAGAGGTGCGGTTGTTACCTGAACGTTTTAAAGAAAAAATGGAGATCATCTTGACGCATTGTGTTGAAACGAGCGGCGGCTTTACACCATCTGATTTTCCGATGGTTCAGCTCACGCAAAAGCAAATAGATGAACTTCCAGACAATGTAGTCGATGTGTATCCGCTGTCTCCAATGCAGCAAGGAATGCTGTTTCATGCACTGCTAGATCAAGACTCACAAGCTTATTTTGGTCAGGTGCATATGACGCTCCAAGGCTTAACAAACGGCGATGCCTATGAACAAGCTTGGAATCTTCTTGTAGAACGTCATTCGATTTTGAGAACAAAATTCGCTTGGGAAGGGCTGAAGGAGCCTGTTCAGTTCATTCAATCAGAAGGAAGCATCCATCTCACTCAGCACGATGTGCGCCACCTGAGTGATGCGAAGCAAGAAGAGACAATCGAACACTTTTTAATATCTGATCGTTCAAAGGATTTCCATTTAGACCATATAGATGAACCGCTAATTCGGATTGCTTTATTCCGTTGTGATGAGGAAAGATGCACGTTTGTCTTTAGTTTTCATCACATTTTAATCGATGGCTGGAGTTTGTTCAGTTTTATTCAGGAATCCTTTGCGCTGTATCGCTCTCTTGTGGACGACCGAGAGATCAGTCTTTCTACAGTCCGTCCATATAAAGATTTTATCGAATGGCTGCAAAAGCAGGATCAAGAGAAGGCGCAAGAATTCTGGCAGCGTTATATGTCAGGCGTAGAGGAAGCGACACCGCTTCCAGGAGACGGCGAAGAACATGCTTTAGACCAAGAAGTAAGCATGGCGCAGTCCAGCGTCAAATTGACGCCAGAGATGCAGCAGAAGCTGGAGAAGATGACTGGCAAGCAGAAGGTCACGATGAGCACACTGATTCAATCAGCGTGGGGACTGCTCTTGCACCTTCATTCGGGCGCAGAGGATGTCATATTTGGGGTGACCGTATCTGGCCGGCCAGCCGACTTACCAGAAGTGGAAAGCATGACAGGGCTCTTTATTAACACATTGCCGCTTCGTTTACCGATCCATTCGGACTGGACGATTGCACGATTGCTCGCCCATACACAGGAAACCGTTTTTCAGCTGAGAGAATACGAGTATACCGTACTGCCAGACATTCAGCAGATGACGGAAATTCCAAATGGAGAGGCATTGTTTCACAGCATTGTCGTGTTTGAAAACTATCCGATTGAGTCCATTGAGCCGTATGGCGTACGCATTTTAGACATCGCCAGTCATGAAGAAACAAATTATGACTTAACCCTTGTCGCAGTGCCGGGAGATACGCTGGAGCTCCGGATCACATACAACTTGAATCAATATTCAGAAAAGCAAATACAAACGCTGATGCAGCAGCTGATTCACACACTTGAAGCCATGACAGAACAAGTGGATACGCCGCTATCTTCCTTCACCATTGTGACAAGTGAGGAAAAAGAGCGGATGATCAGTGATTGGGCGAAAAACGCACATGTCAGCGTGCTATACCCAGACCAAGAAGAAGTTTATGCAGGCGTACATGATCCTGCCTATGAAACGGAAATATATGTCCTGAATGAAGAACATCAGCTCATGCCGATTGGATTTCCTGGAGATATTTTTATCGGTGCAAAAGAGATCAAAGCACTTTTTGGAGAGCTAGCCGATTGGATGGAGGCGCATAAAATTCCGCATCCATTCAAACATCAAACAGGCGAATACCTTTATCCGACAGGGGATGTCGGCGTTTGGTCGGAAGAAAGCAAGATTCAGATTTTGGATTGGATGTAGGAGGAGAAGAAGAATGCTAGTTAGTAGACGAAAAGGAAATGCAGCAAATCATATTGTCAGGATCAATGGAAAACGAATCGATCTCAAAGCATTAGAGAAAGTCTTCATGCTTCACTTTCCACTAAAGGAATGTGCGCTCATCCCGAAGAAAAATCGAGAAGGAGGCCTATCGCTTGTGCTTTTTGCACAGGCGAAGGACCCTTCGCTGACAAGAGAGGATTTGATGAAAGGCCCGCTTCATCCTGATGAAGTGCCAGCCGCACTCGTCCTCGTCCCTTCCTTGCCGCGAAAAGAAAGTGGAGCGGTCGATACCGAGGCGCTGCTTGCCATTGATGTACTAGATGAAGAGGAACGAAGAAAGATAGAAGAGCGCACGAAAGCCATAGATGGAGTAGAGGAAGCAGCTGTTTTGATAGAGAGTCAGACAGAAAAACAAACACCCTATCATTTAGATGACCTCTTCCCAGATAGACAGCGTACAAATGGAAACGAATCGTTTTCAAAAGATGAAGTCAGCCAAACCATACAATCCTCCGTACAAGAAAAACCACCAGCCCTTGTTTATGGCGGTGATGTGATTAGAAAACCAGGTACACCAGTCACATTGACAGAGGTACTGATCCGAGCCGCCTTTATGTCACCAAATCGCGGAGTCACGTATCTCAAAGAAGGCGGACATGAGGTGATCCAGACTTACCCGGAATTGCTCACAGGAGCGGAACGTGTCCTATCTGGATTAAGGGCAGCCGGACTTTCAAACGGCGATCAAGTGCTGCTTCAATTGAAAGATCATCAAGATTTTATCACGGTATTCTGGGGCTGTATTCTCGGTGGAATCATTCCAACCCCAGTCTCTGTACCGCCGGTGTACGATGAAATGAATCAAGGCGTGAACAAGCTCAAGGGCGTGTTTCAGCTGCAAAATGAGCCATTCATTATTACAAACGAAGCGAGTGCTGAGGACATTGCAGGACTGCGTAAAACATTTGAATCAAAAGCGATTCCGATTTTAACAATCGAAACATTACTTGCCTGTGACCCAGATGAACAGCATTATGAGCCAGAGCCGGATGAGCCTGTGCTTCAGCTGCTGTCCTCAGGAAGTACGGGTGTGCCAAAGTGTATCCGGCACAACCATCAAAGCATTTTATCTAGAATCATTTCCTTTGAGCAGGCAAATGGTTTCACGCATGAGGATGTATCCATGAACTGGATGCCGCTTGATCATGTAGGGGGCATTGTCATGTTTCATGTACATGATGTGTACCTCGGCTGCCAGCAAATTAGTCCATCCATTGACCAATTTATCGAACGGCCGATGGTGTGGCTGGATTGGGTAGAAAGATACGGTGTCACAAGGACGTGGGCGCCAAACTTTGCCTTTGCGATGATGAATGAATGTGAAGACGACATTCGCAAAGGGAGCTGGGATCTCTCCACCTTGACCTATATCATGAACGCCGCCGAAGCAGTTGTTCCTAAAGTGACGCAGCGTTTCATGCACATCATGGGTGAGCACGGATTAAGCCGCCATGCGATGGTGCCGGCTTATGGCATGTCAGAAACATCATCAGCCATTGTCCAGTCAAAAGAATTCATGCGTCATGATGATCAGGGTGGACAACTGACCATTGATCAGACCTCATTAACAAGTGAGATTCAATATGTGACGCACGATCATCCGCACAAGATGACCTTTACAGAAGTTGGTGCACCAATCCCTTCTGTATGGATTCGGATTGTAGACGAGCATCACCAAGTGTTGCCAGAAGATCAAGTCGGCCGCTTGCAGGTGAAGAGTCCAACGATTATGATGGGCTACTATCAAAATGAGGAAGCCAATGAAGAAGTATTTGCGGAAAACGGCTGGTTTCATACAGGAGATTTAGGATTTATTCATGAAGGGCGCCTAGTCCTCACAGGACGGGAAAAGGATATCATCGTCATCAACGGAGCGAACTATTTGAATTACGAAATTGAAGCCGTTGTGGAAGAAGTTGAGGGGGTTGAAGTCACCTTTGCCGCTGCGTACGGCATTTACAATCCCGAATCAAGTAATGACACACTCGCCATCTTTTTTGTCACGCAGAAGGATTCGATAGAGGATCAAATCACAATGATTCAGCAGATTAGAGAGAGCATCATTCGCAAAATGGGAATCGAACCTGACCATATCATTCCGTTGAAAAAAGACCAATTTCCGAAAACAGAAAGCGGAAAAATCCAACGTGCCCAACTAGGTGCGGCACTGAAAGATGGGGTATTTCATGACATTGAACGTGCACTTGATCTTGCTTCGGAAAATGAACAAACCCTCCCAGATTGGTTCTTTAAACGTATTTGGGTAAAAGAGAATATCGGTCCATCTCAGCCAGTCTCCACTGATCATGTACTCGTATTTGAGGATGAAAAAGGGCTTTATCAATCGCTTTATACACAATTTGAACAAATGAACCTGCCTTATGTTTCTGTGAAAAAGGGTTATGAATTTTTACGCCTGTCAAAAGGGATGTATCAGATGAACCCTCGAATCAAGGGGGATTACGTCAGGCTTGTGGCGGCGCTTGAAGCCGATGAATTAAAAATTGACCGTATGCTCCACTTGTGGAATGTATCAGACACGGAGATGATTGCGAGCCCTGCGCAGTTCAAAGAACTGAATGCAAGCACTAGCCAATCCATTTTGTATTTGTATCAAGCATTGAGACAAGAAAATAAAGAGCCGATGCGTCTCGTTGTTGTCACAAAAGGTGGTCAATTTGTAAAACCGCAAGATGAGTTTCATGTGGAGAAAACGTCTCTTGCCGGATTATTAAAAACCATCCCGCAAGAATGGGAAGGGGCAGAAGTGTCTCACCTTGATATTGAAGCGGAGAATGTGGAACAGGATGCCAAACATATTGCGGACGAACTAGGTGCGATTCATTTGAAAGCAGAAGTGTCTTACCGGCATGGCCAGCGCCTCGTACCAAAGCTGGAAAAAGTGAATATGATGACGGCACCTCAGACAGAAGGGTTTTTAGAATATGAAGGCTTGTACTTGCTGACTGGCGGGCTTGGCGGTATTGGATTTGAACTGTCTAAGCAAATGCTCCAATTTGGCTTGAAGCTCGTGTTAATTGGACGGACATCCCTTGAAGAAGACAGAGAAAAAGAGGCGTCATTCTCACAACTTAAAGATCTGGGAGACGTCCTTTATGTACAAGCCGATGTGACGAATTTATGTGACGTCGAGCGGGCGATTTATGAAGCAGAAAAGCATTTCGGACAGTCGATCCGAGGAGCGCTTCATTTAGCCGGTGCTGGCAATGTATCTGAGCACTTTCAGCATGTGGATACGTACACACTGGCTCATACAACAGAAGAAGATTTCGTCAAAGAACTTTCAGGGAAGGCAGATGGTGCTTGGGTGCTGCAAGACGCCTTCAAGCATGATCCGTCAGTTCCACTCGTCTTTTTTGGATCAGTGAATGGCTTTTTTGGCGGCACCACATTTGGCGCATATTCTGCGGCGAACAGCTTTTTAGATGGACTCGCACATGCCCTTACCTATCATGAGGGAAGAAGAGCGATTACGTTGAATTTCAGCATGTGGGATAATCTTGGTTTGTCTAAGGGACATACTGGGGCTGCGCTAACCGTTCGCAAGGGCTTTCAATTGATTGGAAAAAAACAAGGACTCCATTCATTATGTCTAGGTGTTCGGCTGAATGAAGCGCATCTATTTATTGGCCTAGATGGGGCGAATCAAGAAATCGCTGAACATCTTCAACCAGCACCAATCCCGCATTTTGAAAAGAAACTGTACTATACGGTGCAATCAGGCAAAGAAGTGGATGCTGACAAGATCACAGACATCATAGAGGGGAACTGGGACATTAGGCAAGTGGAAGATATACCGAAAAAACAAGATGGCTCTATTGATCACGAAGCCCTCAAACAGTTCCATCACAAACACGCACAGCCGTTTGAAAAGCAATTGCCAGAAACGAAGACAGAGCAGGTGCTTGCGGCCATATGGGAGGATATTTTAGAAGTCGATCGTGTGTATAAAGAGGATCAATTCTTTGACCTGGGTGGACATTCATTAAAGGCCACTCAAACGATTTCTCGTATTAATCATGAGTTTTCAATAAAGGCACCGCTAAAAATATTGTTTGAAAGCAAGAATCTGGCACACTTGGCACAAATGGTCGATGACATCAATGGAGCACCAGCCATTCAGGAAGCCAGCATTCCAAAGCTGGAAAAACGAACAAGCTATGACCTGTCACACGCTCAGCAGCGGATTTGGTTCTTATCTACATTAGAAAAGAGCCATCATTACAATATATTAGGTGCTTGGAAGCTGATGGGCCAATTACACATCCAAACGTTAACAAAGGCGATCGGTCTCTTAACAAAACGTCATGAAGCACTGCGCGCAACATTTCAAACCATTGGCGGCAAGCCGGTTCAAGTCATCCGTGAAGACCTTCCGCCATCAGTAACCGTTGCGAATTTCTCATTATTTAATGAAAAAACAAGAGCGAGAAGATTGGAACAGCTGATTCAGCAAGAGGCGAACCGCATCTATGACTTAGAACGGGGACCGCTTGCACAATGGACAATTGTTGATATGGGGAAAGAGGAATATTACTTGCTTTGTGCGCAGCATCATATCATTTCCGATGCATGGTCGCTCAGCCTGCTTATTCAAGAATTAGAAGTCGTGTATGGTGCGCTATTATCAGAGAAAACGCCTGAGTTACCTGCACTTGAGATTGAATGGACCGATTATGTTCATTGGGAGAATGAGCAATTAAAGAACCACCATGAGGCTCAGAGCTATTGGCTAGAAACGTTACAAGGAGAGTTGCCGGTATTAGAGCTCCCGTTTGACCGTCCTCGTCCGCCGGTTCAAACATTTAATGGGGCTACAGAGCAAATCGTGATAGATGAACCGCTTGTTCGTCGTTTACATGCCTTGTCGAGACAACAGGGGACAACACTATTTATGACGATGTTGTCAGCCTATTATGTCCTGCTTCACAAGTTGTCTGGACAAACAGATGTCATTGTTGGATCGCCGATCGCTGGCCGTGATGTCGAACAATCAGAGAAGCTCGTCGGCATGTTTGTCAATACATTGGCGCTGAGACAGGACGTTTCAAAAGCCGATACCTTTGCCGATTTACTGGAAAAGGTGAAAGAAATGACGTTAAAAGCCTTTGAGCATCAGCATTATCCATTCGACAAGCTTGTGGATGACCTTTCAATGGATAGAGACCTAAGTCGTTCACCGATCTTCCAAGTCGCCATGGGGTATGTCACTGATTCTCTGGATATCAACCTAAAAGGACTGACATCGGAACAAGTGATGGTCCATCATACCGTCTCTAAATTTGATCTCACCTTGCATGTATTTGAGCAGGAGGACAAGCTGTCTATCCATGTGGAATATAATACGGATTTATTTGAGCAAGAAACGATCCACCGGTTGATGAATTATTATCTCAATCTGTTAGATGGCATGACGGCTCAGCCTGAACGGACATTTGCTGACTTTTGCGTCATGGACAAAACAGAACAGGATGCCATGATCATAGGGAAAAATCAAACTGACACGCCTTATCCAAAGCGTACGCTGCAAGAATTATTTGAAGAACAAGTGCAGCGTGACCCGCACCGGATTGCTGTATCTTATATGGAAGAGCATATGACGTATCAAGATTTAGACGAGAAGGCGACAAAACTGGCTGCCTATTTACAATCAAAGGGCGTTGGACCAGGTTCACTTGTCCCGATGCTGTTTGATCGTTCGTTTGACATGATGGTCTCAGTTCTAGGGATCGTCAAGTCGGGTGCTGCTTATGTACCGATGTCACCTGAGTATCCAGATGCCCGCATTGGTCTGATCGTTCGCGATACACAAAGCGATATCATCTTAACCCAGTCGCATCTGATCAATCGTTTAGACGATCTGAGCGGCACAAAGATTGAAATGGACAAGCCGTTACCAGAAACAGGCGCAGTGTATCAAAGGGAAAAATCGATTGTAGGAGAAGACCAGATTGCCTATGTGAACTACACTTCAGGCTCAACAGGCACACCAAAAGGCGTGATGCTTCCTCATGCAGGAGTGGTCCGCTTAGTGAAAGAAACAAACTATATTGAGCTTGGTTCAGAAGATAAAATGCTTCAGCTGTCTAACTATGCATTTGATGCCTTTACCTTTGAATTATGGGGGATGCTGCTAAGTGGCGGTCAGCTGGTTCTGATCCCGAAATATGCTGCGCTGAATATGGACGAATTAACTCGTTTAATCAAAACGCATCAAGTCACAGCCAACTGTTTGCCAACTGCATTATTCAACCGGCTGATTGAACATGATCCAAAAAGTGTAGCTGGATACCGTACATTACTTGTTGGCGGAGAAGCCATGTCTAGTGAGCATGCACGAAAGGCATTGCCGCATATGAAGGGTGTGCTGATCAATGCTTACGGTCCAACAGAAAACACAACATTAGCGACCACTTATCAAGTCACACATGTACCGGAGGATGCTAGATCAGTGCCAATCGGTGTGCCAGTCGCCAACTCAACGGTTGTCATACTAGATGATCATCTCAATCCAGTACCTATAGGCGTCAAAGGAGAAATCTATATCGGCGGAACAGGGCTGGCAAAAGGATATTTGCATGACCCAGAGCGCACGAAGGAGAGGTTTATTGACAATCCATTCCCGGCATTAAAAGGGGACAAACTGTATCGTTCCGGTGACCTAGGGAAATGGCGGTCTGATGGCAGTATTGAATACCTTGGCCGAAAAGACAACTTGGTCAAAATTAGAGGCTACCGAATTGAATGTGGAGAAATTGAGACAGCCCTGCTCAAACATCCACAAGTAAAAGAATGTACCGTCATTGCTAAAACGTACGGCAGCTCAAAACGGCTGGCAGCCTACCTTGTCACAGATGGGGGAGAGCCTGTTCCCGGATGGAAAGCATTTTTACAGGAAAGCCTGCCAGGCTATATGATTCCAAGTTACTTTATCGTACTTGACGCAATTCCCGTCACAACGAATGGGAAGGTCGATCAAAAAGCTTTGCCGGAGCCGACAGACGCAGTCTCATCCTCACATGAAGACGATCAACCGGCAACAGAAACACAGCAGCTGATTGTGACAGCTTTCAGTGAAGTGCTTGGTGTCAAACGAGTAGGAATTCATGATTCATTCTTTGATTTAGGTGGAGATTCCATTATGAGTATTCAAGCCGTTGCCAAATTAAAAGAAAAAGGTGTCCGTGTTGATCCGAAATGGATTTTTATGCACCCAGCGCCAGCGCAGCTAGCGGCATATTTGGATACAGTGCCAGAAACAGGCGAGTCTGTCGAAAGAGCGCCGAAAGACTATGTAATCGAGTTGAAAAAAGGGGATCCGGCTGAACCGAGAATTTTCTTTGCACCGCCTGCTGGTGGAACGGTGATGGGGTATATCGATGTGGCCAAGCTCATGACACATGAAGGAGCTGTTTACGCCTTGCAGTCTCCAGGCTTATATGAGGATGAAGAACCGCAATTCCTTCATTATACAGAGCTTGTCGCCATTTTTATTGAAGCCATTGAGACATTCTATCGACCAGGCATTGATTATTTGGCAGGGCATTCTATGGGCGGACATCTTGCTTACGGAATGAATCAGAGACTCTGTCATGCAGGAAAAGCGCCAAAAGGATTGATCATTTTAGATACGGTTCCGGTATTAAGAGATGAGGCAGATCAAGCGCTTCATGCCGATATGAACGAAGAAGAAGTGAAAATGCTCGCCCTCGTCCTAGGTATGGGGAACCTCGTCGGCATCAAACCAGAAGCATTACAAGGGCTCAGCTTCCAAGAAGTGAAGCAGAAAATCCTCAAAGAAGCAGAAAAGGATGAAGTCGTTCATCAATTTATGAATGATCACTATTTAGATAAATACTTGCAAATGCAGACTCATAATACCATCATGTCACAAGCCATTGAATTAGAAAAAGACCCATTCTCTGTGCCGTTTTATATTATACAAAGCAGCGATCACGCCACAGATTTCCAGAAGAAATTTGCCGATTGGGAAGCTTACACGAGAGAAACGTGCTCGTATTATCAAATAAAAGGCGACCATGTGACCATGATGAAAAGACCGCAGGCAGATCAACTTGCGCAGATTCTTGAAACGATCGTAAAGGGGTAAGGACGTATGAACCAATTATTTAAAACCTTTGAAAAAAAATCAGATCTCATTCAGCTTATTTGTTTTCCTTTTGCAGGCGGATATTCCGCCTCTTACCGTCCGCTCTTTGAACAGCTGAAGGACACGGCCGAAGTGACAGCAGCAGAGCCTCCGGGTCATGGAACGAACCTCATGCCGCTTGAAACAAGCATTGACCGGCTGGCTGAATTGTATAAAGAAGGACTGACAGGCAAATTAAACCGTCCATTTATTTTGTTCGGACATTCCATGGGCGGACTTGTGGTGTACAGGCTGACTCAGCTGTTAGAAAAGGAAGGCATCGATCCGGCAGCGGTTGTCATTTCTGCCATTCAGCCACCGCAAACAAAAAGACAAATATTGACCCATTTATCGAATGAAGCATTTGTTCAGCATATCGCTGAAATGGGCGGGATTCCAAAAGAATTGTTAGAGAACAAGCCAATGATGGATTACTTTACACCATCCTTACGTGCCGACTATCAAGCATTAGAATCCTTCCGGCACACAGACAAAACAATCATTAAATCACCCGTTTATTTATTGAACGGAAAGCAAGATAAGAAATGCATGGAAGACGCAGACGGCTGGCTAACATGGGCAAACGCCATCGAACGTACTGATTTCGAAGGAGGGCACATGTATATCAACACACACCTCGAGCAGTTCGCAGAACATATGAGGCATGTCATTGAGCAGACAACAAAAAGGCAATTCATCAGCCAATAAAAGAAAACAACGGCCCCGTCAAACGAGGGCCGTTTTCTTTATGAATTCCCCTTCCTCACCACATTCCCGCCAATCACTCCGCCAATGACGAGCACAGCTCCGATGAGGTGAACCATATCAATCGTTTCATGTAAAATAAGCACGCCAGCGGCAATGGTAATGAAAGCAGAAAGATTGTTAAAGATACTCACCTTTGCTGCTTCAAGGTGGGAAAGAGCATAGTTTGATAAATACGCTGTGAGCAGTGATGAGAGAATGCCTAAAAACAGCATAGACCATACAAAGGATGGCTGCGTAAACGGATTGAAAAACTGCGGTAGTGTAGCATTTACCGAGTGCCGAATGAGAGCAGCAGCATTAAAGAAGACAAATCCAAAGAATGTCATCACGAAAGTCAGTTCAATGACATGGAATCGCCGTGTCATCACCCTGGCAAATACGCTATAGGCACTGGATGATAAGGCTGAAAGTAAGATCAGCACATAGCCGATGAGATGAGAATGTTTCACATCAATTCCCTTCACCACAAAGAGGAGCATCACCCCGGACACAGAAAGAATGGTAAACAGCACCTGAATCGAGGTAGGACGTTCCTTTAAACACCATGCTGCAAGCACCATTGTCAAAATAGGGATGGTCGCCTGAATAATGCCGGCCTCTGATGAAGAGGTAAACATCAGCCCCCACACTTGAAATGCAAAAAACAACACAGGATAAAGCAAGGAAAATGGCACAATGTAAATGAGATCACGCCATTGAATGGAAAAACGGTACTTTTTTCGTAAAAATGGAAATAACAAAAGAGCGGCTGCGAAAGAAACAGTAAATCGGTGTGCCAATACATCAATCGGATTCGCTGATGCTAAAGCCACTTTGACAAACAAGAATGAAAAACCAATAATACAGGCGTATGCGATCGAGGCAGCATACGCTTTTTGTTTTGACATATCCATCAGAATTCTCCTTACACGAGCATGCATGCTTCAGTTGAATTGACCGGTTCTGTCTTTTTATCGTAAACGGATTAAGTAAAGTGTACAATAAGAGTTATTGATATCTGTACCGGTACAAGGAGGCTAGTGCTGTGAGGAAATATGATCAGCTTGTGTTGAATATAAAAAACAAAATCGAGAGCGGTGAATACAATGCTGGAATGAAAATCCCATCCATTCGTCACTTAGCGGCTCAATATGCTGTGAGCAAAAGCACTGTCATAAAAGCACTAGATACATTAGAGCGTGAACACTTGCTGTACTCTGTAGAAAGAAGTGGCTATTTTGTCGTGAAAACCAATCAGTCAGCTGTTAAGAAGGGCAGCACATGGATTGATTTTGCTTCCTCTGCGCCTGATCCCATTGTGTTTCCGTATGTCGATTTTCAGCACTGCATCAATCAAGCGATTGATCTGTATCAAAATGATTTATTTATCTATGGCACCACCAATGGATTACCATCTTTACTGCCAATCATTTCAAAGCGTTTAACGGATTATCAAGTGTTTGCCTCTCCAGAACAGATCGTCATGACTTCTGGTATTCAGCTGGCTTTATCGATTTTAAGCACCATCCCGTTTCCGAATGGAAAACAGACCATATTGGTCGAACAGCCAGGCTATCACCTATACCTCCAATACTTAGAGAAAAACCAGCTACCTGTCCGGGGGATCCAGCGGACGGAAAAAGGACTCGATCTTCAGGAATTGGAGCGTATCTTCCGAGAGGAGGATATTCGCTTTTTCTATACGATGCCAAGATTTCAAAACCCGCTTGGAACGAGTCTGTCGAAACAAGAAAAAATAGCGATTGCAGCCCTTGCCGAAGCATATGATGTCTACATCGTTGAAGACGATTATTTGGCTGATTTAGAATTCGATACAAAAAGAGACCCGATCTATTCATATGATCAGGCGGGGAAGGTCATTTATTTAAAAAGCTTCTCAAAAATCATTTTTCCGGGGCTTAGAACAGGTGCTGTCGTCTTACCAAACGAGCTGATTGGCCCCTTCAGTGAACATAAACGGCTGATTGATATCGACAGCTCGATGCTCTCGCAGGCTGCTTTAGAAATTTATTTGAAAAGCGGGATGTTTGAGCGTCATAGAGAAAGGATGCAGGCGACCTATAGAGCTCGATCCAAACAACTTGTGGCCTGTTTGAAAAATGATCAAGGCGCTTATGAGCTGGGAGAAGAGGAGCCAGCTACCCATACCCACGTTCGTGTCGACCGGTCCATTCCGATGAATCAGCTCATTCAGCAGCTAAAAAAGGCTTCTGTGATGGTTCAGCCGATCGACCGCCATTTCATTTCTACTTATCATAAGGAGCCTATACTTCAGCTGAACATTTGGCATGTAAAAGAAGAGGAAATCGCACGAGGCGTCGATTTGCTAAAGTCATCACTTCAACAAATCACACGTTATTAAGGCGTGACAGCATGTTCTCACAAGTGAGTATCTCGACGTGCTCAGCCGCAGCGGGTTTTCTTGTACAAACCGCCATTTGGTAGGCAGGATCAAGTGAATATGTTTGGACAACGCAAGGGGCTTCGTGATCAGGTAATCTCAAAGTAGCCTGTCCATCCTCTGACAAGCGAGCGGTAAAGGATGAAAGACCATAGGATATTCCCTTCCCTGTCAGCTTGATAAAAGCCTCCTTCATGGACCATAAATGAAAGAAATAGGCTTCCTGCCGTTCTGCCGGCTGTGAGAGTAAATCTTGATATTCGTCAGCTGAAAAAAATCGTTTGGCAATGGCTAAATCAATCGGTTTAATCTCTTCAATATCAATGCCAACAGGCGCATCATCTACTGCGCCCACGACCCAATCACCAGAGTGAGAAAGATTAAAATGAAAAGAAGGAATTTGCCGGACAACAGGCTTTCCGTTCCCTTCTGTTTCAAAAATGATCTGTACCATTGGCAGTGCGTACATCTCATGAATGATGTGACGAATCAGTACCTCACCTAAAAGCGTTCTTCTTGCATCGATCAAAAAACGAAAGCGCTCAGCGGCGGCGCGTTTTTCAAGTGACACAAAAGGCTTCAGCTGTTCTATTTGTTTTCGTGCATTTTTATCATCTAAAGGTTGTAATTGAATAGCGAAAATCTTCATAACGGACCTCAATTTTTTACATTTATTGTACCATTGGATGAACCTCTGCAAAAGAGAAACAGACATCCTGTTCAATGAAAGCACAAAATGACAGGAAGGTGCGGGCGGTTCTCGATATAGTGGAAAAGGAAGGAGAGGGAAAAATGATTCACTTGATCATGGATAGTATCAATTATATGGAAGAGAGGCTGGATCAGCCTTTGCAGATCGAAGAAGTGGCAGAGGCCGCCTGTATGTCTAAATTTCATTATCAGCGGCTATTCCATATGCTGACGGGAATTGCAGTAGCAGAATATATTCGCAAAAGACGATTAACCCTTGCGGCAGAAGAATTCATGACCAAGCAAGTGAAAGTCATTGATGCGGCGGTGAAGTATGGCTATGAAACCCCAGAGTCGTTTGCGAAAGCCTTCAAGCGGCATCATGGATATACACCGGCAGCAGTGAAAACAGGCGAGTATACAGTGAAAGCCTACCCCCGTCTCTCCTTCGAACTTCAAATAAAAGGAGTCGAACCGATGCATTATCGAATTGTGGAAAAGGATTCATTTTCAATCATGGGCAGAAGACTAAAGACAACAACAAAGAATAGCCAAAACAAACAGGATATTCCCGCCTTTTGGAAGCGTGTCAATCAAGAAGGATGGACGGATTCACTGGCTCATGCAGCTGGAGAACTCGGATATATCGGTGTATGTGCACATTTTGATGAAACGCTTGAAACATTTGACTATATCATTGGGATTGAGCAAGGTGTGGAAGAACCAGATTCGACCATGACAGTCGAGAAGATTCCGGCCAGTACGTGGGCTGTATTTCAGGCAAAGGGGCCTGTCGAAACCGCTGTGCATTCAACATGGACACGTATTTTCACAGAATGGTTTCCTGCCTCAGGATATGAGCATGCTGGGGGAATGGAGATGGAAACGTACCCTTTAGATGGAGAGATACATTCTCCAGATCATGTGACATTGATTTGGATTCCAATCCGTAAACAATCATAAAAAAGGCAGCGTATCTCGCTGCTTTTTATCCTTGTGTGAGGACGTGAACACCGTTTGGATCGGTCGTATTCATCCCGTGAGAATCTATCATCTTCACTTCAAGTAAAGAGAGACGTTCTCCCTTTTTCCAATGAATAGGTTGTGTCAAACCGTCCAGCAACTGATCGACCGCAGGTGTATGAGTCAAATCAGGTACTGCGATCGTCATCTCGGCAATTGCTTCTTCACCAGTTTCAATCACATCTGTCCGCCGCTGCAATTCAAGCCTTAAGCGCATCGGTGTAGAAAGAAACGTTCTTCGCTCCCCGGTCTGGATTGCCCAGTTTCTCTTTTGCGCTTGTACCAGCAGCTGATCATATTCATCATCAGTCACTAGAAAGCCGATGTGATCAAAAAGGACTTTTTTACTATAACCAAATGTGATATTGATCTGTCCCTTTCTCATCTCAATGATTCGGAAAGAGGGCTTCTTCTCTCTAAAATCATCCCATGTAAGCGGAGGGGGAAAGGAACCTTCCTTTGCGAAACGCCCCTTTACTTCAAAGCCTAATGAGGTGTACGCCTTCTCCATCTCCTCAACAAATGGTGTCCAGTAATGATAATGGAAAAGCTGCATCAGAGGATCATCTCCTGTTTTAAGAATATTGCGTCTATTTAGTTTAGCACAAAACAAGCCATTCTTTTAGTAGAATGGCTTGTTCTTATCGGGTAAGGGTTTGAACAGGCTTCTCCGCTGTTTTTGTAATGAGCAGCTGTAAGAGCCGTGTCGATTGTGGCAATGAAAAACGAAGGACGAGTCCAGTAAAGATGGCCGTCAGAATCGTTCCAATGCCAATCGGGCCGCCGAGCATCCATGCAAATAGAAGCACGGTTAACTCAATACCATTTCGAACCCACTGTACGTTCAGCCCCGTTTTTGCTGAGATGAGCAACATTAATGAATCCCTTGGCCCAGCGCCAAGATTGGCTGAGACATAAATGCCAACGCCATACCCAGACACAATCACGCCCGTAATAAATACATATAAAGCAGGTAAATACCCATGTGGTGCAGGTAATACTGCATTAAAGAAATCAATAAACACGCCAATCAGCACCATATTGAGCAGGGCACCGATCTTTGGAAAAGATTTCGTGAAAACAGATGTCAGTGTCACAATGAGTGCACCAATAATGATCGACCATTGTCCAATGGTTAAACCAAAATGCTGAAACAGTCCATAATGAAAAGCGTCCCACGGACCAATGCCAAGGATCTTTCCCTTCACTGTCAGCGATAGTCCAAAAGCAAGTACAATCAATCCAACAAAATAAAAAAACCAACGTAAAAGATGTTCCCGCTTCAAAAGCTTTCCCTTCTTTCTTAAACACTCGATTTCAATCGTAACATACTCGCACGCCCCTTTAAATGGCTTTGCTTAATGTAATCGCTTTCTTTGAAAGAGGTAAAAAAAGGCTGTTCTCACATGATGAGAACAGCCTTTTTGATCATACTGGATTCAAAATCCGATTTAAGAATTGTTTTGTTCGTTCTTCCTTTGGTCGTTTGAAGATTTCTTCAGGAGGACCTTGTTCGACGATGACGCCGCCATCAATAAAAATCACTTCGTCCGCCACTTCTTGGGCAAACTTGATTTCATGTGTGACAACCGCCATCGTCCAGCCTTCTTTCGCTAAATCTTTCATGACCTTTAAGACTTCCCCGACAAGCTCAGGATCAAGCGCAGAGGTTGGTTCATCAAAAAGCATAAGCTCTGGCTGAATGGCAAGTGCACGGGCAATGCCGACACGCTGCTTTTGACCGCCTGACAGCTGGAAGGGATACAAATCTTTTTTATCCTCAAGTCCTACCTTTTGCAGAAGCTGAATCGCTTCTTTTCGCACCGCTTCTTTCGGACGGCGCTGGACTTGGACTGGACCTTCCATCACATTCTCAAGAACAGTACGATGCGGGAACAGATGATAATCTTGAAACACCATGCCTGACTTCCGGCGAAGCTTGAGCAAATCAGCTTGTTTATTTTTTTTAGAAAAATCAATCGAGAAATCATCGAAGGTAAAGGAGCCGGCATTTGGAATTTCAAGTGCATTTAAACAGCGAAGCATCGTTGTTTTTCCTGAACCTGATGGACCAAGAATCGCCACAACCTGCCCTTTGTTGATCGTAAAATCAATCGACTTTAAAATCTCATTTTCACCAAAGGATTTGTTTAAGCCTTTGACTGTTAGCATGTCGTTCCCTCCTTACCTTGCGACATATCGATCAAGTCGTTTTTCAATTTGGTGTTGAACGAGCGATAGAATGAAGCAGAATACCCAATAGATCAGGGCTGCTTCCATATAAATAAATAAAATTTGATCCAAGTTCGCCGCAGCAATTTCCTGTGATTTACGGAACATCTCTGCCACGAGGATTTGGGAGGCAAGCGATGTATCTTTCACCAAACTAATGAATGAATTAGACAGCGGCGGAATCGATACACGCACTGCCTGCGGTAAAATCACGCGGACGAGCGTTTTGCGATGGGTCATCCCAATCGAATACCCCGCTTCCCATTGTCCTTTTGGAACAGATAGGACGGATGCACGGATAATTTCCGAAGCATACGCACCTACGTTTAAAGAAAAAGCGATGATAGCACTTGGATATGGATCAAGTGTGATATTAAATGTCGGAAAGAAATAGAAAATAATAAACAATTGCACAAAAAGCGGCGTTCCGCGAACGGCCGACACATAGATGGAGAAAATCCATCTGAGGGCTTTAATTTTAGACATTCTAGCAAGAGCTGTCACAAGCGCGATAAAAAGACCAATAATGAAGGCAATGATGGCAAGGGGGATTGTATAATAAATCCCCTGCATCACCATTGGCCAAAAAGATTGCTGAAGAAGATCCCAAGGAATGACGACTCCTAGGGTATTACTTTGTAACATCTTCACCAAACCATTTCTTAGAAATCTTAGCGAGTGTACCGTCTTTCTTCATTTCTTTTAATGCGCCATTCACTTTGTCAACGACTTCGCCGCTACCTTTTCTGAAGGCAAAATACGTTTCTTGTGGATCTCCTGTTTCAAATGCAACTTTTAGGTTTTTGTTACCGCTTGTTTTCAAGTAATTCAAGACAGCTAATTTATCATTGAACGTCAAATCAGCACGCCCTTGCTGAATCAATTGAATGGATTGTGCAAGACCTTCAACCCCTTCAATTTTAGCGCCAGCATCTGTAGCTAATTTGTTATAGTTACTTGTTAATGATTGCGCTGCTTTTTTGCCTTTCACATCAGAAAGTTTCTTGATGTCATTGTTATCTGATTTTGTCACAACAATGGCTTGAGACGTTGTGTATTTATCAGAGAAATCATATTGATTTTCACGTCCAGTTTTACCAACTTGGTTCGCTACCACATCAAAACGTTTAGAATTCAGACCAGCAAACATGCTGTCCCATTGTGTTTCTTTGAATTCTGGTTTTAAGTCAAGACGTTTTGCGACTTCTGTGATGACCTCGACATCATAGCCAGTTAATTTATCTGTTTTTTTGTCATGGAAGGTGAAAGGAGCATATGTACCTTCTGTACCGATGGTTAATACGCCTTTATCCTGAATGGATTTCCAAAGGTCACCTGATTCCTTAGACCCAGATTGTTTATTTGCGCTGTCATTTGCAGCTGATCCACATGCTGTGATCAATGCAACACAAGCGCCTAAAATAATGGCAAAGAACATTTTTTTCATTTTATTCCCCACTTTTCTTGTTGGTATTTACAACATATGATCTTACAGAGAAGCAACCTAAAAGTAAAGCATTTGAAACTAGCTTGAGCGAATCTCACCAACTTTATGCCCTGAACCCAATTCTTTCAAACCTCCATTCTCTACAATGTCTATTTGCTCTTAGTTGTGCGAACATTACTAAAATAAAGACTTTGTAACAGTGACGATAGAAGGAAGCATATTTATTATAAAAGATGTATAATTAGTAGGTTGTTTTGAAAATGGAATAATCACATGGAGACATGTTTTGATAACAGAACATCTTAGAAGAAGGAGGGCATCATTGTGGATGTTGGACAAAATCAGCCCGAACAATTGAAAAGGGCGATGACCTCCCGCCATTTATTTATGATTTCTCTTGGCGGTGTCATTGGGACAGGCTTTTTCCTTGGAACAGGCTATACGATTGGACAAGCAGGGCCAGTTGGAGCCGTTCTTTCCTATATAGTGGGCGGATTGATCATGTATTTAACCATGCTGTGTCTTGGAGAGCTCTCAGTCGCGCTTCCTGTGTCGGGGTCGTTTCATACGTATGCGACGAAATTTGTGAGTCCTGCAGCAGGATTTGCTGTTGGCTGGATTTATTGGCTTGGCTGGGCAGCCACTGTGGCGCTGGAATTTTTATCAGCAGGGCAGCTGATGAGACGCTGGCTTCCACAAGTGGATGTGTGGATTTGGTGTCTCATATTTGGGCTGTGTTTGTTCTTATTAAATGCCAGGTCAGCGAAAGCGTTCGGGGAGTCGGAGTTTTTCTTTTCAACCATTAAGATTGTTGCCATCTTACTATTTATTGGCGTAGGCGGAGCGGCGATGTTTGGTTTTATTCAAACGACGAGCGGGGAACCAGCTCCTTATTTTAGTCATTTTGTGAGTGACGGTCTGTTTCCGAATGGCTTGCTCGCAGTAGTCGTCACGATGATCACGGTGAATTTTTCGTTTCAAGGAACGGAGCTGATCGGGATTGCGGCAGGAGAAAGTGAAAATCCAGAGAAAACCGTGCCTCGCTCGATTCATCAGACGGTTTGGCGCACCCTTGTCTTTTTCGTTTTATCTATTTTTGTCTTAGCGGGCATGGTGCCTTGGAAGGAAGCAAGTGTGCTGCAAAGCCCATTTGTCACTGTGTTTGAGAGAACGGGCATTCCTTATGCGGCAGATATCATGAACTTTGTCATTATCATTGCTTTATTATCTGTGGCGAACTCTGGCCTATATGCCTCTACGAGAATGCTGTACTCTTTGTCGAAGGAAGGAATGGCAGGGAAGGCGTTTAGACGAGTCAATCAGCGGGGCATCCCGATGAATGCCTTACTGCTCACTTTCCTGTTTACAGGTATTTCGTTATTATCAGGATTCTTTGCAGAGAAAACCGTTTTTGCTTGGATCGTGTCTATTGCGGGCATGAGTGCCCAAACCGGCTGGATTACGATTACATTATCACAGCTGCTTTTCCGCAGAAGATATTTGAAAGCAGGCGGAAAGCTGGAAAACCTAAAATTTAAAACCCCTCTTTATCCGGTACTGCCGATCATTGCGATCACACTGAACTCGATTGTGCTAATCAGCCTTGCCTTTGATGCCGAGCAGCGGATTGGGCTGTATGTCGGCGTACCGCTCATGATCATTGGATATGTTGTCTATCACCGCTATGTGAAAAAACATCAGGTGAAAAGTGAACCGCTCCAGTTGCAAATCCACGGAGATGATGAGATTCGGTTTTAATTCCAAAAAAGAAGCCTTCCCATTTGGGAGGCTTCTTTTTCAATTTAATGCACGCCTTTCATCGCTTTCTTAATCACCGGTGTAAGCAGAAGCATGATAACACATAAAACGATAGCGAGCATGCCGATGATCCCGAAATAGACGGTTTCTGGCACTTTATCAAATAGCTTGACCACTTGTGCATTAATGGCTTGTGCCATTGCATTTGAAAGGAACCAAAGGCTCATCGTTTGCGCTGAGAAGGCAGCAGGTGCCAGTTTTGTTGTCGCTGACAGCCCAACTGGTGATAAGCAGAGCTCTCCGATGACGACAAGGAAGAAGCTGAGAACGAGCCATAATGGGCTTACAAGTGTATTTGGTCCAGACATGTAGGCAGGAATGATCATGATGATAAAGGATAATCCTGCGAACAGAAGACCAAGTGAAAATTTAATCGGGGTAGACGGCTGTTTCTTACCGAGTCTGACCCATAACCAAGCAAATACTGGTGACAGGAGCACAATAAAGATTGGGTTCAATGATTGGAACCAAGAAGAGGCTAATGTCATGCCAAGGAAATTCAAGTTTGTTCGCTGATCTGCATATGTGGCTAAGATATTTGAGCCTTGTTCTTGAATGGCCCAGAACATCACCGCAGCTAGGAACAATGGAATATAAGCGAGTACCCTCGACTGCTCCACTGCACTCGTTTTTTGACTAAAATACATCACAATAAAATAAACAATTGGAATCAGCACACCAAGGACACTGACAAACCAAGTGAATAGATTAATCGTGAGCGCTCCTGTTTGAATGCCGATGACAGCAAAAACAGCAAGTACAATCACGATCAATGTACCGAAAATTTTGAAGTTCTTGCGTTCAGCAGCTGATAGTGGATTTGTGACATAAGTGCCGGCAAGTCCAAGATTCGGCTTTTTCGTGATGACAAACGTAATCAGTCCAACAAGCATACCAACGGCAGCGAGTGAGAAACCAAGGTGGAAATTCACTTTTTGACCGAGTGTTCCGACAATTAATGGGGCGATAAAACCACCCATGTTGATCCCCATATAGAAAATACTGAATCCAGAATCCCTGCGAGGGTCTGTTTTTGTATACAGGTCACCGACTATGTTTGACACGTTCGGCTTTAGGAGACCTGTTCCAATAATAATCAGCCCCATACTAATAAAGAGCGCTGTTGCACCGCTAGGCAGTGCCAAAATGACATGACCAAGCATAATGAATACCCCGCCATAAAAGACCGTACTGGACGAACCAAATACCCGGTCGGCAAGCCATCCGCCAATAATGCCTGACATATAGACAAGCGCACCATAGACAGACATGATCGAATTAGCGGTTGTCTGGTCGAAGCCAAGACCGCCTTTTGTCACCTCTGTGTACATATAATAAATAAGCAGTGCACGCATGCCATAATAAGAAAAACGCTCCCAAAATTCAGTGAAAAACAGTGTGTAAAGTCCTTTAGGATGTCCAAAAAACCCTTTTTGAGGAACACTTTTAACAATTTTATCGTGGTCAATTGTAGACATGGCATAGATCCTTTCTTAAAAAAAGAGATATGAGAAAAATGATATTCTTGTATAGTTCTTGTGTCAATATAAAACTATTCTAAAACAGGAAAATGTTAGTTCAATAGGCGTAAAGACTCAAAAAAATGAAAAATTCGCTCAAGTGAAAATCATCGGAAAGTTATTCCAGAAGAATTTATATAAAATTTGAAATATCGTACAAGCAAACCTTTTCCACATGCATAGGATGACAAGAGGACATGTGTAAAAAGGAGGGGTTTTCATTGGGGGATGTAAATAAATCTGATCTGAAGAAACCCGTTGTCAATGTAATAGACTTTGGCGTGATTGCTGACGGGAAAACGGACTGTACAGCGAAACTGAACGAATGCCTGGAATGGACAAAAGCACAGGGCTACTCCCACGTCTGGTTGCCGAGTGGAACGTATCTAATAGATGCGGTGTACAGGGGGGATCAATTTTTTCCTTTTCGTCATGCCGGCATACGAGTGCCAAGTCATATTTGTATTGAGATGGCATCAGATGCCGTTATCAAAGTGAAACCAAATGATTCGTGGGGATATGCAGCCTTCTATATTGGAGAGGTAGAGCATGTGACCATTCGGGGCGGGCGGATTGAAGGCGACCGTGATGAGCATGTGTACAAGGCACTCCCGCCAGAAAGAAAAACACATGAATGGGGCTTCGGGGTGTGTATTGAAGGTGCTTCCCATGTGAATATCGATCGTGTTCAAATCAACAATTGTACGGGAGACGGCATCATTGTCAGTCCGCACGGTTTATTGACCCATATCGAATCGTACTCGCCAGCTTCGTCTATTCATATTTCTGGTTGCACCATCACTGACTCAAGGCGAAACAATATTTCTATTACAGGCTGTGATGGTGTCATTGTGGAAGACTGTTTGCTTGAAAGGGCAGGGGTAAACGGGGTCGAGCCAAAAATGGGCATTGATATTGAAGGATACGGAGAAAATGCGACCAACTTGGAGGAACCGCTGAATATTCAAATTCGAAACAACATAGTCAGAGGCGGCGCAGCCAGCTCTATCTATAATTTCAACGGCTATGGTGTGATCATTGAAGGCAATCAAACGGACAGCAGTATCTCCTATGGCTTCGCCACTGAAATGATCATTGCGAATAATTTGATTCGTGCAGTGGGAGGGGGCGTGACAAAAGCAGGGATTACGAGCTTAGGCGTGCCGCTTGATCAATCGGAAAACAATGTGATCATTATTGGCAATATGATTGAAGGGTTTGAAAAGGGGATTGATGTGAGGGGAGACAGCGTGCACATCACAGGTAATAAAATTAGTCTTTTTGAAGATGCGGCTGTGTCTGTCTATATGGCCAATCGTATTTTAATAGAAGGAAATCATATTGAGTCAGGGACAAACACACGGCTTAGAAGTACATCGCTGCGTATTTATCAATCAGACAGCATTGTCTTTTCAAACAATACCGTCTACTCTGTCATCGATGCGGCGATGGTCAGAGGAACGAATATCTTAATTCAGCATAATCAATTCAAGGAATTCAGCCGAGGGATATGGGTGCAGGAGGGAGAAGCGGGGATCAACGGCAATCACTTTATTCAAGAAGGACATTCACAGCTCGCATCTTCATATACGATCAGCGTGACAGGAAATGCAAAGGCTTTCATATGGCAGAATCGTTTTAAGCACTATCAAAACTATGCCGTCTACAGCAATACGACCGCTCCTTTAGAGATTAAAGACAATTCCTTTGAAGAAACGTCCTTATATGTGGTGATGTATATTAAAAATGGCTCACCCCAAATTGGAGATAACCGCTTTTATTTAAATCGTTCGATCGGACAGCCGACAGCCGTTTTTCTTGATGAGGTTGTCTCAGCACGTGTGCTACGGAATAACATCATTAATCTCTCTCCTCAAAAAGCGATTGCCGTCCGCACCGTATCTTCCACTCATTCGGTGATTGCCCATAACGTACTAGAGCGCAGTCAATTGATGACGCACTCCACGGACCGGCTCATCGGAAATATTGAAATTGATCCGCCGTAAACGCCTGTAAATCCCTTTTTTTGGAGGTTCAGAAGGCGGTTGACAATCATGTAAAAAGGGCATATAGTAATAATTATTTTTCATTTTTCACAACATTTGCCCTTTTTTTATGGATAAAACCGATTAATTCAATCAGAAAAATGTATCTTGTAAAATAATAACTTGATACAAGGAAGATATAGAAAGGATGAAGAACAAGTGTCACAGCCGAAACGGAAGCTCAAGCTAGGCGTATTCATCGCAGGAACTGGACATCATGTCGCCTCTTGGAGACATCCGAAAGCAGTACCAGACGCAGCCATGAATCTTGATTACTTTAAACAATTAGCGAAAAAGGCCGAGGAAGGGAAGCTGGATTTGCTCTTTTTAGCCGACAGCTTATCAATTAATCATACATCTCATCCAAATGTATTAACGAGATTTGAACCGCTCACCCTGCTTTCTTCGATTGCAGAGTCTACCTCAACAATTGGTTTAGCAGCAACAGCATCAACTACATACAGTGAGCCGTTCCATATTGCGAGACAGTTTGCCTCACTCGATCATTTATCAGGCGGACGAGCAGCATGGAATGTGGTCACATCTTCTATTGAAGAAACAGCGAAAAATTTTAGCGGAGAAGAGCATTTAGCGCACCACAAACGATACGAGCGAGCTGAAGAATTCGTCGATGTCGTCAAAGGTCTGTGGGATTCTTGGGAAGAGGACGCACTTATCAGAAACCAAGAAACAGGAGAATTCTTTGAGTCTAGTAAGCTTCATGAGCTGCAGCACAAAGGTGAATTTTTCTCCGTACGGGGTCCGCTTAACGTATCACGCACCCCTCAAGGACAGCCGGTGATCATTCAAGCAGGGTCTTCTGAAGATGGTCAAAAGCTTGCGGCTAAAACGGCTGAGCTCATTTTCACGGCACAAAACGATCTCGACAAAGCGAAGGAATTTTACCAAAGCTTGAAGGGGAAAGTAGAGGCTGCTGGACGAGCGAGAGAAGATGTCAGCATCATGCCGGGCATCTTCCCAATTATTGCCGAGACAGTAGAAGAGGCAAAAGCGAAGTATGAAGAATTACAAGAGCTGATTGTTCCAGAGATCGGCCTTAGCATTTTACAAAACTACTTAGGGGGTATTGATCTTTCGCAGTATCCACTAGACGGACCGCTTCCAGAGATTGATCCAAGCGCGTCAAATGCCGTGAAAAGCCGCTTTGACCTTGTGATGAATATGGCGAGAAAGGACAACCTGACCATTCGCCAGCTCTACCAATCTGTTGCAGGGTCCCGTGGGCACCATATCTTCATTGGAACACCAGAGCAACTAGCAGATGTGATGGAGACATGGCTCGTTGAGGAAGCAGCCGACGGTTTTAACGTGATGCCGCCATTATTGCCAGAAGGACTTGATGCCTTCGTAGATCGCGTCGTTCCGATCCTTCAGGAAAGAGGCCTGTTCAAAACAGAATACACAGGACAAACTTTACGAGAAAATCTCGGATTAAAACAGCCAAAAAATCGCTACACGACATAAAGGTGAGGTGACTAACGTTGGGATATACGTTTCGTCTGGCAACTGAGGATGATATAGAAGCGCTGCTTGAACTGACAACAAGAGCCTATGAGCCGATTCGTGAGCTCGGCATCCAGTTCCAAGCAGCACATGCAGATATCGCCCTCGTTCAGAAAAATGTACAAAAGAACCTTTGCTATGTAATGGAAGAAAACGGAGAGCTTCTCTCCACCTTATCACTCCGTATGCCTTGGGGAGAACAGCCAGGACCATTCGGCGTTCCGCATATATGGTGGTTTGCTTCAGAACCAGCGGCAAAAAAAGGCACAGGCTCAGCCTTGCTTGAGTGGGTTGAAACGGAAGTGCTAAGGGACACACTAAAGGTACCGTTTGTCTCTCTTGGGACAGCTGATAAGCATCCGTGGCTCATGGACATGTATGAGCGTAAAGGCTATGTCAGAGCAGGTGAAAAGGATTTAGGCAAAGGTCATATCACCATTTATTTTAAAAAACAATTACGATCAGATATTACACAACCATAAGAGGAAAGAAGGGTGTACGAACATGAAAAACAAAAAGTGGCTAGTTGTTTTATTTGCGGCAATGCTTGCGGTGTTAGCGGCATGCGGCGGGGGTAATCAGAGTGAAGGCAAAGATGAGAAAGTGCTTAAAGTGGGCGCTACAGGCCAAAGCTATCCATTTGCTTATAAAGAAAACGGCAAACTAGTAGGATTTGATGTCGAGGTCACAGAAGCCATTGCGAAAAAGCTAGGCTACAAACTAGACTGGCAGCTGAGTGAATTCAGCGGACTCATGGGTCAGCTGACATCTGGGAAGCTGGATACCGTATCAAACCAAGTTGCGATTACAGATGAGCGTAAACAAACGTTCAACTTTACAGATACGTATGCATACGCAGGAACACAAATCATTGTCAAGAAGGACAACAAGGACATTAAAGGACTTGACGACTTAAAAGGAAAAACGGTGGCGGCTGTTCTTGGCTCAAACCATGCCAAAAATCTAGAGAGCAAAGACCCAGACAAGAAAATCAACATCAAAACATATGAAACACAAGACGGTGTCTTAAATGAAGTTGCAAATGGTCGTGTAGATGCTTACGTCAACGGACGCAGTGTCTTATTAGCTCAAATTGAAAAAACAGGACTTCCACTCAAAATCGTCGGCAACCCAATCGTATATGAAGAAGTCGGCTACCCATTTGCCAAAGATGAAAAGCACGACAAGCTAAGAGAAGAATTCAATAAAGCGATCAAAGAATTAAGAGAAGACGGAACACTGAAGAAATTGTCTGAGAAATATTTCAAAGACGATGTCACAGTTCCAATTAAAAAATAACAACAGCGGCGGTGAAAAGCAGACATGAATCACATTGATTGGCAGTATATGGTGACGGTTTTTCCAACCTTGATTCAATACTTGCCGATAACGATCTTCATGGCGATTGTCTCCATGGTATTTGCCATTATCATTGGTGTGGTATTCGCGCTTATAACGAAAAACCGGATACCTGTCTTATACCAATTTGCCAAGCTGTATATTTCTTTTTTCAGAGCGGTTCCAACTTTGGTTCAGCTCTTTCTCATTTATTTTGGTCTTCCGCAGCTATTCCCTGCGATGACCTCAATGGATGCCTTAACAGCGGTCATTATCGGTTTAAGTATTAAAAACTCAGCGTACTTAGCAGAAATTTTTAGAGCGGCTCTTAATTCAGTGGATGAAGGGCAGCTTGAGGCCTGTTTATCTGTCGGCATGACAAGATGGCAGTCTTACGTCAGAATTATTTTCCCGCAGGCCGTCAGAAATGCCATTCCAGCGACGGGGAATACCTTTATTGGTCTTTTAAAAGAAACATCGCTTGCCTTTACCATTGGGGTGGCAGAAATGTTTGCGCAAGGGAAAATGATTGCATCGGCCAACTATAAGTACTTTGAAACGTATTTAGCGGTTGGCATTGTGTATTGGGTGCTCACCATCATTTATAGTTTCCTGCAAGACCTATTTGAACGAAAAATCAGCAAACCTTACCGGAATTAAGGAGGTGTGGACATGATCAAGCTCACCAATTTGAAAAAATCATTCGGCGACCTTGTCGTCTTAGACGGAATTAATCTTGACGTGCAAAAAGGGCAGGTTGTGGCCATTATCGGACCTTCTGGCTCCGGTAAATCAACATTGCTGCGCTGTCTAAATCTATTAGAAACGCCAGATGAAGGTACGATTGAAATTGGCGATGCGAAGCTGAATGCGTCTAAATATACACGTAAAGAAGCCCATCACCTGCGTCAGCAAACGGCCATGGTGTTTCAAAACTATAATTTATTCAAAAACAAAACAGCCCTGCAAAACATTACAGAGTCACTGCTTGTGACGAAAAAAATGACCAAACAGCAGGCAAATGAAATCGGTATGAAGCTATTGAAACAAGTAGGGCTCGAACAAAAAGCGGACAGCTACCCGGTCACACTATCCGGCGGTCAGCAGCAGCGGATTGGCATTGCCCGTGCGTTAGCGGTCGATCCACATGCGATTCTGCTGGATGAACCAACGTCAGCACTAGATCCAGAGCTTGTTTCAGGTGTGCTTCAAGTGATTAAATCCATTGCCATTCAAGAAACGACGATGATCATCGTGACACATGAAATGGCGTTTGCAAGAGAAGTAGCAGATCATGTGATTTTTATGGCAGATGGTCATATCATTGAGCAGGGAACGCCAACCGAACTATTTGACGAAACGAAGAATGAACGAACAAAACGATTTATTCAAAAAGAAGCAGCGGCTGAAGAAGCATAAGCTGCTTTTTACTCTTTAGAGGGGTGAGTATCAGTGAAATCATTAGGAAATCAAGCTTTAAACAAACGTTTAATTAACATACGCCGAGCGCTTCATGAGCATCCAGAGCTGGCATTTGAAGAATATGAAACGACAAAAAAACTACGAGGCTGGTTAGAAGAGGAAGGGATCACTGTACTCGATTTTCCAGATCTTCAAACAGGGGTCGTTTGTGAAATCAAAGGAGAACAAGAGGGACCAACGATTGCTCTGAGAGCCGATATTGACGCACTTCCAATTGAAGAAGCATCTGGCGAACCATTTTCTTCAAAGATACAAGGAAAAATGCATGCATGCGGTCATGATTTCCATACCGCTTCGATTTTTGGTGCGGCCGTCCTATTAAACGAACGGAAACATGAGCTCAAGGGAACAGTGCGCATTTTGTTCCAGCCGGCTGAGGAAGTGGCGCAAGGAGCGAAACACGTCATAGAGGCAGGCGTCTTAAATGGAGTGGATGCGATATTTGGTATGCACAATAAACCTAACCTGCCAGTTGGCACCATCGGGATAAGAGAAAAAGCATTAATGGCGAGCGTCGATCGCTTTGAAATTGACATTCAAGGAACGGGTGGTCATGCTGGAATTCCAAATCACACAATTGATCCGATTGCCATCAGCGGTCAGATCACAAGCGCCCTACAGCAAATTGTCAGCCGCCGCATTAGTTCTTTGCATCATGCGGTTGTCAGCATCACACGTATTCAAGGTGGCACATCATGGAATGTGATACCTGATCGCGTCGAGATGGAAGGGACCGTTCGGACGTTTGAACCTGAAGTGAGAGCGATGATTCCAGATCTCATGAAACAAATCGTGAGCGGTATCGCAGAAGGGTTTGGCGCAAAGGCAGATGTGAAATGGCATCCGTATTTGCCTTCTGTGATGAATGACGAGCGTTTGACAAAGGTTGTGGAAGAAACGGCAGGAGCGCTTGATCTCGCAGTAGTAGAGGCAGAGCAGTCACCAGGCGGAGAAGACTTTGCCCTTTACCAAGAACGCATTCCAGGCTTTTTTGTCTGGATGGGGACAAGCGGTACCGAGGAATGGCATCACCCTGCCTTTACGTTAAATGAAGAGGCAATCCCAGTCGCTGCTGCTTTCTTCTCCGAGCTTGCGGTTCGGGCGTTGGAGTCAAGAACATGGAACTAACGAAACAGCTCGCAGAGGAAGTGCTCTCTGCTGATCCGTTGCAAGATCAACAGGCCATTCAAATGGCTCGAAACGGTTTGTTAGACGCTGCGGCAGCAGCGCTTGCTGCAAAAGAGGATGAAGGGATTCAGAAGCTCATGGCGCTCGTGGAACAAGAAGGCGGCGCGGCTCAAATTCCCGTCATTGGACAAGGGAAGAAGGTCAGCCGCCAAGCAGCAGCCATGCTAAATGGCTACTTGATTCACGCCCTTGATTATGATGATGTGCATTCAGATGTGAGAGGACATCCAAGTGCGGTGATCATTCCGGCCTTGCTTTCCCAGCTGACAGACGGTGAGGCATATGGTGATCGATTTTTAGCAGCCTACATTACTGGCGTCGAAGTGATGGCAAGGCTAGGTGAATCCATCGGTAAGTCGCATTATGAGCGGGGCTGGCATAATACCGGAACGCTCGGAGCCATTGCAGCGGTCTGTGCGATTGGTTATTTGAAACAAGTTTCACAGAAAGAGCTGGCGAAAGCGATCGGCTTTGCTGGTGCGCAATCAGCTGGAATGCGAAAGCAGTTTGGGACTGATATGAAACCATTACAAGCTGGACTCGCCGCTCAAACCGCCGTATGGTCCATGGGTTTAGCTTGCTCAGGTTTTGGCGGGAGTGAATCGCTTCTAGATGGGGAGCTGGGCTTCTTTTCTCTCTATGGGGATCAGAAACTGGCGGAAAGACGTCTGCTAGAGGACTATGGCACTGCGTGGCGTATCGTGTCGCCAGGTCTATGGTTTAAAGTGTATCCGTTCTGTTCAGCGGCGCATCATGCAGCCGATGCGATCGAGTCATTAGTACAAGAACACTCTTCCTTACAGGAGAAGATCGTACAGGTCGACGTCATGTTTCCGCCTGGCGGAGATGCCGCACTCACGGAGCGGACACCTTTGACGGGAGAAGAGGGACGATTTAGTGTCGAGTATGTCATCGCACTAGCGGTGTTTGGACAACCTTTATCATTGGATGCTTTTACGAAAAAAGCCATTTCACCAGAGCTGCGGACATGGATGAAGCGGGTGAATAGAGTGTATGATCAAACGACACAACCCCATCCAGACGCAGTGCCAAAAGGACGTTTTACGATTGTAAAGCTCAACTTATCTGACGGCACCACCATCAGCAAACGAGTCGATATCCCCCGGGGAGCACCAGGCTGTGCATTATCGACAGAAGACATCATACAAAAGTTAAGCAGCGTCACCAGCACATCACAGGCAAAGCAGCTTTTACAGGCGGTTGAAGAGGGGAATGACACTGCTTACTTGCAACTGCTGGCATGACAAGGAAAAGGGCTCATCAATCAGATGAGCTCAGCGTGTAGACAAACCCTCGCATTTGGTGTCAGGTCTGTGCGCCGGTGCTCACGAATGTCAAATTCGCTCCGCTCCGGTGCTCGCCCTTCCTAGACTGCAAAGGTTTTCTATCACGCTGAAAAGAAGACAAAGGGCTAAAATCAAGTTCATTTTAGCCCTTTGTCAACAATCTGGGCTCATCAATCAGATGAGCTTTTTTTCATAACAAAAATCAATGCGGGTCACCTCGACACCCAACTCCTTCAAAAAGTATGAATAAAAGATGACCAAAGCATGATAAGTTCATGAAATCGTATCAATCCAATTGAGATTTGAGAAGGAACATGTAAAATAAAGCTACATAAAGAAAAACAAAGGCAACAGCGGAGGCTGATGATGAAAATATTAATGATTGAAGATAACCAGAGTGTTTGTACAATGACGGATATGTTTTTTCAACGAGAAGGGTTTCAAGCGGAATTCGTCCATGATGGATTAGAAGGATTGAATCGATTTAAGCAAGAGGAGGATTGGGATCTGCTCATCTTAGATGTCATGCTTCCTTCAATGGATGGTCTGACCATTTGTCAAAAAGTACGCCAGATTAGTGATGTTCCGATTATTATGCTGACAGCAAAGGAAACGGAATCTGATCAGGTGCTGGGCTTCGATCTTGGGGCAGATGATTATGTGACAAAACCCTTTAGTCCGCTCACCTTAATGGCAAGAATCAAAGCAGTGAAACGACGTTTTGCTCAAACAACATCTACTCAAGAAGGAGCGAAAGAGGATGAACGGCTAGAGACCGAACATTTTCAGTTAGATAAAAAAACGAGAGAAGTGTTTCTAGAGGGGAAACGGATCGAAAATTTAACGCCAAAGGAATACGATCTGCTGTGCTTTTTTATACAGCATCCTCGGCAAGTATTTTCACGAGAACAATTGCTTGAGCAAATTTGGGGATACCAATTTTATGGTGATGAACGAACAGTTGATGTTCATATTAAACGATTGCGCCAAAAAATCGGAGACGGACCTAAGCCCTTTCTGTATACGGTATGGGGCGTAGGGTATAAGTTCGATGAAGATTAAATATTTTTACCAGTTGCTGATTAGTCACCTTGGGTTATTGCTCATTGCCATCATTATTATCAGCACCTTGATGTCTCATTTTGTGAAAGATATTGCTTATCAAAATAGGGTAGACGAAATGAGTTCGTATGGGAATGAAATTTTGGAGAATTTTAAACAATTGTCGAAAGCCGAGATGAACTTCCGTTTGCGTCCATTTGAAGACATTCTCTCGACGAGACAAATCCGTTTTTTCGTCTTTGATGAAAAAGGGACTGTGCTATCTCAGCAGCAAGAGATGCCGCCGCATGAAGCGTTACTCACAAAAGATTTGTGGGCCAAGCTCGCAAAAGGAGAAGAAATTATTGTCAAGCGAAGTGATTCACGCCGGCTTGATCAAGAAGCATCACTTGTGGCACTTCCTGTCATGGAAGACGGAAAGCTGAAGGGCGGGGTGGTGCTCATAGCTCCTATTCAAGGAGCAGAAGAGCTGATTGCTCAAATGAACCGGTATTTATATATCATCGTGTTTGTGGCATTGACGATTACCTTTATTCTCAGTCTGTTTCTGTCGAAGTTCCATGTGAATCGTATCAAAAAACTGAGAGAGGCAACTGAGAAAATTGCGCATGGTGACTACAACATTCATCTTGAAAACAAACACCTTGATGAAATTGGTACACTAGGTGAGGATTTTAATATGATGGCCAATCGTCTTCAACGGTCAAGAGAGGAAATTGACCGGCTCGAAAAGCGTAGGCGACAATTCATCGCAGATGTGTCTCACGAATTGAAAACACCGCTGACGACCATTCGAGGATTGGTCGAATGGCTGAATACTGCGGATGTGCCGGCAGAAGAGAAAGAGAAATGCTATGCGCTCATCACTGATGAAACAAAACGAATGTTGCGTCTCGTCAATGAAAATATGGATTATGAGAAAATCAGGTCGAATCAAATCACTCTTCAAAAATTTCACTATCCACTCATTGATACGTTTGAAGTGATTAAGGAGCAGCTGAGCCGAATGGCTGAAGAGAAAAACAATCAGCTTATGGTAGAGGTTCACCCTGAACAAAAGGTATACGCAGATTATGACCGGCTCATTCAAATCCTCGTCAACATCACAAAGAACGCCATTCAATTTACAGAAGGCGGCCGTATTTCTTTGAGAGGGAAAGAAGAGAATGGGGAAACGATCATTGAAGTAGAAGACACGGGAATCGGCATTGCACCTGAAGAAGTCAAACACATTTGGGAACGTTTTTATAAAGCGGATATTTCGAGAACGAATACACCATATGGAGAATACGGACTTGGCCTGTCGATTGTCAAGCAGCTTGTGGACTTGCACGACGGACAGATTGATTTAAAAAGCGAAAAACATAAAGGAACAACATTTATCATTCGTTTACCGCTCCCACAGGAAAAGGGCTAAACTCCGTTTAGCCTCAGCGTGTAGAAAAAACCTCGCATTCGGTGTCAGTCCTGCGTGCCGGTGCTCACGAATGTGAAATTCGCTCCGCGCCGGTACTCGTCTTTCCTAGGGCTGCAAAGGTTTTCTATCACGCTGAAAAGAAGAAAAGGGCTAAACTCGGTTTAGCCCTTTTTGGTGTATCATCACTTATTCTGTTTTGGAAAACGTTAGGCCGATATGAGCAAGTGCCTGAGGTAAATCCTTACGAATGGTGATGTCTTTAAATGAAATATTCGATTGAATCGCATTTAGCGCAAGGTCTTGCTTAATTCCTGTTAAAACAGCTGAAATGCCTAAAAGTCTTAACGTTTGCGCATAGCTGACCAAGTATTGAATGCTTTGTTCATTGAGTCGTTTTGTCCCTGAAACATCAATGACCAAATGAGAGAGCGACAGCCTGTAGCTTTCCTGTAAAATGGTTTCTAAAATATGCTGCGCACGTGTCTCTTCGATATCACCAAGAAGAGGGAGCACGGCGACACCGTCAACAACAGGTACGATCGGTACAGATAATTGCTGAATCTGCCGATTGGCCTGGTCGAGTTCTAAGACGTAACTCAACAAAGATGCCATCGTTTCAAACATATGAACATGCTCTTCTGTAAATTGCTGCGGCCTTAGATCAAGTCCACAAATGGTTCCATAGTTCGTACCATCAGTAAAATCGATGGGAACCCCAATAAATGATCCGCCTTGCAGCTGTTTCGTGACGTCTAAGTTTTTTGAACGCTCGTCCAAGCGGATATCAGGGATCAACAGCGTATCGCGATGATCGACCGCCAGCTTGCAAAATGTCTTCTCGTAAGGATTTTCTTCCCCTTCTTCAAGAAGCTGCTCGTCTTGATTTAGCACTTTCACAATCTGATTGGTGTTTTGATCATTTTTAGCAATAAACAGTGTATTCACATGAATGAATTGACTCATCATGTTTAAAATACTTGTAGAAGCATCATGAAAATTGCGAAACTGTTTTAATAGTTGTTGACGAGGCATGGATTAGGACTCCTTGTAGCTCCGATCAATGGCCGGAACAATAGTTGATTTGTCTCTATCATACAAAATCAAACGAGAAATAGATATACTTTAATGCGCAAATCGTGCGAGATCAAAAAGACTGCCGATCCGGAGATCTGACAGTCTGCTGATTAAATGGAGACAGGCACCGTGGACATAGAGAAAAATTCCTCATATAAGGCTTGAACGGCTTCTTTTTCTTGAGCCGCTTTGACGCCAAACATCATGCTCACCTCTGAAGAGCCTTGGTTGATCATTTCAATATTCACTTTGGCTTTTGACAGCGCTTTTGCCGCTCTTGCTGTTGTACCAACATTATGACGCATCGCTTCTCCTACGACCATAATAAGCGAGAGGTTCCGCTCTAGAACCACTTCATCTGCATCAAGTACAAGCTTTAATCGGTCTAAAAGCTCTTGTTCAATCTGCTGCTCCTCCAGCTGATCCTGTCTTAAAATAATGGTCATATCATCAATGCCAGAAGGCACGTGTTCATACGTAAGACCATATTCCTCTAACGTTTGCAACACTTTACGTCCAAAGCCCACTTCTCGGTTCATCAAATACTTGGAGATATAAATACTGCAAAATCCATTGTCTGACGCGATTCCCACAACAGGGCCATTCGTATGATCCCGTTGATTTACAATTTTCGTGCCTTTGGCCGTTGGATTATTGGTGTTCTTAATCTGAACAGGAATGCCTGCCCGAAAGGCTGGAATAAGTGCTTCATCATGAAATACAGAAAAACCCGCATAGGACAATTCACGCATTTCACGGTACGTCAGCTCTGTGATTTCCTTTGGTTCATGAACGATTGTTGGATTGACGGCATAGACTGCATCCACATCCGTAAAGTTTTCATACACATCTGCCTTCAGTCCGTTTGCCAAAATGGAACCGGTAATGTCTGATCCACTGCGGGAAAAAGTGACGATATCACCCGCTAGACTAAAACCGAAAAAGCCAGGGAACACAATGATGCCAGAGCGTTCTCTTAATTTGTACAAATGATCATACGATTCTGGAAGGACTTGCGCTTGACCAGGCTCGTCGCTGACAAATAGACCGGCTTCTTTTGGATTCACATAGTGGGCTTCGACGCCTTGATGCTGAAAGTAGGCTGCAATCAGCTTTGCGTTATTATCTTCACCGCTTGCTTTAATCGCATCAAGATAACGCTCAGGATGAGAAGAATCAGCCTGTAATAACGTGTTTACATCTTGCCGGATGGTGTCAATAATGTCTTGACCTAATCCCAGCTCATCCGCAATCGAGGCATATCGCTCGATGACAGCTTCTTGTAAATCGTTTGCTTCACCTAAACGTAAATATTGTTCACCGCAGCTAATTAATAGATCGGTGACCTTCGTATCCGTTGAATGCCGTTTTCCTGGTGCGGAAACAACGACTGCTTTTCGAGCTGGATCTGCTGTGACAATATCAAATACCTTTTGCAGCTGCTTGCCAGAAGCAAGAGAACTGCCACCAAATTTAACGACCTTCAATGCATACATCTCCTATAGTAAAAATTTTCTCACAAATTGAATAGTTTCTATTATCAACTCTTTTCTTCAAATTATCAAGGTTTTTCTTCTCTGAATGAACAAATGTATTTTTGGGGAGGACGTTATGTATGAATAGATGAAAAAAGAGCCGGCGATATGCCGAGCTCTTTGTCTTTATGAAGAAGAGGACGAAGAAGATAGCTCCTGCTTCATCACTTTGTTTTCACGTTTTTCTTTTAAGAAGAATGAGAGAACGAGTCCAATGACCGCAATAGCACCAGACACGATAAATGACGTATTCATGCCATGAACGGCTGACTTCATTGGATCGGATAATGCTGCATTGGCAGCAGAGCTGCTCATAATAGAGACAAGCACAGCTGTCCCAATAGAGCCGCCCATTTGTCTCATCGTATTATTCATTGCTGTCCCGTGCGGAATCAAATGCGGTGGTAACGAGTTAATACCGGCTGTTGTCAGCGGCATCATGATCATCCCAACCCCGATTAAGCGAAGCGTGTAGGCCACTGTAATGAGGGTAATCGATGAATTAAGGCTCAGCATCATAAATGGCAGGGAAGTGACAGCTAATATCGTAAACCCGCCTAGAGCCAGCCCTTTACCGCCTACTTTGTCAAAAATTCGTCCGATAATCGGTGATAGGAATCCCATAAAGAGAGCCCCTGGCAATAAGATCAGCCCTGTATCAAGGGCAGATAACCCTCTGACATTCTGCGTATAGAGCGGCAGAATCGTCTCTGTTCCAATCAGTAAGGCAAAGACGAGCATACCGAGGAAGGTCGTTAAGCTAAAGATCGCAAACTTAAAGACGCCAAACTCAAGCATCGGTCTTTTCAAATTCGACTGACGCAGGATAAAGAAGAACAAGCTCACAGCACCGACAATGAGTGAAATCAGAACGGTCGCACTCGTCCAGCCATACGTTCCGACACTTGAAAATCCGTACAGCAGTCCGCCAAATCCGAAGGAAGACAGGATCACCGATAAGACATCGATTCGAGTGTCTCTTTGCTGTGTGACATTTTTCATTAAGAAGAAAGCAAGAATGAGATCAATGATACCGATTGGTAGAACAATATAGAATAAGAACTTCCAGCTAAAGGAATCGACAATCCAGCCGCCAAGTGTTGGTCCAAGCGCCGGTGCGAATGAAATCACTAGTCCGACCATACCCATGGCTTGCCCGCGTTTTTCTTTTGGGAAAATGGTTAAAAAGATCGTTTGCATGAGCGGCATTAAAATCCCTGCGCCAGCTGCCTGCACGATACGTGCTGCAAGTAGCACCGGAAAATTCGTGGCGAACGAAGCAAGAATGGTACCTGCTGTAAAAATGCTAAGAGCCGTTAAGACTAAGGAACGGCTTGAAAATTTCTCAATTAAAAAGGCCGTAATTGGGATGAGAATCCCGTTTGTCAGCATAAAGGCTGTGGTCAGCCATTGGCCTTTACTGACATCAATATTGAACTCTTCCATGATATGCGGGATCGCTGGAATGAGAAGCGTTTGGTTTAAGATCGCAACGAACGCCCCAACGAGGAAAATCCCAACAATCACAGACCGATTATACGATGTTGTTGATTGGTTCATATTATCCCTTCTTTATCTATAAAATAATGCTTTTCAGCTGTGACACGTTTTGTGATAAAACGCTGTGTTTGCCTAAATAATCAAGCAATGAGCTGATTAAAAAGGTTCTCGGTTGGTCCTTTGACAGTTCTTGACTCAGCAGTTCAAACGCAGAGAGGAGATCGTCCTTTTCTTCTCCATTTGAGAGTGTGTGAAGCTCTTGTTTCATCTTTGTTAAGTACGAGATGACAAGCTTTTCTTCATCATATTCTTCCTGTGTGGAAAGCAAATAAGAGTCCATCAGCTGATCTGTTAGCACAGGCTTAATGGAGCAAGGCTTTATTGATACACGGTCCATCACACCGATGATCATTTCGGCGGCATTTTCTAATTGGATGTTCTTGTGCTCAATCGCCAACATCAAGATGAATTCTCTCATTAATCCGTTGAGGACAATCACAAGATCCCACACATAAGGCGCAACAGATTCACCATATGTGCTTAAAATCATGTCTCTGTGCCGCTGCATGATAATGGAGCGTGTCTCACGTAAATGCTTAATGACGATGGGCGAATGCTGTGAAAAAGCTTCAAAGGACAGCATATTCAAAAATTTATGATTCTCTTTAAACTCTTCAAGCTCAAGCTTAATCTTTTTTGTGAATTTTTCCTTTTTGGACAGCGTCGTTTCGGAATGAATGATCTGAGAAATCTCTCTCATTTTGCGCTGATTGTATTTAATCAGTTCCAATAGAAGAGCTTCCTTTGAATCAAACAGTTTATAAATAGACGCTTTTGATATTTTACAGGCATCAGCAATTGACTGCATGGAGACACTCATATAGCCTTTTTGAGAAAATAATTTCTTCGACACCCGCAAAATCTCTTCTTGCTTTTCGTTCATCTTCATAAGTCCTTTCCGAATCGGCAAAACCATATGGTCACAATGGAAACCGAGTGGTCACTTTTGCTATGATAACAAAACCAATGGCACATGACAAGAAAATGAGCTTAAAAAATACCTGTCATCCGACAGGTATTTTTTATAATAATTGAATAGTGATATGTAAAATGAGAAATTTCAGTTCTTTAAATATAAATACTCGTTAAAACGAAAAAACACAAATCAATTAATGGCTTTGTTTTTTCATGAAGATTATTGAAATAATGTAAACTTACATAAAAAACAATCTTAATTAACTTTGAGGATGTTATCGACAATGAGAATAATTTTTAATGTATATACAGTTAGTAGAGCAGTGGAAAACCCGTGGAATTAGATCATTATCTGGAGTTTAACTTGTTCAAGAACGCAATATACAAAAGGTAATATAATGAAATACAAGCTTCAAATTTCTCGAATGATTTGAAAAGAATTAAAAAAGTTGAAAAGGAAATGTGTGATTATAGAAAATCTTTGTAGAAAAAATTCAAACATACTGAAGATCTAAATATTATCAGTTCGACAGTGTTTAACAAATTATTTCCATATTATATAGTAAGAAAGCAGTGTCAATGATAAAATGGATATATTACTCTAAAATGGGAGTGTGAAGCTTTGTCAAACTACAATTCATATTTAAATAGTTCGTTAGAATACTTAAAACAATACATTGATAATATGAAAAGTAGACCAATTTTTTTTATTGGTTCTGGCTTTTCCCAGAGGTATATAAATTCTCCAACTTGGGGCGCGTTGCTTAAACAATTAATCAAAGAAAATCCTGAAATTAAGAGGCCTATGCAATATTTTGTTCAAGAGCATAATGGAGATTATGCAAAAATTGCTTCCGAATTGGTTGATTACTACCGAACTTTTGCTTGGGAACATCATGATAATGGTGAAATGTTTCCTCCTTTTCTTTACGAATCTGCTTCACGAAGCGTGCACCTGAAATATAAAATTGCAAGTATTTTAATTAACCTGATGGAACAATTCGATGCTGAAACACATGAATTCGCCGAAGAAATTGACTTAATAAAACAATTGAACCCACAGGCTATTATTACTACCAACTATGATAATCTATTGGAATCGCTTTTTCCTAAGTATGAAGCAATAGTAGGTCAGCAGGTCATCCGCCAAAAAAAATCTACTGATATTGGGCATATCTTGAAAATCCATGGCTCAGTTGAAGATTGTGAGAGCATAGTTATTGAACAACAAGATTATGACTACTTCTTTAAAAAGCAAATTTACTTAATTGCTAAATTATTCACCTATTTTATGGAGCATCCGATAATTTTTATTGGGTATAGCTTAAGCGATGAAAATATTAAGTCCATATTATACAATGTTAAGCAGATTATTGATGCCGATATCGAACCAATGATTGATAACATGTGGTTTATTGATTGGAGTAGGGAGCCAATTAACTTTAATTACACGCCACCAAAAGAAAAGTCTATCCCGGTTGGGAATGGGGAATCGGTAAGGGTTAATTATATTCAGTTACATACTTATGAAAAGCTATACGAAGCTTTATATCAAGACTCTGTTGATATTGAATTTCTTAAACAAATTGAAGAAACAGTATATAACGTAGTAAAGAGCGATACTATTACTAACCTTGAAGTTGATATTGCAAGCTTACGATACTTTACAGATAGAGACACTTTATTAAGCGCATTTACAACGTCTTCTGCTGCTGATGAACAAGCTGCTACAAGAACTCTCGTTACATTTGCAGACATTCAAGATCCTAATCAACTAGCAGTACAATTTACTCTTACTGCTACTGAGCTCTGCGAAAGAGTATATGATTATGAAAAGTCTTATTGGTCTCATGCCTATGATTTAATTAATGATATTTATAGTAAGACTGGAGTTAATCTACGTGAAAGTAACAATGTTTACCACGTTTACATGAACGGTGTTAGTAGGTACTCCATGGATATGGTTAACTTGCTTAAAAAGGCTAAAGACATGGAACCATATGTTATCAATATTGATGGCAGAGAAATATCATATCCACCAGAACAAAACGATACCGAATAGGTATCGTCAGATTGTAGAGAAACTCATGTTTTTCTACAATCTTTTTTATTTTCACCATCATTATGATAGATGAGATTGAAGGAAAAACATGAAAAAGGCCTCCCACACACCTAGCCTAGCTTTGCTAGGTGTGTGGCAATCTTCTTCATGTTCTGGCAGGCAGCTGTGAGAAGCACTTGCTCACTCACATTTTGTTTTCCCCTCAACCGGCAGTAGCGAAGCCCATGCAGTTGTTTTGAATCTGCAAAGCTTCGCTCTATTTTTTCTTTTCTTTTTTTATATAGCTCTTTTCCAGCGGCAGACAGACGATTTTGCCTAATCTTTTCTTTATATTCCTCCCACACATGTCTCGAGATGACCTTTTGATGATTTTTAGATCTTGTGCAGTTTTCAAGGAAAGGACACGATGTACATTTTTTAGGATCTGATTTGTAGAACCTATAACCTTTTCGATCAGTGGTGGTATATAAAAGCTTTTCACCATTCGGGCATATGTATTGATCTTGTTCAGAATCATACTGAAATTTCCACTTCTCGAATAATCCTCTTGTTGGATGAAAACGTCTATGTGCGATGACACCAAAAATACGGTGATCAGATAAACCTTTACAGATTGGGGTTGTCAAATAACCAGAATCAAGGGCAACTGCGTTTACTTGAAAACCAAATCGTGCGATTTGGTGATCCAATCGTTCAAGATACGGAACGGAATCATGGACATTGCCAGGCGTGACATGGGCATCTGTGATGATATTGTACTTCATATCCGTTGTACGGTGGTCTAGGTAGAAAAAGCCTTCCGGTTTGTTTTCACGATAAAGATAGCCACTTTCAGGATCAGTCGTACTTTGACGAATGTCTTTTTCCGTTTTCACCTCCTCTTTTACCTTTAAGGGCTTTTTTCCGTGTGCCACCCGATCTTCTTGGATCGCTTCTTCTAATTCATTTATATAGTTCTGGGTATCTTGTTCAATCGTTTTTCTTGTATATTTATGTTTATTGGCATTGGCTTTAAGATGAGTGGAGTCAGTAAAAAGAACGCGGCCTCCAACCATATCGTGATTGATGGCTTGAAGAACAATTTCATCGAAAATATCTTGAAAAATCGTTGTATCTTTAAATCGAGTACGACGATTCCAGCTAATGGTCGAGTGATGGGGAACGGGGTCATTGATGTTTAAACCTAAAAACCATCTATACGCCATGTTATAGTAAATTTCTTTTTCAAGTTGTCTTTCAGAACGGATACCGTACAGGTATCCGATAAACATCATTTTGAACAAAATAAGTGGATCAAGTGAGGGACGACCTTTATTCTCACTATAATATGGTTTTACTTTGTCTATGATAAATGAAAAATCAATGTATTGATCAATTTTACGAAGCAGGTGATCTTCTTCGACCAATTGATCTAGCAAAACAAATTCGGCTTCGTGCTGAGAAGAATTTCTAGTGTGGAACATGAGAAAAACACCTTCCTTTAGTATGCTTTTCTCTATTATAAAATGGGGTAGTGGAAAATTTAAGAAAAAAATAAAGCTGTCGAGATTTTCTCGACAGCCTGACGATACCGAATAGGTATCGTTTTATTTATTACTTAAGTTGGTTGCGCCAACTTATCAATTGAATTTAACACTAATGGCGATGCACTGGTAGTCGTATTTGCTACTTTGGATGGATTGAGTAACGAGATTGTATGTTAGAACAAAATACGATACATTTATCGTATGAATAATCCAAATCATCCAACCCAAGAAAACATGAGACTCATTTCTGTGCTGCAAGCATTGGCTGACCCTGTTCGGCTGGAGATTGTCCGCTGCTTAGCAGAAGCGGGTGAGAGAACATGCGGTACGTATCATATGAACATTGCCAAGTCCACGCTGTCGCATCACTTTAAAGTACTAAGAGAGGCAGGCATCGTGAAAGTGAGAATTGACGGGAAGCACCGTTACTACTCTCTCAGAAAGGACGACATTGATATCGCTTTTCCAGGCCTCTTGTCATCCGTTTTAGCTGTAGACAAGGAGCGGTGGTAAGAGAATCTTGCATCAACAAATGACAAATCCCCAAGGCATTGTAACCTTGGGGATTTGTGATGCGTCTCGTGTAAAACGGAATTAGGCCATTGAATGATCCATAGACAGATGGACAATGTCATAAATGTGAATCTGCTGCTCTATATTCTCTGGTAATGAGTCCAGAAAAGAATATTTGACGCATTTCCATTTATCGGGATTATATACGATGACTTCACCCTTATTGTCGTTGAAATGGGAAAAGAGATGGGCGATATCTAGATTTTCCAGGCAATCAGTAGGATGAATCGTCACATACTCTTCAAGAACGAATGTGCTACGATGAAAATCATCTGTTAAATGAACGGAATACGTGATGCCAATATTGATTTGTTTCCAGCCAAAAGAACGTAAAATATGATCAAATGACCCCTTAAACACAAAATTCGTCATGCCCTCAGATTGTTTCCAAATATACAATGGGCAATAGCTGTTGTGTAAACTCCTATGTTTGTCTTTTTCAGTGATCAAATAAGCTTTAAATAATAAATCCTGATATCCATCTGTTTTCCATCCATTGTTTCGTACTCTTTTTCTAATGATATTCATATCATAATCCGCAGGCAGATCCACATGATATTGCATGGCATGCATAGAAACACTCCCTTTCAATAGCCATCATAATCGACTTCAAACCAGTTGAATAATACATATTTGTGTTATTGTTATCACAAAAAGTGATAGGTGATCATGATGAATATAAATGATTTGATTATTTTTATAGAGGTGTATCAAAAAGAATCGATTAATCAAGCGGCTAAAGCTTTAGGGTATGCGCAATCCAATATTTCTCAAAGAATCAAAGCGCTTGAAACTTTATATGATGCAACATTTTTTATCCGGCATCATCATGGAATCAGTTCAACAGGACAGGGGGATTTATTTTATCAATACGCTCAAAAAATCGTAAAAGAAACGAAGGACATTCAACAAAAATTGACTTCACAGAAAAAGACCGTTTTATGCTCTGAACTTCTATTTAACGTTTTATACGAGCAACGAGTTTTAGAGGATATTCAAGCCACTGATTTTATCATTGCTTCATCAAGTACGATCAACAAAAAGTTAACAGAGGATGTGTATGATCAAATTATTTCTTTTAATCAAATGGAAAAACCGGAATATCAATTAAAAGAGGTAAAGAGCTTGGCATTGAACGTATATGGAAAATCTAAAGAAATATACGATGATGATATCTCATTGGTCGTGAATCGTGATCAGCTTTGCCCATTAAGACATGAGGCCAGACGTATGCTGGGTGATCGAACCCTATTTGAGTTAGATTCGTTTGAAGGAATGATCAAAATCGTTGAACAGGGAGATGGTATTGCGTTACTGCCAACCAACTTAAAAAGCCTTCAAACACTCGTGAAATTGCTAGAAAAAAATATTCACATCAACTATTACGTTTATGAAAGAATGTGATCGTAACACTCCTCTGTCGGTTTAGTCCCGTCAAAGGAGCGCCACGATTCATCTACATGAGCTGTTTCATTTCCCATAAATCGAGTCATACAGGCGTTTCACCGCTGGCTTAATATCCTCTGGCCGCATGTGCGAAAAGCCGAGGACGAGCGGGACAAAGCCTTCTTTGTGACCAGGCACATGCTCATCAAGGGTAAAACGGTCCATCCCGTACATTTTCAGCTTTCGGTCTTTGGCGCGTTGTAAAATCTCATGCTGCGTCCGATCTGAGCGGAATTCTGCGATAAAATGCAGCCCTGCATTTTCCCCGATAATCCGTACATTGTCACGAAAGACAGTGTCGAGTTCTCCAATGAGCTGTTTTCGTTTTTCCTCATATAGCCCATTCATTCTTTTAATATGCCGCTGATAGGCGCCATCTTTTATAAAATAAAGAAGGGTGTATTGTGTAAAAAGATTGGCTGTTTGGATGAAAAAGTGCTGTTCTTCCTTATAGCGTCTTAATAAATGTTGCGGTAGCACCATGTAGCTGATCCTCAAGCCGGGCAGCAATGATTTCGAAAAGGTCCCCATATAAATGACTTTGTCATAGCGGTCAAGGCTCTGCAGCGCCGGTATGCTGTCTGTGCCGTACTTAAATTCACTGTCATAATCGTCCTCAATGATATAGCGGTCTGGCTGATCAGCTGCCCAGTTTAATAGCTGTATCCGCCTAGAAATCGGCATGATCACCCCTGTTGGGAACTGATGAGAAGGCGTAATGATCAAGACATTTGGCTCTTTCTTCTGAATATCGCTCATCCGCACCCCTTTTTGATCAATGCCAATCGTTTCAATCCGGTGATGATTGTTTTTCAGCATTTGATACAGTCTGCGATAGCCGGGGTTTTCTAATCCATATATTTGATCAGCTGGAAGGATGCTAGATAACGAATGAATGAGCGACTGTGTACCTGCACTTAAAATGAGCTGTTCAGGGTAGCATTTGACCCCTCGTGCAAGTCCAATCAGCCGGGCAATTGTTTCCCGTAGCTCATAGACGCCTTGTGGGTGCGGCAGCTCACCAAAGGCTTCTTGGTGGAGATGAATCGCTTTTTGCTCACTTTTCAGCCAGCTTTTAAAAGGAAAATTGGCTGTATCAACAGAAATATGAGAAAAGGAATACCAGTCATCTCGCTCAATCGGATTTTCCTTTAAATCTGCTGGAAGGGAAGAGGGTTTTAGTTGACCTGATTCATGAAATGTTTCCAGTGATTCCACAAAAAAGCCTTTTCGTTCAACTGAATATAAATATCCCTCGGCAAGCAGCTGCTGATAGGCGCCATTCACTGAATTGACGCTGACGTTTAAAGTATCTGCTAACTCTCGTTTAGATGGTAATTGATCGTGTGGTTGCAGGTTACGGTTTAAAATTTCCTCTTTAATTTTTGTATAAATTTGATGATAAATAAACCCGTTTTCTCCTGTTTGATCTAGTTGAATTGTCAGCATCTCGTCATTCCATCCTCTCTGGTACCATGAAAAAAATGATATTGGTACTTTCTATCATACCAAAAAATATTCAGAATAATAAAAAAGACATAAAGGGGATGGATGACAATGAGTCAAACGACAACAAACCGTTTTTCAACAGAGGAATGGCAGGGGAAAAGAGATCAATACGTCGCAAGAGGCGTAAGTAATGGCAACCGTCATCTTGCAGCGAAAGGAAAGGGAGCCGAGCTTTTCGATATTGATGGCAATCGTTTTATCGATTTTGCAGGCGCCATCGGTACATTAAATGTAGGACACTCCCATCCAAAGGTTGTGGAAGCAGTCAAAGCGCAGGCAGACAGCCTGATTCACCCAGGATTTAATGTCATGATGTACGAATCCTATATCGAATTAGCAGAAAAGCTATGCCACCTCACACCAGGCGATCACGACAAAAAAGCCATTTTCTTAAATTCAGGTGCCGAAGCAGTTGAAAACGCAGTGAAAATTGCCCGTAAATATACGAAAAGACAAGCGGTTGTCTCTTTTACAAGAGGCTTCCACGGAAGAACGAATATGACGATGAGCATGACAAGTAAGGTCAAGCCTTATAAATTTGGATTCGGCCCATTTGCGTCAGAGGTGTATCAAGCGCCGTATCCTTATTACTATCAAAAACCTGAAGGATTAAGCGATGCAGCTTACGACGAATACATCATTGATCAGTTCAATCAATTCTTTGTCGCAACCGTTGCACCAGAAACGGTCGCTTGTGTGGTGATGGAGCCAGTCCAAGGGGAGGGCGGATTCATTGTACCATCGAAGCGTTTTGTCCAGCATGTCGCTTCATTCTGTCAGCAGCATGGAATCGTATTCGTGGCAGATGAAATCCAAACAGGATTTTCAAGAACAGGGAAATATTTTGCGATTGAGCACTTCGATGTGGTGCCAGACTTAATCACTGTATCAAAATCCCTTGCAGCTGGCCTGCCGCTGAGCGGTGTTGTTGGCAGAAAAGAATTACTTGATGCAGCGGACCCAGGGGAGCTAGGAGGAACGTATGCTGGCAGTCCATTAGGCTGTGTGGCAGCTTTGGCTGTACTTGATATTATTGAAACAGAACAACTGAATGAACGATCTGAACACATTGGACAAGTCATTGAGGACAAAGCGAATGAGTGGAGAAGTAAGTACTCATTCATCGGGGAAGTCCGGCGATTAGGGGCAATGGCGGCCATTGAAATTGTGGAAGATCAAACAACGCGTACACCAGATAAGAAGGCAGCCGCAGCGATTGCAGCCTATGCAAACAAGCACGGACTACTCTTATTAACGGCAGGGATCAATGGGAATATTATTCGCTTTTTAACACCACTTGTCATCACAGATGAGCTGCTGCAAGAAGGACTAGGGATTATCGAAGACGCCTTCACAGCACGCTAAACAACAAAGGGGGATGGTTGTATGCAAAAACAACAAATGGCTAAAACCATGTCGCAGTCAGACGTACTGTTTTTATCCATTGGTGCAATGCTTGGCTGGGGCTGGGTTGTACTTTCGGGAGATTGGATTTTAACAGCTGGATTTTTAGGAAGTGTGATTGCCTTTGTCATAGGGGGCATTCTCGTCATCTTTATTGGACTAACGTATGCAGAGCTTTCCTCTGCAATCCCAGAAACAGGCGGAGGACTCGTCTTTGTCCAGCGGGCATTTGGGATCAAATCAGCGTTTGTCTCCGCATGGGGCGTATTGTTCGGTTATGTGTCCGTGATTACGTTTGAAGCGGTCGCACTTCCGACAGTCATTGACTATGTCATTCCAACACAGCACGTTGGTTTCCTATGGAATATAGGAGGATGGGATGTTTACTTTACATGGGTATTGATTGGATCTGGCGGTGCGCTGTTTTTAACAGCTCTGAACTACATTGGCGCAAAGCCTGCTGCCATTTTTCAATCGGTGTTCACAGTGGCCATTATTCTGACAGGTTTTCTTCTATTAGGCGGAGCTACATTTAATGGAGATTTTGCAAACCTTGAGCCGATGTTTCAGGGCGGGGTTGGCGGTCTGATGGCTGTGTTAGTGATGATTCCCTTTTTATTTGTTGGGTTTGATGTCATCCCGCAGGTAGCGGCGGAGATTAACGCACCGAAGAAGATCATCGGGAGAATTTTGATTATCTCCATTGTGAGTGCGGTTGTATTTTATCTGCTCATTGTCTTTGGAGTAGCGGCAGGATTGTCAAAAGGTCAGCTTGAGGCTTCATCACTAGCAACAGCAGATGCCATGGTACAGCTTCTTGGTCATCAGGCGTTTGGGACTGTACTTGTCATTGGTGGTGTAGCAGGTATCGTAACGAGCTGGAATGCTTTTATCATTGGTGCAAGCCGTATCCTCTACGCAATGGCGGAAAGAGGCATGATTTCCAAATGGTTTGCGTATATTCATCCGAAGTATAAAACTCCGACAAATGCCATTTTGTTCTTAGGTGCATTGGCCTTTTTTGCACCATTACTAGGCCGACCTGCCCTCGTGTGGATTGTCAATGCAGGCGGTGTGGGCATCATCGTTGGGTATTTGATTGTGTCCATTGCCTTTATGAAACTTCGCAAGACAGAACCTGAGCTTGAGCGTCCATACCGCATTAAATATTGGCGGACGACCGGCGTTTTTGCCATTGGACTTAGTCTCCTTTTTCTTTCATTTTATTTTCCAGGGATGCCGGCTTCCTTGTCATGGCCAGCTGAATGGATCTTGCTTTTAGGTTGGGCACTCATTGGGTATATACTATATGTAATGAATCCAAGAACGAAGGAGAAGATAGAGCATGACAAACGAACTCAAAGTGTATAATCCTGCAACCGGAGAAGAAATTGCCTCAGTTGCTCAGCATACAAAAGAACAGATTGAAGATGCGATCACTCGCTCACACAAAGCATTCAAAACATGGGCAAAAACGTCAGCCCATGAACGTGCAAATATCATTCGCAAATGGTTTGATCTCATGATCGAGCATAAAGAAAGACTTGCAAAAATCATCACAGAAGAAAACGGGAAGCCGTATCAAGAAGCATTAGGGGAAATCGTCTATGCCGCTGGATATATTGAATGGTACGCAGAGGAAGCAAAGCGGATTTACGGCAGAACGATCCCATCTCATACGACAAACAAACGCCTATTTGTCACAAAACAGCCAGTCGGTCCTGTTGCCGCCATTACACCATGGAATTTCCCTGCGGCAATGATTACAAGGAAGGCGGCACCAGCGCTTGCGGCGGGCTGTACGTTTATCGTGAAACCTGCAGAAGACACGCCGCTTACGGCCATTGAGCTTGTGAAATTAGGCCATGAAGCCGGAATTCCAGAGGACGCCTTGCAATGGGTGATTGGAGATGGAAAAGAAGTGGGGGAAATCTTCACAGATAGTCCATTGATCCGCAAGATCACGTTTACTGGCTCAACACCAGTTGGAAAACATCTCATCAAAAACAGTGCAAGCACAGTGAAACACGTTTCTATGGAACTTGGCGGTCATGCCCCGCTGATCGTAGATAAGGATGCCAACCTTGAATTGGCTGTGAAACAAGCAGTGGCATCTAAATTCCGTAATGCAGGCCAGACGTGTGTTTGTGCCAATCGCTTAATCGTCCATGAAGAAATTCATGAAGCATTTGCGCAAAGCTTCAGCAAAGAAGTGGAAAAGCTGAAAGTAGGAAATGGGTTTGAAGAAGGCACGTCCATCGGACCGATTATCAATAAGCGAGGCTTCGATAAAATTGTCGACCAAATTCAAGATGCCGTGGATAAAGGGGCGAAAGTTCTTGTCGGCGGCGATACACATTTTGACGAGGAGAAGTCGTATTATTTTGTTCAGCCGACGGTGCTAACTCATGTCGACCCTTCCATGAACATTATGCATGAAGAGACGTTTGGTCCAGTTGCACCCATTACGACATTTAGCACATTAGATGAAGCCATTGAATTAGCAAATGATACACCTTTTGGACTTGCGGCTTATTTCTTTACAGAGAATTACCGCAATGGTCTCTATATATCTGAGAATCTAGATTACGGGATTATTGGCTGGAATGACGGGGGACCATCCGCTGTGCAGGCACCTTTCGGCGGTATGAAAGAGAGCGGTATTGGTCGTGAAGGCGGCATCGAAGGCATCGAGCCTTATTTAGAAACGAAGTATGTGTCAATTGGTTTAGACGAATAACATGTGAAAAAGACTGTCCGAGAAGTCTCGGCAGTCTTTTTTATGTTAAACAGCCGGTGGGAAAAGTTGATCCACCGTTTCTTTTGTTTCTTTGAGAATCTCGTGGATGTCGTCTGCAGATGCTTGTTCCATGCTGCTGAACAAGAGCCGTTCGACTGGCTCAACGCCGATCAGATCGAAGGCGGCTGTATCTGTCGTCATCTGATGGCTGGGGGTGATGATCATATTTGAATCAAGAAAGGTCCTCGGTGCATCATGCGTATTAATAATGACCCCTTTTTTGTCTCGAAGCAGATTTTTCACCACTCCGTTTTCATTGATCTCATACGCAAACCCCTCTGAAAAAACGCGCTCTACATAACCCTTTAGCATCGCCGGCAAGCCTGTCCACCATATTGGAAAGATAAATGTGAGGACATCGGCTTGCTGAATCAGCTTCTGCTCTCTTTGGACCGGTATCGGCACATGCCCATTTTTCATGGCAGCCTTTTCTGCTGTTGTCAGCTCTGGCGGAAAGCCAATGGCATACACATCACGAACCGTCACATGATGACCATTGTTCAAAAGAGTGCTTACAACAAGATCTAATAGGGTTTGATTTAAGCTTTGCTGGGGATGAGCAAATATGATTAGATGGTTCATCTCATAGCCTCCTAGGTGGTCATGTGTCTCATTATGGCATGCACGAGTATCCTATTCAATCCTATATTGGAAATGATAGGTTGGGAAAATAAAAAGCGACCGCTTGAAAAAACGATCGCTCATGTAAGGCTTATTTCTTTCTAAAAGCAAGTCCAAGTGCAATTAATGCCACAACTAAGGCTGCAATGGACAGACCAAGAACAAGTGGTGAAGAAGAAGAAGAGGCTGTTTCAGATGCCTTTTCTTCTTTTGGTTTTTCTTGACCATGTGAATCCGTTACGGTATTAGACGCAACAATGTTTGTGATCGAATGAGGCTTATCAGCGTCCTTGTCGCCAGTCCATTCAACTACTGTTCCATCCTTATAATATTGATAGGCATCCCATGCCGCTTCGCCGGCTTTTTCAGGGTTTTTTGCGACAAACACGAATTGCTGGAACTGGCCAGCAAGGACACCATCGCCAGTTGCTTCCCAAGTGACTCTTGTGACTTTTCCGTTTTTCTCTTCAGTTGTTGTTTTCCAGCCAGGCACTGGCTCGTATTGCTGGAATTCTACGCCTTTAGGCATCGTGATGACAACCTTTGTTGTCGGACTGTCGCTTTCAGAAGGTACTTTTAACGTATAGGTTTCCCAAGCATTCGTTGCAGATGTATCAGGTTTGACTGTCACGTGTGCACTCACAGGAATCGCCAGTAAAAATGAAGCGAGAAGCATTGGTAATAAAGCTTTAACGTATTTTTTCATATGATATGAACTCCTTTTAGTTTCTTCTAATGAATGTCGTATCGATGTTGTCAAAAGAACCAGTTAATGCATGAATCTCAATTTTCCAAGTGCCTTTTTCATTTAGTAAGAGGTTTTCAGCCGAGAAGTGTCCATTCTTTAATCGTTTCAGCTGAAATTCGTTTGGTGTTTCATCACCGAACAAGGAGACTTTGTGGATCTTAGCTGTCACTGATTGAATGTCTGTGATCGTTTGTCCATCCTTCTTCGTAAATGCCACCTCGAACGTGTTTTTACCTGGAGCATTCGGGGTAATGCTCAAAGACACAAGGTCACGATGCTCCACCTGATTGGCTCCAAAGAATGGCTCTGGTGCAGGCGGCGGAGGGCTTGGGATATTGGTGAATACGGCTGTTAATAGTAAAATAGCGATCCCAATGATCCACTCTGCTCGTAAAGATACGTTTCGTTTCTGCTTCTTTTCCCATCTCAGCATCAAATAATGGACGAGCCCAAGTAGACCCATGATGATAAATAAACCAAGTTTGATTAAGAAGGTGCGTCCATAGGCTGATTGGAAAAGGGCATCAAATGATTGCAGGATAAAAATCGCATTCACAAACCCAGAAAACACAATCAGTCCAACTGAGAGCAGTGCCCACGGATGAAAAGCTGTCAGGGTGCTGCGTATGAGCGGCTGATCTTCATTCGGCAGTTTCTTCATCAAAAGAAGGACAATGGCTGTTAAGCCGCCGACCCAAATAGATGCAGAAACGAGATGAATGAAATCGAGTGACGTTGTCAGTATTTTATTATCTGTAGCGGCTGGATGACCGATTTGTGCTTTCAGCCAAAGAAGCACGATGAAAATGAGCAGTGGAAACAGCCATACCCGGAAGGAAGTGAAGTTTCCTTTTTTCATCGCCACAATTGTCCAGATCGTCAGTAGAACAAATGACGCCATTAGCATCATCCACAGACTCCCGCCCGAAGTCGACGCAATGGTTTCTTGTAAAAGCGATGGTTGAAATGCCCCTAAAAAGGACACGTCTGCTGCTGATTTTGTTTGAATCGGTAGCTGGAACAAGAGTGCTCCGCCCATCATGATCAATGAAACAGTTAAGAGTCGCTTCATTCGCCGGGCTAAAACGTCGGTTATGGCCGCTTTAAACCATAGAAGCCCAAATAAAATGGTTCCAAGAAATAAGCTAAATGACGTATACAGAAAGCCTTTGTCAATGGTTGAAGCCATATCGATGGATTCACTCGATTGTCCTTGATCTAATTGATCAAATCCTCCATCCGCTTTTCCGATACTAAACGGAATCATGCCAGACACAGAGTGCCCATCGGCTGATACCGCATTCCACTGAATGGTGTAAATGCCTTTTGGTAAATTCTTTTTTAAAGCTGCTTCCATGATCTTTTGCTCTTTGATGACCGTATCTCCTTGATCCACACGATCCCCTTTTGCATTGAACACCTTAATGGCATGAAATCCACTTTCGATCCCTTCACTAAAGGTGATCGAGACTGCAGGAGGCTGCTGATCCAGCTCTTCATTTGCTACTGGATTTGAGCTCACCACATATGCATGAGCAAATGCCTCTTTTGGAATGAAAAAGGAGAACATGAAGATGAGGAGCAGAAGCCACTTACGATATTTCAACAATGTGAATAACCGCCTTTCTACCTATGAAAATGTCTCATGTATCAGAAAGAAAGCGGCAGTAAACTGTGAGTCACAGAAAAAACCGCTCTTTCTATTGTACCGCCCACTCTAAAAGGTAAACGAAACAAATAGCAAGATGGTTCACTTTTTCTGTGTCATGTCTTGTCTGCGCAGACGTTTCTTGAATGTTTGATCAATATAAGCCTATTCGATTTAAGTAGAGGAAACAAGAAGTGACCATTTGAAAGTTGTGAAATTCCAATGAATTTTGCGCCAAAACAACAGTAGATTCAACTTTTACCCCGCTATCATCTATGGTATGCCGAGAGGTGTCACATCATTTTTCAATTTTGTCACACACTAAGTGACAAAGTGACATTTAGTTTCAATTGAAGGGAAAGTGAAAGCGTTTTACGATAGGTATAAGGGCTTCACTGACTCTTGTTCTTATATCTTTTGACCTATAAAGCCCGAAATAAAGGGAGAGAAGAAAGGGGTTTTCACAGATGCAGGAAAAAAGCGGATTCCGCGTGAAAGTACAGCGCTTTGGAAGCTATTTAAGCGGCATGATTATGCCGAATATTGGTGCATTTATTGCATGGGGACTGATTACAGCTTTGTTCATTCCAAGTGGTTATCTTCCGAATGAGCAATTAGCTACACTCGTTGGACCGATGATTAACTACTTACTGCCGCTCTTAATTGGTTACACAGGCGGTAAACTCGTCTATGACCATCGAGGCGGAGTGCTCGGTGCTACAGCTACGATTGGGGTCATTGTTGGCTCAGACATTCCAATGTTTTTAGGTGCCATGATCATGGGGCCGCTGGGCGGTTATCTTATTAAGAAAATCGACCAGCTGTTCAAAGACCGAATCAAATCTGGCTTTGAAATGCTTGTGAATAACTTTACGGCAGGTATCCTCGGTGCCATTCTTGTTGCCATTGCATTCTATGCTATCGGCCCAGTGGTACTAGGTCTGAATAAAGCCCTTGCGGCAGGTGTAGATATCATTGTCAATGCTCATTTACTACCGCTGGCAAGTATCTTCATTGAACCTGCAAAAGTATTATTCTTAAACAACGCGATTAACCAAGGTATTTTAGGGCCGTTAGGGGTCGAGCAAGCAGCGAAGACAGGGCAGTCTGTTCTGTTCTTGCTTGAAACAAACCCAGGGCCAGGTTTAGGTGTTCTTCTTGCGTATATGTTCTTTGGAAGAGGAAATGCGAAACAGTCTGCACCAGGTGCCATTGTCATTCAGTTCTTAGGAGGAATCCATGAAATTTACTTCCCGTACATCTTAATGAAACCAAAACTTATTTTGGCTGTCATTGCAGGGGGAGCAAGTGGTGTCCTGACGTTCACATTATTAAATGCAGGATTAAAAGCTGTGCCGTCACCAGGAAGTATTATTGCGCTTATGCTGATGTCTCCAAAAGGCGGTCACCTTGCCGTTTTAGCAGGTGTTGTCGTAGCAGCTATCGTATCGTTCCTTGTCGCATCGGTCATTTTGAAAGCATCTAAAGAAGTTGACGAAGATTTAACAGCAGCAACAGAAAAGATGCAGGACATGAAAGGCAAGAAAAGTGCAGCAGCCGCTGCTCTTACAGCACAAAATGAAAATGCTGAAGCTAATGAGCAAGCAGCATCTCCAAGTGATGTCAATCCAGATGAAGTGAATAAAATCATCTTTGCCTGCGATGCAGGGATGGGTTCAAGTGCAATGGGTGCGTCCATTCTGAAAAACAAAGTGAAAAAGGCAGAGCTTGATATCGATGTGACAAACACATCGATCAGCAACATCCCAGATGATGCTGATGTGGTCTTTACTCATAAAGATTTAACAGACAGAGCCAAGGCAAAGCTGCCAGGCGCTGTGCATATCTCAGTGGATAATTTCTTAAACAGCCCGAAATATGATGAGCTAATTGAGAAATTGAAAAAATAACATGACGAAACGGGTTGAGTCCAATTTTTCCTAATTGAACTCCCCGTTTTGGTTGTTTTCCTGATTTTTATTCTAAAAAAGGTGTGTGATCATGTATGAAACAAGTACTTTCTAAAGACAATATTTTTCTAAACGAACAAGCAGGTTCTAAAGAAGAAGCCATCAAAAAAGCAGGCGAAGTCCTCGTAGCAAACGGCTACGTCACAAGTGATTATGTCGACAAAATGTTTGAAAGAGAAGAGATCTCTTCTACATTTATGGGGAACGGCATTGCAATCCCTCATGGAACAGAGGATGCGAAAGCGGCTGTCCTTCATTCAGGGATTTCGATTATCCAAATTCCAGATGGTGTTGAATATGGTGAAGGAAATGTGGCGAAAGTCGTCTTTGGGATTGCTGGAAAAAACAACGAGCATCTTGATATTCTGTCTCAAATTGCGATTGTCTGTTCAGAAGAAGAAAATGTAGAACGGATCATTCATGCAAAGGATCAGGATGAACTGATCGCCATCTTTAATGAGGTGAACTAATATGAAGGCACTTCATTTTGGAGCAGGGAATATCGGCAGAGGGTTTATCGGATCTTTGTTAAAGACATCAGGCTTTGAGCTTGTCTTTACCGATGTGAATGAAGCGGTCATCCATGAGCTGAATGAAAGAGGAGAATACACGGTTGAACTCGCAGCACCAGGGCAGAAGCAAGAAATCGTCGGGCCCGTATCAGCGATCAATTCTTCGCAAAATCCAGCAGCATTAACAGAGGCGATTGCCACAGCCAATTTGATTACAACAGCTGTTGGACCAGCCGTATTGAAGATCATTGCCTCATCGATTGCTGAAGGATTAAAACAAAAAAAGCCGGACCATATCATCAACATCGTGGCATGTGAAAATATGATTGGGGGAAGTGCTCATTTAAAAGAAGCGGTGTTCTCTCATTTAACAGCAGATGAGCAAGCAGCGATATCACAAACCGTGGGCTTTCCAAACGCTGCGGTTGACCGCATTGTTCCGATTCAGCACCATGAGGACATTCTCAAAGTGTCGGTTGAACCATTTTTCGAGTGGGTCATTGATGAGACGGGCTTTATTGGAGATGTTCCTCAAATTGACGGAGCGACCTTTGTCCAAGATTTGACGCCGTATATTGAACGGAAGCTTTTCACCGTCAATACAGGACATGCACTAGCGGCTTATGTCGGGTATCAGCAAGGCGTAAAAACCATTAAAGAAGCTGTTGATACACCAGACATTCGTCAAGTTGTCGAAGGTGCCCTTCATGAAACGGGCAGTTATTTAATTGACGCATATGGCTTCCGAAAAGAAGAACATGATGCGTACATTCAAAAAATTATCAAGCGATTTGAGAATGCTTTTATCTCCGATGAAGTGACTCGTGTCGCACGCTCTCCTCTTAGAAAGCTGGGAGCAGATGACCGTTTAATCGGTCCAGCGAAAAAGATCAAGCAGCCAGTGTACTTAATCAAAGGGATCGCTGCTGCCTTGGCTTACGACTTTGCAGAAGACGAAGAAGCGGTCCGCTTGCAGGCATTAAGGAAAGAAAAAGGCATTGAAGGTGTGCTTCAAGAGGTATGTGGACTCAAACCTGAAGACGATCTCTATCAAGACATCCTCAAAGAAATCGAGCGATAATCAAAAAATCCCTTTCTAACGTGAAAGGGATTTTTTCTATGACTTTTTTAATACTTTCCCCTGCATGACGATATATGTAGTAAGGGGGAATTAGAACATGAAAAAGAAAGCGTTTGCTTCAAGGAGTGTCTTTTTTCAATTGATGTCAGCCATTATCGTTATTACAATTTTAACAGGCGGACTTGTAGGAACAACGGGGTATTTTTTAGCGAAAAATGTCTTAATTGATGCAGGGAAAGCAGATTTAAAACACATCGTAAATGGAGCGATGGCCACTCTTGAACAATTGAACGACCGTGTGGAGAAAAAAGAACTGACGCTTGAACAGGCGCAGGAACAAGCCCGTATATACTTGAGCGGGCCGAAGAATGACAACGGCAAAGGGTATCAATTTCAAAAATCAGATTTCATCTATAAAAATAAAGGCTACCTTGTCGCATATGGAGCCGATTATTCATCACAGGTTCATCCGGTTAACGACATCGGCGTCATCCCAGATAACACGACAAATCGTCAAAAAATGGTCGCTGGCGCCACAGCAAAAGGCGAGGATGCACACTATATCACCTATATGGATAAAGACGATGCCACAGGGGAAGAAAAGCAAAAACTCGCTTATATGAACCAGTTTACACCGTGGAATTGGAGTATAGGAATCGCTGTATTTCAGGATGAATTTTATAAAGAACTAGAGCAGATGAAGCTCTATATTATTCTCATTACAGCAGGTGTCGCTCTTTTAAGTATGGGTGTCTTTTATTTGGCAGCCAGAGGAAAAGTGAGACTGCTCAAGCAAGTCACGGCTGCTTCAAAAGAAATTGCGGCGGGCAATCTTGAACGCACCAGCTTAAAAGAAACCTCGGATGAAATTGGGCAGTTGGCAAAAGGTTTTAATCATATGTCAGGAGAGCTTAGAGCACTTGTGAGCGGTTTGCAGGAAACGAGCAGCCAGCTCGTCGAATCTGCGACAGATCTATCCGCCATCTCTGAAGAAACATCCGCCAGCAGTGAAGAAATTGGCCGAGCGATTGGAGATATCTCAACTGGGACCCTTCATCAGGCATCAGACCTTGAGGTAGCCAATCAACAAATGACTCAGTTCAATCAATCCATTGAAAACGTCAAAGAACAAAGCGACCAGATCAAACGAATTTCAGACCAGTCGAACCAATCTTCCGAGCAGGGTCAGCAAATTGTCCAGCAATTAAAACAATCAAATGAGCAATCCATTCAGGCATCTCAAGGCATTCGATCAGGGATTGAGCAGTTAAGTACAAAAGTACAAGATATCTCTCAAATCACAGATACCATTGAAAGCATTTCAAACGAAACGAATTTACTGGCCCTGAATGCGAGCATTGAAGCAGCTCGTGCAGGAGAGCATGGCAAAGGATTCTCGGTTGTGGCGAGTGAAGTGCGGAATTTAGCTGAACAGACAAAGCAATCAGCTGTTCAAATACAGCAGATGATTCAAGGCATTAAAGAAGAAACGACGGCTACAGCTGGCATGATGTCCAAAACAATGGATCGTTTTGCCGAGCTTGATGAAGCGGTTCATGCAACAGAACAAGAATTCAATTCCATCTCTACATCGATTTCACAAACCATCGTTGAAACGAATGCGATGGCAAAAGAGCTGAATACCTTACTAGAACAAAACGACCTCATCACAAAAGCGATGCATGGTGCAGCGCATATTTCTCAAGAAAATGCCGCTGCGATTGAAGAAATCACTGCATCTACTGACGAACAAGTCACCGCCATCTCCAATGTGGCGAAGGCAGCAGAAAGGCTCAATGAGCTAAGCATGCGATTGAATCAAGATATTGCACGTTATCGTTTATAAGGTATGGCCAAACGGACGTCGAAAAGTCGATGTCCGTTTTTTTATTTAGACGACTTTCGTCCTTTTTGCCCGTCGCTTTTGATTTGTTTGGTACGTTCGATAGGCTTTCCAAGCATTGGCACATAAAAGCCCTGTGAGTAAGTAAGATAAGCTGTTAAATAGATAGAAGTCCACACACGAAACGACAGCACAGAGGATACCAAAGATGATTTGATCACGATTCTTTGCTGGTGAAGTAGGTGGATCAGTCAACATAAAGAATGCAAGGAACAAGACGGCATTTAAGTAGGGCGTAATAAAAGCAGATGAAGCATCCGTTAGGCCGATGAATCCCAATATGAGGTGAATGAGTCCGTATGCGGCTAGAAAGGCGAAAACTTGCGGGAACTTTTGTACGCGGCTTGTCACCAAATAACCGCCGACCACCACTAGGATTATAGTCCACCAAGGTAGAAGAGACATACCGCCCCACCAGCTTTGATTGGAAGAAAATAAAATGACTGAGAGCCATAAACCAAATGCGGCTGGATTCAAAATTGGTTTCTTTTGATAAGTGATGACATGCTTAGATAAAATGGCTACTGCGGCTGTGAAAGTAGATACAGCAAAAGAAGTGGCTGGACTGAGAACAATGCCAATAATCAGCCCTGTGAGCAGAGCTCCATCAGGGAATGTGTGTTTATGACGTTTCCGAATCACTCTTGTAATAAAAGTGTCAAGAATCAGTGCTGTCCCAATGCTGGTGGCAACTGTAGTGAGACCACTAAGAAATCCAGTGTGCAGACTGCCGGCGGCTAGAAGAACCAAAAGAATGGCAATGACATACCGTTTCGGCGTCCGAATGTAGGTTTTTAGTGAAGGCGATGATTTCAAAAATGTTTGGTCTGTGGTTGGTGCTGGCTGTAATTCCATAATGGAACCTCCTTCATCTCCGGTGTTAGGGTCATATCAGCATCTTGATCCACCATCACGGCAGGTATTTCATGTTCGGCTAAAAAAGAATAACCTCCTTCTCTACCTAATAAAAAAGCAGCTGTAGAGAGACCATCTGCGAGCATACCGAGTGGTGCAATGACGGTACAGCTTAACAAACTTTGTTCAGACTGTTTCGTTTGAGGGAGAATCAAATGGTGCGTATGAGGATCATTACGGCTGATCCGTTCATAGCTTCCAGATGTACAAATCGCACAATTAGTCGTTTGAATGACCGAGATGTTGGTCTGTTTGTGAATGGGATGCCGAATCCCAATTGTCCACTCTTCTTGTTGTTCGTTAAATCCAGATACCAACACATCCCCACCAGCATTCATCATAAAGCCTTCCCATGCTTCAAGCTCTTTTGCGGCAAGATCGCACGCAAATCCCTTTGCAATAGAACCGAAATCCAAAATAAGCGGTTTGTTCAAATAAATCGTCCGATTCGTCTCGTTTAACTGGACGTCACGGTAATGAACGGCTGTGTGTGGAACGTCATCTGATGAAAAAGTCTGTCCTGTCGTGTATAACCGATTGAATCCTTTTTGTTCCATGACTTTCCCGATGGTTGGATCATACTTTCCATTTGTTAATTCAGCTAACTCTAACGCATAGGCTGTTAAATCGAAAAGCATTTCACTGACTAATACCTCTTGATTTGAGCGATTGGCTAACTTCATGACTTCCGAATCAGAACGAAAACGGCTAAACCGATGTTCGATATCGTAAAAAATGGAAAAAGCGCGATTGATGTCTTCTAAAACAGCTCGTCGATCTTCTTCATAGGCAACCACTTGAATATTGATAACAGTTCCCATAGCCAGCATGGATTTTTGATAAGTCATCAGTTTTTGTTGTCCTAACCATTTCATCATAGTGTCTCCTCTCTATGCCTTTGCCTGCTCTAAAGCCTGAGCAACGGCTGTTTCAAAATCCTGAGTACTTAATGTTGCACCGCTCACCGTATCTACATCAGCACTTTGTCTGATAACCACTTCATTAGGTAATGATGAAATGGAGCTTTGCCCGTATCTAGTGTTATCACTCGTAATCTCGACAGAAGTGATATTTCCTTGTTTGATGGTAACAGATACACTGATAGAGCCAATCTCATTTGATCCAGTACCAGAAAAAGTACCATCCTTGAGTTCAGTTTCTGAAGTGGTATCTTCTGTTTGAGTGGCGGTAGTATCTGATGTGAGAGATGTATTGTTTGAAGAAGCGTCTGCTTGTGTATTTGATTGTGCTGTTTGAACGGCTTGAGCGTGATGGGTAGTTGCATAACCAGTGATGTATAAGCTGCTGATGGCTGCGGTGCAAAGACTAATCATTTTCTTATTTATTTTTGCCATGATGTATCCTACCTCCTATTACGATCTACTATATAGAAGAAATTTGAACAAACCATGAACAAGAAAAGAACGATTTTAGATAATGGGTATGAAGAATCAAAATATTGCACGATATCATTTATCATTTATTTTTGACTGTGGTTCATTTATCAGGTAGGATGAAATAAATCTAAACCTTGCTCACGCAATCAAAAAGGGGTGTTTCGTCCATGAAAAAGAAAATATTGATGTTCTTATCTTGTGGCTACGGATACTCCACTGCTGTTTTCTTTTAGGATAGACAAAAATTGGTGAAGTCTGTCTACAGGAGGAAAAACACGCAGAAAAATCATAGTGAGTGAGATCACGAGAAAAAACCCAGAAAGTATGCCGAAACCCGTTGGCAACTACAGTCATATCACAAGGGTGCCAAAGGGTGCGGGGTTATTTGTGACATCAGGTCAAGTAGGGACAGGAGCGGATGGACAGATCCCATCAAGCTTAAACGACCAAGTCACCAATACGTTTGAAAATATAAAGAGAATCCTTGCATCAGAAGGATTGAATGAAGAACACGTCATTAAAGTCAATATTTGGGCAACAGAAGAAATTGATTGGGATCATCTATATCCACAGTGGGATGCAATCTTCAAAACGGCATATCCATCAATGACCGTTGCCTATGTGACTGCATTAGGGTGGCCAGAGCTGAAAATCGAAATAGAGCTATGGTGTGCGGATATTTAATCAAAAAAAGAACAGTGCAAACTGTTCTTTCAGCGAGTAGCCAAACCCTCGCATTCTTTGTCAGTCCTGCGTGCTGGTGCTCACGAATGTCAAATTCGCTCCGCTCCAGTACTCGTCCTTCCTAGACTGCAAAGGTTTTCTATCACGCTGAAAAGAAGACAAAGGGCTAAAATAAAGAATCATTTTAGCCCTTTGTCAACAATCTGAAAGAACAGTGCAAACTGTTCTTTTTTAATAAGTATTTATGAAACAACTTGGAATCGCTTTGTAATGAATGCACCGAGAAATGCACAGGCTGTGTAGATGATGATCCAAATGAGAAAGGTTTTATTTCCACCAATAGAGGTGAACATCAGAATCACACTCGCTACCAGCACAATCAAGGTGGGAAACCAAATGTTCTTTAAAAACAATGTACCGAAAATACCAATCAGCACAGAGATCATAGGTAAACCAAATACAACGAATAAGACAAAAACAGCCATGTTAATTACTCCTTTGAACCAAATCAACTATTTACATAAAAACATATAATAGTGCAGCACCCATATGCGGAAGGGCAAAGATGATGAAAAGAAACGCCGTATCAAGACGAAACATCCGGTGTTCTTTTGTTTCAGAGTGATAGGCCGCTCGTGCCTCTTCCCCGTTGGTCCATGCACCCATAAGAAATCCAGATGCAACGAACGCAATAATAGAGATTCCACCACTGACGAATCCAATCCATTCATGGTGCTGTAATAAGAGCGCCGCACTGCAAATCAACAGCATGGAGCAAACACCAGCAAAAAAAGCATGTTTCTTTCTCATTACGCTTCACTCCTTCGGACAGCTATTAGGAGACCGCATCACATATTTCAATGAAATGTCCATCAGGATCAGACACATAACTGACCGTTTGTCCCCACGGCTTCTTGGCAGGTTCCTTGATGACAGGTACTCCTTTTTCCTTCAAGGCCGCAATGGTTTCATTCACATCATCCACAACAAAGCCAATCTCAAACGTTTGTGACGAGCTAACTGCCTCTGGAACAGGCAGACCAAGTGCCTCTTTCACATCTTGGCGTGAATTAATAGAAAGGGTGACTTCTCCTGTATCAAACTCAACATAGGATTCAACTCTCAATTTAATCGGGAAACCGAGGATATGATGGTAGAACTGAATACTTGCTTCAACATCGTTTACATATAGAATGGTATATTTCATTTTCATATGGAAAGCTCCTCTCTTCATATACGTGTCAAAACCGGAAAGGTTTCCCACTCATTTTAACATATAGGTCATAAGAATTATTAAATTCCAAAAAAACCAATATTTTCACCTCAATCGTCTTGAAAAACAAAATGTGGTGACATATGATAAAAATGTAAAATGAGAAATAATAGGGGGGACTTACATGTTAAAAAAAATCATGGTCGCTGTCTTGTCTTTCGGTCTTTTACTTAGCTTTACACAAGTTGACACTCACACAGCGGATGCAAAAACAGTCAAGTACAAAAACTGCAAAGCACTCAACAAAGTGTATAAAGGCGGCGTAGCAAAAAGCAAAAATACGAAAAACAAAGGTGGAAAAACGAAGTACAAGCCTTATGTATCAAAAGCACTTTACTTAAAAAATAAACACCTTGACCGTGATAAAGACGGCATCGCATGTGAACGTTAAGAAGAAGTAAAAAGACCTGTCACAAGGTCTTTTTTCTATGGGATCAAACTCGTCCCTTTGTGCCATCTTCATCTTTATATTAAAATAAAGATAGATTCAAAAAATGATACAAAGTGGGGTACTCAATTTGTCAACACAAGCTGATAAGAAAGACATCCGATTGATTGCCATTGATATGGATGGCACGCTGTTAAACAGTGAGCACGTCATTCCTGAGGAAAATAAACAAGCCATTAAAGAAGCAGAAGCCAAAGGGGTCCATGTGGTGATTAGCACAGGACGTACGCTGATGACATGCCGAGAGCTGGTCGAGCCGCTGAAACTCTCTTCCTATCTTGTCACAGCGAATGGAAGTGAAATTTGGGATTCAAACTTCCAGTTGATTGAACGGGAACTGCTGCATCCCGATCACGTTCAGATGATGTGGGATCTAAAAAACAGATACGAAACCGATTACTGGGCATCTACTGTGGATAAAGTGTGGAGAGGAGAATTCCCAGAACGCATTCATGACCACGAATGGTTGAAATTCGGTTTTGATATTCATGACGATGCTGTTCGTGAGGAAGTCCTCCATACATTGAAAACAAATGGACAGCTAGAAATCACGAATTCCAGCCCAACCAATATCGAAGTCAATGCAGCAGGCATTAACAAAGCGGCAGCTCTTGCAAAAGTAGCAGAACGCATTGGCTGCACAATGGACAACGTCATGTCACTTGGCGACAGTCTGAATGATATGGCGATGATTCAAGAAGCCGGATTAGGCATTGCAATGGGCAATGCACAAGAAGTTGTGAAAGAAGCGGCTGATTGGATTACAGCTCCTAATACAGAGCATGGGGTAGCAAAAGCCATTCAGCATTGGGTGCTGTCTAAATAAATGAGTAGAAAAAGTGAGAGGACATGACCTCTCACTTTTTTGTTTTCTCCTAGTTCTATTGTTATATTTTCTGACAATTTCATGTGCAGTCTATCCAAAGTTGGTATAATCAATATAAATTCGAATATTCGGACTTTCTATTCCGCAATTCGGAACGACAAGGAGGGGTCCTATGTATCAAGTGGATATTAACTGTGATTTGGGAGAAAGTTTTGGTCAATACACCATCGGTTCAGATGAACAAATTCTTGAATATGTTACCTCAGCCAATATTGCATGCGGTTTTCATGCGGGAGATCCAACTGTGATGAGAAAGACGGTTAAAATGGCACTGGATAAAGGGGTTCAAATTGGTGCACATCCAGGTCTGCAAGATTTAGTCGGTTTTGGCAGACGTCCAATCGCGATCTCAGCAGAGGAAGCCTATGATCTTGTGATCTATCAAATTGGTGCACTATCAGCCTTTCTGAAAGCAGAAGGCGGCATGATGCAGCACGTCAAACCACACGGCGCCCTTTACAACATGGCGGCTAAAAATACTGAATTATCTGAATCAATTGCGAAGGCTGTGTATGATATTGATCCTAACCTTGTGTTATTTGCGCTGTCAGGAAGTGAACTTGCGTCAGCAGGGGAAAGAATCGGTCTTCAAGTGGCACATGAAGTTTTTTCTGATCGCACGTATCAACCAGACGGGACACTGACATCCCGCCGTGAACCTCATGCACTTATTGAAGAGGATGAAAGGGCAGTTCAGCAGGTCATCCGTATGGTAAGAGAGGGGAAAGTGCGGACAGTGCAAGGGGAAGATGTTCAGCTCAAAGCAGATACGGTGTGCATCCACGGGGATGGCAGTCACGCGCTTCAATTTGCAAAAACCATTACAGCGAAGCTAAAAGAAGCCACTATTCAACTCAAGGCCTTTCGATAAATCGTCATCAAAGGGGGAAACAGCATGAAAAGAGAGAAAGCCAAACAGATGAAAGCTCCAAAAGGGAACCGTTCTATGCTGATGGGCGCAGCCTTTTTAATGGCAACGTCCGCCATTGGACCGGGATTTTTAACACAAACAACGGTGTTCACACAGCAGCTCGCAGCTAGCTTTGGGTTTGTCATTTTGATTTCCATTTTGCTAGACATTTTTGCGCAAACAAATGTATGGCGTATCATTGCCGTCTCGGAAAAAAGAGGACAGGACATTGCCAATATGGTTCTGCCGGGTCTTGGATATGTGTTAGCCTGTTTGATTGTCATTGGGGGTCTTGCCTTTAATATTGGAAATATCGCCGGTGCGGGTCTCGGTTTTCAGGTCATATTCGGCGTCGATCCCCGCATAGGGGCTGGGGTCAGTGCAGTCATTGCCATTCTCATTTTTGTCATCAAAGAGGCAGGAAAAGCGATGGACCGATTCACACAAATCGCTGGTTTTGTCATGATTGGTCTGATGCTGTATGTGGCTATTTCCACAGCACCGCCAGTTGGAGAAGCTGTCATGAGAACTTTCGTGCCAGAGAAAATTGACATGTTATCAATTGTCACACTTGTCGGCGGAACGGTTGGCGGCTATATCGTTTTTGCTGGTGGTCATCGTCTGCTGGATGCTGGCATTAAGGGGAAGGAAGCATTGCCGCAAGTGACGAAAAGTTCCATTTTCGGTATTTTAATCACATCCGTGATGCGTGTGGCTTTATTTTTAGCCGTTCTAGGAGTTGTCTCAAAAGGCTTGCAGATTGATCCGTCGAACCCGCCTGCGTCTGTTTTTCAATTAGCATCTGGAAATGTTGGATATAAAATGTTCGGGATTATTATGTGGGCTGCTGCCATTACCTCAGTCATTGGAGCGGCATACACCTCCGTTTCCTTCTTTAAAACCTTCTCACCAAAAATCGAGAAAAATCAACGAGGCATTATCGTTGGTTTCATTGCGCTCTCGACCATTTGTTTTATCACGATTGGAAGACCTGTGAACATATTGATTTTGGTTGGGGCCATCAATGCATTGATCTTGCCGCTTGCACTCGGAACATTGCTGATTGCTGCCTATAAAAAAGAAATTGTCGGTGATTATCGCCATCCATTCTTTTTGACAGCAACAGGTGCGTTTGTTGTTGTCATCATGGCAATCATGGGCGGATATACCATCATGAATGAAATTCCAAAACTATGGAGCTGATCATATGAAAGCATATCAAACCTATAAGCCGTCACAAATCAGGGAATTGATTCGTAAGCAGAAGATCACAGGACCAACGGCTGGCTTTGCTGAGGGATTTGCGCAAGCCAACTTAATGATCGTCAAAAAAGAGATAGCCTTCGATTTTCTTTTATTTTGTCAACGGAATCCGGCTTCGTGCCCTTTGCTTGATGTGCTCGACCCAGGTGATCCAGTGCCAAGGCGTTCAGCACCTGATGCGGATATTCGAACGGATTTCCCTAAATATCGTGTTTACAAAAAAGGGGTTCTTCAAGAAGAGGTAACAGATATTTCTTCCTATTGGGAGGATGATATGGTGGGCTTTCTCATCGGATGCAGCTTTACGTTTGAGCATGCACTGATGCTGAATGACATTCCTGTCCGCCATATTGAAGACGGTCATAATGTCCCAATGTATCAAACGAACATTTCATGTGAAAGGGCAGGTGTATTCCATGGTCCGATGGTTGTCAGTATGAGGCCAATCCCAGCGCATCAAGTCACAAGAAGTGTTCAGGTGACGTCTAGATTCCCATCTGTACATGGCGGTCCTATCCATATAGGTGATCCAGCTGTGATTGGCATTGAACATGTAGATCAACCAGACTTTGGAGAACCATCTGTGATCAAAGAAGGGGAAGTCCCGGTGTTTTGGGCATGTGGTGTGACGCCGCAAGCCATCGTCATGCACACTAAGCCGGATATTGCGATCACCCATGCACCCGGTCATATGTTTATCACAGATGTAAGAGATCAAAAGCTCGGTGTCCTGTAGAAAGAGAGGTGTCATAAGAGTGGCATTTTCAACGATAAAAGATACGATCACGTTCCACCCGCTAGGAGACGCAGCCATTGTCATCCAAGCCGGGACTGACATAAGTGAAGACATTCATGAGCGTGTGAAGCAGCTGTTTTCATGTGTTGAACAGCATCCATTTGAAGGATATGTGGAAGCTGTTCAAGCTTTTACAAACGTGACCGTCTTTTATGAGCCCTATACGGTCTATCAATCTGCTCAGCTTAAGCAACGTGCGATCTCTCCGTATGAATGGGTCAAAGACTATATTGAAAACCTCCTTGAAGACAACTGGCAGGAGGGGAATCAAGCAAAGCGCCGGATCATCGACATTCCTGTATGTTATGGAGGAGAGCTCGGTCCTGACTTAGAAGAAGTCGCCCGTATCAATGATTTGACGCCTGAAGAAGTTGTACGCATTCACACATCTGGGACGTATCTTGTCTATATGATTGGGTTTGCTCCTGGGTTCCCGTTTTTAGGCGGACTTTCTGAAAAAATTGCAGCTCCGCGTAGAGAAACACCAAGAATGTCGATTCCAAAAGGATCTGTGGGTATTGCGGGGAAGCAGACAGGGGTTTATCCGATATCTACACCCGGAGGCTGGCAGCTCATTGGACAAACCCCTTTGTCCTTATTTCGGCCGAATGCTGAGAGACCTAGTCTACTAAAGGCAGGGGACGAGGTTCGATTTGTTCAACTGTCTGAAAAGGAATTTTTCAGCATGAAGGAGGAAGATCGTTGAGTATGCATGTCATCAAACCAGGAATGTTCACCACCATTCAAGATAAAGGGAGAATAGGCTATCAGAAGTACGGTGTGTTAACGAGCGGCGGCATGGACCCGCTCTCACTCCGAATCGCCAACATCCTCACCGGGAATCAAGAAAACGAAGCGGTGCTGGAAATCACTTTAATGGGGCCCGGCCCAGTGTTTACATGTCAGAAGGATCAGCTGATTGCCTTGACCGGTGCTGATGTGGAGATTGAGATTGACGGGGAACAAGCGCCTCTATGGAAACCACTCTTCATTCGAGCAGGAAGCACGATCACCTTTGGCCCTTGTAAGAGAGGATGCCGCTCCTACCTCGCTGTAGCCGGTGGATTTGATGTTGAGCCGGTGATGAAAAGTAAAAGTACGTATGTCAGAGCGAAGATAGGCGGGATAGAAGGGCGTCCGCTAGAAAAAGGAGACGTCCTGCCAATTGGAGAACCGTCACCACTGACGGAGCGCCTCGTTCACATGTTAAAAAGCAAAGGGGAACGTGCGCCAGACTGGACAGTCAATCATGCGCATTTTTTGCCTCTCGGAAAATCACCAGTCATTCGAGTGCTGGCAGGCAGACATCTATCTCATTTTCAGGAAGAATCGCAGCAGGCTTTTTTCGAACGGTCTTATCAGGTCACTCCCCAATCTGATCGTATGGGATGCAGATTGAAAGGGGAACCGATTCGTTTAAAGCAAAAGCTTGAATTGATTTCAGAAGCGGTTGCTTTTGGCTCTATTCAAATTCCTCCTGACGGCCAGCCGATTATTCTGCTCGCAGATCGCCAGACGACAGGTGGATATCCCCGTATTGGTGAGGTGGCAACAGTCGATTTGCCGCTCATTGCGCAGGCGATGCCTGGAGCGAATCTCACGTTTCAACAAATTGACCGCCAAGAAGCAGAGCAAGCCTTATTCACACAAGAAGCAGAAATGAAGGACCTGACGGCAAGATTAAAACTCGAAGCATTTTCGTTTTAGAAAAGGTGAGAAACATGCAGAACACAAATAAAACCGTTGTGAAATCAATGGAGATATTACGGCTTTTTATCACACACGAACAATTAACGTTAAATGACATGATTGAGCTCTCGAGCATGCCCAAAACATCTGTACACCGAATGGCCAACTCGTTAGCCGATATGGGATTATTAGAAAAGCATCCTTCAGGTGTTTACCGATTAGGATTGATGTTCCTTGAATACGGTCAGCTTGTCGCCGATCGCCTCGATATCCGTAGAATTGCAAGGCCCTTTATGGAAAACTTGCGTGATGAGGTAGGTGAGGCTGTTCAGCTCATTATTCGTGAAGGAGATGAAGCCATTTATGTGGAGAAAATGGAAGGAACGCAGCCTGTCCGGCTCTATACCGCTGTCGGAAGAAGATCCCCATTATATGCGGGAGCTTGTGCGAGAAGTATTCTTTCCTTTTTGCCAGAGGAAGAGAGACTTGCCTATATTGATTCGGTAGAGCTCGGGAAAATCGGGATCGGAACCATTACCGATAAAGATGTCCTGCGAAACATGATCGAAGAATCAAACAGGCGCGGATATACGTTAAGCTATTCAGAGCTTGAAAACTATACTGCGGCTATTGGAGCGCCCATTTTCAATCATCACGGAGAAGTGGCAGCAGGCATTAGTATTGCAGGGTTTGAGGCCGGCTATCAAAAGGAACGGCTTCCTTATTTAATTGAGCAGGTCAAAAAAGCGGCCAGCGGCATTTCAAAAGAATTAGGTTTTGCATCTGAACAAATAAAAAGCCAATGACCGTTAAAGATCATTGGCTTTTTGCGTGTTCATGATTAGAAAGTTTTACCTAAAGCTTTTGCACGTTCGATCGCATCTGCTTTAATTTGTTCTGCTTTTGCAGGCTCAGCATTGTGACCTTCAACAATAAGACCTTCGAAAGAAGGAATACCGAAGAAGTTTGCAATTGTTCCAAGGTAACGGTGACCTGCTTCTAGTTCAGCAGCAGGACCTTCAGTGTAGTATCCGCCACGTGCTTGGATGTGTAGCGCTTTTTTGTCTGTTAGTAATCCAACAGGACCTTGCTCAGTGTATTTGAATGTTTTACCAGCTACAGCAACAGAGTCGATGTATGCTTTAAGAACTGGTGGGAATGAGAAGTTCCAAAGTGGTGAAACAAATACGTATTTGTCAGCAGAAACGAATTGATCGCTTAATTCGTTTAGGCGAGCAACTTTCGCTTGCTCTTCAGCTGAAAGTGTATCGAAGCCAGCACCAGATTGAAGCTTGCCCCATCCAGCGAATACATCTGCATCAATGTGAGGAATGTTTTCTTTGTACAAATCGATATGTACAACCTCGTCACTTGGATTTGCTTCCTTATAAGATTCGATAAATGCTTTAGCAGTAGCCATACTGTAAGAAACTGTTTCATCATGCGGATGTGCAGTGATGTATAAAACTTTTGCCATGTTCATTCAATCCTTCCTGTTTCAATGATTTTTTTAGCGTATCCCAAAGATACACTGAATATGTGGCATCTTTAATCATATTGGAATGCTATGAAAAAGATGTAACAAGCACAGTTACATAAAAACTGATATTTTCATTGTAATCACTATATAGTTTGAAGTCAAGGTATAAAGTCTTGAAATCAAGATAAAAAGTTTGTAAATTTTTCTGAAACGCTTCAAAGCTGCGATTTAAGCAAAAAAACCCTACTCCCATTGAACAAAAAATGGATCGATATCGCAAGTAAAGTGTTTGTAAATGCGTTCATCCTGCGTCTTTGAAAAAAAGGTGGATGCCTTTAAGCCATCTGCTACAAGCATTTGTTCTTCTTTTTCGTATATATAAGAGAAGGCAGGAGAGAGTGAGGGATAAGAGTGGGACGATCCTATGTTGCGATTGGAGATTCCTTAACGGTTGGGGTGGGGGCACGTTTATTTGGCGGCGGTTTTACGGAGCGATATGCGGCGAAGCTTGAAAAGAAGCTGCATATACCGGTGAAACTGTCCGTATTTGCGAAATCAGGGTTAACAACGGAAGAGATCTTGCAGCTTTTTCAGCGGTCTGATGTAAGACGGGCGATTGCTCATGCTGACATCATCACCATCACAGGCTGCGGGAATGATCTAGTTCAAGATGTTCTGCAGTATGAAAAAGGTGAAGATGAAAAGACACTGCTGCAAGCGTCTATGCATTGTCAGGCGAATTTTAGCAAAATGGTTCAAGAAATCGCTCTGATAAAAAGAGGGCAGCATCATCCATACTGCGTATATTTATTGAATTTATATAATCCTTTTCCTGAGATTCCGATCGCAGAGAGATGGCTGAAGCAATACAACCATCACCTTCGCCAGCTTGCTGCGAACCCACATGTAGAAGTGGTGGATATTTACGGTGTATTTGAAGGTCATCAAAGCGCATACTTATCGATTGATCAATTTCATCCGAACCACAAAGGATATGAAGCAATGGCAGAAGCGCTGTTTCAACAATCCGCTAAGCAACTGTGATCCCGCGGGATTGCAGTTTTTTTCATTCTTTTAAATGAAGGGCTGTTTCGATATGATAAAAGAAACAAAGACAAAAGAGGTGTATGCATGCAGGAGATGAGCGCGTATTTTCATGAATTGAAAGGAACAGCTTATGAGGTAGGAAAGCAGCAGGCTGTCTGGCTGAAGGAGCACCCTTTGCTTAAAAAACAATACATTCAATCAGAACCGTTATCAAAAGAGGCTGTGAAGGAAACGAAGCAGCTGATTCGACCGTTTCTTCCTCAGTTAGAGGAAGAACTCACGGGATTTTGTGATGAAATGCAAATGGATGAAAGCAATTTGACCTTTTTCTATTCTTCGCATCTTCAGCCAGGCTGTTCCCATTGTGTGATGCAGGGAAATGAGGCTGCCAATCAACAAACGGTGATGCTACGCAACTATGATTTTTCTCCGCTGTTTGATGATATGCGTCTTGTATCTACACATGTGAAGGGCTCAGCAGTCCATACAGGCTCATCATTAATCTTATTTGGCAGATCTGATGGGATGAATGAGCATGGTCTATCGGTCACATTTTCTGCATGCGGTCCGCCTATTGGCAACGAACCAGGCTTAAAGCCGCCGGCTGTTGCTGGCTTGCAAGTATATCATGTCATTCGTGCTGTGCTAGAGTCCTGTAAAATGGTGGAGGATGCCGTACGTTTTGTACAGGAAATGCCCGTCGCGTCAAATGTTCACCTAATGCTTGCCGACCGGCAGGGAGAGGCGGCTGTGATTGAAATGATTGATGGGCAAAAAAAGGTGAGAAGGCCGGAGCGTGGATTTATTGCGGCTACGAACCATCCGCTTGCTGATCACACGGCAAAAGGGTTGACGAAACATCATTCTGTTGTCAGGTACGACATGTTAATTCAAGCTTTAGAAGAACAGCCGTCAAGCGAGTCTCTTACGGAACTATTTCAGGCAGAATACCCTGCTGGTCTGACTGTGCACAATTATGAAGAGCTGTTTGGGACGATGCGAAGCGTCATGTTTCGGCCGGAGGAAGGGACGATGGAGTATTGCTTTGGCTCTCCCGTCTATAACCCTACCTATTCATTAAAGGTCGGGGGCACACTGCCATTTCATGAACAAACGATTCAATTTCATCAAAAGGATTATGGACCATCATTTTGGAGAAACGTGTGAGTCTTTCATTTTGTCACAGCCTGTGTGCCAAATTTAGATCAACTTCAGGTTGCATCAATTAGTGAAAGCGTTTTATATTAAAGTGTGACAATAGACCTATTTAAGCAGAAGGAGGCATTTCATGTACATAACGGCACGAGAACAGAAAGTGATCAAATATATGATTCAGCAAAATCGTTATGTCACCATTCGTGAGATCGCCGATTCTGTTCAGGTAAGTACAAGAACCATTCATAGAGAACTTAAATCCATTAAACCTATTTTAAAGAATTACAACCTATCACTTGATAAACAGCCGGGGAAGGGCTTGAAGGCGGTCGGTGAACAGGAAGACAAACAGCGGCTTCTGTCTCATATTTCAAATGAAGATCAAATTGAATATAGTTCTGATGAACGGAAGCTCTTAATCCTGTGTGCCCTGCTCGAAGCAAAGGAACCGGTGAAATTATATACACTTGCAGCCGACTTGCAGGTTACAAATGCGACCATCAGCTACGACTTAGATGAACTGACGGACTGGATCGCTCCTTACGGTTTACTGCTCATCCGCAAGCGCGGGTACGGCATTGAATTAAAAGGACCGGAGGAAGCCAAGCGGAAAATTGTCGGGAACCTGATCGTCGACCGTCTCGACATTCAATTATTTCTCGAAACGATTGAGATGAATATTAAACATCGAACGAAAGCGACTGAAAAGGTGTTTGGGGTAGTCAGTCGAGGACAGCTGCTCAAGGTAGAAAGGCTGCTCTTTCATTTGAAAAACAGACTCTCTCTCTCGTTGTCAGATAGTGCCTATATTGCACTTGTCGTTCACTTAACCTATGCCATTGAACGCATTCAAATCGGTGAAACCATTCGGATGGAAGAGGAAGAATTGCTTGAATTAAAGCGGACGAAGGAATTTGAATCTTCACTCAGAATCGCACGAGCATTAGAACGCATGTTTAATGTAGAGATTCCTGAAGCTGAGGTTGGATACATGACCATCCATTTGCGCAGTGCAAATCGAAGCTTTACGGCAGAATACCGCATTGATGAGATTGAGTTAGATATCGCGCTGAGAACGAAGAAACTCATTGACTTTATTTCTCATAAAACAGGCTATCATTTAAATGAAAACGATTCATTGTATGAGGGACTCGTGTCTCATCTTGAACCAGCTATGAACCGATTAAAAGAAAAGATGCGGATTTACAATCCGCTCACACAACAAATAAAAAAAGACTACTTCTTGCTGTTCATGGCGATTGAAGAAGGTGTGGAGCGCTTCTTTCCTGAGATCGAATTTCCAGAGGATGAAATTGCCTTTATCGTGCTTCATTTTGGTTCGGTGCTTGAAATTAAAAAAGAAGAAACAAAGATTCATGCATTGGTCGTTTGCTCAAGCGGCATCGGTTCGTCCAAAATGCTCGCATCACGATTGAAAAAAGAATTGCCTGAGATCGCCAAATTCGATCTATCTTCCTTAATGGAGTTAAAGGAAATCGACGCTGCAAGCTATGACATGATCGTATCAACCGTTCCGATCCCCTATGAGCATATTGATTACATTATGGTCAGCCCGCTCTTAAACGAGGATGACGCGGTGCGGGTCAAGTCTCATATTAAACGAAAAATTCCTTATCTGATTGAGAAAAAAAGAGCGCAGGAATCTGCAAAAGAATCGGTGGAGGAAACGGTTGATATGATAGGAATGGCAGAGCAAATCACGAATTATATGTCAGTGATTCGCAGCATCTTGTCCCATTTTACAATAGAAAATAAGAAGACGACGGAGCAGCATGAGTCAACAATGAGAGAGCTGATGCGTCAGGTTGAAAGTCAAGGCTATTTAGAACGTGCAGACGAAGTGACAGCCGGTTTACTTGAGCGTGAGCAGCAAGGTGGTTTAGGCATTCCAGGAACCGAGTTTGCTCTTTTTCACTTAAAGCATGATCTCATTAAGAAACCGGTCTTTCATATCTATGATCTTGATGAGGCATACGAGATCAAAAGCATGGATGGCGGGCAGCAGCTCATGTCCAGAATGCTCCTCATGCTGGCCCCGCTAGAGCTTGGCAAAGAAGGGTCTGAAATGTTTAGCCTGATCAGTTCATCCATCATTGAAAGCGAAGAAAGCATGGCGCTTTATGGACAAGGAACAAAGGAAGAGATTGAACAGAAATTACATCAACTTTTTTATCAATTTGTCAAAGAGGCAAAATGGTAAGAAAAAAGCCGAGAGCTTATTCGCTTCTCGGCTTTTTTGCTGTGACACAGACAGCAAGGGTGGGACGAATCTCTTCATATTCAACAGAAAACTGATCAAAACCAGCAAATTCTAAGTCATTGAGGATGCTTTCGCCCATTTCTTTTGTCCGATTGGCGTCCGCTCCTTTTTCTCTTGGCTGCATCACAATGACGAGTGTTCCGCCAGGTTTCAAGGTGTGATAAAGGTTGAGTGCGCCAGCCTTTGGGTCATCCCAAATCGTATAATTGTTAACAGAAAGTACTTTGTCATACTGATCCGCCGGCAGGCGCGTTCTTTCAATTTTCCCAACATACAGCCGGACCTGCTTCTCTTTGGATCGTTTCTTTATACGCGAATGCGCCTGTTCCTTCATAGTTGAAGAAGCATCTAGTCCATCAATGTGAAGATCGTCATAATGCTTGAGCATATGTTTGATGCTATAGCCGGGGCCATAGCCTATTTCCAATATGTTTTCACCATCTGATAAATCTAAATGCTGGATCGCCCATTGATTCAGTGCCTTATTTTCATTTGCCATAATAAAACCTGCGATGCTTCCGAGCCAACCTTTTGGTCTGCTAAAGGTTTTAGAAATGGTTGATAGCATGTGAGAACGCTCCTTTTTCATGTTTATGTAACCGATTTTTCCCACCCTGAAACCTGTCAGTTTTCAAAACGCATTGATGACGCATAGGGATGTTTGAGTAAAAAAATGAAGTGGTAATGAAAGGATACATCAACAAATCAAGGAGGAGCTTACACATGGATTTACGTGAATACTTAACAAATGGCATTCCGCGCCAAACGCAGGATCAGCAGCCGGGCAGTGAAAGAGAAATGAATCCTGCGCCGATCTATGAGGATGAATCGTATAAAGGGTCTGGTAAGCTAAAAGGAAAAGTAGCGCTGATTACAGGGGGAGACAGCGGAATTGGACGTGCCGTTTCTGTCGCGTATGCCAAAGAAGGAGCTCATGTCGCGATCGTATACTTAAATGAACATGAGGATGCAGAGGATACGCAAAAACGTGTAGAACAGGAAGGCGTCAAATGTTTAACAATTGCAGGGGATGTCGGGGACGAAGCCTTTTGCGAGAAAGCGGTAGAAAAGACAGTTGAAGCCTTTGGGAAGCTGGACATCTTAGTCAATAATGCGGCCGAACAGCATCCGAAAGAACGTATTCAAGATATTTCTAGTGAACAGCTTCACCAAACCTTTAGAACCAATTTCTATTCTTATTTTTATTTTACGAAGAAGGCACTCGATTACTTAAAACCGGGAAGTTCCATTATTAATACAACATCTATTAACCCGTATCGAGGCAACAAAGTGCTCATTGATTATACGGCGACAAAAGGGGCCATCAACGGCTTTACTCGTTCTATGGCACAATCGCTTGTGAAAGATGGAATTCGGGTCAACGGTGTAGCACCAGGTCCAATTTGGACGCCGCTCATTCCATCTACATTTGATGAAGACAGTGTCGAAAACTTCGGGGCCGAGACCCCAATGGGAAGACCAGGACAGCCTGTGGAGCATGTAGGCTGCTATGTACTGCTTGCTTCGGACGAATCGTCTTATATGACGGGACAGACACTTCACGTCAACGGCGGTTCCTTTATGAATACATGATCAATAGCACGCCGCCCAGCTTTGATTGGGCGGTGTATTTAGTATTTCTTCCGATTCTTCTGTACAGATGAGACAGACCATATGATAATGCCCACAACAACCGCTGCAATAACAAGTGAACTCAAATGGAACATCGTTTCATGATGCATATTCAATTTCCCCTTTCAATGTATCCGTTTTTTATAGCATCAGCTAGAAGATGTCTTTTTATGAAAAACACATTTCTTTGTTTAATGAATGGGTTGTCGTGGAAACCTAAGAGTACGGATGACATTTTGAAGGAGTGAAGATACATGTCACAAGAAGAGTTAAAGCAAAAGGTAATGAACTTATTAGACGAACAAAAAGTCGGAACATTGGCGACTGTTGAACAAGATAAGCCGCATACCCGCTATATGACTTTTTTCCATGAAGGACTGACATTATATACACCAACAAGCAAAGAAACACATAAAGCTGATGAGATTGAAAAAAATCCGAATGTTCATATTCTCATTGGTTATTCAGGTGAAGGATTTGGGGACACATATGCAGAAATCGCAGGTAAAGCCACATTAACTGATGATCCAGAACTGATCGACAAGCTTTGGTCTGATGAGATGGAGAAATGGTTTAAAGGAAAAGATGATCCAAACCTAGTAATCCTTAAGATTGACCCAACCTCCATTCGTTATATGAACGAAGGAAACCGGACACCAGCAGAATTATCACTTTAACACTTGCGTAAGTTGGGGGAACGTGTTATAGTTTTATATTAAGTGTTGAAATAGCAAATAAATAAAGAAAGTAAACTTTCTTTTTTCTATGACATAATGAGAAGCAATAGAGCTTCTACTTGATAAGAACGAGACGCTGTCAAAGCGAACAAACTTATTCTTTTCCTTCTGCAACCGCCCCCCTATAAAAGCGGAAGAATGGAAAAAAGACGTTTTGATTTACAATTCACACTGGCACGGCTTCGGAGCCGTAAGGACGAATGAGAGGTAGGGCTTTCGTTGTCTTGTTATCCAGAACTTCCATGGCGTTTACTTTCAAACGTAGGTTCACTCGGAACACATATGACACACTGATATGATCGAATCTTAATTCATACACTCCGTGACGGAGATTAAACATTGATTATTTATTTGCATGAAAAGAGTAAGAAACGGGCTGCCATCTATTTGGCAGCCTTTTTACGTTTTAAACAATAAAATAGGAAAAAGGAAGAAAAAAAGCGGACACCGTCCGCATGACATCACCTTTAACAGGATTCTCCGCTCACAATAGAACTGCTCATCGACAGAAAGAGGAAATGCTTCATCATCACTCACTTCGCCCTTTCTTCTGATACCTCCAAATCCGGCCAATAAAAAAGAACATCACCGTAAACAAAATAGAGAAGATCAACATGTCCAGCAGTGTCACGCCTCTATCTGGATGCACAACCCCAAACCAAACCCATTGAAGAACAAAAGAGATAGCAAAATAAAAGATGGATTCTTTCATGAAATTCTCCTTTTCACTTGTTTTTTTGACTGTTTAGCCACACCATCCAGATGAAGAAGGAACAAATGGCGCATGCGAGCAAAGTGACAGGCGGCAAGGTGTACCAGCCAGTCAGCCCCTTTACAAAGCACATATAAAAAAAGAAAATGGTAATAGATACGAGCACCCCTTGCTTGAACCAACGGGGAACACGCAGCCAAGCCGCTAGAATGATCGATGATAGCTTATCCATTGAGATAACATCCTTTTTTTGAATCTGATTGGATTTTATCGTAAACAATCAAATATGTAAAATATGGATTTAGAAAGTTGGAATGGTATTCTTCTAGCATGAAACATTCTCGCTGCACTGACGTATAAGAAAAAGGAACTCCATGAAAGGAAGCGATCAAGTGAAAAGAATACCAGTGATTTTCCTCAGGTATATAGTCTTCTTTATTCCAGCGATCATTCTTAGTGTCTTGGTGTGGAACCATTACCAAGATGATTTGTCCGCAGGGAAAGTAACAGAGTATGACATCAAACGAATGTTTACATTCGATGAAGGAAAACGAGTGGTGAGTGCTGTATCAAAAAACCAGCAGCTCCATTTTGCAATGTATGATCCTCAATCAGGAAAAAGAATCAGTGAATGGACCACAGCAAGCGATTCGTTTAATGAAATGCTGCCATCCATTCAAGGGAACCATCTCTTAATTGCTTTAAAAAATAAAGACGAGCAGCTGTTGATCGAGAAACTGTCTCCTAGCGGAGCAAAGAAAGAACTCGTCAAGCAAAACTTACAGATTCCCTCATTTTTAAAAACGAATACATATCAATGGAATGGACGTCTTGTGTTTACAGGAGAAATGGAAGGCGCTGCTGCGGTCCTCGGTGAGCTAAAGAATGGTCAGTTTCATGTCCACAATCTCAACGAGCTGAAGCTGCCAGCAAGAACTGTTTCCATCGATGTCGTCATGAATTCTTTTAGAGGGCAGACCCCATTCCCTATGTTTGAATTGACTTTGAAAAATGACCAAAAGGCGTATGTCAGCGGAATCTCAAATGAGAAGCATCAGCTTGGGGTCTATGTCTCCAAAAGTGCAGAACCGTTCAGCCTCATCGAAGATAAAGTCGTGCAGCAGCTGCAAAAAACGATCGGATCATCACAAAACGTGGCTGTCGCTGTCGAAGCCAACTATCCAAAAAGACCAAGGAAAGTGAATGCAGAGGGAAGGCTTGGGGAAGTCGTCCCAACACCAAAACCAATTTACCAAACTTTTATCTACCAGCTGAATGAAGAAGAAGTTCTTCTTTTAGGCTCGACAGCAAAGGACGAAGCAAAAGGCAAGCTGACTGGTTATATTTATAATCATCGCACGAATAAGGCGACGTCTGCCAGCAAGCTGTCTCAGTCGTTGTCATATGAATCTTTACAAAAAGAAGATCTCTCTTTTCATAAAAATGTGAAGAGCAATTGGCTCTATTATTCACTTGGCAACCAATTAACGGGGGCATTTGAGACGAAAAGCAAACAGCTAAAGGAATTTCCTTTGCAAAAGGTCATCTCAATCGAAAATGCCAGTCCAGCCCACCAAACGTCTGTTGACACCTTTATACAATATGTCATGAAGGGCGGACCACTCATTCTCAACTGGGCGATATGGCTCTTTATCCCACTGCTGTTATTTGTGCTAGCGATCTTCCTGCCACCGATTTTGAGGCTGGTGAGAAAGAACAAGATAAAAGACAGTGTCACATTAGAAGCCAATATTGTATCTGTCAAAGAAACGGGTACCTACATCAACGAACAGCCGCTGGTCAACATGCAGCTTCAATTTCAATATGATGGGAGAAATATCGAGAAGGCGGTTAAAACGGTTGTATCCTATACTCAGATACCGCAGCCGGGTCAGCGTATCGCTATTCTTTACAATCCGAAAAAGAAAAAGGCGATGCTCTTAAAAGAGGATGACTTCTCGCAGCCAAGCGAGCCAAAGTTCATCAAAGGCGCTATTTTAAGAAACATAGAATCATATGGAACCGTAGGACGAGGCACCGTCTTATCACTTACATTTGAAGCAGATCAGAAAAGGTATACCATTCCGATGATTCAAGCCGCTGGTTTTGAGTTTAGAACAGGAGAAAAAGCCGATCTCGTTGACATAAGCGGTCAGTTGAAAATGGCAGCCTATGGGCATGAAGTGCGGAATCGTTCGGGGAAAGACGTGACATTAACAGGAACGATCCAACGGGTGAAGCAATATCCAGTCACAATTCATGATCAGAAGCCTATTATGCTGGATGTGACGGTTTCTAGCGGAGATCAATCCATCACAAAAACGGTCAGTCAATTCATCCCTGACCATATGGAGGTCGCGCCAGGAACTCAAATCACGATGCAGACAAAACAAGAAGAGCTGGATAAAGAAATCAGTCTTATGCAAGAGAAACAAGGAAGTGCAAAAGTGACCCATGTCACATTTTCCGGTGTCATCGGCAACCAGCCGTTAGCGATCATTCAGATTGAGAGAGATGGCGTGATGTATGAAGTGAAACAGCCAATCGATCCGATCACTAGCGTACTGCCAGGTGATGAATTATGGGTGGCATATCACGAAATGACACGTCAAGCAGCCATTGTGAAATATGCATCGATTTAAAAAATACGTCAGCGTGTAGAAAAAGGGCTAAAACGAATGTCGTTTTAGCCCTTTTGATTAAGCTTTTGTATCATACTGGCGAAGCACCTTATCATAGGCGAAGTTGCCGAAAGGAATGAATGCCGCAAAGAATCCGGCGATGGACCATTTCAAGTGCCAGCGAACTTTAAATGTCACATATGCCAAAATGAGCATATAGATCACAAACAATGCGCCATGAAGAGAGCCCACAATGGTGACCGCCATCGGAATATCCGCAAAATATTTTAGAGGCATGGCAATTAAAAGAAGGGTTAAAAGAGACATACCCTCAATAAAACCCGCCTGTCTCAGACGGCTGATACTTGTATGCATATACAAATCCTCCTGTATAAAAGCTAGTTTCTCATCTTCTAATATAAACGAAAGATCGCCTGGACATGCGGAAATCTACGAAAAATTCAAAATATGTTCAACGAATGCTTAAAAAATGGGAAATGACACGCGTTACTTTTCGGTTGTTTCAGAGAGTACTTGCTTTAAATGCGCCACATCATGTAATAAATGCTCCGTCATTGCTTGAACGGCTTCTGTGGAGTGGCGCTTTTTTATTTTAGAATAGATGGCTGCATGCTCTCTTTGAATGGTTTCAGCACGAGCCCCGCCGCTAAAATGAAAGATGCGGCAATAATGAATGAGCGCATTCACGTGATTTAATTGTTTAGATAAACGGTGATTGTGACTGGCTTGTATGATTGTTTGATGAAACGCTTCGTGTAACTGAACGATATCCTGAGATGGCAGCTGCTGTTTGATCGCTTCGTCTGCCTTCGTGAGCACCTGTTCAATGTCATCTATTTCTCTATCTGTGGCTTCTTTGCAGGCAAGCTTAACGGCAAGCGTTTCTAAAGCCATTCGGACTTGATAGAGTTCCTCGACATCTCGCTCTGTTAACGTATAGACGGAATAGCCTGATCGATGATCCGCGATTAAAAGTTCGTCTTTTTCTAACAGCCTCATCGCCTCTCTGACCGGTGATCGGCTTACGCCAAATTGTTTGGCAAGCTGTGTTTCATTGATGCGCTCTCCTGGCTGAAACTGGCCATCAAAAATCATTTGCTTCAACTGTTCATAAAATTGCATGTGATAAGGTGCTGGTCTTTCCATCTCGAATGAATTCATCCCATCATTCCCTCTTTTGTACATCATCTTTTGTCTCATGTTATCCAAGTTCTTCCCTCTAGGCAAGCCTGCATCGAAAAGTCAATATCGTACAATCCTAGAGAAAAAGGGTGTGCTACACTAATGATCAGCTCAGTGAAAAGAGGGGATCGACATGAGAATACTAGAGGAACGAACAGTCCATTTTGACCAGGACTTGCAAATAGAGGCGTATCGCTTTCATGCCATCATCAAAAAGTTCCCAAAACATTTTCATCCATACTATGTGATTGGATTTATTGAAGGCGGTCAAAGACGTATGTTCTGCCAAAATCAAGAATACATCATTGAAAAAGGAGATATCCTTCTTTTCAATCCGTACGATAACCACGCATGTGAACAATTTGATCACATGCCGCTAGATTATCGCAGCTTAAATATTGAACCAGAGGTGCTGGAGAAGGTCTTTCAGCACAAGCCGCATTTTAAAGCCCCTGTGGTTTCACAAAGTGAACTAGCAAAGCAATTATATGATCTTCATCAAATGATCACAGAAGAAGCTCCTGCTTTGAATAAACAGGAAGCCTTTTACTTTTTGATGAAGCAATTGATCGAAACCTATTCTGATACACCAGAGGAAAAAGCATCAGCAGCCAATGCCAATGAACAAAAAGTCCAAGACGTACAGCAATATATTGAAACACATCTCACGGAAAATATATCGTTAGATGACTTAGGTGAGCTTGTGTCCATGAACAAATATTCATTGCTGCGTGCTTTTACAAAGTTCAGAGGAATTACGCCGTATCGTTATTTACAGACAATCAGGGTGAACTATGCGAAGGAACTTCTCGCCCAAGGAATGAAGCCAATAGATGTAGCTGCTGCCGCTGGATTTTCTGATCAAAGTCATTTGACTCATTTCTTTTCGGAATTTATTGGGCTTACGCCAGGGCAGTATCAGCAAATTTTTGCAAAGCAGGTAACAGCAAAATGAAAAATAAACAGCTTCTTGGTCATCTAGCAGCCATGCTCACCATTTTTTTATGGGGATCTACCTTTATATCAACCAAAATATTATTAACGGCTTTTTCTCCAACAGAGATTTTATTTTTTCGTTTTTTCCTTGGGTACCTTGCCCTGATGATCATTTATCCAGTCACCATGAAGGTGCAGCATAGAAAGCATGAAGGGATGTTTGCGCTCGCAGGGTTATGCGGTGTGGTCTTATACTATTTTTTAGAAAATGTTGCACTTACCTATACGTTCGCTTCGAATGCAGGTGTTATCAGCTCCGTTGTCCCATTCTTCTCTTTTCTATTGTCTTATTTTTTATTAAAAGATGAGCCGCTACATAGCCGGTTTTTTATCGGTTTTTTCATTGCGATGACGGGAATTGTGCTGATTAGCTTGAACGGGATGACGACATTCCAATTGAATCCACTCGGCGATGCTTTAGCATTTATGGCTACCATTGTCTGGGCATTTTATTCCATTTTATCGAAAATGATCAATTATGGCTACCATATTATTCAGGTGACAAGACGTGTCTTCTTTTACGGGCTGTTATGGATGATTCCACTGATCTGGCATTTTAAGATTCGTTTAGACTGGGAGCGGTTGACGAATCCATCGTTTGCCTTCCACTTGCTGTTTTTAGGCGTCTTTGCATCTGCTATTTGTTTTCTGACATGGAGCTTTTCCGTGAAGACGATCGGTGTGGTGAAATCGAGTATCTACATTTATGGCGTTCCAATCATCACGATGGTCATTTCAATGATCGTTCTCCATGAGAGATTGACCTTCATGTCACTGCTCGGAACAGCTCTGACTTTGGGAGGATTGCTTCTTTCAGATAAAAAAGGAGCAGGTAGAAAAAAACAGTCAGTCCCATTACAGTTGCAGAACAAAAAGGCGCTTTGATCAAAAAGCGTCTTTTTGTTTATTGAAAGAACATGAACTCTTTAGTAAACTCAATTTAATCGGTCGACGGTCGACCATTCATAAGGGGGAGAATACAATGAAACACTTTTCGATTGCGACCATACCTGGTGATGGGGTAGGAAAAGAAGTTGTACCAGAAGCAGTACGTGTTTTGAAAGCGATATCAGAGGTGCATGGCGGTCTGACTTTTTCTTTTCAGGATTTTCCGTGGAGCTGCGAATACTATTTAGAGCATGGCGAGATGATGCCAAAGGATGGATTGGAACAACTGAAAGCCTTTGACAGTATTTTCTTAGGGGCTGTCGGTGATGCCAACTTAGTGCCTGATCATATCTCGCTTTGGGGACTGCTCATAAAAATTAGACGGGAATTTGAACAGGTGATTAACGTAAGACCGGCAAAACAGCTAAAGGGCATCCGTTCTCCGCTTGCTCAGCCAAAAGATTTCGATCTACTAGTTGTAAGAGAAAATGGAGAAGGCGAATATAGTGAAATTGGGGGCCGGATTTATCAAGGGGAGGATCAGCTTGCGATTCAAAATGCCGTCTTCTCTAGAAAAGGGACAGAACGTGCGATGCGTTTTGCTTTTCAATTAGCAGAAAAGAGACGAAAGCATGTAACAAGTGCAACAAAGTCAAACGGCATCGTGCATACCATGCCATTTTGGGATGAAGTGTTTCAAGACGTCAAAAAGGACTACCCTAATGTGGCGGCAGATTCTCAGCACATTGATGCGCTCTCAGCCTTCTTTGTCACAAGACCAGAGAAATTCGATGTCATCGTAGCCAGCAATTTATTTGGTGACATTTTGACGGATCTTGGTGCCGCCATAATGGGTAGTATTGGCGTCGCACCAGCAGCCAATATCAATGTAAATGGCAAATATCCATCCATGTTTGAGCCAGTACATGGATCAGCACCAGATGTCGCTGGAAAAGGGATCGCAAACCCTATCGGACAAATCTGGACCGCTAAACTCATGCTTGATCATTTCGGAGAGGAAGAATTAGGCACACACCTTCTCGATACGATTGAATCTGTCACAGCAGACGGCTTTTTAACGGCAGATATCGGCGGAGCTTATCAAACACAAGAGGTCACAAACGAAATCATTAAACGATTGAAGAAATAATCCGTCATTAGAACCGCATCTCCACGTCTGCTATAATAAAAGGATGGATAGAAGAAAGAGATGTGAAATCTAGTGTCAAAAACAGTTGTATTAGCAGAGAAACCTTCAGTAGGGCGTGACCTTGCACGTGTGCTGAAGTGTCATAAAAAAGGAAATGGTTTCTTAGAAGGAGATCAATACATTGTCACGTGGGCGCTTGGCCACTTGGTGACACTGGCTGATCCAGAAGGCTACGGGAAAGAATTTCAATCCTGGCGTCTAGAGGATTTACCAATTATTCCAGAACCACTCAAGCTTGTCGTGATGAAAAAGACAGGGAAACAGTTCCAAGCGGTCAAAGCGCAGCTGGCGAGAAAAGATGTAAAAGACATTGTCATCGCAACAGATGCAGGACGCGAAGGGGAGCTTGTGGCAAGGTGGATTCTTGAAAAAGCCCATGTGAAAAAGCCTCTAAAACGTCTATGGATTTCGTCTGTTACAGACAAAGCCATTCAAGAAGGGTTCAAACGATTAAAAGACGGCAGAGAGTATGATAACCTGTATCGCTCGGCGGTTGCGCGTGCAGAGGCCGACTGGATTGTAGGGATCAACGCAACAAGAGCGCTGACAACGAAGTTCAATGCGCAGTTATCCTGTGGACGTGTGCAAACGCCAACGATTGCTATGATCGCCAAGCGAGAGGAAGACATTCAGCAATTCCAGCCGAAGCCGTTCTTTGGGCTGACTGCACAAGTAGACGGACTGACGCTGACTTGGCAGGATGCAAAGACAAAACAAAACCGTACATTCCAAGAGGATGTAGTGAAGGAGCGCTTGGCAGCCTGTAAAGGAAAACCTGCAGTGATTGATGCACTGAAAAAAACAGCGAAAAAATCCTTTGCTCCAGGATTATATGACCTGACAGAATTGCAGCGTGATGCCCATAAACGCTACGGTTTTTCAGCAAAAGAAACACTGTCTACACTTCAGCGTCTGTATGAACAGCATAAGCTTGTGACGTACCCGCGTACAGATTCACGTTTTATTTCGGCAGATATCGTTCCCACATTAAAAGATCGACTCAAAGGAATGAACGTTAGACCTTACGCGCAGCATGTGAATCGCATTCTACAATCAGGCATTAAAGCACATAAAGGCTTCGTCAACGATGCCAAAGTGTCAGATCACCATGCGATCATTCCAACCGAGGAAGAGCTGTATCCGGGTGCATTAAGTGATAAAGAGCGTAAATTATATGACCTCATTGCCAAACGATTCCTCGCTGTACTGATGACCCCTTTTGAATATGAGGAAACAACAGTGATCGCCAAGATCGGCAGTGAGACATTCACAGCGAAAGGAAAAATTGTGCAATCAGCCGGTTGGAAAGCCGTGTACGATGATTCCTATGAAGACGAGGAATCAGCCGAAGCAGATCAGCACTTGCCGGCATTAACAGAGGGGCAGTCACTTGACGTACGCCAATTAAAAGAGACAAAAGGCGAAACGAAACCTCCTGCTCGTTTTAACGAAGCGACCCTTTTATCTGCCATGGAGAACCCGTCTGCATTTATGCAGAACAAGGAAAAGGACTTAGTGAAAACCCTTGGCGAAACGGGTGGATTGGGGACAGTGGCAACTCGAGCTGATATCATTGAGAAACTGTTTAACAGCTTCTTAATTGAGAAAAAAGGCAAAGACATCTTCATCACATCGAAAGGGAAGCAGCTGCTTTCTTTAGTACCTGAAGATTTAAAGTCACCTGCGTTAACAGCGGAATGGGAACAAAAGCTTTCTAAAATTGCGAAAGGCCAATTGAAAGCTTCTCAATTCATGAGTGAAATGAAGTCATATGCAAAACAAGCCGTATCTGAAATCAAACAAACGAACCAAACCTTTAAGCATGACAACATGACAGGCACACATTGTCCTGACTGCGGAAAACTCATGTTAAAAGTGAACGGGAAAAACGGCACCATGCTTGTTTGTCAGGATAGAGAATGCGGACATCGAAAAAATGTGGCAAAGAAAACAAATGCACGCTGCCCGAACTGTCATAAAAAGCTTGAGCTGCGCGGGGAAGGCGATGGCAAAATATTTGCCTGTGTTTGTGGTCATAGAGAGAAACTGTCTGTCTTCGAAAAACGTAAATCACAATCCAATCAAAAACGAGCCAGTAAGCACGATGTGTCTAAATATATGAAGAAACAAAAGAAAGTGGAAGAACCAATCAATAACGCACTTGCAGAACAATTGAAGAAACTAAAATTAGATCAATAGTTGTGTAAAAACCCATGTAAATTCGCATGGGTTTTTTGTTTGTTCGAGTATTTTGACATGTTGTTTTTCTGTAAATGGGAATATGTAAGCGAAAAGACTCGTAATTTGGTATAAAATATTTATTTTCATTTAAACAGAAACGCTCTATAATAAATCGTTAGATGCTTAGAGAGAACAGGGATTGAAAGGGGACACGAATGGATAAACCCATACATCGTACAGCTATCGCTATACTCATTGTCATTCTACTAGGCGGATGTACCTGGAAACAGCAGCAACATTCAGCTCAACCAGAACCTGCAAAGCCAGTATTGTCAGGAGAGTACTTTATGACTCACCACTTAATGACAAACCAAGGCATGATTCAGACCTCGCTTGCGGAACAGCCTACTTACTTATCAGAATCGCTCGGACTTTGGATGGATTATCTTGTTAGAAAAAAAGATCAAAGATCTTTTGATCAACAGGTAGACGTCCTGCGCACTCAATTCTTACTGGAACATGATCTTCTTAGCTGGCAAATCGAATCTCATCAAAAAAGCAAAGTCAATGCTTTAGTTGATGACTTACGTGTAGTAACAGCACTTCAAAAAGCAGATCAATTGTGGCAGAAGTCAGTGTATCAAACCACAGCCAAAAAAATCGCAAAAGCGTTAAAAGACAAAAACATGTTCAAGGGTATGTTGACCGACTATTATGATGCATCGACAAAGCAAACTTCACATACAATCACACTTTCATATATTGACCCAAAAGCAATCAAAGAACTAGTATCCCTCCACCTATTCACAGAACAAATGATGAACAGCCAATTGGCCATTCTAAAAAATGCACCGAGACAAAAAGGATTTTTTCCAAAATCCTATGACATAGCGAAGAAAGTCTACTCATTTGATCAGGAAATCAACTTGATCGACCAGCTTTATACGGCTCTTTATGCCGAACGTGCACAGGTTGATACATCAGTCATCATGAAATGGCTGAAAACCAACTTCCAAAAGGAAGGAAAACTGTATGGACGATATAAACTGAGCACATTACAGCCAGCAGTGACGTATGAATCGCCTTCAGTCTATGCACTGGTGATCTTATATGCACTCAAACAAGGAGAAGATGATTTTGCAAAAGACGTCTATCACCGAATGAAAGAGCTGCAAATCCAAGATCCTCTCAAGCCTTATTACGGAGGCTATATGAACGAAAAAGATACACACTCATTTGATAATTTATTGCCTCTAATTGCAGAAAGGGAGCTTCTAAATGAAAAGGTTATTCAGTAACACCTATCGCACGTATTATACGCTGCTCCTCACGTTTGCGGGACTCATTTTATTTATGGGCTACTTGAATGGACGTGATGCGGAGAGTGTCATGATCATCACACTCACATTTGTCGTGATAGGATGCGGCATTTTATTTGGTATTTTGCCAGCATTGGTTTTTACTTTGTTGATTTTGTTCTTTATAGGAAGCGGGATGTTCTTTACAGAGCTCGGTCACACAAATTCACTCTTTTCTCATCAAACGTTGCAAGATGTCGTGATATGGGGCGTGGCACTTCTCTTTTTTGCTATTTCTGCTGGAAACGTGCATGAGCGAATAAAAACGATGCGTTACACCATTGACCAACAAAAGAGGGCCATCAAACAATTTGTAGCGATTGACTCAACCACAGGATTTGACAATGCAGAGCGGATGAGGCTCGAGTTATCTGAGGAAATGAAACGAGCAGAACGATATAAACAGCCATTCGTCTTTATCCTTCTTCATATGCACTACTCAGCGGAATTCAAAACATTATATGGAGAAAAAGAAATGCAGCATCTTTTCCAGCAACTCAGTATGAAAATTCGCGAAAGTGTGAGAGAAACCGATAAGAAATTTCGATTATCCGAAGAACGAATCGGGCTGCTGCTCACTCACACACCTGCAGAAAACGTCTCGATCGTTCTTGAAAAGCTAAAGGATAAACTGCAAACGCATGTCCTGCTAAATGGTCGTGAAGTGACCTTAACTTTTCATGTCTGTCATTTAACAAGCAGCTCGGACTATCGGACACCAGAGCAATTTTTAGAAGAACTAGAAAACGAGATGATGATGAATGAACTTTAATGTTTTGACGAAATGTTGTTTGTTAATCGTTCTTTTCTCTATGCTTTCGATCAAAGACAGTACATCAGCCGGTGCACTTGAGAAAGAGTCAAGGACCCTCATCGTCTATTCCACACAATCAGGTGAGACAACGCCAACTGTTCATATGCTTGATGTACTTGTGGGGCATTTTTCCACACGAACGACCATTTTATCTGATGAACAAATCACTGAAAAGAACCTCAATGACTCTCAGCTAGTTATCTATATAGGTGAAGAAAAGAGAACGTTGAAAGCACAAACCATTCGTCTCATAAACGAATCAAAACGCTTAATCGCAATAGGATACAATGCGGAACAGCTTCGTCCATTCTCCAAGCTTACTCTTCACAAACAAGATCACATCAGTCAAATCAAAGATACTGATGATCAAGAATACCGTCAGCTAGAGAGAGGAATCACAGCTCAGACGGTTCAAGGTGCAGATCTGCAACGTAAATTCTTATTGAAGAAAAATCAAGCTGAACAGCCATTTGTGATTCAAACAAAAGAAGGTGCGGCATATATCGGAATGCTAAATATCCTTCAGCACGACAAGCTGCTTGCAGAGGTGCTGGAAAGTCTCCTGCCGGCTTCTAATCAAACGACGACAAAGTACTTACAGATTGGGAAGATTAACCCTGTCACGGATGAGAAGAAGTTACTTAAACTTGGACGATACGTAACAGCTCGCCATATCCCTTTTCTGCTGGCGGTGACCCCTATATGGATTGATCCAGCAACGGGAGATGAAGTGACGCTCAGTGACCGGCCTAAACTTGTCCACGTGTTAAAACAATTGCAAAGCAATGGAGCTAGTGTCGTTCTTCACGGGTTTAGCCGTACGTATCGAACGGAGGAGTCGGGTAAAGGCTTTGAATTCTGGGATGTAAAGTACGATCAGCCCGTTACGTCAAATGAACCAGAGAAAGCTGATCAGCAGCTGAACAAAAGCTTTTTTCCGAATGAAAAAGATTTTAATGCGTATATCACATCCAATCAACATCAAGAAGCCATCTATACAGAAGAAAAGCTGACAAAAGGCATTGAACTGCTCGCGCAGCAGGGGTTATATCCGCTTGCATTTGAAGTGCCAAATGACGCCATTTCCCTGCAAGGCTATGAAGTGATTTCCCGCCATATGTCCAGTCTATTTGGGCAGGTGCAGCTCTCAGACCGTACATGGAAAACAAGAAGTGCATCACCATTTTTGTCGACACCCGCCATGCTTCATGGCATGACTTTATATCCTGAACAGTCTATAGATACAGCGTCTGACCAAGAAGGTGCAAACATACTGACTGAGCAAACAATTCAATCCTTGCAGCATATCCAATCCGCCGCCATTGGGCTGTCCTATGATGTGGAAGCGGGGATAGATGGGCTGCAAGATGTAATCACACAAATGGATGCGATCCCTTCTAGTGAATGGCTAGATTTAAAGAAAACAAAACAGACTGTTCAAACTCAGAATGTCCAGATCAAAACAGCAGGAAATGGACAGATTCAAATAGAGCAATCCAATATAGCTGAACCAAAAACAAACAAACGAAGCGGGATGGAAAATATGCTTCGAATACTCACAATGGTGGTGCTGCTCTTTATTGTGGCATTTGCTTTTTACACATTGTATTTAAGGCTGACGATGAAAAAACGGATCTTTAAGGAGAGAAAATCAGGTGGCTGATATCTTATTTTACCTATCATTAATACTGATTTGGATCATGCTCCTATATCATATGTTTCTGATGCAGGGAGGCTTTCAGCACTATTTAACTTACGAAAAAGTGCTGCCTAAATGGACGAAACAAGGGAAAGATCTGCCGACCGTCAGCATTCTCATTCCAGCACATAATGAAGAAGTGGTCATTCGGCAGACGCTAAAAGCCATGGTCCAGTTATCCTATCCCAAACACCTTCTTGAAATCATTGTGATTAATGACAATTCCTCTGATCGTACAGGGGAGATTGTGCAATCATTTAGTGAGCAATACGATCATGTCCATATGATTGAAACAAAGCCGCCATTTGCAGGGAAGGGGAAATCTACTGCACTGAATGAAGGCTTGAAGGCTTCGACAGGAGACGTTATTTGTGTATACGATGCAGATAATATGCCTGAAAAGAAAGCCGTCTACCATTTGGTTCTTGGATTATTGAATGATCCTAAAGCAGGTGCTGTTGTCGGGAAATTCAGGGTCATCAATGCAGCCAAAAACCTCCTGACAAAATTCATTAACATAGAAACGATCTGCTTCCAGTGGATGGCGCAAGGCGGGAGATGGAAATGGTTTGGCATTGCGACGATACCAGGCACCAACTTTGCGATCCGCCGGCACATTTTAGAAGAGCTTGGCGGCTGGGATGTCCATGCACTAGCTGAAGACACTGAATTAACAATTCGTGTGTATAATCTGGGCTATGTGATTCGGTTCTTTCCTGCTGCGATTACATGGGAACAAGAGCCTGAAACATGGAAAGTCTGGTGGCGGCAGAGAACACGCTGGGCTAGAGGCAACCAATATGTTGTGCTCAAATTTTTAAGACAGTTTATGAAATTAAAACGAAAACGAATGATTTTCGATTTATTTTATTTTTTCTTTACGTATTTCTTATTTTTCTTTGGTGTACTGCTCTCCAACGGCATTTTTATCGTAAACTTATTCGTTGATCTTCACTTATCTGTGGGAGCTGTGGCACTCATCCTATGGGGATTAGCCTTCTTCCTCTTTTTAACAGAAGTGATGATTACGTTAAGCATAGAGAAAACAGAGCTGACCAAACAAAATATTCTCATTGTCGTTCTCATGTACTTTACCTATTCCCAAGTATGGATTGCGCTTGTTGTGTACTCCTTATGTGTAGAGGCGAAAAGTCGATTATTGAAACAAGAAGTGAAATGGTACAAAACCGAGCGTTACAATCAACAACAAAAGAAAAGCGGGTGACATATTGAAATCGTTAAAATGGTTGATTTATATATTAGGATTATCCTTAGCGATCCAGCCTTTTTTCATGGCAGGTCAAGCAATGGCGCAATCCAACCGAGTTCAAGTCAAAGATGATTGGGTTCAATCTTCAAAAGAAAGCAAAACAAAAACGCAGCATCTATCAGAAGACGTAGTGACCTTATATGGGCAAGAAGACCGCACTGAATTTACCTATCAAGTGGATCAGGAAAAAACAGAGTCAAGCACATTGACGTTCAATATAGAGGCTTCACCATTATTGATTTCACCTTCCTCATTCACTGTTATGATTGATGGAGAGATCGAAAAGACCATCCCTGTATCAGGGAAAAACCAGAAAAAGTCGATTCAAATCAAGTTGAACAAAGCACAATTGAAAAAAGGTACTCACCGCATTCAGGTCACATTTTATGGTGTTTTAAAAGAAGGCGTGTGTATCAACCAAGAGACACCTGCTAATTGGCTAAAAGTGTATCCTGAAAGTGAACTTACATTCAAAGGAATCCAGACAAAAGATTTCACATTAGATAGCTTTCCATCACCTTTTATTCAAACAGGTGATCAGAAAGAACAGACAGACATTGTAATTCCTAATTCACCGGATGCAGCTGAATTAGAAGCAGCCATCAAAGTATACCGTACGTTGAAAAACAAAGATCGCCAAAAAGAGATCAAACTTATCCAAGAAAAGGACATCAAGCAAGTGGCTCACCCAACGATTGCTGTGGGAGCTATAGGAAGCTGGGATGGACGGATGAAAACGATTGAACAAGCTGCAGGAATTAAAACGAAAAGCAGTCATCTTACGTTAGCGATGAGAACTTTGACAGCAAAGAAAACAAAACAGCCCATTCTATTTGTGACAGCGGAAAAGCCTGTGACAATCGCTGAAAAAATCAATGTTCTAACTCAGTCAGAATTAACGGATCAACTGACTGGAACAGACCTAGTGCTTCAAAAAGCTGCAGCTCAAACGTCTAAACCATCTCACAAGATTCGTTTGAAAGATTTTGGCGGAGATGATGTCACGGTTGGGACCAACAAGACGGCATCCGACCACTACTATTATCCTAAAGCGCTACTGGCTAACCAAAAATCAGGTGCAAAGCTCAATCTTTCATTCAAAAAATCTGATACAGCAGCAAGCAAAACAGAACGGTTAACTGTTATGATCAATGACGAACCGCACGACGTACCATTAACAAAACTAGGCAACAAAGATGCGAATGGATTCTATCATGTCTCGATTCCAGTAGATTCAAAGATACTTCAAAAAAATGAATATATTGATTTGCAATTTGTCACAAGTGGTTTTAAAAACATGGAATCCTGCAGACATACGGATGAAGAAGGCTGGATATTCATTGAAAAAAATAGCTCTTTACAAATACCAGAAGGAACAACGAGTGAAAAGCCAGATTTAGCCACATGGCCGCTCCCGTTCACTTCGAAAAATACATTGATCATCATACCAGATCAAATCAAACGTGAAACAATCAATCAAATGGCCATGTTGACGGAATCCTTTAGTCAGCCAGAAGTAGCTCAATATCATTTAATGAAAGCATCTCAAGTGACAAATGAACAATTGAAAAATCACCCTCTCATTTTCATCGGAGGCATTCAAACATTCTCTCTTCTGAAAGAAAAAGCAGCCGATCTCGTTGTTCCGGTGAAAAAGGATCAGTATGATGTATCTTCTTTCGGCATGATCAATGAAACAACGGCTCGAATTGTATGGACGCAGCCATCTGTTTGGAATAAAGAACAGATAATGACAGTCTTTTCAGGAATGACTGCAGCTGAAGCTAACGTGTCAAATGAAGTAATACAATTTCTTCAAACAAATACAGAAAAAGCAACAGTTGCAATAGAGAGTAAAAACAAAGACGTGTTTACTAATCATCAATCCGTCAGTAGCACATCGAGCAGTCTGAAAACAAGTGAAAAACAAAGCAGCAGCGAGTCTTGGATTTACTTTGTGTGTATCGCTGCACTCATCCTTTTTGTGCTTTTAATGATTGTCTATTTCGTACGAAAAAACCGTAAAAAGACTGAGTTTTAAACGATCAAAAGACCTTGAAAAAATCTCTTTACTTTGGTGTCAAACGGGAGTATGATCTCTTTTATAAAAGACCAATCGCTGAATCATTTCGATGAGCGGGGGAACCAATTGTGGTGGTATAAAACACCACGTGGGGTGAATCCTTTTAAGGTAGGGCAAAATCTCATGCGCCCGAATCCGTCAGCTAACCTCGTAAGCGTTAAAGAGAGCAAAGACCAACCTGTGATCTAAACAATAGGCACAGGGGCATTCTATTGCCTCTGTGTCTTTTTGGCGATCCAAATTTTGTAACTCAAATCGTTTGACACTAAAGGAGCGGGCATCACATGTACAGTTTGATGAAGCGTATTTTAATTGGTAAACCATTAAAATCACAGGCAGCAGGAGAACAAAAACTATCAAAAATCAAAGCTTTGGCATTATTGTCATCAGACGCATTGTCGTCAGTCGCATACGGTACAGAACAAATCTTGATTGTTCTATCAGTTGTTAGTGCGGCAGCGTTTTGGTACTCACTCCCGATTGCAGGTTGTGTATTAATTCTTTTAATGGCGTTAATTCTATCTTATCGCCAGATTATTTATGCTTATCCAGAAGGCGGCGGGGCGTATGTCGTCTCCAGCAGAAACTTAGGTGAAAAACCAGGGCTGGTTGCGGGCGGATCATTACTCGTCGATTACATTTTAACCGTAGCAGTGAGCATTTCTGCTGGGACCGATGCGATCACATCGGCTTTTCCAGCTCTATATCCATATCATGTCATGATCTCAATCGTATTGGTCCTAGTGATTATGGTGTTAAACCTTCGTGGACTGACAGAGTCGGCATCTATTTTGGCTTATCCTGTGTACCTATTTGTCTTTTCATTGCTCATTTTAATTGGGGTGGGCGGGTTTAAACTATTAACTGGGCAAGTGCCGCCAGCACCTGAACATACAGCATTTGGCACACATGTATCAGGCATCACGTTATTTCTTTTATTAAAGGCATTTTCGTCTGGCTGTTCTGCTTTAACTGGTGTTGAAGCGATTTCTAATACAATTCCATCCTTTAAAAAACCAGCTGCACAAAATGCAGCGAGAACTTTATTGATGATGGGGGGATTACTGGCCGTTCTATTTGTAGGAGTGACATTGCTTGCGTTTGGTTTTGGCATCTCGCCAAAGCCAGAAGAAACGGTTGTGTCACAGATTGCATCAGACACATTTGGACGGACATTTTTCTACTATGTCATTCAAGCTGTCACAGCTTTAATTTTAATATTAGCGGCAAACACAGGTTTTTCAGCTTTTCCATTATTGGCTGTCAACTTAGCAAAAGATAAATATATGCCGCGCATGTTTACAGTGAGAGGAGATCGGCTCGGTTATTCCAATGGTATTATCTTTTTAGGCGTAGCTTCTATGCTGCTCATTTGGCTATTTGATGGGAAAACGGAACACCTCATTCCACTTTATGCTGTCGGTGTGTTTATTCCATTTACCTTGTCTCAGACAGGTATGTGTGTAAAGTGGATTCGTGAAAAACCACAGGGATGGAAAGTGAAAATGCCTATCAATATCGTAGGAGCACTTATTTCATTTACGGTTTTCATGATTCTCATTTTGACCAAGTTCCATCTTGTATGGCCAGTATTTGTTTTCATGCCAATTGTTCTATTTATTTTTTATTCTATTAAGAAACATTATCTGTCTGTTGGAGAACAATTACGTTTATTGAATGAAACCGAGCCTGTCGAAATCAAAGGAAATGTGGTCATCGTCCCAATAGCAGGTGTCACACGTGTCGTCGAACAATCTGTGCAATATGCAAAATCCTTATCAGACCAGGTCATAGCGGTTCATGTATCGTTTGATAAAGAGAAAGACAAGAAAATTGAAGCTGATTGGGAAAAGCTGAATAGTGATGTGCGTCTGGTGATTTTACATTCGTCTTATCGAAGTCTCATTCACCCGCTTGATAAATTTCTTGAAACGATTGAAGCGAAAGCAAATGCACATCAATATAGAGTGATGGTGCTCGTCCCTCAATTTATTCCGAAAAAAAGATGGCACACCATTTTGCATAATCAATCTGCTTTCTTATTAAGATTCCGTTTATTATGGAAACGGGATATTGTTGTCGCCACTCTTCCATATCACTTTAAAAAGTAACAAGAGCAAGTTGAAACGTTTGATCAAAAGGGTGCGGTGGTATGGAGTAAGAAAAAAGGAGTTTTCTCACATGCCGCAAAGAACCGCAGGAAAAGAAGTAACAGCGCTACTGGAAGAGTGGGGCGTGAAACATATTTATGGAATGCCCGGCGACAGTATTAACGAATTAATCGAAGAACTAAGGCATGAATCAAGCAAAATTCAATTTATACAAACAAGACATGAAGAAGTGGCAGCACTTTCAGCAGCAGCTGATGCGAAACTAACAGGCAAACTTGGAGTTTGTTTATCAATTGCTGGGCCAGGTGCTGTCCACTTATTAAATGGACTATACGATGCAAAAGCGGACGGTGCACCTGTATTAGCGATAGCAGGGCAGGTTGCCTCAACTGAAGTAGGTAGAGATGCATTTCAAGAAATCAAATTAGAGCGGATGTTTGACGATGTTGCTGTCTTTAATCAGCAAGTACAGACAGCAGAAGCTCTGCCTGACTTATTGAATCAAGCCATCAAAGCTGCTTATACCCATAAAGGGGTGGCGGTTCTCACTGTCTCAGATGATTTATTTTCTCAGAAAATTAAGCGGAGTCCCGTTTATACATCACCTCTTTATGTAGAGGGAGATGTGCGGCCGAAGAAAGATCAACTGCTAAAGGCTGCTCAACTCATTAACAATGCGAAGAAGCCAGTCATCTTAGCAGGAAAAGGATTAAGAAATGCAAAAGAAGAACTTCTTTCGTTTGCAGAAAAGGCAGCTGCACCGATCGTCATTACACTTCCTGCAAAAGGTGTTGTTCCAGACAGGCATGCATACTTTTTAGGAAACCTAGGTCAGATCGGTACGAAGCCGGCATATGAAGCGATGGAAGAGTGCGATTTATTAATCATGCTTGGAACCTCCTTCCCATATAGGGATTACTTACCGGAAGACACACCTGCCATTCAATTGGATATCAAACCGGATCAGATCGGTAAAAGATATCCAGTAGAAGTGGGGATTGTAAGTGACAGTAAGACTGGTCTTCATGAACTAACCTCTTATATTGAATATAAAGAGCAGCGCGGTTTCCTTGAAGCTTGCACAGAGCATATGATGAAGTGGCGAGAAGAAATGGATAAGGAAAAATCTATTGCCACATCACCGCTTAAACCGCAGCAAGTCATCGCTAGATTAGAAGAAGCGGTCGATGATGATGCTATTCTTTCAGTTGATGTCGGTAATGTGACGGTATGGATGGCACGTCATTTCCAAATGAAGCAGCAGGATTTCATTATTTCCAGCTGGCTTGCCACAATGGGCTGTGGTTTACCTGGCGCTATATCAGCTAAATTAAACGAACCAAACCGCCAAGCTATTGCTGTCTGTGGTGACGGAGGCTTCACAATGGTGATGCAAGATTTTGTGACGGCAGTAAAATATAAACTGCCAATTGTCGTTGTGATCTTAAACAACAACAACCTTGGTATGATTGAATATGAACAACAGGTAAAAGGCAACATCAACTATGGTATAGAGCTGGAAGATATTGATTTTGCAAAATTTGCAGAAGCATGCGGTGGTAAAGGAATCTCGGTGTCATCACATGAAGAACTAGCACCAGCCTTTGATCAAGCACTTCAATCTGATAAACCTGTGATCATTGATGTTGCGGTGACCAATGAACCACCGTTACCTGGTAAAATCACTTACACACAAGCAGCGGGCTTTAGTAAATATTTATTGAAAAAATTCTTTGAAAAAGGTGAGCTGGATATCCCTCCACTCAAGAAAAGCCTTAAACGCTTTTTCTAAACAGCAGGTAGTCGGTCTTCTAATTAGAAGACTGACTTTTTTTGTTGAATAGGTAAAATCATTTCAATTATCACTTGTTTTCTGCTGTATAAAAATATACAGACTGGATTTTTTGCAACTTAAAGCCTATTTTTCCAATTCAGTGAGAAAGGTAAAATAGACTTTATGATCAATAATGGAGGGAGTGGCTTAATCTGGGCAAGATACTTGATGCAAAAGCACTAACCAGTGCCATGGATACAAGGGCAAAACACTATCAGGAACTCCGCGAACAAATGTTAGATTTAAAAAAGGCACTTCAAGGTGTTGCCAATCTCGGTGACGACTTCACTGGAAAAGGTGCCGATAACATTAAAAGCTTCTACAAAGAACTCGCCGGAAATGTGGACATGTTTATTAGCTTCATTGATAAACAAAAAGCCTTTCATGAAGGTGTTTCTGGGACACTTGATGATACAAACTTTGGCGGCGACACCTTTGTAGAAGAACACTTTTTAGACAACGCTGTACATATGGGAATCAAAAATGCCAAAAGTATTGTAAAGGATCAAAAAAATGCTCTCAAAACCATTTTTCAAGATATTGATGACCTCATTTCTCTGGAGGTATTTGATAGTAAAACCTTTGACGAAAAGATTGCAGATGCGGAAGATGAACGGAAGAAAACGGTTAAAGATTTAATAGAACTTGATCAAAATCTAAAAGATGAATATGCTTTGTCAGAGACTGAGGAGAAGGCTACAATGGCATTGTACGCAGAAATGATGAATGCGACAAATGACGGAAAATCCATTTCGCCTATGAATTTTGACAAGAAAGCGTATCAAAATAGCGAAATCTATAAGGCAAAAAGCGATATTGAGAAGCAAACTTCTGAATATCTAAAAATCAAAAAAGATCAAGAAGAAGCCCGCAAGATCGCAAAGGAACAAGAAGCGCTCGCCAACCGTCCTTGGTATGAAAAAGCTCTTGATTACGGAGGAAATATCGTCAATGAACTGACAGGCGTGAACGATGCAAAACGTGCCGCAACAGGTGTCGATCCGATCACAGGTGAAGAACTCACCGCAGGACAGCGAGTCGCCGCAGGAGGCATGGCCGCAGCAGGATACATCCCGATTGTCGGATGGGCAGGGCGCATTTTCAAAGGCGGAAAAGCCGTTTATAAAACGACTCAAGCCACGTCCGCCGCAGTCAGAGCAGTAGACATTTACAAGACATCACAGAAGTCTTTCGATGCGTTGAAAACATCACAAAAAGGCTTATATGGCCTCACCGCAACAAACGGCTTCAGCGAAGCGATTACAGGTCGAGATATGTTTGGAAATAAGATCTCGAAAGAACAGCAGGAAGCGAGTATGAATGCGGCTTTGGGGATGCTTTTGCCATTTGGGGCGAAGGGAGTTAAAAGTAATTTAGATTCCATTAAAAAGCCCAAATATATCCCGAAAGATATAAATGGTAAAAATGCGAGTCTGCCAAAATACGAGAATGGGAAGTTAATCAATGGAACGGTTCATAAACCAGATTCACAGTTTCCTCATACGCAAATTGGTTATAGGAAAGGGCGTAAAGAGGGGTACATTCAAACCCTCGAATGGGGAAAAGATGGTACGCCGATACAAAGAACAGATTGGACGGATCATGGTAGAGGTGATCACACAAATCCCCACTCTCATCTTGCGGTCTTTAAGGATGGATCATGGAGTTTTAAAGAATAATTTGGAGGAGATTTGAATGGGTGTAAAGGAATCAGCGTTTCTATTAAAAATAAGAGGTAGGGAATATTTTAACGATGAATTATCTTGCTTAGGTGATCAACTTGCTGAGATTCTTTTGTGTATTAAGGAATTTAAACAGGATTATCAATGGTATGTATTTGATGTCTTTGGTTCGACTCATTCTTCTCTTTTTGAGCTATTCCCAAGCCAAGATTTGAGTGTAATGTCAACAGACCAATTAATAGATAGTGTAAGACAAGTTGTTCAATTTGAATCAGGTGTCTTTATAGGATTTCAAAAAGGTTTACAGATTGAATGGGATTTGAATTCAATGCCTGAAACAGAAGAAGATGAGGGCATCCAACACTCTTTAGCAGATATTGAAATTAGAGCATTCGATTTTTCTTACTTTGAAGTTTATGGTAATGATGTGGAAATTGAGAAACACCTGGTTCATAACCTGAATAAGTGAGAGAATTTCAATACGTTGTTGAGTATAAATGTATCTTAAAAACGAGGCTAATAAACCACCACAAAAAAGGGGAATCGACCAATGCTATGGATTTTCACACAAAACGAACAAAGTTTCGTTAATGTCCACGAAGTCACAGTAACCGGTAAAAAGATTGAGGGGTCTATCGCAGGCGGCGATTCTTGGGTCAAGACGCTCGGCAAGTATGACTCAAATGATCGAGCGTCAGAGATCCTTCAAGACATTGTGAAAGTAATTGAAAAAAACCCAAATGGTACGATGACCTATCGAATGCCTCAGCAGTAAAAAAGAAACCACCTTTCCATCGCGAAAAGGTGGTTTTGTTTATGAAGGTGTTTTGGTAAAGGCTAAAAATAACGGGATGCCTGTGCCGACAAGTGTAGTGGCGAATAGGAACATACCGCAAATGAATAGAAAATGACTGGCTGAAAAGACGAGTGCCAGAATGAGAAACACGATGCTGAGTCCTGCCATGCTATATGATGGGACAAAGCGGCGTTTGTATGTGGCTTTCTTTGTTAGGAATGAGAAGAAAATGCCAAATAATAAAGGGACAATCCATAAGTAAAATAAAATAATAAGAGACATACATCATACCTCGATTTTTTCCTTCTATTTTATCAGATGCCAATCACAACGGATACTACAAAGCTTCACTTTGTAAAATAGTTCATGCAATCGACACAATTAAGTGGGCTGATTGATCGAATTCGTTTTTTGTTTCATATATTCAGGCTGTAAAAGTGCGTACACACAGTGATCGGCAAAGTGGTCGCCTAGCCATTCACATTGTCTTAATATGCCTTCAAGTGAAAAAGATAAACGCTCTGCGATGCGTCTGCTTTTTTGATTATCAACAGCGGCCCTTATTTCAATGCGATGCAGACCGCACTCTTCAAATAAATAGTGAATGACCGCTTTGCATGCTTTTGTCATGATGCCTTTTCCTTGATAGCCTTCCCCGAGCCAATAGCCAATGGAAACCGTCCGATTAATCCAATGAATTTGGTGGGTGCCAATGATACCAACGAGTTCTCCATGTGACCAGATTCCAGCCTGAAAACCATTGTTTTGCAAAGCTTGCTGCATGGCACCTTGAATAAACGCCATGCTGTCTTCTTCTGTCTGCGTCGAATCGACCCATAGCATCCATTCACGTAAGTGCTCTCTTGAGCGTTGGATGAGCAGGTACAGACTTCTCGCGTCTCTTGGTTCAAGCAGCCGCATGGATAGATCTTGATCCTGATAAAAAAACATGTGATCACATCCTCTCAAGGGAAATTCTACCACAACCCGATGTAAAAGACAGCATGATTACTGTCTTTTACATAAACGTATCCACAATTAAAAACAGATTAAGTGCGACAACAAGAGCTGCTATCACCCAAGATATTCCTGTCACCCAGCGAGCATTCGTCAAATCGCCCATAATTCGTTTTTTACTTGTAAACAAAATGAGCGGAATTAAAGCAAACGCAATGCCAAATGATAAGACCACTTGACTCATCACAAGCGCAGAAGTCGGATTGACCCCAGATGCAATGATCGCAATAGGTGGAATGATGGTAATCAGCCGGCGGACATATAGCGGAATTCGGTACTGAATAAAACCCTGCATAATAATATCGCCTGACAGTGTACCGACAGAAGAGCTGGAAAGTCCGGCTACAAGCAAACCTACACCAAATAAGATGGCTGATACAGGACCTGCGAGAGTGCCAAAATGCTGAAATGCTACATCTAAATCCTCAACAAAAAGACCATTTTTAAAAAATAAAGCAGCTGCTACAATCAACATGCTGGCATTGATGGCGCCAGCAACTACCATCGCAATGAGGATGTCTAAAAACTCAAAACGAAAAATCAGCTTTTTCTCTTTTTCCGTTCTGCCGACGACTCTTCTTTGCGTTAAGGCTGAATGGAGATAGATCGCATGCGGCATCACCGTAGCGCCTAAAATACCAGCGGCAAGCAGTACGCTGTCTGTCCCTTCAAATCTTGGAATGAACAGTCCACCGGCGACACTTGCAAGATCAGGTTTAGCCACAAAGGTTTGTACAGCGAAAGCAATCACGACAACAAACAGCATGCCGGTAATTCCTGCTTCTAACGCTCGATAACCTCGTCTTTGGAGCTCTAAAATGGCAAAAGAACCGATCGCTGCAATAATCGATGCTTCAAGCAGCGGGATACGAAAGAGTAAGTATAAACCAAGGGCAGCCCCGATAAATTCGGCTAAATCGGTGGCGATAATGACGAGTTCGCCCTGAATCCATAAACCAATCGAGACTGGTTTTGGAAACTCTTCTCGTGCAATTTCAGGTAAATTTTTCCCTGTTGCGATTCCAAGCTTTGCAGACAAAGACTGGATGAGTAAGGCCATGAGATTGGATATGAGAATGACCCATAACAGAAGGTAGCCATATTTCGAGCCAGCCGCAATGTTGGTCGCAAAGTTTCCTGGATCAATATAGGCAATGGCTGCGATAAAAGCAGGTCCGAGAAAAGGAAGGAGCCTTCTAAAACCCTTCACCTTTCCTTCAAGTGCACGCTCCGCTGCCACTGACATGTGGGCCTGTGCCTCGATGTATTTGTTTGTCATATGTCATCACCTAGATTCTACAAAGTTTTGCTTTGGCACAAAAAGTTTCCTCGATGCAATTTTTAATCATCATATGCCCATCTACATGAAAAGTCAACTATCTGAACTAATAGGTTTGTTTATCATATGTAAGTGAAAAAAATAGATACCTTGTCAATCAACACATAAAAAACACCGCCTCTGATCTTAGGCGGTGCATCCTCTACTTCCTCTTCTTTTGTATCGTTTTTTAAGAAACCCTTGATCCAACGCTGCGGAAGATCAGGCTTAAAATAATGACAAAAATGGCTGCTCCTAAGATCGCTGGAATGATCGCAAATCCTGCCAGACTAGGACCCCACGTTCCAAGTAATCCATGACCAATCCAAGCTCCTGCAAGCCCGGCAATCATTGAACCGATCCAGCCTCCTGGCACACTGCCTCCAGCGAGTGCACTCCCAATGAGACCAATGACAATCGCCACAACTAATGAAATCAGAAATCCTAACATGTTGATCACTCCTCTTTTGTTTGTTTATTGTTTACTAAGCAATAACCGTTTTAAAAGAGATTAAAACCTTTCGGAACCGCTTCAATGTTCGATACGTATGATGGACAAGGATTGTGTATAATAACAGACATATACTTGAACGGCATCTAAGGAGGCAAATGGCATGGAGGAAAGAGAGTGGCTAAAAGCACAATTAAAAGAGATTGAAAAATGGGAGAAAGACCAGCAGAAGGTATGGTTTTGGGAGAAACTTAGCCGGCTTCCATTTCAAATGCTGGACAAGCTGACCCCTGCCTTTATTCAAAAGAAAATCGGTGTGTTATTAGATGAGATGGGGCACTACATTCAATCAGGCGGTGTCTATTTGACGTCAGAGAAAGGCATTATTCATCAATTTCAAAAGAAATGTGCCGATGAATCGATTCAGCGTATTGAAGATATTGAGGCGGCTCCGATCGAGGTCATGGATGCCATTAGTGATCAGATGGGGAAAAACCGAACAAACCTCGCCACTGTGCAAGGTGCGACAACAGGTGTCGGAGGTATGTTTACATTAGCGGCAGATATTCCGGCTGTTCTGGGTCTCTCTTTAAAAACATTACAGGATATCGCCGTCACCTATGGCTATGATCCGAAAAATAAAGAAGAACGAGTCTTTATCATTAAATGTTTACAGCTGAATTCTGCTGACGTTGTTGGGAAACAATCAATATTAAAAGAGCTGAAGAGCTATCATGCATCAGAAGGGAAGCACGAAAACATGATCTCTCAAATTCAAGGATGGCGTGAGGTCGTATATAACTACCGTGATTCGTTTGGCTGGAAGAAGCTGTTTCAACTTGTCCCAATTGCGGGGATTTTGTTTGGTGCAGCGTCCAACCGCTCACAGTTAAAAGGAATTGCCGAAACAGGCATCATGCAATATCGAAAGCGCAGAATATTATCAAGATTAGAGGAGCTCGCTCAGCAAGAACAGCGTGACTCCGGCGCATAAAAAAATCCCTTTCTAAAGGGATTTTTTATTTGGTCTCAGCATCTTCTTCAAACGCTTGAATCGGAGAATATTCATAGCGTGCCCGGAGCTCGCGGATTTGTTTGATCAAGGTGGAACCTATGATCCTTTCTGCTTCATCATATAAAGGATCGAGCGCCTTCATCCATTTTTGCCGCTCTGCTGGTGTTAATTCGTGTATCGCAATTGGAGATTCGCGTTTAATATCCTCCAGCTGATCCTTGTTCATCTGTTCGGCATGTTTTTCGTTCCATGCCGTTGTTTCTTCCATCGCTTCGAGTAAAATTCGTTTCGTCTCAGGTGTCTGACGATCAAAAAAGGATTGATCCGTTAAGACGACATACCCTAAATACCCGTGATTACTGATCGTCATATAGTCTTGTATATGATAGAATTTTTTTGAATAAATATTTGAAATTGTATTTTCTTCACCGTCTACTTTTTTTGTTTCTAGCAGCTGAAACGTTGAATTAAACGATTCCTGATAGGGTTTTGCGCCAAGAAGCTTGAATTGCTTTTCAATCATGTCACTTTGCATAATACGAAGAGATTGTTTTTTTAAATCACTAGGTTGCTTGATTGGGCCTTTATTCGAAGTGATTTGCTTAAAGCCATTTGTCCAGTAGGCCATTCCCTTTAGTCCGTCTTTTTGCAGTGTGCCGAATAGTCTCTGTCCAATCGCACCATGTAACCCTTCTTGGACAGCATCGTAGTTAGAAAAGGCAAAGGGCAGATCAAGTGCCAGCCATTCAGAGGACAGCATGCCGAGCTTTGACGTAGACGGAGCAATAAATTGAACTTGATTCTCTTTTAGTGCATTAATTTCTTCGATATCAGAATAAAGACTCCCGTTTGAAAAGATTTGAATGCTGATCCTGCCGTCGGATTTTTCGTGAACAAGCTCAGCAAATTTCTTTGCAGCCAGCCCTTTTGGGGTATTATCTGCGACAACATGGCTGAATTTGAACACAAGCTGATCCTTCAGCCCTGTCTGTTCATCGTCGAAGGTCGTCGCTGATTTAGGCATCATATGATAAAAGCCAAAGTATAAAGCGGTTACAAAACCGATGATGAGCAATAGCGTATAGGCGAGTAAATTCTTCATGCGTCAGATCCCCCTTATGTCAAGGATACTTGACAGAGGAAGAATTCGTAAAGATACAGGTGAAAAAATGATGAGAAATCGACTGAAATTACAACAATTATCTATTAGATGGAAGCTCACCATCCTCACATATTTCGTTGTCATTTTTGCCCTTTTAATCGGAGGAATTGTTCTGGTCGGGGGAATTCAGCAAACAGAGGAACGAGAACTTCGAAAAAGGCTCATGAACACGGCAAGAACAGTAGCTGAGATGAATGAGGTAAAGCAGGCGTTGGATGATCAGACAAAGGAGCGTGCGCGGTTGCAGCATGCCATTGAAGAGATTCGGATTATCCAAGATGCTGACTACATTGTTGTCATGGATATGGATCACGTGCGATTGACACATCCAGTGAAAACAAGGATTGGCCAGCGCTCTGAGGGGACAGATGAAGAACCTGCCTTTGCAGAGCATATCTATTTCTCAGAAGCACAGGGAGAGCTTGGCACAGCCATTAGAGCTTTTTATCCAGTAAAGGATGAAAAATTTAACCAAACAGGGGTTGTACTAGTCGGAAGAACATTGCCGAGTATGGCAGATATATTAGGAGAAATGAAGCAGGATATCCTCATGATCCTTCTGCTCACACTCAGCTTCGGGCTTGTCGGTTCATTTTTGCTCGCCCGTCATATTAAACAGCAAATGTTTAAGCTAGAGCCGCATGAGATTGTCAGAATGCTAGAGGAACGCACCGCTACCTTTCATTCCATTAATGAAGGGGTCATTGCCATTGATAACCAGCACATGATCACCATTTTTAATGAAAAAGCAAAGCAAATTTTCAGCGTGACAGGTGATGTAGTGGGCCGAAATATTTGGGATGTGCTGTCAGATACAAGGCTTCCAGAAATCATTGACCGCGCAGAACCCGTCTACAATGAAGAAATTCATATGAGCGGAAAGCGGATCATGAGCAGCCGAATTCCAATTGTGATGAAAAAGAAAATCATCGGAGCGGTTGCGATTTTTCAGGACCGGACAGAGGCGGCCAAATTGGCGGAGGAATTAACCGGGGTGAAGAACTTCGTTGATGGCCTGCGGGTGCAAAATCATGAACATATGAATAAGCTTCATACAATTGCGGGATTAATTCAGCTGGGGAAAGCCGATCAAGCGCTCGATTTAGCGTTTCAAACGACCGAAGAACAGGAGCATGTGACGGACTTTCTCCACCGTGTAATACAGCATGATGCAGTTGCAGGTTTATTGATGAGCAAGATAAGAAGGGGCAAGGAGCTAGGCATAAAGGTTGAAGTAGATGAAAATAGCAGTCTGCGCGATTTCCCAGAGCGGCTGGATCAGCATGATATGACGAAGCTACTTGGCAACCTGATCGAGAATGCCTTTGCCGCGTATGATACTGTAGAAAGAGACACAAAACTCATTTCTATTAGTATTGATCAAACAGAGGATGTCCTCGCGATCTTAATTGAAGATTATGGTTCTGGAATAGAAGAGGACATGATTCCTCATATTTTCGACAAAGGCTTTACTCACGGTAAAGAAGGCGGAACAGGCTACGGACTGTATATTGTAAAAACGATTATCGACAAAGGAATGGGAAATGTAGAAGTCACATCAAGCATCGGCATTGGTACCACCTTCTCAATCGAATTCCCAATGACAATAGAGGAGAGAGACAGATGACTCAGATTAAGGTGCTATTAATTGAAGATGACCCGATGGTGCAAGAAGTCAATAGAGAGTTCATTAAGAGTGTCCCTGGCTTTCAAGTTGCGGCTGTAGCAGGAAATGGCGAGCAGGGCATCCAGCTCATCAAAGACATTCGCCCAGATCTTGTGGTGCTCGATGTGTATATGCCTAAAAAAGATGGCGTCAAAACACTGCAAGACATCAGAAAGCAAAAGATGCAGGTGGATGTGATTGTGATTTCGGCAGCAAAGGACAAAGAGACGATCGGCACCATGCTTCAAAATGGTGCCCGAGATTATATCATTAAGCCATTTAAGTTCGAACGGATGAAAGAATCTCTTGAAAGCTATAAAGCGTTCAAATCAAAAATTCGTACCGCAGCAGAATTTTCTCAAGAGATGCTCGATGATATCATACGAAAGCCTGTAGTTAAGCAGGAAGAGACATGGCTTCCTAAGGGGCTGAATGTGCATACGATGAATGAAATTAAAGCCTATATGCGTCTGCAAGAAGGAGCGCAGTCTGCAGAGGAAGTCGCCAATGCACTTGGGATTGCACGTGTCACAGCACGCCGTTATTTAGACTTCCTTGTAAAAGAAGGCGAGCTGAAATTAGATATGCAATATGGCGGGGTCGGACGCCCTGTGAACAAATATATCGTACATTCTGACTAAGAGACCAAAAAGACCAAAATGTACGATATGTCCATAAGCTTCACAGCCTATGATGAAATCGCTATCATTTACCTACAGATAACAGTTAAGCGTTTACATCAAAGGGTGAGGGAGTTGATTTTTTATGAAGAGGCTATTGAAGAACCTGACATTTCAGGTCATTGCAGCTGTCATTATCGGGATTGTTGTTGGGATGGTTTGGCCAAACGTCGGGAAAGAAATGAAGCCGCTTGGTGACACATTTATTAATGCAGTGAAAATGGTCATTGCACCTATTATTTTCTTAACCATTGTTCTTGGAATTGCCAAGATGGGGGACATGAAAAAGGTTGGAAAAGTGGGGGGAAAAGCTTTTATCTATTTTGAAGTTGTGACGACGCTTGCGCTTGTCATCGGACTGTTTGTGGTCAATATCATGAAGCCAGGAGCAGGTCTTGACTATAGTAAGCTTGAAAAAGGGGATGTCTCGCAATATACCCAAAATGGAGGACAGGGTATCGACTGGATGGAGTTTGTCACACACATTGTGCCATCTAACATGGTAGATGCCTTTGCAAAGGGAGATATTTTACAGGTCTTATTCTTCTCTATTTTATTCGGTGTTGCGCTCGCTGCACTTGGCGAGAAGGGGAAAGGCATCATCGAATGGCTTGATAAACTGTCGCTTGTCTTCTTTAAAATCATTGGTTACATCATGCGTGCTGCGCCATTAGGGGCATTTGGAGCAATGGCTTATACAATCGGACACTTCGGTTTAGCTTCAATTAAACCACTTGCTAGTCTGATGCTTTCCGTTTATATGACGATGTTCCTGTTTATTTTCGTCGTGCTGAACATCATTTGTAAAATGTATGGCTTCAGCTTGTTCGGTTACCTCCGTTTTATCAAAGATGAAATTTTAATTGTTCTTGGCACAAGTTCTTCAGAATCTGTCCTGCCAAGAATGATGGATAAAATGGAACGCTACGGGTGCTCTAAGTCAGTCGTTGGACTTGTCATTCCGACAGGCTATTCCTTTAACTTAGATGGAACCTCAATCTACTTGTCCATGGCCGTGGTCTTCTTAGCGCAAGTGTTTGGGGTGGATCTATCCATCGGACAGCAGATCACGATTATCCTTGTTCTGATGCTCACATCAAAGGGAGCAGCTGGAGTCACAGGAAGCGGATTTATCGTGCTAGCTTCTACACTTGCTGCACTTCAGGTTATCCCGCTAGAAGGTCTTGCACTGCTATTAGGGGTCGACCGTTTCATGAGTGAAGGAAGAGCGATTACGAACCTGATTGGAAATGGAATTGCTACAATTGTTGTAGCGAAAAGTGAAGGGGAATTTGACGAAGCGAAGAGTAAAACAGCACTACAGGAAATGCGAAATATCAAGCAGGCTGTTTAGTATAAAAACATCCAAAAACCGAAACCTTATGTTCTACATGGGGTTCGGTTTTTTCTTGTGTAAAAAAGAAAAAACATAAAAGCTTGATAAATTTAGGACGAATCGTAAGACCTCATTGACCTTTTGTTATATAATTTACAGAAAGATCCGATATAATGAATATGAGATCCAACGAAAAATAGACTTTAGTCCTGGCAGGTGTGTAACGTATGGCGGCATTTTTAAAATTGTTCGAAAAACCTGGTGTCAAGAGGTTTTCAGTATTTGTAGTATTAGCCACAGCATTATATCTATTAAGAGGAATGATGAATTTAATCCTCCTGACCTTCATTTTCACCTTTTTAATGAACCGGTTAGAAGAGGTCATAAGAGGCTTTTTAAATCGCTTCCTGAAAATAGGACAGAAATCAGTCATCACCATTTTGTACATCCTTCTAGCTGGTGGATTGACGTTTGGCGGCTTTGTGTTTGTGCCCATCATTGCTAAACAGGTGGAACAGTTATTTCATTTAGGGAAAAAGATTGCAGATCATCCACAAGATTTACCCTTCTTTGACGTCGTCACCAATGTGTTCGGAGATTTCAAAATATCTTCTTTCTTCGAGAAAGGGTTTAATTTCCTCTATACATACTTAACAGATTTCAGCACGTTCAGTATCCAGGTCATTATGTCCTTAATATTAAGCATGTTTTTCCTGTTCGAAAAGGAACGCCTCATTCAATTCATGAATAAGTTCAAAACGAGTAAAATCTCCGTGTTCTATCATGAAATTGCCTTCTTTGGACGTAAGTTTTCCAGAACATTTGGTAAGGTACTTGAAGCACAGTTCATCATTGCAACAGTTAACTGTGTCTTAACGACAATTGCGCTTGGCATTATGGGCTTCCCGCAATTATTTGGATTAGCGGTCATGGTCTTCTTGTTAGGTTTAATTCCGGTAGCGGGTGTGGTCATCTCCCTCGTTCCACTCAGCATCATTGCGTATACACTTGGAGGCGGAATGTACGTCCTATATATTGTGCTGGTGATCGTGATCATCCATGCGATTGAAGCCTACTTCTTAAATCCGAAGCTCATGTCAGCTAAAACAGAGCTCCCTATTTTCTTCACGTTTATTGTCCTGATTTTCTCTGAACACTATATTGGCATTTGGGGACTGATTATCGGCATCCCAATCTTTGTGTTTATCTTAGATATCTTGGAGGTCACGAATAAGGAAGAAAGTAATTAAAAAGTTCATATGAACCTGTTTACAATTTTCTAAAAATAAGGTATAAATAGTATGAAAATATCATATTACCACACGCTTAATCCTTCTAAAGGAATGGGGGACCCAAGTTTTTGGGGTGAATTTTTCTTATTTTAAGAAAAAAGGACATCTCTTCGTCCTAACCCGTCAGCTAACCTCATCAGCGTGAAGAGAGTAGACAGTGGTACACGTATGGACACGCAGGCCCACGAGAAGACTCTCTCGTGGGCCTTTTTGACGAGGAAGGGGAGATTTTATTGAAGCTTGCGACGAAAATTATTATTGCTTTAATTGTAGGTGCAATCACAGGACTACTACTCAACATTTTTGCTCCAAACGTATTCAAAGTGTTAGACCCTTATTTATTTACACCTCTAGGTCAAATCTTCTTAAACCTGATTAAAATGTTAGTTGTACCGATTGTCTTCTTTTCGATCACACTTGGTGTAGCAGGCCTTGGCGATCCGAAAAAACTTGGCAGAATCGGCGCAAAAAGCATCTCTTATTTTCTACTGACAACAACATTCGCTATTATCATTGCAATGGCTTTAGCCTTATTGATTAAACCAGGTTCTTTTGGTTCATTCGATACAAAAGGGGCAGAATACAAACCTCAAGAAGCGCCATCTACAGCTGAAACATTATTAAACATCATTCCATCAAATCCAGTTCAATCTTTAGTCGAAGGCAATATGCTACAAATCATTGTATTCTGTGTTTTCTTAGGACTAGGAATTGCAGTGCTAGGTAAAAAAACAGAAGGATTACTTAAAATATTAGAACAAGGCAATGAACTCATGATGTACCTTGTGGGCGTGGTCATGAAATTTGCTCCATACGGAACATTCGGCTTAATTGTAACGGCTATTGGAAGCCAAGGTCTTGCTGCCATTAAAGCCATGGGGCTGTACTTTACAGTCGTTCTAGTAGCGCTACTGGTTCATTTCTTTCTCACCTATGGTTCCACATTGGCGATATTTGCAAAACGGAATCCTTTTACATTCTTTAAAGACTTTTCACCTGCAATGGTCGTGGCATTTAGTACATCAAGCAGTAATGCTGTTCTTCCCGTATCAATGGAAACCGCTCAAAAGAAATTGAAAGTACCTGAGCCGATCTCTAGTTTCGTGCAGCCATTAGGCGCGACGGTCAATATGGATGGGACAGCGATTATGCAAGGGGTTGCAACTATTTTTATTGCACAAGTGTTTGGTGTGGAGCTAACGCTCATGCAAATGCTCACCGTTGTATTAACCGCTGTATTAGCCAGTATCGGGACTGCTGGCGTACCGGGAGTTGGCTTAATTATGCTGGCCATGGTACTGAATTCTGTCGGTCTTCCTGTTGAAGGCATTGCGCTGATCCTTGGGATAGACCGTTTATTAGACATGGCAAGAACGGTTGTCAATATTACAGGTGACGCAGCGTGTGCAGTGATTGTCGCAGAAACTGAGAAAAAACATGAGAAAGATGCATCATCACCTCATGTATCAATGTAATGTTTAAAAGGGCTGACTGGATCAGCCCTCAGCGTGTAGACAAACCCTCGCATTCTTTGTCAGTCCTGCGCGCTGGTACTCACGAATGTCAAATTCGCTCCGTGCCAGTGCTCGTCCTTCCTAGACTTCAAGGGCTTTCTATCACGCTGAATAGAAGACAAAGGGCTAAAATAAAGTTCATTTTAGCCCTTTGTCAACAATCTGAAAGGGCTGACTGGATCAGCCCTTTTTTTCGTGGAACGGCTTGTCTAGCGTGATATACTTTTTAAAGGATGAGCGGCCGTAACTGCCGCCATAGGTTTTACATCAGAAGGAGGAACCACTTTGCAGTCTGCTGTTTTACACATAGAGAACGTCGATAAACAAATTGGCCGGCATCAAATTTTGCAACATATTTCGATGGACATTAGGCAAGGAGAAATTGTCGGTTTACTTGGTCCAAATGGGTCTGGAAAAACGACCTTGATTCGATTGATCGTTGGCTTGATGAAAAAAAACAACGGCCGGATCATCATAAATGGATATTCTCAAGATGATGATCATCTAAAGGCGATGTCATCTGTTGGAGCGATCATAGAAAATCCGGAATTTTATTCATATTTAACAGGTTTTGAAAACCTTGAGTTGTATGCATCTATGCATGATGGAGTTTCAGAAGAGCGCATTCTTGAAGTGGTAAAAAGAGTTCGTCTGGAGCACGCCATTCATCAGAAGGTCAAAACGTATTCACTAGGGATGAAACAAAGGCTCGGGATTGCACAAGCCATTTTGCATAAGCCCAATCTGCTCATTTTAGATGAACCAACAAATGGGCTTGATCCCGCAGGAATGAAGGAGTTTCGAGAGCACTTGCAACTGCTTGTACAAGAAGAAGGTGTCTCTGTGTTATTTGCTACACATCTTTTGCATGAAGTAGAAGAGCTTTGTGACCGCATGATCATCATTCAAAAAGGACAGATCAAAGCCAATACAAACCTTCGCGACATGGAAGGGAAAGAGCAGGTGTTGATGAATATTCAGCCAGTAGAAAAGGCAGTTTCATGGCTAGATACGCAAGGATATACATATGAACAAAGGGATCAGCATGTGCTGGTTCAATTGAATAAAGACCGTGTGCCGGAGCTGAATAAACAGCTTGTCTTAGCAGAATTTGATGTACTTGAAATGACGCCTCAAAAACAATCAATTGAAGAGGCCTTTATGAAATGGACGGAAGGCGGGACGACAGATGCTTCAACTCATCAAGAATGAACATAAAAAAATCACGAGACAAAAGATCACATTCATTGCACTCGGACTGATTGTTGTCTTTCAATTGACGATGGCGCTAACATTGAAACGAGTCATTTCCGGGCTTGGCGGGCAAGATACAGTCGCGAACTATTTTGCTTATTCCACGAATGTTGTGTTTATTTTACAAGTGTTCGCTGTCGTGATTGGCGCCACATTGATCTCAACAGAGTTTCAAAAAAGAACCATCAAGTTCTTGTTGATTCGGCCGAAGACAAGGCTTCATATTTTCTTGTCAAAATACATCACTCTTGTGCTGATGGTCCTTTACCTGTTTGTTTTTTATTATGTGTTCGCTTTTCTTTTTGGCCTTATTTTCTTTGGTACTGATTTTGATGAAAGCACTGGGCGGTTATTTCTGCACACATTTGCTGTGATTGGATCACAGTGGGTGGAAGTGGTCATGATGGCAAGCTTTGCTTTTCTGTGCTCAAGTTTGTTTAGAAACAGTCTGATTGCACTTGTGACTTCATTTTTCGTCTTATACGCGGCGAAATCATTAGTGTCGATCATGTCTCTGTTAGAAAATCAGTGGGGGAAGATTCTACTTTTCGCTAATACGGACTTTACACAATACAGTTTTCAAGGTCCGCCGCTCTTTCAGGGCATGAGCCCTCTGTTTTCACTATTCATTGTAGGGGCGCATTTCGTTTTCTTTGTTGGTGCTGCTTGGCTCCTTTTTTGGAAGCGTGATGTAAATGTGTAAAAATTGTGTCAAATAACAAGAAAAATTCGTGACATCTTTGTGAAAACGAGTCTGTATTTCACGATAACCGGCTGATTTTGTCTTATAATAAGACAGAGTCATGGAGGTGGCACTATCGTGAAAAATTTTATTACGGCTTTACCTATTTTGCTGCTGTTGTCGTTTTCGTTTGTGTCTTTTGCCTTCCAGTTTGATCATCTTGTTTATTTCAGACTAGCGCTAGGGATCTTTTCATTAGCGGGTCTTTTCTTTCTGTATACACTTAAAAGAAACATGAAATGGTTCATGGTCTATTTATATGCGAGCTGGATCGTGCTTGCTGCCGTTACGACATTTGAAGAACCCGTGTTTTCACAATTCTTCTTCGGTGGTTTAACGATGACAATGGGTTATCTGACATATATGCTCATCTATTTAGGAATGAAACAAGACCGTGTAGCGAAATCACATTAAAACAAAAGCCGATAAAATCGAAGAATAGATTTTATCGGCTTTTTCTTTTCTTCAGGCAAATAAAAAAGCAGCCATCTGTTTGACTGCTCTTCTTGTGTTTATGATTTACGTCCAGCAGCGGCAAGCTGCTTCTGGTGCTTTTTGTCGATGGTTGCGTATATACTTTCCATCATCTTAGGGTCTCGCATGATGGCTTCCTTGTTTTCTTCAATCAATTGCTGATACGTTTTGATTTTCTTCTTAGACATGTAACTCAACGCTCCTTTGGTAGAATGGACTCTATAAGATTTCACATAGATGAAATTGATAATCATTTTCAATTAGCAACTCCATTATACAAAGCAGAATGACATAAGTAAAGATTCAATTCAGAAAATTCACGTAACCGACATATTCCCATCCATATCGACGATGAATTCTTTCCCAGGAAATAATCCGCTGTCAAACCTTGTCATGAAATCGGATCAAACATTCTTGCCTATGTTGAAACATTTTAGCCGCACATCTCGTCTTATGAAGAGATTTGATTTAAAAGGATATAAAAAAGACACCAGCATGAGTTGGCTGATGTCTCCATTCAAATGAGTTATGAAATGTGTTCTTGAAGAAACTCTGTTACTTCTTCAGGTGATTTAGCGTTGGCACTGTGTAAATGACCTGTTTTTTCGCCATTTTTGAAAATTAACAGGCTAGGAATTCCCATGACCTGATACGTTTCCGCTAACTCAGGAAAGTCGTCTTTGTTTATTTCAAACCATTCATTCTGAGCATAAGCCTCTAAGATGTCTGGAATGAACATGTCCATTCTAGTGCAATCAGGGCACCATGTCGCAAAGAATTTAACGATGACCTCTTTGTCTGATTGAATGATTTCGTTGAATTGTTCAGTGCTTGTAATTTTTTTCAATTTGTCACAACTCCTTTTCAATGTCATTTTAATATAAAATAAAGGCGAATGACATACAAATGCTCGGGGGGCGCTTACAACCTTTACAAATCATTTCAATTCCGTAACAACAAAAATTAATTAGAGCATTTTTGCTTGAAAGTGATAAGATAGTAAAGATGAATTTTAGTGGGGGGAGTATCCATTGAAAATAAGTTTAGGATTGGTTTACGGTGGAAAGTCAGCCGAACATAATGTATCACTGCAAACAGCCCTTGCAGTTACGAAAGCACTTAACACTGAGAAGTTCGATATACATCCAATTTATATTACAGAAGAGGGCGAATGGCTAAGAGGAGAAAAACTCACTGAACCAGTATCAAACGTCAAAATGCTTCAATTTGAACAAAATGCAAAGACGTTTTTACCAACTTCTTTAAATGAAAGCATGTTTCCACAGCCTGCATCAGCTGATGAAAAGATTGATGTTGTCTTTCCATTGCTGCATGGACCAAATGGTGAAGATGGGACCATGCAAGGGTTACTTGAACTATTGAATATCCCGTATGTCGGTAACGGCGTTCTCGCGTCTGCTGCGGGTATGGATAAAGTCATGATGAAAGATGTGTTTGCTCAAGCTGGGCTTGCGCAGGCAAAGCATCTTTCCTTCAATAAAAAGGATTATGAGAAAGCCATATCAGACAGTCTAGAACAGGTAGAAGCAGTTCTCGGGTATCCTTGTTTTGTGAAACCTGCCAACATGGGATCAAGTGTCGGAATTAGTAAATGCCGCAGTAAAGAAGAGCTGCAAACAGCATTTGATTTGGCTTTCCAATATGATCGTCGTGTTGTTGTGGAAGAAGGCGTTGTAGGACGAGAAATTGAAATTGGTGTATTAGGAAATGACGAGCCGAAATGCTCAGTCGTTGGTGAAATTGCACCTAAAACAGATTTTTATGACTACAAAGCAAAATATGAAGATGGCGATACAGATTTGATCATTCCTGCGAGTGTGACAGAGGAAGAGTACAAGACGATTCACGATATGGCGATTAAGGCATTTAAAGCCATTGATGGATCTGGCCTCGTACGTGCAGATTTCTTCCTAACAGAAGAAGGCGAAGTGCTAATCAATGAAGTGAATACAATGCCAGGGTTCACACCTTTTAGTATGTTCCCGCTGCTTTGGAAACATACTGGTGTAGAGTATCCTGAGCTGATTGAGAAGCTGGTGTCACTTGCAATTGAGCGCCATCAAGAAAAACAAACCATTAAAACCACTTTTTAATGTAAGAAGCAAGCAGACACTATCCTACAGGTAGTGTCTCTTTTCCTTCAAACGTGAAATGAGAAAGAGAGGCGAAAAAACATGATCAAACGTACAGTGAAACAAGTCGCCCAAATGGCTGGTGGCACATTATCGAATGAAACTTTTGGCGAAGAACAGATACACGGAGTGACAACAGATACACGAAAAGTATCAAAAGGCGCACTATTTATCCCGCTTATTGGGGAACATTTTAACGGTCACACTTTTGCTTCAAAAGCAGTAGAGCTTGGAGCGGCAGCGGTTCTTTGGAATGAAACAGAAGCGAACCCACCATCCGGTGTACCTGTCATTCTTGTAGAGGATACTCTGACAGCACTCCAACAACTTGCGAAATCATTCTTAAAAGAGGAAAATCCTCAAGTTGTCGGTATTACTGGAAGTAATGGCAAAACAACGACGAAAGACATGATCCATTCTGTCCTACAAACGACATACAGAGTCCATAAAACAGATGGCAACTTTAATAATCATATTGGACTTCCGCTGACCATCCTTGCAATGCCAGAAGGAACCGAGATTGCTGTACTAGAGATGGGCATGAGTGCAAAAGGGGAAATCGAATTTTTATCTAAACTCGCTGAACCTGATGCAGCTGTCATCACGAATATTGGAGAATCTCATATGCAGGATTTAGGATCAAGAGAAGCTATTGCAGATGCAAAATGTGAGATCACAAAAGGGTTAAAAGAGGATGGGACTTTTTATTATTTAGGAGACGAGCCTTTACTCCGCCAAAGAGCAAATGCCCTGGCACGCAGCGTAAAAACGTTTGGAGAATCAGAGGACTGTGATATCAAGGTGATTCACATCCACCAACTCGCTGAAGGTACTGAATTTCAAGTGGAGGGATATGCTCAAGGGTTTCTCATTCCTGTATTAGGGAAACACAATGTAAAGAATGCTCTTGCAGCTATTGCAATCGGCCAGCATTTCGGTCTGAATGAAAGACAAATTGCCCAAGGGCTGATGCAAACGAAATTGACAGGCATGCGTTTAGAACTGTTTAAAACAGATAAGGGCATCACGGTTATCAACGATGCGTATAATGCGAGTCCTACGTCGATGAAAGCAGCGATTGATCTTGTAGGAGATATGGATGGCTTTGCTAACCGCATACTCGTTCTCGGAGATATGCTGGAGATGGGCAGTGAAGAAGAGAACTATCATTTTGAAGTAGGGGAGTACATCAAGCCTGAGTTTATTGATCATGTTTTAACGTTTGGCCGTCTTGGCGCATTCATTGCTGAAGGAGCAAAGAAAGCATTTGGAGACGACCGCGTGTCTTCTTATATGGACAAAGAAGAACTGAAGAAAAAACTAGCGGATGTGGCAGGACCTGACGATGTCGTTCTGGTCAAAGCTTCCCGTGGCATGAGATTGGAAGACGTGATTACTGCACTATAAATCAGATCGGCAAAGAAGGTGACAGGGTGATTGGCTGTCTATGTATACACGGTTTTACTGGTGCCCCGTATGAAGTAGAGCCGCTTGCAGAATACTTAAAGCAGACGACAGATTGGACGGTACAATCTGTCACGCTTCCGGGGCATGGGGAGGAACTTCAGCTCAAAGGCATTCTCTATCAGGAGTGGATTGCCACCGCTGAATTAGAACTCTTATCCCTTTACCGAACATGTGACACCATTTATTTGGTCGGCTTTTCGATGGGCGGGATGATTGCCTCATATTTAGCAGCGAAGTATCCAGTGGCCCGTCTTGTTCTGTTAAGTGCTGCTGCTAAATATGTTAACCCAAAACAAATGATTCAAGACACAAGGCAGATGGTGAAGGAATCCTTGTCTGGTTTGATTGATACGAACCCATTGTATGATCGATATCGTCATAAGCTGACGAGTACACCGCTATCAGCTGCTGTAGAATTTATGAAATTGGTGAAGCAAACAAAGGGCTCTCTTGAAAAGCTCCATCTTCCTGTGTTAATCGTTCAAGGTGAAAGTGATGGGATCGTCCCCGCTTCTAGTGCAGAATTCATTTATCATAAAATCCCGTCCCGTCAGAAAGAAATGTTCTATTTACCTGATTGTAAACATCACGTTTGTCATGAGCCTTGTGCACAGCAATTGTTTGAGAAAGTCGAACATTTCTAAAAAAAACAATTTAATCTATAGAAAAGCTAAAATGTGGCTAAACTAATATAAATTGAATCCCACTTGTTAAAATTTGCATCATTTTTGTCGAATGAGTGACAGGCCTATGTTACAATAGGTAAGAAAAGGTGGTCGATTCGGTTGTTTCAATATGACGGAAAAACCTTTGTCCCGCAGTCTAATTCGAGCAATGGGGAAGTATCGGAAGGAACCATATTTCAATATCGTCAGGACGGGAATATTTTAACGGGCACATATCAAGGCGGCAGTATTCAATCTGGCGTACTTGTAGGAACTGTGTATAAAGACGGAGCACTTCATTTTAGATATCACCATGTAAGCAAGGATGGCAGCATGAGAAGCGGTTCATGTCATTCCACTCCTAAGCAGCTGGATAACGGAAAAATTCAACTGTTTGAAAAGTGGAAATGGATGGACGGAGATCACAGTGAAGGTGAATCGGTCATTGTCGAGCAGTAGATATATCCATTTCTGTCTTGTTGAAAAACAAATAGTGTAATGGTAAGATATAATGTAGGGTAATTCGGGCTTTGTATATAATGGACCTGTCCTTTCATACAAAGGGCAGTTTTTAATGATCATTCACGAGATTACTGAAACAGCAATTAGAAGGAGTTTGAATAATTTGACTATAACGTTTCAAGATTTTCAATTAAGCGAAAGTCTCATGAAAGCTATTAACCGCATGGGATTTGAAGAAGCAACACCGATTCAAGCGGAAACAATTCCTCTCGGTCTTCAGAATAAAGATGTCATTGGACAAGCACAAACAGGAACAGGAAAAACTGCAGCGTTTGGTATTCCTCTTGTAGAAAAAATCGACCCAGCGTCTCCAAATATCCAAGCGATTATCATTGCGCCAACAAGAGAATTAGCGATTCAAGTATCTGAAGAGCTATACAAAATTGGCCAAGACAAGCGTGCGCGCGTACTTCCGATTTACGGTGGACAAGATATCGGTCGCCAAATCCGTTCGCTCAAGAAAAATCCTCATATCATCGTAGGGACTCCAGGACGTTTACTCGATCACATTAACCGTCGTACAATGCGTCTTCAAAATGTTGAAACAGTCGTGCTTGATGAAGCAGACGAAATGCTAAACATGGGTTTCATCGAAGACATTGAATCGATCCTTTCAAATGTACCAAGTGAACACCAAACACTTTTATTCTCTGCGACAATGCCTGCACCAATTAAGCGTATTGCAGAACGTTTCATGACAAACCCAGAACACGTAAAAGTAAAAGCGAAAGAAATGACTGTATCTAACATCCAGCAGTTCTACTTGGATATCCATGAGCGTAAGAAGTTTGATACATTGACTCGTCTTCTTGACATTCAATCACCTGAGCTTTCAATTGTCTTCGGTCGTACAAAGCGCCGCGTTGACGAATTGACTGAAGCACTGAACCTTAGAGGTTATACAGCTGAAGGAATTCATGGTGACTTGACTCAAGCGAAACGTATGGTTGCGCTTCGTAAATTCAAAGAAGGTTCAATCGATGTGCTTGTAGCAACAGACGTTGCAGCACGTGGACTTGATATTTCAGGCGTAACACACGTGTATAACTTTGACGTGCCACAAGATCCAGAAAGCTATGTACACCGTATTGGACGTACTGGACGTGCTGGACGTACAGGTATGGCGATGACATTCATCACACCACGTGAAAAAGATATGCTTCGTGCGATCGAGCAAACGACTAAACGTAAAATGGATCGTATGAAAGAACCAACACTAGATGAGGCAATCGAAGGACAACAACAAGTAACCATTGATCGTCTGCGCACAATCATCAGTGAAAACAACTTAAACTTCTACATGACAGCAGCTGCTGAATTATTAGAAGATCATGATTCTGTTACAGTGGTTGCGGCTGCCATCAAAATGATGACAAAAGAGCCAGATGCAACGCCTGTTCGTTTGACAGATGAAGCACCAATGGTTTCAAAACGCAATCGTAACAACCGCAGCTCTTCTAAACGCAGAGACGGCGGCGGTGGTGGCGGCTATCGCGGAAAAAGCCGTTCATCTTACGGTGATAAAAAGCGTTCTTCAAATGACCGCAATCGTTCTTCTAACGATCGTCGTCAAAAGAAATCTTATAACAACTAATTCAAAAGCGAATCCTTTGCAGGGTTCGCTTTTTTTAACAGGCTTAATGAAACTTTTTAGGCTTTCTTTCGTAATATATTGATAGAAAAGTAAGAGAATGGGGGAAGAATGTGAGAAAACAGCCGCAACGTCAAATTAGCTTAAATGGATTAAAAGTATGGCGTCTTCAAAATGGAATTATCTCATTGATTTTCTTATTCATCATCATTGGGGTATTTGTTGCTAGTTATTATTTTCAATGGCCATATTGGATTGGAGCCATCCTCATCGGTTTGTGGATTTTACAGGTCATCTTCGGAATCTGGCTCATACCGAAAATCCGCCATCACATCTGGCGCTACGAAGTATTTGAGAACGAAATCGAAATACAGCACGGACTGATTCGTGTCACACGTGTCATTGTACCAATGGTACGTGTTCAGCATGTGGATACATCTCAAGGACCGCTTTTAAGGCGCTACCGGTTGGCATCTGTTCAAATTTCTACTGCTGCGACAGTACATGATATTCCGGCACTGGAATTAGAAGAGGCAGATGAGCTTCGCGATTACATATCTCGATTAGCAAGGGTGACGGAAGATGATGTCTGAACCAAAACGTGTACATCCAATCTCGATGTTCATTGATTTTATATCAGATGCCGTATCCATGATCAAAAACTTCATCATCCCTTTTTTCGTGCTTATTTTTGTGAACTCGAATTCAAGTATTCGTTTTTATGCGTTCATCATTCTTGGTGTACTTCTTTTATGGAAAGCTGTTTCAACCGTTTTAGCATGGAGACGATTCACCTACCGAATGGAAGACGATGAATTTCGAGTGGAATCAGGTGTCATCACCAAAAAGAAAAAGTATATCTCGTTAGAACGAATTCAAACGGTGAATACAAGTGAAGGCATCTTCCAGCGGATTTTCGGTTTGGTTCGGGTGCAAATCGAAACGGCAGGCGGGACGGATGGACCTGAAGTGAGCCTGACGGCCATTACAAAAGCAGAAGCTGAGCAACTAAAGCAATCGATTTTCAACCGGAAGAAAAGCTTGCAACAAGAAGAAATGATTGATGAAAATTTAGATTTCCCTGATCCTCTGACAGCGCAACAGCCTGTAGAAAAAGAAATCAGTGTTTCCTACCGAATGGGTATACCTGAGTTGCTTTTGGCTGCGACCACTTCAAGCGGAATCGGCGTCATTATTTCTGGGTGTCTCGCCATTTACACACAAATAGATGAAATTCTGCCTTTGGACGGATTCCTCAAACGGTTTTCTTTTTTAAGTCATGCGAGTGTTGAGATTTATGCGATTCTCATATTTATTGCCGTATTGATTGCTTGGATTCTTAGTGTTGGGGTAACAGCCCTTCAATATGCGAATTTTACCGCAAAACGAAAAGGGAAAGACATCATCATCACAAGAGGACTCATCGAAAGGCATCAAATGACCATTCCGCTTGCGAGAATTCAAGCAGTGAAAATCAAAGAAAATATTCTGCGTGAACCATTTGGTTTTGCGACGGTCATGCTTGTCAGCGCAGGAGGTTCCATTACAGAAAAAGAGACCTCTTCTGTCTTATTTCCACTCATACGGAAGAAAAAAATCAATGAATTGTTAACGCAATTTACAGATCAATATCAGCTGGCACCAGAAAGTGATTTGAAAAAAGTGCCGAAGCGTTCACTGAAACGTTATCTGATATCTTACGGATTTGTTCCATTACTTGTAGGTATAATCCTTTCTGTACGTTTTCCACCATGGGGGTATTTGGCGCTGATTCCATTACCATTTGCCTTGTTCTTTGGGTATTTAGCCTATAAACAATCAGGATATGTGATCAAAGATCAACTAATTCAATTAACGACAAGAGGTATCGGCAAGACCACCGGAATTGTTTTAAGAAAACGAATGCAAAACTATACGATGACCCAATCCTATTTTCAAAAGAAAGGGCGGGTGGCAAGTATTCACACCTTTGTGAAGTCCTCTGCCTTGCTTGACTCTTTTGGTGTGCATCACCTTGAAGAGGAAGATGCTGCACGTGTATGCGATTGGTATTCCTATGAAATGAATCAATCATCTTAAACCAAAAAATGTCGATCAGCTCCCATTAAACGGAGTGATCGACATTTTTTATGAGCTTAATAGCGTCGTTTTTTTGAATGGAAGAATAGAGTGATCGGTGCTAGGATCATGCCGCCTATCAATCCAAATAAGTGGGCCATGATGTTGATGTTCGAGTTGACGAACGTCATAATAACAGAGACGCCGAGAATCGTTAAGATCACCTGAGAATTACCACGGTCCATCATATGCGGTTTAAATAGGACAAGATAAAGATAGACGCCAAATAAACCAAATATCGCACCAGAAGCCCCGACATGTACGTACTCTAAAGGCTCCAGCCAATAGGTTCCGAGATTGCCAATGAATCCAGCACCCAGATAAATCACAAGAAATCGAACCTTTCCAAGCAAATACTCAAGTGCTGGAGCGAATAGGAAGAGCGACATGGAATTGAACAGAATATGTGTTAGACTTCCGTGAAGAAAAATAGGCGTTAAAAGCCGCCACCATTCTCCTGCTGCAACACCATAATTAAAACCAACGAGATGGTCCTGCCCAAGCTGGATCATTGGAATAGGGATCGCAAATAAAAGCCATAGGCCGATTTGCAAAGCAAGGATCGCTGTTACGATTGGATACGATCTAATAAATTGTTGAAAGCTCTCCGTTCGAATAAACATAACAAACCCCTTTTGACTAGATAATGGTAAGTTTATAGTAACACGTTTATGAAGCGAACATCCAAATTAGTACGAGTATCATAGGAGGTACCTCATGATTAAAGGAATCGGTATGGATATTGTAGAGATCGGCCGGCTGTCACGAGTTCTTAGCAGGCAGCCCCGTTTACCAGAACGAATTTTGACTTTACGTGAACAGGAAGTCTTTCACACACTAAGTGAAAAGAGACAGCTGGAGTTTCTGGCAGGGCGTTTTGCGGCGAAAGAAGCATTCGCAAAAGCATACGGTACGGGAATTGGTCAGTATGTCAGCTTTCACGACATCGAGATACAAAAAGATGCAAACGGAAAACCCCTCATCAAAAGTGAGAAAACAAAAGAAGACTACGTTCATGTATCCATTACACACACAAAAGAATATGCTGCAGCACAAGTTTTAATTGAAAGGTTGTCAAGCTAGTCTGCATATTGTTTGTCCCCCCTTCATATATTGGGTAGTGCGATAAGGAAGGGCGAGTTGCTAACAGGCTTTGATGGTTCGCGGTACGCAGTTAACTCTTGAGGCGTACTGTTAAAGTCAAACAAGCGGTTTCTTCCTTTTAACACAATTAACGAAGGGGTTGAAAAGGGTGAGAAAAAGCTTTGTTTTGCTTGTAACGGGGATCCTTTTTGTATTGATTCTCTCCGCATGCGGTCAAAAATCTCAACAAGATATCGTTGGAGATTTAAACAAAAAGGCAGAGGAAATGACATCATACAAAGCCAAAGCAAAAATGACCATTGAGACAGGAAATGATCCGCAGGAATACCATGTGGAAATTTGGTACAAGAAGCCGGAGCTTTACCGTGTCTATTTAGAAAATCCGAAGAAGGATCAGAGTCAAGTCATTTTAAGAAATGGCAATGGTGTATTTGTGCTGACACCTTCATTAAACAAAAGCTTCCGCTTCCATAGTGATTGGCCGAACAACAGCAGTCAGGTGTATTTATTTGAATCACTTGTGAAAGACATTAAAAATGACAGTGCAGCTCAGTTCAAAGCAAAAGAGTCGAAGTACGTTTTTGAAACAAAAACCAACTATCAGCACAACCAAATGCTGCCGACCCAAGAGATTACCTTTCATAAAAAAACAATGGCGCCTGCTAGTGTGAAAGTACTGGATAGCGATAAAAAGCCAATGGTGAAAGTAGAATTCTCTCACTTTGAATTCAACAAATCCTTTGACAAAGACGCCTTTGATGAGAAGAAAAATATGACACTTTCTCAAATGGATGTTGCCACAAGTGCAGATCCATCTGACAGCTTTGCTGTGAAAACGCCTGTGGATATGCCAGAGGGCGTGAAGAAAATGGAAGAGAAAGAAATGACAACAGATGCTGGAAAGCGGTATGTGATGACGTATGGCGGAAAGAAATCCTTCACGCTCATTCAGGAAAAAGCGCGGGTAGCAGAAGCGTCTACGCCTGTGACGATGAATGGCGAGCCAGTCGATCTTGGCATGACAGTGGGTGTTCTGACAGACAAATCTCTTTCTTGGACATCTGATGGAGTTGACTACTTAATTTCTTCAAGTGATTTATCGAAAGAAGAACTCTTAATGGTCGCCAAAAGTGTAGAAGGACAGTCAGCGAAATAGGCGAGATTCTTAACATAACAACAAATCAGCCCTGTGCAGGGGCTGATTTTCTTTGAGTTGTTTCACATTATTCTGGATTTTTAGTATCATAATGAAGTATTGAATCATTCAATAGGGAAGTGTGATGAATGGACACAAATGCCTTTTATAGAGACACATGGGCAGAAATTGATTTAACAGCAATCAAGCATAATGTTTCACATATGAAAGACCATATTGGTCAAAGCGTCCAACTAATGGCTGTTGTGAAAGCCAATGCATATGGACATGGAGATATAGAAGTGGCAAGAGCTGCCCTCGAAGCAGGAGCAGACCTGTTAGCCGTCGCTTTTTTAGATGAAGCCATTTCTTTAAGAAATAAAGGCATCAAAGCCCCGATTCTTGTGCTCGGCGCAGTACCGTCAGAGTATGTCAAAGTCGCCGTTAGATACAACGTTATCATGACCGCTTACTCGATCGATTGGCTGAGAGAAGTCGTCAAAGTGATGAAAGGGCAGATGGGACAACCCATTCGTTTCCACTTGAAAATCGACAGCGGCATGAATCGGTTAGGTGTGAAAACAATCGAGCAGGTGAGCGAAGTAAAAGAGCTTGTCCACGATCATTCTTTTTTACAGCTGGAAGGCGTATTTACTCACTTTGCCACAGCGGATGAAAAAGATGAAAACTACTTCGGTATGCAGGTTGATACGTTTAAAACATTGCTTCAACCGCTTCATACGGACAAACTGCTCATTCATTGCGCCAACAGTGCAGCAGGTCTAAGGTTTAAAGACACTTTATTTAATATGGTTCGTTTTGGCATCAGTATGTACGGGCTGTCGCCGTCGGAAGAAATCAAGGATGAATTGCCGTTTCAACTGGAAGAAGCATTATCTCTTCATACAAAACTTGCACATGTAAAGCCCATTCAAAAGGGTGAGAGCGTGAGCTATGGTGCAACTTATACAGCGAATCAAGATACATGGATTGGTACGATTCCAATCGGGTATGCAGACGGCTGGATCAGGAAGCTTGCCGGAACAGAAGTGCTCGTTGGCGGAAAACGCCGAAAAATTGCTGGAAGGGTGTGCATGGATCAATTCATGGTTGATTTGAAAAAGGACATTCCGGCAGGGGAGCCAGTCGTGCTCATCGGCACACAAGGCGAAGACAGGATATCTGTCGATGAAATAGCCAAGCGGCTTGAAACCATTAACTACGAAGTCACATGTTCTGTTGGTTACCGCGTCCCAAGAGTCTATATAGAGGACGGCGAAAGGGTTCGTGTACGAAATCCGCTGCTTCAAGGCGGTCCAAGCTTTTTATAAACAGCATCCACGGGAACGATGTTCAAACTGACATCGTTCTCTTTTATTCTACAAAGGCATCATAAACATTCTCCCTTTTTTAGAGATTTTGGAAATACCGTATGATTTTCGGAAAAAAGCGTATAATGGGAAAGAGGAACTCCATTATCATCTTGATTTACGGGTGGCGAGCCGCTTCATGTTCTAATAAGAAATCATGAAAAAACAGCTTTGCTTGTGCATTGAATAATGGTATGATTAGTCTTGGAATGGATCGAAACGGTATCCGTAAGTTTTGTGGAGGTGTATGTTTTTTGTCTGAATCCAGCGCAACAAATGAAATGAAGATTCGACTGCCGGAGGCTTTAATGTCTGAGATCGAACGAGTAGCAGAGCAGGATAAGGTAACAAGAAATGAATTGATCTACCGAGCGACAAAAACGTATATTCGTGAACGTAATATTCGACAAAATCGTGAATCGATGAGACGCGGCTACATGGAGATGGCGAAAATTAATCTGAATATCTCTTCAGAGGCACAATACGCAGAATTTGAGGCTGAGAATACAGTTGAGCGATTAGTCAGCGGGGGTTAAACATTTGATTGTTAAACGCGGTGATGTTTACTTTGCTGATTTATCTCCTGTTGTTGGCTCCGAGCAGGGCGGGGTTCGCCCAGTATTGGTGATTCAAAATGACATTGGAAATCGCTTCAGCCCGACTGCTATCGTTGCAGCCATAACAGCCCAAATACAAAAAGCGAAATTACCGACTCACGTCGAAATTAATGCAAAGCGCTACGGCTTTGAACGAGATTCTGTCATTCTTTTGGAACAGATTCGTACGATCGATAAACAAAGATTGACAGATAAAATCACACATCTTGATGATGAGATGATGGAGAAGGTTGATGAAGCCTTACAAGTTAGTTTGGCTCTTATTGATTTTTAATATGGTGATACTTGGTTGCTCTATTGGGAGCAACTTTTTTTGTGTTCAATTTTTTTTAACGTTATAATGAAGAAAGACTAAAGAAGAGCTTTAAATGTAAGTAGGGGGTAAAACATGTCGAATCATATCGTGTTAGCTTTTGCAAGAAAGCACCAAAAGGAATTAGAAACAGAGTGGACGGACATTTTAAAACGACTCGGAGAAAAAGAAACGGACATGATGCTGAACGACAAAATGTATGAAACCATCTGTTCGGAATATGTTCAACTCATCATTACATCTCTTTCAGAGGGGGGTAATGAGGATTTTGAAGAAAAAGTGCAAAATTTTGCTTTGAAAATCGTTCAAATGGGTATATCACTTAAGTTACTGGCAAACGGTCTAACGGAAATCCGTACACATTTATATGAAAAAATGAACGATGACAAAGATACAACACAAGAAAGTCATGACCTCATCTGGCAAATCGATCGATTCATCACACCCATCCATAATGAGATCTTAAACCAGTATTCCATCTCATGGGAAAAAACCGTCAGCCTTCAAAAAATTGCGCTGCAGGAACTTTCTGCCCCGCTAATCCCTGTGTTTGAGCACATCACCGTCATGCCACTTGTTGGCACAATTGATACAGATCGTGCGAAAAAAATTATGGAGAACCTGCTTAATGGTGTCGTCAAACATCGCTCACAGGTCGTCCTGATTGATATCACGGGTGTACCTGTCGTAGACACAATGGTGGCACACCATATTATTCAAGCGTCAGAGGCTGTGAGATTAGTAGGAGCGAAGTGTTTACTTGTCGGTATTCGCCCAGAAATAGCCCAAACAATCGTTAACCTTGGAATTGATTTATCTCAGGTTACAACAAAGAATACCCTTCAAAAAGGAATTCAAACTGCTTTGGAAATGACAAATCGAAAAATTGTTTCATTGGAGGGATAACCAATTGAGAAATCACCCGAAGATTCCAATCTTAAAATTATATAATTGTCTTCTGATTTCAATACAGTGGGAGCTTGATGATCAAACAGCTCTTCACTTTCAAGAAGACTTACTGAATAAAATTCATGAAACAGGAGCAAACGGTGTGGTCATTGACTTAACATCCGTCGATATGATTGATTCATTTATCGCCAAGGTATTAGGTGATGTGATCACCATGTCCAAGCTCATGGGGGCAAAAGTTGTATTAACAGGAATACAACCGGCAGTCGCTGTGACGCTTATTGAACTTGGCATTTCACTGGAAGAAATTCAGACAGCACTAGATCTTGAACAAGGGCTTGAGACACTGAAGCGGGAATTGGGGGAATAGATATGAAAGACCAATCCTGTGTAAAAATATTGACGGAATGGGACATAGTCGCAGCAAGACAATTGGGGCGGAATGTTGCAAAAGAACTTGGTTTTGGAACAGTTGACCAAGCAAGAATTACGACGGCCATTTCAGAATTAGCTCGTAACATCTATTTATACGCTGGTAAAGGTCAGATTTGTATAGAAGAAGTGATGGAGCGCGGAAAGCGTGGACTCAAAGTCATCGCAGCCGATGAGGGTCCTGGCATTATGGATATACGTAAAGTAATGGAAGACGGATTTTCTACATCAGGCGGACTCGGAGCAGGCCTTCCGGGCGTCAGAAGACTGATGGATGAATTTAAATTAGATTCCGCACCAGAACAAGGAACTGAGATACAAGCTGTCAAGTGGCTTCGCTAGGAGGGAAACCATGGATTTTAAGGAGGTAATGGAGCAGCGGTATCATCAGCTGCTCAGTCGTTATATCAGTGATTTAACTGAAACATCGCTTTATCAAGCTCAAAAATTTAGCCGTAAAACCATTGAGCATCAAATACCTCCTGAAGAAATAGTGAGTGTTCACCGAAAAGTGATTCAGGAGCTTTACCCTGATTTGCCGGAAGATGTCTTTCATTCACTAGACTTCTTAATTGAAGTCATGATTGGATACGGACTTGCCTACCAGGAGCATTTAACACTAAGAGGCATCCAGCAAGAAATTAAGTCGGAAATTGAAATTGCTGCAAATGTTCAGCAAACCCTTCTGGAAACGAAAATTCCAGAAGGAGACACATTTGATATCGGAGCCATCAGTGTGCCGGCAAAACAGATGAGTGGGGATTATTACCATTTTGTAACAGATCACGATACAATCAATATCGCGATTGCAGATGTCATTGGGAAAGGCATTCCAGCTGCGCTCTGTATGTCGATGATTAAGTATGCGATGGATTCCTTGCCAGAGTCAGGCAGCGGCCCAACGAAAGTGCTCAAAACCCTTAATCGTGTGGTCGAGCAAAACGTAGACCCAAGCATGTTTATCACCATGTTTTATGGCAGCTATAATAAAGAAACACATGAATTTAAGTACGCATCGGCTGGACATGAGCCGGGCTTTTTCTATTGTAAAAAAGAGAATCAATTTTACGATTTAGATGCAAAAGGTCTTGTCCTTGGAATAGCACCAGAGTTTGATTACAGGGAATATGAGCAGCATTTGGACGTAGGAGATATGGTGATCTTATTTTCAGATGGGGTCACCGAATCCAAGTCAGAGGACGGCTTCTTAGAGCGCGAAGATATCAAAGCCCTCATAGCAGAGCATCTTTCCTATTCAGCACAGGAAATGGTCGACGCTATCTATGCAAGCTTACTCAAATTACAAGATTTTCAGCTTCACGATGACTTTACTTTACTTGTCCTTAAAAGAAAGGTTTAGAAAGTGAATATGCGGGTATATAAAACTTTAGGAAACAAGAATTTCGAGGTGAATGCATAATGAATATGTCTGTAAAAGAGCATCAAATAGATCATAAGACGAAAATTAGTGTCAGCGGAGAAATCGATGTGTACTCTGCTCCTCAGCTAAGAGAAACACTCATGCCTAAAGCAGAGGCGGGAGAGCATCTAGAGATCTGTTTGAAGGATGTTACGTATATGGATAGTACAGGATTAGGTGTATTTGTTGGGTTGTTTAAAGCAGCTCAAAAAGCAGGTGGAACACTAAAGCTTGAGAACTTGTCGGATCGGCTTATCAGATTGTTTGAAATCACTGGACTAAAGGACATCATTGACATTTCTGCAAAGTCAGAGGGTGGGGTACAATGAACGAATCAGTAGATCTAATCGAGATGAAAATACCGGCGAAACCAGAATACGTAGGCATCATTCGTCTGACTCTTTCAGGCGTTGCAAGCCGGATGGGCTATGCCTACGAAGAGATTGAGGACTTGAAAATTGCCGTCAGTGAGGCATGTACAAATGCAGTTCAGCATGCCTATAAAGGTGCAGATGGCGAAGATGGAGAGGTAGCGGTTCGCTTTCTTGTCTATGAAGATCGTCTAGAAATCATTGTCGCTGATAAAGGCGGTAGCTTTGACTTTAAGCAAAAGCAGGAAGACCTAGGGCCGTACACATCTGCTCATACGGTGGATCAATTGGCAGAAGGAGGTCTTGGTTTATACTTAATGCAAACATTGATGGATGAAGTCGAGGTGCAAGCAAACTCCGGAGTTACCGTGGCGATGACAAAGTTTTTAAACAGGGAGCGAGTTGACCATGACACAACCATCCAAAACTATGAAACTAACTAAAGATGAAGTGGATCGCCTCATTCAAAGCTATCAATCCAACCAAGACGAGCAGGCGCAGCTAACACTAGTTGAGTGTTATACAAATCTTGTGGATATGCTCGCGAAGAAATACTCCAAAGGAAAAAGCTTTCATGAGGATTTAAGACAAGTTGGAATGATTGGTCTACTCGGCGCAATTAAGCGTTATGATCCACTTGTCGGTAAATCATTTGAGGCATTTGCCATTCCAACCATTATTGGGGAAATCAAACGCTTTTTACGTGATAAAACATGGAGTGTCCATGTACCAAGACGAATTAAAGAGCTTGGACCAAGAATCAAGATGGCAGTTGATCACCTGACAACGGAAACGCAAAAGTCACCTAAAGTACAAGAAATTGCAGAATATCTAGATGTAACAGAAGAAGAAGTTCTTGAAACAATGGAGATGGGCAAAAGCTATCAAGCGCTGTCTGTTGACCAAGGCGTAGAGGCTGATTCTGAAGGAAGCACTGTGACGATTTTAGACGTTGTCGGCTCACAAGAAGAAGGGTACGAACGTGTAAACCAAAAAATGATGCTTGAAAGTGTGCTTCACGTTCTGACAGATAGAGAAAAAGAAATTATCAATCTCACGTATTTGCAAAATAAAAGCCAGAAAGAAACAGGCGATTTACTCGGCATATCTCAAATGCATGTATCAAGGCTGCAGCGGAAGGCAGTTAAAAAGCTACGAGATGCATTGTCAGAAGATGCGTCTATGGAGCTAGGGTAATGAAGCAGATCGAACAGCATGAGCATGTAAACGCCATTATCTATCAATCAAACAAAGAAGGAAAATCATGCTGCGGGGACAGTTTTTTTATTAAAGCAGATGATGAAGAACTAATTTGTGCTGTAGCAGACGGATTAGGCAGCGGCCAGTTCGCCAATGAATCATCTTCTTTAGTCAGCGAAATTGTCGAAGAATATGGACATGAGGATGTAACAACCCTCATCGATAGATGCAATCAGGCCATGAAAAATAAACGCGGGGCCACTGTAGCCATATTAAAGGTGAATTTTTCCCAGCAGCAGTTTACCTATTGTTCGGTTGGCAATATTCGATTTATCTTGAATGCACCTTCTGGCGACTATATTTATCCACTTCCGACATCAGGATATCTATCAGGTAAACCTAGAAAATACAAAACATACACCTATTCCTACGAAAAAGGATCGACATTCATTATGTATTCAGACGGACTGAATGTGCCAAACATGCGAATGTGTTTAAAGCATAGCCATTCAGTTGCAGACATCGCAAAAGAACTTGAAACATACACACAAGACAAGAAAGACGATCTCACCTATGTACTTGGTCAGCTTACATGAAATAGCTGACCTTTTTTCTGTTTTGCCGGTTTTTTTGATACACTAAAAGAGAAGACACAGTGAGAGGATGCAAAGTATGAAGACATCTGACTTTTTATTGAAACAAATTGCGACAGAATTAAAGCTTTCAACAAAACAAATTGGAAGTGTGATCCAGCTATTAGAGGATGGTAACACCGTCCCGTTTATTGCACGTTACCGGAAAGAACAGACAGGCTCGCTAGACGAGGTGCAAATTCAAACCATTTCTGAACGCTATACATATATCCAAAATGTGACGAATCGAAAAGAAGAAGTGATTCGCTTAATCGCTGAACAAGACAAATTAACAGATGAATTAAAACAGAAGATCGAACAGGCGCATAAGCTGCAAGAGGTCGAAGATTTATATCGACCATTTAAACAAAAGCGTAAAACAAAGGCAAATGTAGCCAAAGCAAAAGGACTTGAGCCGTTGGCGGAGTATTTACTGAAGCTGCCAAACGATGAGATCGAAAAGAAAGCATCGGCTTTTATCAATGAAGAAAAAGAAGTCACAACAGCAGAAGAAGCACTGGAGGGCGCCCAGCACATTATTGCTGAACAGCTTGCGGATGATCCTGATATGCGGAAATGGATTCGCAGTGAGACGTACCAAAAGGGAAGTCTTGTCACATCAGGAAAAGACGTTGAAAACGATGAGAAAAACGTCTATGAAATGTATTACGACTATCAAGAGCCGATTAAAAAAATTGTGCCTCATCGTGTACTCGCGGTCAATCGAGGCGAGAAAGAAGGGATTTTGAAAGCAGCCATCGAACCACCTGCTGAAAATATTCGTTTCTACCTCGATAAACAAGTCTTAAAAGGCAAGCAAACGACGGCGAGGCCTTATATTGAAGCGGCCATTGATGATGCATATAAACGCCTGATTCAGCCATCAATTGAACGGGAAATACGAAAAGAGCTGACAGAAAAAGCTGAGGAACAAGCCATTCATATTTTCGCTGAAAACTTAAGAAAGCTCCTTCTTCAACCGCCGATGAAAGGGAAATGTGTACTTGGGGTAGACCCTGCGTTTCGTACAGGCTGTAAATTAGCTGTCGTGGATGATACAGGCAAAGTCCATCATATTGGCGTCATTTACCCGCATCCGCCCGTGCAGAAAAAAGCGGAAGCGAAACAAAAAGTGAAAGAGATCATTCAATCATCAAACATCGAAGTCATTGCGATTGGAAACGGAACAGCCTCAAGAGAGACAGAACAATTCATTGCAGACTTGATTCAAGAACTGGATCAGCCGGTGTCTTATTTGATCGTGAATGAAGCTGGAGCAAGTGTTTACTCCGCATCAGCGCTGGCGCGAGAAGAGTTTCCAGATCTGCAAGTCGAAGAGCGAAGCGCCATCTCAATTGCTAGAAGATTACAAGATCCTTTAGCAGAGCTCGTGAAAATTGATCCGAAGTCTGTCGGTGTGGGCCAATACCAGCATGATGTCAGCCAGAAGCAATTAAACAGCTCGTTAACCTTTGTGGTAGAAACAGTCGTCAACCAAGTTGGTGTAAACGTCAATACAGCCTCACAGGCGCTGCTGCAATATGTATCAGGCCTTTCAAAAGCCGTCGCAGGAAATATCATCAAGCGCCGCGAAGAGATTGGGAGATTCACAAGCAGAAAAGAATTGAAGGATATCCCAAGGCTCGGTGCTAAGACATATGAGCAGTGTATCGGTTTCCTTCGCATTACAGATGGACAAGACCCGCTTGATCGTACAGGTATTCACCCTGAGAGCTATAAAGAAATAAAACAGTTTTTACGCATGATCAACATGACGCCAGACGATCTTGGCACAGAGCAGTTAAAAGAGAAAATTGCTGAAGTGAAACTGGACGAAGCAGCCCAGCAGCTGGACATTGGGACAATTACACTTCAAGATATCATTGATCAGCTGACAAGACCTGAGCGTGATCCACGGGATGAAGTGCCAAAACCGCTGCTCAAAACAGATGTGTTGAAATTGGAAGACTTGAAGCAAGGAATGGAGCTGCAAGGGACGGTGAGAAACGTTGTGGACTTCGGTGCATTCGTTGATATTGGTGTAAAGCAGGATGGGCTTGTGCATATTTCCAAGCTAAGCAATCGTTTTGTGAAGCATCCGCTTGACGTTGTATCAGTTGGTGACATTGTGACCGTATGGGTAGACTCCGTTGACCAGGCAAAAGGCCGGGTCGCTCTATCGATGCTAAAACCAGAGTAAACAAAAAACGAGGCGCACCTTAGGATGGGGTGTGCCTTGATGTGACTGAATGCTTTTTTCTATAGAAGTACCAGCATTGATTAAGCAATTTGATTTGATAATGATTTTTCTCATAAAATGCTTTCTGCATCTGATTTTTCAACCAGTTGGGCATCGCCCATTCCTCCTTTGATCAAAACAGTGGGTGTACCTTCAATGTATGCAAAGGGGAAATTGTCCCGTTCGAGGTTTTTATAGAAAGGAACGATCTTGATTGAACGAAAGAGAGTTACAGCAGTTAACAGAAGACATTTCAGAGCAGTTCTTTGGTAAGGCGTTTCGCCATCAGGCTGTTTTTAATGACCGTCTTAAAACGACAGGCGGGCGATATTTACTCGGAACACACAATATCGAATTGAACCGCCGATACCTAGAAGAACATGGACGAGAAGAATTAATCGGGATCATCAAGCATGAGCTGTGTCATTATCATCTGCATCTTGAGGGAAAAGGCTATCAGCATCGTGACCGTTCCTTTAAAGAGTTATTAAAACAAGTAGGAGCCCCGCGTTTTTGTACAGCGCTAAAGACCGTACAAAATAAACGACGTGGACAGAAGCGACAAGAATATGTTTGCACAGGATGCGGTCAGTATTTTATCAGGAAAAGGCGAGTTGATACCTCTCGTTATGTGTGCGGCGTCTGCAAAGGAAAATTAAAATGGCAGCGTACAATCGGTTCAGAGTGATGATATGCATTCCTTTATGGGATGCTTTTTTTGTGAGATGAAGTAGACATATTGAGACAAATAGAGACGCGAGTCTCATTTTGTCTCTTTTTTGATCGATGGGAATCGCTCAAATCCTAAGCTTTCAAGCGCCATGATGTTGGCACGCTTTTTGCTTGTATAGAAGTGTAAGCAAAAAAGATAGGAGGTTTTATCATGGAAATGTCACTCACAAAAGAAAAAGCCGTTTGGATGTATCAAAAAATGCAGGAAATTCGCCAATTTGAAGATCAAGTACACATGCTTTTTACAAAAGGGATCTTGCCAGGTTTTGTCCATCTTTATGCTGGTGAAGAAGCTGTAGCTGTAGGAGTCTGTGCTCATCTGAATGAACAAGACAGTATTACAAGTACACACCGCGGCCACGGTCATTGTATCGCCAAGGGCTGTGATCTAAAAGGAATGATGGCAGAAATCTATGGAAAAGCCACAGGTCTTTGTAAAGGTAAAGGTGGATCTATGCACATTGCAGATTTTGATAAAGGAATGCTTGGTGCCAACGGAATTGTTGGAGGCGGCTTTCCACTTGCGTGCGGGGCAGCACTCACGGCTAAATATAAAAAGAAAGATAATGTAAGCGTTTGCTTTTTTGGGGATGGTGCTAACAATCAAGGGACTTTTCACGAAGGAATCAATCTCGCCGCCATCTGGAAACTGCCAGTCATTTTCATCGCAGAAAACAATGGGTACGGGGAAGCGACGCCATTTTCGTATGCTTCAAGCTGCAAATCAATTGTGGATCGAGCGGCCGGTTATGACATTCCTGGGATTCAAGTAGATGGAAAAGATGTGACAGCCGTTTATCAAGCAGCAGAACAAGCGATAGAACGAGCAAAAAATGGAGAAGGTCCGACATTGATTGAATGCATGACATATCGAAATTATGGTCATTTTGAAGGAGACGCTCAGCGCTACAAAACCAATCAAGAAAAAACTGAACATCAAGAAGAGAGAGATGCGATCGCTCTTTTTAAAAATGAATTGATCAAGCAGCAGCTGCTGACGAATGGGGAGCTATCAAATATTGAAGCGGCTGTAGCAGAAGCGATAGATGAAGCCGTTACATTCAGTGAAGAAAGTGAATATCCAGATCAGGCCGAATTATTGACCGATGTGTATGTTTCGTATCAATAAATCAAAGGGGGAGAGGAAAATGACAAGAGAAATCAGCATGTCTAGTGCATTAAATGAAGCGATTAAACTTGCCATGAGAAGAGACGAGGATGTCATTTTAATGGGGGAAGATGTGGCTGGAGGTGCTCATGTCGATCACTTACAAGATGATGAAGCATGGGGCGGTGTGCTTGGTGTAACGAAAGGAATCGTTCAGGAGTTTGGACGTGAGCGAGTTCTTGACACACCAATTAGTGAAGCTGGCTATGTAGGTGCGGCCATGGCAGCAGCTTCCACAGGGCTAAGACCAATTGCAGAACTCATGTTTAATGATTTTATCGGCACCTGTCTGGATCAAGTGCTGAATCAAGGAGCAAAATTCCGATATATGTTTGGCGGAAAAGCAGAGGTACCGATCACGATCAGAACGACACATGGGGCGGGTTTTAGAGCAGCTGCTCAGCATTCGCAAAGCTTGTATGCGCTATTTACAAGCATCCCTGGATTGAAAGTAGTGGTGCCTTCTTCACCATACGATGCCAAAGGATTGCTGCTGGCAGCCATCGAGGATCAGGACCCTGTCATCTTTTTTGAAGACAAAACGCTTTACAATATCACAGGAGATGTTCCAGAGCGATACTACACGCTGCCGCTTGGCAAAGCAGATGTGAAAAGAGAAGGCTCAGATGTGACCATTTTTGCAGTAGGCAAACAAGTTCATACAGCACTCGAAGCGGCCGAGCAATTAGCTGCCCAAGGAATTGAAGCAGAGGTGATTGATCCAAGAAGCTTGTCACCGCTCGATGAAGAAGCCATTCTAACTTCAGTAGAAAAAACAAATCGGCTTGTCATTGTGGATGAAGCAAATCCAAGGTGCGGAATTGCCGCAGATATTTCTTCTCTGGTTGCGGATAAAGGGTTCGATTTACTTGACGCTCCAATCAAAAAAGTGACGGCTCCTCATACACCGGTTCCGTTTTCACCACCGCTTGAAGATATCTATTTGCCGACACCTGATAAGGTTGTGAACACCGTATTAGAAATGGTTGGAAAGAGTCATGACAAGATCTTGAACTAAAGAAAGGAGAGAGGAAGATGGCTGTCGAGGTTGTGATGCCGAAATTGGGCATGTCAATGAAAGAAGGAACGGTATCTGTCTGGAATAAAGAGGTCGGAGAAACCGTAAATAAAGGGGAAAGCATTGCAAGCATCAACTCTGAAAAAATTGAAATGGAGATCGAATCACCTGCAGAAGGAACCATATTGGATATAAAAGTGCCTGAGGGAGAAGGTGTACCGCCTGGCACGGTCATCTGCTATATCGGTGAAGGAAATGAACAGATCGAGGAAAAGAAAGAAAAAGACCTGACGCCAAAACAAAAGAAAGAGAGAAAGAAAATCTCCCCTGTTGCACGTAAGATTGCTCAAAGCGCTAATCTGGACATTCATACTTTAGTGGGAACAGGTCCAGATGGGAGAATCACGAAAGCGGATGTGCTTCGGGCACTTCCTGATGAAAAAGAAAAACAACAAAAAGAACCAAAGCATCAGCCAGTAAGCATGATGCGGAAAACCATTGCCTCGCGAATGATGGAAAGCCTGCAAACAAGCGCACAATTAACAATAACGATGAAAGCGGATGTGACAAAGCTGACAGCATTACAGCCTGAGTTGAACGAAACAGCCGCAGCACGACACGATATGAAATTAACCATGACCGATTTTGTAGCCAAAGCAGTGGTTCTTTCCCTGCTAGAGCATCCTGCAATGAACAGTCAATATCAGAATGATAGAGTCGAAACTTTTGAGTATGTTCATCTTGGAATCGCTGCTGCTTTAGATCACGGTCTGGCAGTGCCTGTTATTCGGCATGCGGAAAAGCTTTCACTTATTGAGCTGGCGAAGAGCATCAAATCGTATGGAAAAAAAGCACGTGAAGGCAAACTTCTCCACTATGAAATTGAAGGCTCTACTTTTACAATCACGAATCTAGGCGCCTATGGTGTGGAACATTTTACACCAATTTTGAATCCGCCGGAAGCAGGTATTCTTGGCGTTGGCAAAGCGGATCACATGCCAATTTATCGTGGGAATGAATTATGTAAAGGGACGATCCTGCCACTCAGTCTGACATTTGATCACCGCGTGCTGGACGGAGCGCCGGCATCACAATTTTTATCAACTGTTAAAAGGTATTTAGAAAATCCAGTATCCATTCTTTTATAGGAAGAAGGTGAAATGAATGACGCTTGTCATTATAGGAGGCGGGCCAGCAGGATATGTGGCGGCAATAACAGCCGCCCGTTTTGACAGAGAGGTTGTACTAATCGACCAAGGCCTGTTAGGAGGTACCTGCCTGAATGAAGGCTGTATTCCAACGAAAGCACTTTTGCAAAGCGCCGATATGTACGAGCATGTGAAATCAGCTGGACATTTTGGAATTGAGCTTCCAGGGAAGGAGCCTGTCATTCATTGGGATGCCGTTCAAAAGCGGAAACGGTCAGTCGTCAAGCAGCTGACTGATGGCGTTCGTTATTTGATGAATAAAAACAAAATCAGCGTGTTAAATGGGAAGGCATCATTTCTTTCAGCACATGAGCTATTGATAGAAAGTGAAGGGAAATCTGAAATCATCCAGGCAAAACAAATCATTATTGCTTCAGGATCAGAACCTGCTGCTTTACCTTTCGCCCCATTTGACAGAGAGTGGATCATTGATAGTAAGGATGCGATGACGCTCCCTTCAATACCAGATTCGCTTTGTATCATTGGTGGAGGGGTGATCGGCTGTGAGTTTGCAAGCATCTTTAGCAGAATGGGATCAAAGGTTGTCATGGTTGAACAGGCAGCACACATTTTACCTGAAGAAGATTACGATACAGCTAACTGTCTTTACGATCAGCTTCAAAAAGCAGGTGTAGAAATTTTGACATCAGCAGCAGTCAAACAGCTTGATGCAAGCTCAAAAAAAGTGGTGGTTGAGAAGGATCATGGGGAGCGCTGTGACATCCAGTCTGATCATTGTTTAGTCGCAATTGGCAGAAAGCCGAGGCTGGGAGAGCTGAATCTTGAGCAGATCGGCATTGAATTTGACAGGAATGGCATCTGTGTCAATGAACATATGCAAACCAATCTGTCGCATATCTATGCGTGCGGTGATGTGACAGGCGGCGTTCAGCTTGCTCATGCTGCTTTTCATGAAGGAACGATTGCGGCATCACATGCATCAGGTGAAGATGTAAAGGTCAATGAACAAGTGATTCCAAGGTGCATCTACACGTCTCCAGAAATCGCTAGTGTCGGTTTAAATGAAGAGAATGCTAGAAAACAATATGGGGAGATTCGAATAGGGAAATTTGCATTCTCTGCAAATGGAAAAGCACTAATTTTAAATCAGCCAGCTGGTCAAGTAAAGGTCATTGTCGAACCGCAATATCAAGAAATTTTAGGTGTATCCATTATCGGGCCGAATGCAACAGAACTGATTGGACAAGCGGCGGTGATGATGCATACAGAGCTGACAGCTGATACATTAGAGCAGTTTATTGCGGCACATCCGACACTCTCTGAGGCGATACACGAAGCCTTGCTGCAAACAAATGGGCGAGCGGTGCACTGCTGATAGAGAAACTTTCTATCCGAATGACTTCCTGGGTCAGCCAATAATTGAAAGCGCTTTTATAATTATCTATAATGGATAAAAAGCCCCCAGAGGAGAGGATGGAATGAATCCGACGCCTTGTTATTTAAATACTTGGAAACGTTTTGTTCATGAAGGTTTGCTTGATAGGTCTCGTCTGGATAAGAGAGTGATGGAGTCATGGCACAGATGTAAACAGGCAAATGTGAATCCGTATTTAGATAAAGGACAGTCGTTGTTAGAAAAGGAATTATTCAGTGTTCAAAAAAAGAAGTACTCACTATTCCTAAATGCAGCTCTTCCTTACTTAAATAAAATCAGTCAGCAATTAAAAGAATCTGACATGATGGCATTACTTATCGATGCAGATGGTTATGTGCTAAGTCTGACAGGAAGTCAAAGGACGTTGGTCGAAGCGAAAAAAATAAATTTTATGGAGGGCGCGCGCTGGACCGAAGCCGATGTGGGAACGAATGCTATTGGAACGGCACTGGTCATTGGGGAAGCCGTAGCCATCAACGGAACTGAGCATTTTTCAGTCGCTTCCCACCATTGGAGCTGTTCAGCGGCCCCTATTCGTGATGCAGACGGCACGATCATAGGAGTCATTGATATCTCCTGTATGGCGGATCAAAATCATCCTTTTATGCTTGGAATAGCTTCAACAGTTGCATATGCCATAGAGAGAGAAATTCAGGTCCAGCAAAAAAGGAAAGAGATGGAGCTGATCAGTCATTGTCTCCAGCAGGTAGAAGCGGACGAGCCGTATGTTGTCTGTAATGAGAAAAAGCAGATTGTTTTGGCAAGTAAGCCGATTAGAGACCGATTTTCAGACTGGTACGGAATGGATGTTGAGCTGCTCATGGACGATACATTTGTTACACGGGACAAGCAGATCATTCAGTCAGAACAAGACGGAAAGCTGCTTGGGATGTCTTTTTCTCTTGAAGAAGCAGCGAAGAGCAATATAACTGTTTCTTTTGCTCAATTTCCCGGGGAATCTGGAACAAGTACGACATTTCAGCAGACGCTCAGCGAATTGAAACGAGCGGCACAAACAGATGCAAATGTCTATATTTGGGGAGAAACAGGTACAGGAAAAGAACTGGCCGCTCGAGCGATTCACTTAGCTAGTGAAAGACATAAAGGACCGTTTATTGCCGTGAATTGTGGAGCCATACCTGAAAGCCTGTTAGAAAGCGAACTATTTGGTTATGCTGAAGGGGCTTTTACAGGGGCAAAACGTCATGGAGCAAAGGGGAAATTTGAACAGGCGCATAAAGGAACGCTCTTTTTAGACGAAATTGGCGAAATCCCTTATGCGATGCAAGTGGCGCTTCTTAGGGTCATTGAAGAAAGGAAAGTCGTACCGCTCGGCGGGACACACGAAATCCCTTTGGATATTAGAATCATTACAGCGACACACCGGAATATGAACGAACTGCTGAGGGAAGGTAAAATACGAGAAGATTTGTATTACCGTCTTCATGTCTATCCAATCAACATCCCGCCGCTTAGGGAAAGAAAAGAAGACATTGTTGCTTTATATCGTTATTACCAAAAGAAACACCAATGGAATGCGACATTTCCTGAATCTTTTTTTCGTAAGCTGGAAGCGTACCATTGGCCTGGAAACATACGAGAGCTTTTTAATCTGTTTGAACATATAAGGGTTCTGTTTCCTAAAGGAGGATGGATTGGTGAATCGCAATATACGGCGGTATTAGAGACGATGGATCAGAAAAAGCAGAAGCTGCCTCCAGTAGAATGTACCGAGATTCCAAAAGAGCTCACGTTTAGGGAACGCATTCAAAAGCAAACAGTGATAGAAGCACTGCACAAAACAAAAGGTCATGTGTCAGAAGCAGCGAGGTCAGCAGGGGTGCCAAGAAGCACCTTTTACAAGTGGATGCGAAAGTATAAGCTGTCATGAACCTATAGGGAGCGCAGCAGCAAGGAGACCTTGGTCTTTCAGTTAGAGGTCGGGGTCTTTCTGTCATGTCTAAACAGAAAACAAAAAGGAAGGAAGAAAGGCTTGACTGTTATATTAGTATATGTTAAATTATAAAAGCCGTCGCTAATGAGACAGGAATGAAACACTTAAAAATTCTTGACACATTTTTCTGGCATAGATATAATGAAACATGTCTTATTATTCCGCAGTAGCTCAGTGGTAGAGCTATCGGCTGTTAACCGATCGGTCGTAGGTTCGAGTCCTACCTGCGGAGCCATAATGGAGAAGTACTCAAGTGGCTGAAGAGGCGCCCCTGCTAAGGGTGTAGGTCGCGTAAGCGGCGCGAGGGTTCAAATCCCTCCTTCTCCGCCATTATTGTATGGCCCGTTGGTCAAGCGGTTAAGACACCGCCCTTTCACGGCGGTAACACGGGTTCGAATCCCGTACGGGTCATGTTTTGTTTTTTGATTCGTTGGGCTATAGCCAAGCGGTAAGGCAACGGACTTTGACTCCGTCATGCGTTGGTTCGAATCCAGCTAGCCCAGCCATTTTTTATATATGTTTTTCTGCATAGCAGATGAGCCATTAGCTCAGTTGGTAGAGCATCTGACTTTTAATCAGAGGGTCGAAGGTTCGAGTCCTTCATGGCTCACCATTGTCACGCGGGTGTGGCGGAATTGGCAGACGCGCTAGACTTAGGATCTAGTGTCTTTATGACGTGGGGGTTCAAGTCCCTTCACCCGCATTGTTTTTTCAAACAGTGCACTTATGAATATATGAGCACATCATACACGCGGTCGTGGCGGAATGGCAGACGCGCTAGGTTGAGGGCCTAGTGGGTGAATAACCCGTGGAGGTTCAAGTCCTCTCGGCCGCATCTAAGAAACCAAAGGTTATAGACCTTTGGTTTTTTATATTTTCGAAGTGATAGAACCATTATCTATGGCATTACGATAATATCAAGTTCTGTGAAACGAAGAATATTGCTCAAATTGTGATAAAATGTTGAAGGTTAGGAAAGGAGGAAAATACATGTCAATTTACCATAAAGTCATTGGAGAGGGATTTCCGATCGTGATATTGCATGGTTGGACACTTGACCATCAAGTGATGTTACATGCATTGGAACCGGTATTTGAAAAACAAAGCGGTTGGAAAAGAATATACATAGACTTACCGGGGATGGGACGTTCCAAGCCGCATCCATCTATTCAGAACTCAGATGATATGTTAGAAGCGGTATTGCGTCTTTTGGACGAGATGATCCCTGATGAACAGTTCATTGTTTGTGGTTATTCGTATGGAGGGTACATAGCTAGAGGTATTGTTCATTCACGCCGGGAAACCGTTCGTGGATTACTGCTTGTGGCTCCAATGACTATACCTGTATTCGATAAAAGAGTCGTGCCAGAGAAGACCGTTCTAAAAAGTGACAGTCACTTAATTTCACAACTGTCTTCAGAAGAGGCGGATGAATTTTGCTCCATGGCGGTTGTGCAAGGAAAAACGGAATGGGAGAGGTTTCGCGATGAAATTTACCTTCCTTCTAAACAAACAAATCATGAATTCATCAACAATATTCTTCAAAATGGATATGGCTTTACTTTCGATATTCCTTCTGAATTTCAGTATCCTACGCTCATGATCACAGGACGTCAAGACCATGTCGTCGGATATCACGATGCGTGGCGGCTGATCGAAGACTATCCAAGGGCCACTTTTGCAGTGCTTGATATGGCTGGTCACAACCTGCAGATTGAACAACCCGATGTGTTTCATTCATTAGTCCATAACTGGTTAAATAGACTGGAGTCGGAAAATGTGTAGTATTTATCAATAAGAGTTTACTGGAGTGAGACGGAACTAGATTATTCTTTTTACCATCAATTCACCTCTCTTATTTGAGTCACTATGTCATGTGTGATATGCTTTTAAATCAACAAATTGCAATTATTTCCGATTCATGCTATAATAAAAAGTAATTATTTTTGTTCGGCGTAAAGGATAGTATGAAGATTGACTTTTCGTCTTGAGGGTACTTTGGGCAAGGATAGTATAATACATTGTGTGGTAAACGCACGAGGAGGCAACAATCATGGAACAAGGTACAGTAAAATGGTTTAACGCAGAAAAAGGTTTTGGATTTATCGAACGTGAAGAAGGCGACGATGTATTCGTACATTTCTCAGCTATCCAAGGTGACGGATTCAAATCTTTAGACGAAGGTCAAAAAGTAACATTTGACGTAGAGCAAGGTTCTCGTGGAGCTCAAGCTGCTAACGTTCAAAAAACTGCTTAATCTTCTTTTTTCAAAACAGGTTCTCTACAGAGGGCCTGTTTTTTTTGCATGAAAAAACCCTACTCAGCGTACAAGTAGGGAGATGGTGCAAGGTATTCGTAAAAAATTTCATGCTTCAAAGGTTAGTGTATAGTATAACATACTAGATTGACAAAATGCGGAATTTCCATAAATTATTTTATTTTCTTTTTTACTCAAACGTTCTTTAACAAGAATTGAATTAGTTAAAATTTATATTGTATTTCTTAAAAAAATACTCTATATTAAATGTGTAAGCAGTTTCATAATAGGATTGTGACCGTTAAGGGCGATACCTAAATTGATACGTGTACAATAATGTTTGTTATTGTATTGGTTTCAGTTTAGGTTTTTTTATACCTTTTTTCAGCAAATCTTCATGACAATGACATATATGAAAAGGGATTGTGACTGTTCGGCAGGCGAAACCTGAATTGATGTGAGTTAATTGCATTGCGATGCAATTAACCGGCCTCAATTCAGGTTTTTTTATTTCAACATAGAAAGATAACATGTTTATTGTTTTGAAGGGGGGAACTCGTAAAAAAGTTTGGTTTAAACTATTTTTCTGGAGGCGATGAAAGTGGATAAAGTGACGTTAGCAAAAGATATTTTAAAATTGGTGGGTGGCAGTGAGAATGTTCAAGGTGTCACTCATTGTGCAACAAGGCTGCGCTTTAGGGTGAGCCAAAGTGATAAAGTGAAAAAAGGTGAACTGGAGCAACATCCAGACATTTTAAAGGTAGTTGAAAGTAGCGGGCAATTGCAAGTGGTCATTGGAAGTCATGTATCTGATGTCTATCAAGAAATTGAACGTCAAGGGCAATTTAATGATGACCATTCCGTCGGGAAATCAGAGCAAAAACAAACCATTTTATCAAAAGTGTTTGCTTTAATCTCAGGAAGTTTAACGCCATTAATTCCTGCTTTTGCAGGGGCAGGTTTGATGAAAGCACTGTTAATCGTTTTAGAAAATCTTCATATATTAACGCCAGAAAGTGGTACGTACGCCGTTCTTGCGGCAGCTGGTAATGCAGTATTTTATTTCTTACCCATTTTATTAGGAGTCACGATTGCTAGAGTATTAGGTGCAAACCCATATGTAGCAGGTGCTATTGGTGCAGCACTGCTAGAGCCTAACTTCACTGCTCTGCGTGAGGCAGGAAACGTTGTCTCCTTTATAGGAATCCCAGTTCCTTTATTAGATTACGCATCATCAATATTTCCTATATTTATTGCCGTCAGTCTATTTGCATTCATTGAAAGAAATTTAAAGAAAGTCATTCACAAAAATATTCAAATATTTGCTGTTCCGTTTTTATCTATCTTGATCACTGTACCTTTAACAACCATGCTCGTTGGACCATTTGGTGTTTATTTAGGGACATGGTTAGGCGACTTGGTCAATTATTTGATCAATAGCAGTCATATTGTATCGGGTATTATCATTGGAGGGTCTTGGTCTTTCTTAGTTTTGTTTGGACTGCACTGGGCAATGGTGCCTATCATTTTAGAAAATCTTAAAAGTGGATCTGATTTAATTGTGCCATTGGCAGCAGCATCTGTTGCAGCACAAATGGGGATTGCTTTAGGGGTCTTCTTGAAAACAAAAGACAAAGATATGAAAGCCTTAAGTGGTTCGACATTTCTATCAGCCATTTTATCTGGAATTACGGAACCCATTTTATATGGGATTATCCTTCGACATAGAAAAACAATGATCTATATGGTTGTAGCAGGAGCCATTGGAGGAGCGCTGATTGCGATCTTTAACGTAAAATTAGTTGTCTTTAATTTCTTCCTTAACGTATTTACGTTCCCGGCTCAAAGTCCGATGATTCTCTATATCCTAGGTATTGTGATAACGATTGTTATTGCAGCAGTTCTTCCCATCATATTTGGATATGAATTGAAGCATCAACAGAAAAAAGAAGACAACGCTACGAATAAAGAGCTTGAAACAAACGAGTCAATCATGAGCCCTCTCTCTGGACAAGTGAAAGCACTTCAACAAGTGGGTGATGTTGTTTTTTCTTCAGAAGCGATGGGGAAAGGAATTGCGATAGAACCGAGCCAAGGGGAAGTCGTTGCCCCGGTAGATGGCGTCATATCGGTTACAATGGAAAGTGGACATGCAGTTGGCATGATTTCTAAAAAGGGAGCCGAAATATTAATCCATGTAGGAATAGATACGGTGAAACTGGATGGAAAGTATTTCACTTGTTTGGTGAATCAAGGGGATGATGTGAAACAAGGCCAGCCTCTCATCAAATTTGAATTAGATAAAATCATTGAAGCTGGTTTTCAGACGACAACACCAATTGTCATCACAAATTCCGACCAATATGAGCACATAGATGCGGTTGTTCCAGTTGAAGAGCAAATTCAAAAGAACGAAGATTTACTGAATCTAAAGAAAAAATCTTAATATGAACACCAGGTATTCTTTACCTGGTGTTTGTCTCTAAATATCAGGAAAAGGAGTGTGCTTCCGTGAGGTTAATTATCAATGCAGATGACTTTGGTTTAACAGAGTCAGTGAGTAAAGGCATTTTGAAAGGGATGCAAGAAGGGATCATTACAGATACCACGATGTTGACGAATACAAGACATTTTGATCGATCTATAGAATTAGCAAAAGAAGCAGGAATTGAAGCAATGGGAGTCCACTTAAACCTTACATTATTGAAACCTATACTTGAAAGTGGGAAGGTTCAGTCGATTGTAGATGGCAAAGGGAATTTCTATCGAAAGCCATCATTGATTCCAAGTACGTTTCATAAAGGAGAAGTCCGTGCAGAGCTCAGAGCCCAAATCGAAAAGTTCCTTTCTTCGGGATTAACACTGACACATATTGACACACATCATGGTTTTAGTGTTATGCATGCAGAGATGTTTCAGATCATCCTTGAATTGGCCAAAGAATATCGTGTTCCTATGAGAAAAGATGATGTTTTAACGGATGATCCTTTCATTAAATCTCAATTAGCCGAATCGGGTGTGAAAACGACAGATGTATTATGCGCAGATTTCTCAGTTCCCATTATGCAGGAATCTGTCCTCATCAATACGATAGCAAAATATAAACAGACAAACGCAACGATTGAAATACCGTGCCATCCTGGATTTGTTGATGATGAGTTGCGAACAATTTCTTCATTAAATGATGAGCGAGAAGAGGATCTACAGTTATTGTTAAAGCAGGAGTGGTTAGGTTACATGAAAGAACAAGGCATCGAACTGATCTCATTTAGTCAGCTTTAACATTTTAAAATGATAAAAGTATTTTTTTAATAAAGTATGATAGATTAAAATGAGAACGTTAAATTTTCTCTGGATTTTCTTCTTTAGGATTGTAGGAAAGTGGGTGATCTAAATGAAAATCAAAAAAATCTTTAATAACAATGTCATCTTATTAAGTGATGAGATGGATCATGAAATGATTGTGATGGGGAAAGGGATCGGTTTTAATAAGCATAACAGTGAAGAGGTAGACTTTTCGAAAGTGGATAAAAAGTTTGTCATTGACAAAGGTCAAACCAACAAGCTGACTGAACTCATTGAACATATTAACATCGAATATTTAGAACTAACAAAAGACATGATTGAATATGCTGAAAATAAATTAGCCGTAAGTTTCAACCAAAATATTTACCTAACCTTGACGGACCATATTAGTTTTGCCATAACACGATATCAAGAAGGCATCGATATCAGAAACCCGCTTTTATGGGAAATTCAAAAATTTCATAAAGAGGAATATCATGTGGCTTTAGAGGCACTAAAAATCGTTGAAGAGCGGCTTCAAATTGCACTGCCAACTGAAGAAGCTGCGTCCATTGCGCTTCATTTTGTAAATGCTCAACAGAGCGGGAGTGATATGAAGCAAACCATTGAAGTGACCAAGATTGTGAATGATCTAATCAATATTGTGAAATACCACTATGGCATTAAACTAGACGAAAATTCAATAAATTATAGTAGGTTTATGACACATTTAAGATATTTTGCCTATCGAATTCTCTCTAAAGAGGGAATACCGGATGAAAATGATTCGCTTTTTGAACAAATAAAAAACCGTTATCCAAAAGCATATAGCTGTGCACAAAAAATGGTCACATACCTAGAGAAAAATGATAGGATCACTCCTACCGATGAAGAGCTTGTCTATTTAATCATTCATATACATCGAGTAACCAATAGGAGTACAAATCGTTCATAATATGCTTTTTCGCAAAATATAAACCGATCTTTTGAGCTACTATTCATATAGTAGCCTTTTTTATTTTGATTGAAACAACAAAAGACCAGCCAAACTGGCTAGTCTTTGAACATGATTTTTTGATCATAATGTCGAAATATCAATCACAAACCGATAACGCACATCACTATTGAGCACACGTTCATACGCTTCATCGACTTGTTTTGCGTTGATCACTTCAATCTGTGGTGCGATATTGTGAGCAGCTGCGAAATCGAGCATTTCTTGTGTTTCTTGGATGCCGCCAACGAGTGAGCCGGCGATGCTGCGACGCCCCGTAATTAATGAAAACACATGGAAGTTGTCTGGCTTTGGTGGTGCACCGACGTTTACTAATGTTCCGTCAACACGAAGTAAGGACAAATAGGCATCCACGTTGATATTGGCAGAGACGGTATTGAGAATGAGATCATATTGACCGGCTAGTGTCTTAAACGTATCAGGGTCACTTGTAGCAAAATAGTCTTTTGCACCAAATGACAGCGCCTCTTCTTTTTTATTCATAGAGCGGCTTAATACAGTCACTTCTGCACCAAGTGCGCGTGCAAATTGAATGGCGACATGACCTAGACCGCCCATTCCGACAATCGCCACTTTTTTGCCAGGCCCAGCCTTCCAGTGTTTTAACGGAGAATACGTTGTGATACCGGCACAGAGAAGAGGGCTGGCGGCATCGAGGGAGAGCTGGTCAGGAATATTGACAACAAATCGTTCTGTCACAACAATTTTCTGACTGTAGCCGCCGTAAGTTGGTTCTCCATCATAATCCAGGTTATTATAAGTTTGAACGACTCCTTTCTTGCAATATTGTTCATCTCCATTTTGGCAATATTCACATGTACCGCAAGAATCGACAAAACAACCGACGCCTACACGATCACCAATGTTGAATTTCGTGACAGCATCCCCAACAGCTGAAACAACTCCAGTAATCTCATGACCCGGAACCATTGGGAAAATACCGCCGCCCCATTCATCAAAGGCACTGTGGATATCTGAATGACAGATCCCGCTAAACTGAATATCAATTAAAATATCATGTGGACGAAGTGCTCTTCGTTCAATGGTTGTCCGTTCAAAGTTTGCTTTTGCATGGGAAACACTTAAAACATTTGATTGGTGCGTCTGACACATTCTGGATCATCCTTTCAAAAGTAAGATTCGGTCCTTCCTCTATACTGTACGTCTTAAAGTGAACTTTAAGTCAACATAGAACCCTGTGATCGCCTCAATTCAGGCTTTAGCATCAACCTTGAATCAAGATTTGAGCCAAAAGTATCTTGTCTTCTCGATAAAAATGGAGATGATGGGAAAAGGGAGATCGTCAAGTAAGAGAAAGAAGAGAAGGGTGAAAACAATGAAAATAGCACAAGCCGCCAAGCAGCTCGATTTATCTACTGCTACGCTCAGGTATTATGAGAATATAGGTTTAATTAGACCGATCAGGCGTGATGAAAATGGTGTTCGTGATTATACAGAAGAAGATATTCAGTGGATAGAATTTATTAAATGTATGAGAAATGCGGGTCTGTCAATTGATGCTCTTAGAGAATATACGGCTTTATTTATCGAGGGAGAGGATCGTACATTGTCCTCAAGGAAGCGTATTTTGGTCAATGAGAGAGAAAGACTTGTAGACAAACAAAAGGAAATCGAAGAAACGATTAAACGGTTAGATTACAAGATTGAAAGTTATGAAGATATTATCCACAGTTATGAACAAAAACTAGTTCATCAATTAAAAACGAACTCTATTTAAATGAAGAAAAACCTGTGACTTGTCACAGGTTTTGTGATGTGGTTATCTTTTTGTGTAACGCACCCAATTGTAATGAGCGTAAAGTGGAGTAACACCGTTGTAGGAGCCGAGCCATTCATCGACACCTGCACCATTCCATAAGTTCATCATAATCTTTCCAGGTGTTTGAGGGATTTGAGTAGTAGCCGTATGTTTTAATTGACCGTCCACATACCATTTAATCGAGTTAGGCTGCCAGTCGAACGCATATGTGTGATAAGAGTTTGCTGCATCAAAACCAAGGTTGACGATTTTTTCATGATTTCCGACACCATTGGTATAATAATTAAACTGAACCTTTGTCGTATCTTTTCCTAGAAATTCGATGTCGATTTCATCCCAAGGCGTACCATCAGTCGGTCCCGTATAAGTAAAGAACGAAGACACGATCCCAACATTTTTTGCTGGTTTCATGCTGACTTCATAAAGCCCATAGCCATATGTTTGAGTGGAACGATTTTCCCCGCAGTCAAACTTATTATAGGAAGGACTTGTGAGCGATAACCGCATTTCCCCTAACGACGTCATGGAGACATTGTTTGCACGCCACGTACAGTTAAACATATTTCCGTTCGAGTACCCATCGGCTTTTTGCCATAACCCGGTATTATAGTTGTTGAACGGCTCATAAAACGACCCGCCCGTTTGTGCCGAGGCACTTGCAGCAAATGTGGACAAACTTAAGAATAATCCAGTGACAAGCAGCATCAACATTCGTTTTACACGGTAAGACATGTGGGCATTCCCCTCTCTTTTTTGAAAGCGTTTTCTTTTTGATCATACATGATTCTCTCAAAATGGAAAATCGGTCTAAATAATGATAAACAGTTTGTTTTTTTAATAGAATGAAAAGAAAATTGATAGGTAAAAAATAATGATTGACAAAGCGGACAGTTGTCCGTAAGATAATACCGGTACAATTGTCCTAATGAAAATGAAAGAAATTTGATTTACACATAGAGATATATGCAAGGTGGATGAAGGTGAAGCATCATGGAAAAGGATATTGGAAAGGAAATTGAAGAGGTCGCTTTCTCTTTGTTTCAAGAGTTTGGTGTAGAGAATGTCAGTATGCATAAAATTGCTAAAACAGCTGGTGTTGGTCAAGGAACCCTTTACCGCCGCTATGCAAATAAAAGTGATTTGTGTCTCTCTATTCTTGGTGAGAGATTTGAACAGCTGATCCCTGCTTTGCATCTTTACTTAAATAAAATCAGTGATCAGCCTGTTCAAGATCGTTTGCAATATGTTCTCGAGGAGATCCATCTCATCGTTGGTCATCACTTAGACTGGATCCGGATGCTGACGATCTCTGGAAATTTAGAGCAGACAAGTAAAGTATATGATTGTCATTACAGTCAATCACTCAAACAAATCATTCGTGATTTGCTCGAGGAAGCGAAAGTAAAAGGAGAAGCGAACATACAAGACATTGAGTTGACGACATTATGTATGTCCTCTCCAATGACGCCTGAACTCATGTTTTATATTCATGAATCCGGCTACTCAATTGAAAAAATTGCACAATTCGCTGCGGAAAGACAGGTTTTGTCTGTCTTTTCCTAGACATTGAAGTGGCTCATTTCTGTCCAGCCTAACTACTTATGGTTTATCAAAATTGAAAAAGAAAAGGAGCCAACTTAATATGAACAAACAGCAAACAGCAGCTTCCGACATTCGAACGCTGCCCATTATTATTTCATTTATCACAGCTGGATTTATTGGACTGTTTAGTGAAACGGCACTCAACATGGCGCTGAGAAGTTTAACATTAGATTTTGGTATTGAAGCAACGACTGCTCAGTGGCTTACAACCGGCTATTTATTAACACTAGGGATTCTTGTTCCAATTTCAGGCCTCATTCTTCAATGGTTTACAACAAGACAGCTTTTCATCACCTCACTGGTCTTTTCGATCATCGGTACATTTATTGCGGCCGTTGCACCTGTCTTCAGTATTTTAATGGTGGCACGTGTGGTGCAGGCAGTAGGAACAGCCTTGCTTCTTCCATTGATGTTTAATACGATTTTGGTCATCATTCCACCTCATAAAAGAGGTAGATCAATGGGGATTATCGGTCTTGTCATTATGTTTGCCCCAGCAGTGGGTCCAACGGTCTCTGGTCTCATTCTTAAATCGTTAACGTGGCATTGGATTTTTTGGATTTCGCTTCCGTTATTGGTTGCTGCACTCGTATTTGGGTATATTTTTATGCAAAATATTACGGAACCCACAAGACCGAAAATCGATATTTTATCGATTGTGCTATCAACCATCGGTTTCGGTGGAATTGTGTATGGCTTTAGCAGTGCTGGTGAAGGCGGCGGCTGGAGCAGTATGCATGTGATTGTGGCGATTGTTGTAGGTGTCATTGGCATTCTTGTGTTCTCCCTAAGACAGTTAAACATGAAAGAACCGATGTTGAATTTAAGCCCATTTAAATATCCAATGTTTGTGATCGGGTTACTTCTGATTTTAGTGTGTATGATGGTGATGCTGTCTGCTATGATGATTTTGCCATTATATCTGCAAACGTCCTTGGCACTGTCTACATTTACAGCCGGTTTAATGCTATTGCCAGGTGGAATTATCAATGGACTGCTATCGCCAATCATGGGTGGGCTTTTTGATAAATTTGGGCCGAAATGGCTTGTCATCCCAGGTCTTGTCATCGTTGCAGCGACCATGTTTGGCTTCACGAACTTAAGTATGAATACGTCAATCGGTTATATCGTGACGCTTCATATTACGTTAATGGTTGGGATTGCGATGATCATGATGCCTGCCCAAACAAACGGTTTGAATCAGCTGCCGCCAGAGCTATATCCGCACGGTACAGCGATTATGAATACATTGCAGCAAGTGTCAGGAGCGATTGGGACTGCGGTTGGTATCTCGATCCTTTCATCAGGAACTCGCAGTTTTATGCAAAATGTGGCTGATCCCGCAAATCCAGTCAATCGGCTGCTCGCCTTTACAAATGGCGTCCAGCATGCCTTTATCTTTGCTGTCATCATGACAGTGATTGGCTTGGTAATTGCTTTCTTTATTAAACGAGTGAAAGTCGAACAACAAGTATCATAATATATGAAAAGCACTGAGGACTTAGCGCCGCAGTGCTTTTTTTATTTATTCATAGGGGGAATGTTTGTTTCAAAGGAGCTGAAAATGGGGAGATAGATAAAAAGCAACGACTCTCTGACGACATTGAAGGAAAAGGCGAAATTCGTAACGAATGGATAGAGATAAAAGAATAAGATAGGAGCTGAGATCATGAACTTAGACGAACAAATCAAAATGGCTGAGTCATTACGTCAACCAGCTGAAGATTCATTAGCTAGTCAATCGGAATTAAAGCCAGTCCACCCTCCTGAAGTGAACAAAATGGAATATGATATCCCAACAGGTGCTGGTGAAACAAAGGTGTGGGTATTTAAACCTGTGAAAACATTGAAACAACCCCTACCTGTTTTCGTGAATTTGCATGGGGGCGGTTTTATCCTTGGAAGTGCTGAAATGGATAATCATTGGTGTCCGGTCATAGCAGATCGTGCGGAGTGTATCGTCGTCAATGTGGAGTATCAGCTGGCACCGGAGCACCCTTTCCCGGCCGCTCTTCATGAATGCTACGATGTGATGAAATGGTTATATGAACATCCTGATGAACTACAAATAGACCCAAATCGATTAGCCATTGGTGGACATAGTGCAGGTGGGAATTTGGCAACAGCGGTTTGTTTGCTTGATATCCAAAAAGGGAACAAACTTCCGATTGTCTATCAAGTGCTTGACTATCCGCCGCTTGATTTGGCTACTGATCCAGCACAAAAGCCAGCGTTTGAAGAAGCAATTCCAGTTGAAATGGCGAGACTGTTTAATGCCTTCTACCTGCAAGGTCAAGATCCGCACAATCCGCTCGTTTCTCCAGTCTTTGCAGAGAGAGAAGTGTTAGCACAAATGCCTCCAGCTCTTGTTATCACAGCTGAGAAGGATTCACTAGCTGAAGAAGCTGAGCATTATGCGGACAAGTTAAAAGAAGCAGGGGTAGATGTCACATACAAACAATTTAAAGGAGTCCCTCATGCGTTCACTCATGCCGGAGATTTAAAGATAGCTGAAGAGGCTTGGCATCTGATGAGCGATCAGCTTAAGAAGGCGTTTGAATAAGAAATATTCGGATATCAGTAAAAAGCACAGACTTTTTTTCTGTGCTTTTTTTGTGTTCTTGCTGACGTCTTGAAAAGAAGTGTAGATACAACAATCGCAGTAGTCGATATAATAGTAAGATAGAAGACATCTAAAAAGGAGCTAATAGAATGAAAAAAGAGACACTACAGGCATTTTGTCTTTCTTTACAAGGAGCAACCCACGACTATCAACCTGAGTGGCAGGCAGATCGTTATCATATAGGTGGAAAGATGTTCGCCATGATGGGGGGAGACGTCGATCGCAAGCCAGTTATCACTTTAAAATGTGATCCGCAACGTGCTGAAGAATTAAGAGAAATGCATGAAGGAATTATTCCCGGCTATTACATGAATAAGACGCATTGGAATTCTATTTATCTTGATGCAGATATTCCATCTTCATTTGTCGAAGAGCTAATTGAACATTCCTATCAACTGGTTTTTCACAAATTAACAAAAAAAGCTCAGCAGGCTATCCTCCAACATAATTCAAAAGAAACCGATTAAATGCTGAACGTTCAGTTGTTCATGTCTCTTTGAATCTCTTCAAAATTGACTAGAGTCACATGCTCTCGCTATACTTTAAACAGCTAGAAGATACGAATAGGGGGATATACAATGGGCTATACAGTCATTACAGGGGCAAGTTCAGGTATTGGATATGAAACGGCTTTGGTCTTTGCAGCAAGAGGAAAAAATCTGATCTTAGCTGCACGCCGGCTTGATAAACTCCAAGAACTGAAAGAAAAGATTCTAGAAACATATCCCGATATTCAAGTGAAAGTCCAGTCTGTTGATTTAACAGACAGAGAGCAAGTGTATTCTTTCTATGAGTCATTAGCTGGTGATGAGCTGGATACGTTCATTAATAATGCTGGGTTTGGCCATTTTGGTTCAATAGGAGAGCAGGATGTGAAAAAAATCGGGGACATGCTTCATCTCAATATTGAAGCGTTAACAATTTTATCCACTCTGTTTGTCCGTGATTATGAGCAAAAAGAGGGGACGCAGCTAATCAATATCTCTTCAAGAGCGGGTTATACCGTCGTCGGCAATGCTGTCACTTATTCAGCCACGAAATTTTATGTGAGCGCCTTTACAGAAGGGCTGGCCCTAGAATTGAAAGAAAAAGGAGCCAAATTACAGGCAAAAGTATTAGCGCCTGCTGCGACAGAATCGGAATTTGCAAAGCGTTCATTAGATGTCGATCAATTCGAATATGAAGGCACTATTAAGAAATATCACACATCAAAGGAAATGGCAGCGTGCTTGCTTGAGCTTTACGACAGTTCAAAAACAGTTGGTATCGTTGATGGGAAGACATTTGATTTTGAATTGAAGGACCCCATTTTTTCACACGCTGGCACAAGCATGAAATAAAAAGTTCCAATCACTGAGGATAGATTCTATTAGTGATCATTAGGTCACCGAGCCGAAAGAGGTCTTGGATAATGTGGAGCGCTGTCAACACATACTAGAATAGATAAAAACACCTACACATTAGGTGTTTTTTTTATGCATTCTTTGATGAATGAAAGAATCGCAGGTCCAGTAGATGAGACTGCTGACAATTATGATCGGAAGGGATGTTGAGCTCTCAATTCCATCCATAACAAAAAGCATGACAATCATTGCTATCAGTAAGTAAGCCGCTAAATAAAGAGGATGAAAAGCCTTGGGCTGTAAGGAAAACAACAACTGTAAAGGTACCGCAAAGATGAAATAATAAACAAAAAAGATGGGAGTGTAAAGCATCATAAACGCAGGCTCGCCCTGAATCGGTGGATATAAACATACGAACAAGCTGAGTAAAATGGAACTGAAGAATAGTGTGAGTAGGATTTTGTAAAATGGTTGAACGGAACGCACTGTATGTACTCCTTTTTTGTAATATTTCCTATATTTTATCATAAATGGGTTGAGAACAATTTCTGAAGTCAATTTAGGTATTATGGTATAAATAAATTTTGATAATAGTGTCCTTTTTCCTTTATTTGGTTCTGTGACTTTCACCTCATGCTGATGAATGAAGGAATGGTATAAAGTAAACCCTATAGACAGATAATTATTCATCACATTTAAGAAAAGAGATGATCTTATGAACGTAACAAAATGGTTTGGTGCTGCCCTTCTTTCTGTTTCACTATTGGTGACCGCAGCTTGTGCGAACGATAGCACTCAAGAGAATAATCAAAGTAATCAAGAAAGCACTACCAGTGAAACAAAAGAAAAAAACACGGCTGTTGAGACAGGGAATAAATCTTTATCCAATATTAAGGTGCTGGCAACAGGCGGAACGATTGCCGGTAGTTCAGACAGTAATACAGATACGACTGGATATAAATCTGGTGCACTTGGAATCGATAAAGTCATTGCTTCCGTACCACAGCTGAAGGATATTGCAAATGTCACGGGTGAGCAAGTAGCCAACGTCGGCAGTGAAAATGTGGATAACGCTCTGCTTTTAAAATTAGCGAAACGAGTCAATCAGCTTTTAAATGATGATCAAGTGGATGGCATTGTGGTGACACATGGTACAGATACGTTAGAAGAAACGGCCTATTTTTTACATTTGGTTGTAAAAAGTGATAAGCCAGTGGTGGTCGTGGGTTCCATGAGGCCAGCATCTGCCATTAGTGCGGATGGCCCGCTTAACCTGTATCATGCAGTGAAAATTGCTTCGACAAAAGAAGCCAAAGGCAAAGGTGTAATGGTGACATTAAATGACCGAATTGCCTCCGCTCGCTTTATTACGAAGACAAATACCACCACAACCGATTCGTTCAAGTCTCTTGAGCAAGGGTACATTGGAGAAGTGGCGGGTGAAGTTGTCTCTTTTTATAACGAACCGACAAGAAAACATACAGCTGACAGTGAATTCGATATTTCAAAGCTAAAAGAGCTGCCGCAAGTGGATATCTTATACGGCTATCAAAATGATCAAAAGTATGTGTATGATGCTGCCGTTAAAGCAGGAGCGAAGGGCATTGTCGTTGCCGCCGCAGGAAATGGAACGATGTCAACAGAAGCGATCAATGGGGCAACAGATGCTGTGAAAAAAGACGTGGTGATTGTGAGGTCAAGCCGTGCAGGAAATGGCATTGTCACACATGAAAAAATGGATGATGAACATCATTTTGTCTCATCGGATTCATTAAATCCACAAAAAGCACGCATTCTACTCATGCTGGCTCTGACGAAAACAAAAGATCCAGATAAAATTCAATCCTATTACGAGCAGTATTAAAAAGAAGAAGACCCGACGTATCATTGGGTCTTTTTTTATATGTGTACCTGATCTTCAGCCCGTTTTTTTAAAGAGAGTAAAATGTCTCTCCAAACATCATCTATATCAGTCAGAAAATGTCCTGCTTGCTCGATATAGTGCGTTTTGGCGTTTGGAATGTTGGGAGCAATGCTTTCTATCTCTGCAAAAGGGGCCATCTGATCCTCTTTTCCATGCCAGACATCCACAGGGATTTGTATATCTTTCATATCGAATGCCCATGACCGTGAGAGTAAATCTGGTTCATGAATACATTCATCAACCGATTGACGAGTAGCTTCGTATAAATGCCGCATCATCAGCTCCAGTTGCTCATCGGTTTGAAGAAATTGCCGATCCGATGGATGTAAATGTTTGTTCCCTTTTTTCGTTAGTTTCTTGAATTTCTCTGGTTTCTTTTCAATTAGTTTTTTCTGAGCGCGATAACTTGCCTTTAAGAGCCAAGGCATTCTTTTACTGAGGAAAAAGGCAATCTTGTTCTCCTTTAGCATACTTTTAGGCGGTTTACCATCCTGAAATGGGGTGGTACTTGAGACGAGAGCAGCTGAAAGAATGCGATCTGGCAATTGATAGGCACAACCAGCAGCGAATGCCCCGCCTCCAGAGACACCAATCACTGAAAACTGGGAGATGTCAAGATGATCGGCCACTTCCTGTACGTCTTGTGCCCAGTCTAAAATAGTGCGGTTCGGTTGCGGATCAGATAAACCAAAACCAGGTCTGTCTAAAGAAATGAGACGAATGCCAAGCTCTTTTGAGATTGGATCATCATCTAAAAACATCACTCTCGATCCAGGTGTCCCATGAAAAAAGAATACTGGGAATCCTTCAAGATCACCGTATTGAGACAAACCAATATGACGTCCATCTTGCAAATGAATCCTGTCCATTTGATCATCCCTTTCATCGTTTATCTAAGTTACATATTCATGCACGAAACGCCGGGTTAAGGCGTTTCTTTCGCAATTTGATAAATTTTTTCGTAAAGCGATAATAATGTTTTTAGATCTTCTTTTGAAAGCTGGGCATAGTATTTTTGAATAAGATGCAGCTGAATTTTTTCAATATCTTTATGATAGTCATGGCCCTTTTGAGCAAAATCAACAATGATTTCTCTACGGTTATGTGGGTTAATCTCTCTTTTCACATATCCAAGCTGTTCAAGCTTTGATATGAGCTGGCTAGCGGCACTAGATGAAATGGAGAAATAATCAGCCAGTTCATTGATTGTTCTCGTCTTCGACCGCAGCAATTCAAGGGTCAGTTCTTGTTTGCTTGTTAAATCTGCATACTCATTTTTTAAGAATCGTTGATACTCTTCTACATAGATAGAGCCTAGTGCATTTGAGTACTCAATGATTTTTTTGCTGTAATGAATGATATCCTCATCCAATGACATCACCTCTTTTCTCCTATATTATATGCGATCTTAATATTTAAGTGAAGTTAAATGTTAAGAAAAATTAAATAAAAGAGGGATAGATGTGATGAGAAAATGACCTCTACCTCCACTTTCTCATCAACAACGGACAAAGAATACTTCCTGTTATCCCTAAGCATTCATAAAACATAGTTGGTTTGATTTTGAACATGTAGTAGGCTAAGGTGGCAATGAATAGATCATAAAAGAAAAACAAGTATACGTCCTTTTTGGTGATGGCATAAATGATCGTTTTGTTTGTTTTCACTGAGATTCACTCCTTAGGAAGTCGATGACTTTTTCATTGTATTATGGGCGATCTCCATTTATAATAAAAAAATAAACCAACTGGTCGGTTTTATTTGTCCGTGTGAAGAAAAGCAAGGTAGAAGGGATTGTTCATAGATGACAAGTACACAAAGCGGGGCTGGAAAAAGTGAAAAGACGAAGCAGAAGATTGTCACCGCTTCACGTGATTTATTTGCGAAAAAAGGATATTCCGAAACATCCGTGCGAGATATTCTAGAGGCGGCTGAGATTAGTAAAGGCAACCTTTATCATCATTTTAAAGGAAAAGAGTTTTTGTTCCTTCATATTATGGAAGAGGATCATCGATTCATGATGGAGACGTGGTATGAAGAGAAACAAACGCTGCACCGGGCCATTGATAAGCTTGCAGGGTTTGCAGAGCTGCTTAGTCAAATGGGGATTAACTATCCTTTAATGAGAGCAAGTGAAGAATTCTGTGCCAGTGCATTTACATCAGATGAAGTCATGGAGCGCCTGAACAAGATTGATGTAGACTTTGATGATGTAATGCGAGACATCCTGCATGAAGGAAACGAAGATGGCAGCTGGTCGATTCAGCATGTTGAATCAAAAGTGAAAATATTACTTTCCGTATTCTATGGATTAGACGTGTTATATAAAAATGACACGATGCAGCAGAAAAAGGAATTACAAAAAGAGGCGATCTCATTGTTTATTCACGGAATCAACCATCATGAGTAACAAGTGAGTCAGTAAAGGGGAAACAAACATCATGCAAAAACCGATTCGTGAGCAAAAAGCGGTACTTGTTATTTTATTAAGTAATATATTTATTGCGTTTTTAGGTATCGGTCTGATTATACCTGTCATGCCGCTCTTTATGAATGTCATGCATTTAACGGGCAGTACGATGGGATATCTTGTGGCAGCGTTTGCTGTTGCACAGCTTATCGCATCACCTGTTGCGGGAAGATGGGTAGACCGATACGGAAGAAAGATCATGATTGTGTCTGGTCTGTTTCTATTCGCGTTATCAGAACTCGTTTTTGGCTTAGGAACACACGTATATGTTCTGTATTTTGCAAGGGTTCTTGGCGGCATTAGTGCAGCATTTATCATGCCGGCTGTCACCGCTTATGTCGCCGATATCACAACCGTTCAAGAAAGATCAAAGGCAATGGGGTATGTATCCGCTGCTATTAGTACCGGATTTATCATTGGCCCGGGAATTGGCGGATTTATTGCAGAATATGGCGTTCGCCTGCCGTTTTTCTTTGCAGCAGGGATTGCATTTATTGCTGTGATTTCGTCTATGTTTATGCTGAAGGAACCATTAACAAAAGAAGAGCGAGAGAAACAAATGAATCAAGTGAAAGAATCGACCTTCTTTAAAGACTTGAAAAAATCAATTCATCCAAGCTATCTCATCGCCTTCATCATTGTCTTTGTGCTGGCGTTTGGACTATCTGCATATGAAACGGTCTTTAGCTTGTTTACAAATCACAAGTTTGGATTTGGTCCAAAGGATATTGCGATTATCATTACCGTCAGTTCAATTGTAGCCGTCATCATCCAAGTCCTCGTGTTTGGTAAAATGGTGAATGCGTTTGGGGAGAAACGAGTTATTCAACTATGCTTGATTGTTGGAGCAGTTCTCGCTTTTGTTTCCACAGTCGTGTCAGGCTTTATGGTTGTGCTGATCGTGACGTGTGTGATTTTCCTTGCGTTCGATTTATTGCGCCCTGCACTCACGACCTTCTTATCAAAAATCGCTGGCAATCAGCAAGGATTTGTCGCAGGGATGAACTCCACCTACACAAGCCTTGGTACGATTTTTGGCCCGGCACTTGGCGGCATTTTATTCGATCAAAATATTCATTTCCCATTCCTGTTTGCAGGTGTTGTCTTATTTCTTGGATTGGGCTTAACCCTTATTTGGAAGGGGAAGGTGACAGAAGAGGTATCAGCAGAATAATAGAAAAGAGACCTTTCAAATAAGGTCTCTTCAGCGTGTAGACAAACCCTCGCATTCTTTGTCAGTCCTGCGTGCTGGTGCTCACGAATGTCAAATTCGCTCCGCGCCAGTACTCGTCCTTCCTAGACTGCAAAGGTTTTCTATCACGCTGAAAAGAAGACAAAGGGCTAAAATCAAGTTCATTTTAGCCCTTTGTCAACAATCTGAAGAGACCTTTCAAATAAGGTCTCTTTTTTTAAGGCTGCGGCTTCAGGTGATTCAGTGCCTGCGCCAGTTTTTGATTTTGTTGTTTTTTGTAAAATAGAAAGGCGATGATATGGCCTACTAATGTGAGAAAGGCTATACCGATAAAATAAGGCATGATCCATTCGAGCAGTGTAGTCGAATATAAAGCGACGGCTCCTACTTGAAACCCTAAATTGACGACAGTGGAGATGAGAATGTTGGTGGGTGCTGGAAAGGTAAAGTAGTTCCATAGTAAAGGATACATGACCCCAAAGACGATGCCTGCCAGAGTACCGATGGCAATGATGTGCCACACGTAATGAAAAGAGATAGAGGATGACCATTGAGTGATGGACAGGATGAGTGTCAGCCATACGATAGAGACAAAAGCTGTTTGCATAAATTGATGTTTTAGTTCCTTGATCATTTGAATCGCTCCTTTATATATTTGGCGTAATGACGACTGACGGTGTAGCTGTTTTTCGAGATGGTTTCGACCTCTAAGCGAGCGTACGTACCAGCGACAAAGCTGTCGACTTGCGCTAAATTGAGAATGACTGCATTGTTGATACGATAGAAATGTTCACGCTCTAACGACTTCAGATCCTTCAGCCGTTTACTGAGAAAATACGTCGTACCCTGAGTCGTGATCACCTTTGACATATGTCCAAGCGCAGAGATCGCTTCAATTTGTTCTAATGGTAAAAGAGACTGCCGATCATTTTTTGGATCTTTGACCGTTAGAGATGTACTAGTCTCCAGCATTGATGCCATCTTTTGTAAACGTTCTTGATTATGTGGATGGCTGATGACGTCTACTTCCGTCACATCCTTTTCTTGATTCCAGAAAAAACGAAATTTCATTCATAAACCTCCTCTCACAATGAGCATAGCAATAGATGAAAGCGAATGCGATTGAATGTTGCTTTGATGCAGAAGAATTCTTTTTGTTGCAAAGATTCACCGCGTGTCTGCGGCTTTCCTTTATAATGAAAAGATACTCGTTCGTGAATGGAGGAATGATGTTGTATCTTGTAGATCAACAAAGGACAGGAGCGGTAAAAGAGGAAATTCGGCGGATTGATCCTGCCTATCCAGTGTTCGTAGATGCGATACTCGATGGGGTGATAAAAGGAGATTTATATGTGGATCACCGAGATCACCCGTGTGTCTATTTTGCAGGGACGACAACCGGCATTTATTATGTCGCAGGCAAGACAGAAGCAGCACTCTCATTATGTTCAACGTTCATTGTGGATGTTTATAAAAAGCAGAAAAGAGAGAACAGACGGTTCACTTTGTTTTCAGCAAATCCAGCATCAGATGAGATGATGAAAAAATGCTTCGGTTCCCAACTGAATGAAATGCAAAGACATGCGTATTCTTATGACTTGACCTCTCCTGATCTGATTGTGCCTGATCAAGACGAAATGATCAAACGCACGAATGAACAAGTCATTGCCGCAAGCAAAGTATTCCCATCCAGCTATTATGAAGCATATTGGGGAGGAGTAGATCACTTTTTATCTAATGGCGTCGGAGTTGCCATCTTAAATGGTGAAGATGTGGTCAGTGAATGTGTCTCTATTTTTTTAAGTGAAAAACGTGTGGAAATCGATATATGGACAGATGAAGCCTGCCGTGGAAGAGGGTTGGCTTTGTTAGCAGCTCAGCAAATGATCAGCATCTGTGTTGAAAAAGGGAGGACACCGCATTGGGATTGCGATGTCCATCACGCAACCTCGGCCAAATTGGCAGAGAAGCTAGGTTTTCAGTGGACAAAGACGTATCGCTTATTTTATGCCTCACGCTGAAAAGGTTTTGAGATACCAAGCATCCATGGCAGAATGCTCTGAGCCTTCAATCGGTGCAGGAAGAAGAGAAAAGTCATACCGTTGATAAAGACCAGTAGCGGCTGTTAATTCACTGCGGGTTTCTAAATAACAAGCATCGTAGTATGTAGCGGCATATTGGAGGGCCATATCCATCAGTTTCTTGCCCGCACCTTTGCCTTGTGCTTTTGGACTTAAATAAAGCTTTTGCAGCTCACAAATGCCATCTGTGAAAGGGGCAATGCCAACGCCACCAACAATTTCACCATGTTCTTCGGCAATCCAATAGGCTGCATGAGTCAATGATTGATAGTATTCGAAAAGCTGATCAAGGTGTGGGTCTGTGTAGGCTGTACCTTCAATCGCAAGATTCGCTGATTCTAATGACTGGCGGATAATGGCCGCGATAAAAGGGTTGTCCTGCTTTTGAATCGGTCTAATATTCATTGGAAAAACCTCCGTTGTCATAGGATAAAAAAGAAAAGGAGTTGATGCGATATGTTCTGGTTGCAAACCGTTATTTTTACTGTCATTGTGCTCTGTCTCTCATGGTGGGCGGGAAAAAGACGTAGGCATCGCCATGCCAGGCTAATTGTCCCGATATGTATCACTATGTTTGGATTACTCTTATTGATCGGCAGTTTCTTCATTGGCAGATGGGAAGGGATGGCGCTCAGCATATCAAGCGTCTCTATCGTTCTCTCTTCTATCATTTGTTTGATCATCGTTACAGGGGTTCATCTGTTTAAAAAAGATGACCCTTCGTAGGCTGGGACATCTTTATGATTTGATTCTATCGTATTCCTCACGAAGGATGCCCATCATGATGACATCCGAATAAGCACCGTTGAAATAGAGCGCTTGACGTCTTTTTCCTTCATATTGAAATCCGGCTTTCTCATAGCTTCGAAAGGCTCGTGGGTTATGGGAAAAAACTTCAAGCTCAAGCCGATTGAGTTCTAACGTCTCAAAGGCAAATGTTTGAACCATCCGAACAGCCTCAGTGCCATACCCTTTGTGAAAATGCTCTGGACCATGCAGCGCAATGCGGAAACTTGCCGTATGGTTTATCGGATCAATATCCACAATCGCCGCATCCCCAATCATTTCTTTCGTGTCTAGCAGACAAATAGCAAAGTCTCGTCTACTGTCATCCTGCAGAAAACGGGTATAGGCTGAACGAATTTCTTCTAGTGTGAACGTTTTGCGTGTGCCAGTCATATAAAGTGTTTCTGCATGCTGGCATCCTCTATGAATACCAGGATAATCTTTTTCTTCAATCGGTCTCAAGAATAATCGAGTCATGATGGATCAGCCTCCTCTATATATCGGGAGATTTCAATTAAGTTCATATCAGGATCACGGATATAAATGGATTCAATCGGACCTAATGCACCAGAACGTCTGACCGGACCTTCTTCAATTGGAACAACCTGCTTTCGAAGATGAAGCAATAAACTGTCTATATCTAAATCGGTGATAAAACACAAGTCAGCAGATCCAGGCTTGGGATGAGCAGCTTTTGGTTCAAATTCATGACCCGCTTCATGAAGGTTGATCTTTTGTAAGCCAAAACGAAGGGCTTTACGGCCTTCTCCAAAAGTTTCTTCCTTCATTCCTAATACGTTTGTATAAAAGCGAATGGTTTCCTCCATATGTTGTACAGTCAACACGATATGATCAAGTCGTCGTATCATCAGTCTCTCCTCCAAGTATGATCATTGTTTGAACTGTTTCTATTATATCATCCCTTGAAGAAGATACCTTATTTGATCACGGTTTTATAACTCCAGCTTTCTAGGGACATGTTTTCTCCGTGCAGTACTCTCTCATCAAACTCCGTCCACCCATTTTTTCGATAGAAATGACGATTGGCCTCGTTGTGTGTAATCAGTGTGAACAGTCCGCCGCCTTGCCGGGCGATAAAGGGGAAAAGACATTGCTTTAGCATACGGCTTCCAAGTTTTTTTCCTTGTTGGTCTTTTGCAACGACAAGAGCTTCTAAATACCAGTAAGGTTTCTTTAAGGAAGAACACGCTTTTTTTGCCTCCTTTAACATACGGAACACATGCTGAATCGCCGATATGCCGCCAGTAAAGAGCAGCTTTAACCCACCTGACAGCACATAATCCATGAGTCCTGGTTCAGGAAGACGCGGATGTTTTAACAAGGCGGCAGACACAATTTTCTCGTTCTCAACCCCGACCAAACAGATTTGATGCTGAAAATATACCTTTGTGTTGACCAAATGCAGCTGACGGGCGAAAGCAGAACGCTTGGTAACCTTTTCGCATAATAAATCAAAAAATGAATAGTTCTGAAACGAATCATCTAACAACGCTGCCACTTGAGGCAGTTCATCCTCTCTGGCAAGTCTGAAATGAAGCATATGATGGCCCTCCTTGAACAGATATAGATTATTGAACATGTGTCTATTATAATGAGAGGAAAACAAACCGAACATCGGCAATGAATGATCTCGTGTTCATAAATAGACAGGTAAAGCCAGATTGTTCAAAAATGGAGGGTGTTTCATGAAGGACAGACGAACAATCAAAACCAAAAAGGCGATACGAGAAAGCTTTCTTCAGCTTTTAATGGAAAAAGATGTTCAACAAATTACAGTATCAGAGCTATCTAGAAGAGCGGATTTAGGAAGAGGGACCTTTTATTTGCACTATCAAGATGTGTTTGATTTGCATGAACAGCTTGAGAAGGAACTATTCGATCAGCTTGGCGGACTATACGATGAATCGTTTCCTAGTCAGGACCCGCTTGATATGCTGTCCTTTTTAAACAAAACAACTGAGTATTTAAAAGAAAAACAATTCATGATGACGTTATTTGTCAAACCGAATAGCCCAACGACGAATCAATTTAAAGCGTTTTTTAAAGAAAAAATCATGAAAGAGTGGCAGCTTGATCAGCGTCAGATTACGGAGCGTGAACAGATTGAGGCCTCTTTTGTCGTATCTGGTGCTGTTGGTGTACTGGAAGAATGGATTCATGAAGGGATGACAGTCGAAGCGGGGCAGCTTGCGCACATCTTGTACAAGCTTCTTATGAAGGTAGAACAGGAATCGTAAGAAACGAATGGATCATATATCATTTTTCTATTCATTCTGTTAAAATGGGAATATACGTTCTTATTTGAGGCGGGGAGTGGTGAGATTGAAAAGGAAATTACTATTTTATGGGGCAATGAGCATTGATGGATATTTAGCAAGGGATGATCACCGTTTAGATTGGCTCATAGGCACAGAGGGCGAAGAGGATACGAGATATGAGGAATTTTATGCATCAGTCGATACGCTGATCATGGGAAGGAACACATATGAGCAGATTCTCAAACTTTCACCTGATGTGTTTCCTTATGAAGACAAGACATGTTATATCGTTTCTCGCACTTTACAAGACAGTCATACAGGAACCCACATCGTTCGTGAAGATGTTCTCTCGTTTATCAAAAATTTAAAAAATGAAAAAGGCCAGCATATTTGGATTTTAGGGGGCGGGGAACTGCTTCAAGCATTATTAAAAGAAAAATTAGTCGATGAGCTGTATCTCCAAATCGCACCTGTCATGATTGGAAAAGGAATCCCTCTTTTTCCTCCAACTGAACAGGAATCTAGATTTTCATTACAACAAGTGAATCAATACAAACAAATTGCTGAAATGCATTTTGTGTTAAAAGAAGACCACTAAATCAAAGGGGTCTTTTTTTAATCAAACAAACACGTTGACAAGAAAATATCCTAGTGTTAGGATAAATTTATCCTAGTTTTAGGATTTATTGAAAAAGGAGTAGTTGCCATGGTGCAGCAAGATCAGGAATTAGACTTAAGGCTTTTCCGAGTGTGGATGAAAGCCTACCATGCCCTTTTTGCAAATATCCAAAAAGACATTGAACGTTATGATATCGGATTTGAAAATTTTCAAATTCTTGAATTACTGTATAGTAAGGGACCACATCCCGTTCAAAAAATTAGTGAGATTCTATCCATTCCAAGTGGGAGCATCACCTATGTGGTCAACAAATTAGAAAAACAAGAATTAGTCAAAAGACAATGTGCACCTTCTGATAAACGTGTATTCCATGTATTACTGACAGATAAAGGGAAGCAGCTATTTGACGATATTTTTCCAAAACATACAGATGTCATTTCACAAAATCTGTCCTTTATCGAAACAGAGGAAAAAGAGCAGCTCATTGAATGGTTGAAAAAAATCGGTTTAGGTGCAAAACAACTTCACGAAAAGGGGAAACAAGATGACACACAGCTTTGATACATTGGTACGTGAAAGACGATCAGCATCAAATTTTTTGCCAAATATCTCGATTTCGAGAGAAGAGCTTAATAGTATCTTTGAAGAAGTGAAGCTGGCACCTTCAGCCTTTAATTTACAGCATACGCAATATGTCGTCGTCCAATCAGAAGCGCTTAAAGAGCAAGTAAGAGATGCTGCATTTGGACAATATAAGGTGCATTCCGCTTCAGCAGCGATCATTGTACTCGGCGATCCGAAAGCTTATGAGCAAGCAGGAAACATTTATGAAGGCCTAAAAATGCTCGGCATCTTAAATGCGCAACAATATGAGGAAATGGTCAGAGAGACGATGAGTTTTTATGTGCAGAGAGGATCAGACTTTCAGAAAGAAGAGGCGATTCGCAATGCTTCATTATCTGCCATGCTATTTATGCTTGCCGCCAAAAACAAGGGATGGGATACTTGCCCGATGATCGGCTTTGACCCCGAAGCAATGAAAAAGGTGTTAAACATCGAATCAGATTTGGTTCCTGTATTAATGATTACACTCGGAAAAGAAAAAGTAGAAAGCAGACAAGCGAGAGGCTACCGCAAGCCGGTCTCTGAATTTGTGACATATTTATAAGATAGGGGGTTCCATTCATGGAACTAGGAATTAGTACATTTGTAGAAACAACACCTGATTTTCAAACAGGAAAAACAGTCAGCCACGCACAGCGTATTCGTGAAGTAGTAGAAGAAATTATTTTAGCAGATCAAGTGGGTCTCGACGTTTTTGGTGTAGGGGAGCATCATCGTGAAGATTTTGCCGCATCAAATCCAGCAGTCGTATTAGCAGCTGCGGCAACGCAAACAAAGAATATTCGTCTGACAAGTGCCGTAACTGTTCTTTCATCGGCAGATCCTGTTCGTGTGTTTCAAGATTTTGCGACATTAGATGGCCTTTCTAATGGGCGTGCAGAGATCATGGCTGGCCGTGGATCATTTATTGAATCGTTCCCGCTTTTTGGCTATGACTTAGATGATTATGAAGAATTATTTGAAGAAAAACTAGATTTACTGTTGAAATTACAGCAGTCAGAGCGTGTGACGTGGAGCGGTAAGCACCGTCCAGCCATTCAGGATGTCGGCGTATACCCAAGACCTGTTCAAGATCCGCTTCCCATCTGGATTGGCAGTGGAGGAAACAGAGAATCTGTCGTACGTGCTGGATTATTAGGATTACCACTTGTCCTTGCCATTATTGGCGGCAGCCCTAGACAGTTCGCACCGCTCGTGCAGCTCTACAAGCAAGCTGCGATTCACGCTGGACATGACCCTGAGAAATTAACGGTGGCATCCCATTCACATGGATTTGTTGCTGAGGAAACAGAATTGGCAGCAGATCAATTCTTCCCTTCTACACAGCATGTCATGAATACATTAGCAAGAGAACGAGGCTGGGGACCTTATACCCGTTCTACATTCGATGCAGCAAGAACATTAGAAGGTGCATTGTATGTAGGAGATCCAGATGCGGTAGCAGAGAAAGTGATTCATCTGCGAAAAAATGTAGGCATTACGCGTTTCATGCTGCACGTACCGGTCGGTTCGATGCCGCATGATCAAGTGCTGAAAGCTATTGAGTTATTTGGAAAAGAAGTGGCTCCTAAAGTAAGAGAAGAGGTTGCCCGCTGGGAAGCCGAACAAGCATAACAAAAAAGTCGATCAAGTGAATAGGCTTGATCGACTTTTTCTTATGCTTAAGGATCAATAACACATGGTTTCACTGTAGGGCATGAAGCAGCAGAAGCAAATGGTGTGGCCGTCAAGGTGAAGAGGAAAACAAGTTGAAAACAGATAAGCCATTTTTTCATGAAATCACCTCCGTTATCAATTGTTTCACTAGAAACGAGATGAGGACAAAAGCATAGAAGTATGTAACACCCTCTATCCAGCATAAGACAATAATATCATAATTTTCAAAAAAATGAAAAAATAACTTACGAAAGTTCTAAATTATGGTATGGTTAATATGTTCAACAAAAAAAGGGAGGGATTTTTGTATGAAAAAGGTCATAACTTCTGTTTTGGTTGGAGCAATTGTTTTAACGGGTGCGGGTGTCACCGCTGTCCCGGTAGAAGCGAAGGGGAAAGTAAACAGTGAAGTTACGGTACAAGCAAGTCGAACCGTCTCGGAAACGAGAACATATACGACGTCAAACATCCCATCAAGTATTACATATGCAAAGGATGGATGGGTCGGTATTCTCTATCAATCGTCAATTGAAGAGTTAGGTTTAGGAAAATATAGAGTTACCTTTACTGGAACGGTTGTACGCGATCCAGGATTTAATTAAATAAAATGTAAAGCTGACAGGTGGACAAGCCTGTCAGCTTTTTTTAATGGGGATAATAAAGAATCATTTGCATCCGTACCATCTGTTCTCCTGATTGTTTATACTCATGGGCACGGTCAGCTTTAAACCGAATCGAGTCGCCAGCTTGTAATGTGTATTGCTCATCACCGATTGATAAATCAAGTGCTCCCTCAAACACGGTAATCAATTCCTCTGTACCGCCGATATGTTCTTCCGCACTTAACGACCCATGAGGATCAATTTCTACCTGATAGACTTCAAATTTTCTCAGGTCATCAAATGGGAACGTCGTATATACCCGATACCTTCCCTCGTCCTCTGTTAAAACTTGTCCGTCTTCTTTTCGCACAAACTTAATCTCAGGCTGCGGTGCGTATATGAGTTCACTAAAAGACACCTTCAACCCATTGGCGATTTTCCACAGAGTGGTGATGGTCGGTGTGGATTCTCCTCTTTCGATTTGCCCAATCATCGTTTTACTCACACTTGTTACCTCAGCCATCTTTTCTAGGCTTAATTTCTTTTGCTCTCTTAGCAGTTTGACATTTCTAGCAATAATCGATTGTACATCCTCCATCAAAAAAACTCCTTTCTTCATTTACTTTATAACGACTGAATAGTACAATAAAACGTAATATATACGCAATAAAGACTTTTAAGTCTAAATAACGTATGAAAAGGAGGTAACGATTTGATTGTTTCCATGTTGATTTATGCTTTTGTTACCAGCTTCACCCCTGGGCCGAATAATATCATGGCGATGGTCTTTACGAATAAATATGGGGTCAAGCAAACATTTCGATTTTGTTTAGGGGTTGGGATCGGATTTTTGGTCATTTTATGTTTGAGCGGTTTTTTCAATATGATTCTTTATCAAGTCATGCCGAAAATCGGCTGGGTCATGGCTTTCATCGGAGCCGGTTACATGATCTATTTAGCTGTCAAAATCATGAGAAGTAAAGGCGGAGATGACGAAACACTAGACCGCTATAATCATTTTATCCCGGGGATGCTGCTGCAATTTATTAATCCGAAAGCCATCTTGTATGGGTTAACCGTCATTTCCACTTTTGTTCTGCCGTATGGACAGTCCAATATGCAATACATGTTGTTGACGTTGATTCTCGCCATCATTGGTTTTTTAGGCACATTTAGCTGGAGTTTATTTGGCTCTGTATTCAAGCGTTTTTTGACTCTTTATCAGCGGCCGTTCCAGTTCGTCATGGGGCTGCTGCTTATGTATAGTGCGATTTCGATGATCTGGAGTTATGTCATGTAAGCGGTCAGGAGACTGGCCGCTGCCTGCCCATCACAACCGTATCATAATACATGCCGTCCGCCAGCCGTTTATCTTTTTTAACAAGCCTTCAATCTCAAAGCCATAGTGTTCATATAAACGAATGGCTTTTTGATTGGTTTCCATTACTTGAAGTGACATCTTTTGAATGCCTTGCTGATCTGCCCAGTCGATCGATGCAGCTAAAAGTTCTTTCCCGATGTGATAGCCCCAAGCGGCCTTCTGTACGGCGACGCCAAACGTTACTTTGTGAGCAGAGCGCTTAAGAGAATGCCCTTCGCATCTTGAAAAACCGACAATGTCTCCTTCAATATCTGCAACTAAAAAGAGATGACGGCATTCCTTGGAATCCTCTTGAATCAACGCCTAGAACCCTTTCTCATCAATAAAAGCTTCACCCGGTTCACGATCTAAATATTCGGTTTCACCATCGATTTTCAGTCTGAGAGCTGATAACTGTTTGGCATCTGCTGATGCAGCAGAGCGAATACGATAGGTCACACCACGTACAGTGAACATACTTTCAGAAATGATCATTGAACAAACCACCAACCTTTCATTCCATTATGTCTATCATACCTGAAACGCGCACACAGCACACTCAGATGTTTTGTCATGTGCAAAAAGGATAAATAAACAGTATCAAACGTGGAGGTGGAACAAATGAGTGAACAAAATGGACATATGGATAAAGCGAAAGGAAAAACAAATCAAGTCAAAGGTCAAGTGAAAGAAAAACTTGGCGAAGCGACAGATCATGAAAACCTGAAAGCAGAAGGAAAGAAAGATCAAGTAAAAGGAAAGCTTCAAGATAAAAAAGGTGAGGTGAAAAATAAGCTGAATCAGTAGTTTGCGTATACTTGCACTCGCCCCATGTATCCATCATCACATTCCTTTCATCAATAAAATCAATAGGTGTGTGAAAAGAATTGATTATAAATTCTCGCTTCCGTCATGTAGACTTTAAATAGAAGACATGAACAAGGGAGATGGATGACTTGGAGCAAGTATGGGGGAAAGTTGACGAGTATATCAAAGACAAATTGATGGCTAAAGATGACGTATTGGAGCAAACTCTTATCAAGAATAAGCAAGCCGGGTTACCAGAAATAGATGTGTCGCCGGCCCAAGGGAAACTGCTTTATTTGTTAGCAAAAACCAAGGGTGCAAAGCGCATTTTAGAAATCGGTACACTTGGCGGTTATAGTACCATTTGGCTTGCCCGTGCACTTGAAGAAGATGGAGAACTTTTGACATTAGAGGCTGTCAGTCATCATGCAGAAACAGCACAGCAAAACATAGACAGAGCAGGCCTAGCAGAACGTGTCACCATTTTACAAGGAAAAGCGTTAGATACTTTATCTCAGTTAAAAGAGCAGGATACGCTCCCGTTCGATTTGATTTTCATTGATGCAGACAAACCAAACAACCCGCAATATTTGAAGTGGGCGTTACATTTCTCAAAAAAGGGAACAGTCATTATTGCAGACAATGTGGTCAGAAATGGAGCAGTTCTTCATGCCTCTGATCAAGATGAGCGAGTGAAGGGAACGCGTGAATTCTTCGATTTACTCAAACAAGAGTCGAGAATTGAGGCAACCGCTATTCAAACTGTTGGCGAAAAAGGCTATGACGGCTTTATATACGGTATCGTAAAATGAAAAAAGCTTAACCGCATCCGGTTAAGCTTTTTCTATTAGAAAAACCATCTAGCTGTGCCCATCAGCATGACGCCTACTAGGACGGTGAGGGACAAGCTTTTTGTCCAAACAGCGATTAACACAGTTGGAACCAAGACAGCAAGGTACATCCAGTGAATGGTGACGCCTGCTGTAGTATGTATGAAAAGATGCTCTGCAATCAAAGCCGTAAATATACAAATGGGGATAAACGATAACCATTTGAGCACCACTTCTGGCATCTGGATACTCCTCACAAATAAAAATGGAACGACTCTTGGGATGATGGTCACAATCATACAGCCAAGAATGAGCCATAACATAAAACTACTAATCATTTATCTGTCACCACCCCAATAGTGGCAACAAGCACAGTTGCCAACAAAACAGCCACGTGTGAAGGAACAAAATGAAGCAGCACAAACATCGCAACAAACATATATAAAACAAGTGACAAGCGATGGGTTAGCTTATTTTTGGGCACCGTCTGTAAAGAAAGAATGAGCAGCGCAGCAAACATCGCGGATAAGGCAAAATCAAGACCAAGCGCCTCTGGATTTGAAATCCAGTGTCCGAATATTCCGCCAAGTGTACACGCAGCAATCCAGCATAAATAAGCTGTAATATTCAGTCCATGCATCCATCTGTTATTCAATTTTCCTTGCTGTGCTAATTTATTCATCGCTACGCCAAAGGATTCATCAGTAAGCAGAAGACCAAACCCGATGTTCTGCTTTACAGAGTAGCGTGTAAAATGAGGGGCAAGCGTAAGACTGAGTAACAAATGCCGTAAATTGACAATGAACGTGGTGAAAATAATAGCGGAAAGGGGGCTTCCTGTCACAAGTAATGCACAGATGATAAACTGTGAAGCGCCAGCATATATAAAGATAGATAACAGCGCGATTTCCCATATACTTAACTGCGAACTAATGCCAACAATTCCAAAGGCAAACCCAATGCTCATATAACCAAGCAAGGTTGGCACACAATCTTTTATTCCCTCAAGAAACGGTTCGTTTCCGGCAGTGGGAATGTGTTTCCTAGCTTCAACATCCAAATACCTCTACTCCTTTTCTATGTAAACATCAATTGTTTTACTTACTATAAGAAAACGAATTCATCATGTCAATCCTATTGAACTTCTATTATATGAAGAAACATGGCGATAAAAAGGATTGAAGTGAACCAGATTTTGTTATAAAGTAATCAGAAAATAAACACAATTGGGGTGACTGATATGCAATGGAAGCCTTTATTTGAACATGATGTACCAAATCACCTCCGTCCATAACGGAGAGTGATCTCCGTTTGTGGATATCGCAGTGAATATATCCAGTAACGGAGGGGAAAAAATGAATGGAAAATATATAGGAGCCCTCTACTTAGCGTTAGCTGCTAGTATTTGGGGCGGTATGTATGTAGTGGTCAAAGTAACAGTTGCGGTTGTCCCGCCACTTGAGCTCGTCTGGATGAGATATGCAGTAGCTGGAGTCGTTCTTGTGTTCACGATTTGGCGTTTGGGCTACTCTTTTCGGTTAGACAAAAAGGATATCCCGCTGATTGTGTCGATTGGATTGATTGGCAACTTTCTTTCGATCGTGACCCAAGAAATTGGCACAATGTATACGTCTGCACAAATGGGTGCCGTCATCACATCGGCCACACCTGCTTTTATGGTGCTTTTCGCTTTCTTTCTATTAAAAGAATCTTTCACAATGAGAAAGTGTGTCTCCATTCTGCTTGCTACAGTAGGTGTGCTGACGATGATTGGGCCTGTCGCTGTTCAAACGGATGAGTTTGTTGGCGGTCTTTCACTGGTTATTGCTGCATTAACATGGGCGCTGATGTCTGTTCTTTTGAAACGAGTTCCAGGAAAGTATCCTCAAGTAGTGACGACAACATATGCGATCATTGTGGCCTTTATCGTATTAACACCACCTGTCTTGTTTCGTTTGCCTCATCTTGATGTGCATCAAATGGCAAGACCGGAAATATGGGGCGGCATTCTGTATCTAGGTATCATCTCAACGGCCCTTGCTTTCTTTTTGTGGAATAGAGGGCTTCAACTGATGGACGCTTCAAGCGGTGGTCTATTTTTCTTCTTTCAACCAATCGTTGGCACGGTCCTTGGATGGCTGCTTCTAGGTGAAGAGATGGGCTTACGTTCGTTTGTTGGGATTTTGTGTATTTTCGCAGGTGTATATACTGTCCTGCGTCAGAGAGAGTAAGATGAGATTCCCCTTGAAGAAGGGGAATTTTCTTTACAATGAATAGATGAGAGTTTCATAGAAGGTGGAGGTGAGCAGGGATGATCCAGTATCCATTTTTGCAAAAAGGACAAACGATTGGGGTGACAGCACCTTCCTCAGGTGTGCAGCCCTCTTTGCATGATATGTTTCAACTGTCTTGCGATCGGATGAAAAAAAGAGGCTATGAAGTCATATGTGGAGAGACAGTATGGCAGCAGGAAAAAGCGAAATCAGCCCCTGCAATCAAGCGAGCAAATGAGTTACAGCGGATGATGACTTGTCATGAGATTGACCACATCATCCCGCCATGGGGCGGACAGCTGCTTATTGAAGTGTTAGAGCATCTTGATTTCTCAGTGATGCAAAAAAAGTGGATTCTTGGTTACTCAGATACAAGTCTCCTTCTATTAGCTTTGACATTAAACACAGGCATTGCGACAGCGCATGGACCGAACCTTGTGGATCTTCAGGGGGAAGAGCTTGATCAGGTGACGGCTATGTGGGAACAAATACTTTCCACTCCAGAGAAAAAGGACGTTACTCAATTTTCTTCTGATATGTATCAAAAGGAATGGCAGTATGACCATCCAAGCATTCATGTCTTTCATTTAACCGAGCCAACCGCATGGCGTACTGTTGATCACTTAGAGACGACGATGAAGGGAAGACTGATGGGTGGCTGTATTGATGTGATCCGGCACTTAGCTGGCACGCCTTTTGGAGATGTCAAAGCTTTTCAAGAAACATACCTGAAAGGTGAACCCATTCTATGGTATTTTGAAAACTGTGAATTAAATGCTGCGAGCATGAAGAGGTCTCTTGTTCAATTAAAACTAGCAGGCTGGTTTGATCATTGCTCTGGAATCATGTTTGGCAGGAGTGCAGTGGACACTCCTGTGGAAGGATATGAATATACGGATCTATATGAAGAATTGCATAAGGAATTACACATACCGATTGTTTACGATATTGATTGTGGACACGTACCGCCTCAAATGACCCTCATTAACGGAGCATACGCGGAGGTGCAGTTGCAACAAGAAGGTAAAGCCGTGCTGAAGCAGACATTTTTGCCATAAAAAAAGGAAAGGGCGACCCCTTTCCTTCATAAAAAAACATTACATTCCTTTTGTTTCTTCACCTGCTTTTGGAACTTCCCATGCAGACTCTCGGAATACTTTTTCCCATTTAGAAACGACAATACAGGCAACCGCATGTCCAGGAACATTCACGCCTGTTCGAGCCATATCCATAATCCGATCAACACCGGCGATAATAGCGACACCTTCTGCTGGCAGACCTACTGCATGAGCTGTTGCCAAAAGAACGACAAGTGACCCAGACGGGACAGCTGCAATGCCTTTACTTGTTAAAACAAGGACAAGCATCATGAGGAGCTGCTGTGATAAACTCATATCGACACCAAACGCTTGTGCAAGAAACACACAGGAAACCGATAAATATAAACTTGAACCATCGCAATTAAGAGAAAGACCTGACGGGATGACGAAGGAAACGATTCTTTTTGGACAGCCGTATTTCTCCATCCGTGACATGAGCTGTGGAAGAACAGTTTCTGTACTTGTAGTAGAAAAGGCCACTAAAAACAAATCCCAAATCATTTTCAACACTTCGAAGTAGTTAAAACGGAAGATCAGTGCGACAAGAGGGAACAAAACAAATAGAATAATAAACAATCCTAAGAAAACAGTGCCAACAAGTTTCATCATAGGAATGAGTAAAACAATGCCGTATTGTCCGACAGAAGCTGCCATTAATGCTAAAACTCCAATAGGAGCTGTCACCATGACCATTTGTGTGAGCTTAAACATAATTTGTGCTACTGATTCAAAGAAGGTAAGGACAGGAGCGGAAGCTTTCCCAATGCCGCTTGCGGCTACACCGAATAAAATAGCGAAGAAAATCACTGCTAGTAAATCATTTTGAGCCATGACATCGATGATATTGGTTGGAATGATGTCTAAAACCATCTGTTTAAAATCGACGACCTTTTGAGTATAACCATCGAGTTCCCCAATATCTTTCTTAGCTAATTGAGAGAAATCAAGTCCAACGCCTGGCTTTAACACGTTGGCCAATAAAAGTCCGATTCCAAGAACGATGGTCGTAATGACTTCAAACCAAATGATTGTCTTTAATCCGAGACTGCCCATTTTCTTCATTCCACCGCTGCCAGCTGCGCCGATGACAATCGTAGAGAAAACAATAGGGACTACAATCATTTTAATCAATCGGATAAAGCCATCCCCAATGGGCCGCAGTGCCATTCCGAAATCAGGGAAGAAGTGGCCGATAAGAGCTCCTATCACCAAAGCGATCATGATTTGAAAAGCGACAAACTTTTTCATCATCTCCTACCTCCTTTAAATGCATGGAAAATATTAAGAATTTTCCAATAAATAAAAATTCTAGGTGGTCATGTTTTGTCCTCCTTTGGATTTAGAAAGATTTTATTTAAGAATCATTAGAATTATGAAGAAAGAAATGAAAATAGGGCGATTGAAACTCTATTTATCTAACAAAAGAGCACTTCTTAAAAAACATTAAACTTTTTTAGAAAAATGTATTGACCCTTTTGTATGATTCATGGTATATTTTTATTCGTCGCTGATGACGCATCTGAAACACTGATGCTCAGACAGATACGATAAACAAACTTCAAAAAGATGTTGACTTAATAAAAACGATATGTTAAGATAATTAAGTCGCCTGATTAAGCGCCCGTAGCTCAATTGGATAGAGCGTTTGACTACGGATCAAAAGGTTAGGGGTTCGACTCCTCTCGGGCGCGCCAATAACATTTAACCACGCGGGTGTAGTTTAGTGGTAAAACCTCAGCCTTCCAAGCTGATGTCGTGAGTTCGATTCTCATCACCCGCTCCATTTTAAAAGATGATCTTTGAAAACTAAACAAGACAAAACGTACCTGTTAATTCGAGTTTTTATAAAAAAATCCTATGATACATCATAGGTAGTCAGTCAAACGCTGACGAGGCAGGAGATGATCACATGCTAAGTTCGCTACATCGTGTAGCAACGCATGTGTGATATGCATCCTGCATACCTCGGAGAGTTTGATCCTGGCTCAGGACGAACGCTGGCGGCGTGCCTAATACATGCAAGTCGAGCGGACAGAAGGGAGCTTGCTCCCGGATGTTAGCGGCGGACGGGTGAGTAACACGTGGGTAACCTGCCTGTAAGACTGGGATAACTCCGGGAAACCGGAGCTAATACCGGATAGTTCCTTGAACCGCATGGTTCAAGGATGAAAGACGGTTTCGGCTGTCACTTACAGATGGACCCGCGGCGCATTAGCTAGTTGGTGAGGTAACGGCTCACCAAGGCGACGATGCGTAGCCGACCTGAGAGGGTGATCGGCCACACTGGGACTGAGACACGGCCCAGACTCCTACGGGAGGCAGCAGTAGGGAATCTTCCGCAATGGACGAAAGTCTGACGGAGCAACGCCGCGTGAGTGATGAAGGTTTTCGGATCGTAAAGCTCTGTTGTTAGGGAAGAACAAGTGCAAGAGTAACTGCTTGCACCTTGACGGTACCTAACCAGAAAGCCACGGCTAACTACGTGCCAGCAGCCGCGGTAATACGTAGGTGGCAAGCGTTGTCCGGAATTATTGGGCGTAAAGGGCTCGCAGGCGGTTTCTTAAGTCTGATGTGAAAGCCCCCGGCTCAACCGGGGAGGGTCATTGGAAACTGGGAAACTTGAGTGCAGAAGAGGAGAGTGGAATTCCACGTGTAGCGGTGAAATGCGTAGAGATGTGGAGGAACACCAGTGGCGAAGGCGACTCTCTGGTCTGTAACTGACGCTGAGGAGCGAAAGCGTGGGGAGCGAACAGGATTAGATACCCTGGTAGTCCACGCCGTAAACGATGAGTGCTAAGTGTTAGGGGGTTTCCGCCCCTTAGTGCTGCAGCTAACGCATTAAGCACTCCGCCTGGGGAGTACGGTCGCAAGACTGAAACTCAAAGGAATTGACGGGGGCCCGCACAAGCGGTGGAGCATGTGGTTTAATTCGAAGCAACGCGAAGAACCTTACCAGGTCTTGACATCCTCTGACAACCCTAGAGATAGGGCTTTCCCTTCGGGGACAGAGTGACAGGTGGTGCATGGTTGTCGTCAGCTCGTGTCGTGAGATGTTGGGTTAAGTCCCGCAACGAGCGCAACCCTTGATCTTAGTTGCCAGCATTCAGTTGGGCACTCTAAGGTGACTGCCGGTGACAAACCGGAGGAAGGTGGGGATGACGTCAAATCATCATGCCCCTTATGACCTGGGCTACACACGTGCTACAATGGACAGAACAAAGGGCTGCGAGACCGCAAGGTTTAGCCAATCCCACAAATCTGTTCTCAGTTCGGATCGCAGTCTGCAACTCGACTGCGTGAAGCTGGAATCGCTAGTAATCGCGGATCAGCATGCCGCGGTGAATACGTTCCCGGGCCTTGTACACACCGCCCGTCACACCACGAGAGTTTGCAACACCCGAAGTCGGTGAGGTAACCTTTATGGAGCCAGCCGCCGAAGGTGGGGCAGATGATTGGGGTGAAGTCGTAACAAGGTAGCCGTATCGGAAGGTGCGGCTGGATCACCTCCTTTCTAAGGATATATGGAGCAGCGTACGTTTTTCGTCTTGTTTAGTTTTGAAGGATCATTCCTTCAAACATGTCTCTAGCGAGACAGGATTGTTCTTTGAAAACTAGATAACAATAAGTAATACATTCACATTGAATGCAATGCAAAGTTCATCACACATAGTGATTCTTTCTAAAGTAAGAAATGGTTAAGTTAGAAAGGGCGCACGGTGGATGCCTTGGCACTAGGAGCCGATGAAGGACGGGACGAACACCGATATGCTTCGGGGAGCTGTAAGCAAGCTTTGATCCGGAGATTTCCGAATGGGGAAACCCACTGCTCGTAATGGAGTAGTATCCATACTTGAATACATAGAGTATGAGAAGGCATACCCGGGGAACTGAAACATCTAAGTACCCGGAGGAAGAGAAAGCAAATGCGATTCCCTGAGTAGCGGCGAGCGAAACGGGAACAGCCCAAACCAAGAGGCTTGCCTCTTGGGGTTGTAGGACACTCTATACGGAGTTACAAAGGAACGATATAAGCGAAGAGGTCTGGAAAGGCCCGCCAAAGAAGGTAACAGCCCTGTAACTGAAATATTGTTCTCTCCAGAGTGGATCCTGAGTACGGCGGAACACGTGAAATTCCGTCGGAATCCGGGAGGACCATCTCCCAAGGCTAAATACTCCCTAGTGACCGATAGTGAACCAGTACCGTGAGGGAAAGGTGAAAAGCACCCCGGAAGGGGAGTGAAATAGATCCTGAAACCGTGTGCCTACAAGTAGTCAGAGCCCGTTAACGGGTGATGGCGTGCCTTTTGTAGAATGAACCGGCGAGTTACGATCCCGTGCAAGGTTAAGCAGAAGATGCGGAGCCGCAGCGAAAGCGAGTCTGAATAGGGCGCATGAGTACGTGGTCGTAGACCCGAAACCAGGTGATCTACCCATGTCCAGGGTGAAGTTCAGGTAACACTGAATGGAGGCCCGAACCCACGCACGTTGAAAAGTGCGGGGATGAGGTGTGGGTAGGGGTGAAATGCCAATCGAACCTGGAGATAGCTGGTTCTCTCCGAAATAGCTTTAGGGCTAGCCTCAAGGTAAGAGTCTCGGAGGTAGAGCACTGATTGGACTAGGGGCCCCTACCGGGTTACCGAATTCAGTCAAACTCCGAATGCCGATGACTTATCCTTGGGAGTCAGACTGCGAGTGATAAGATCCGTAGTCGAAAGGGAAACAGCCCAGACCGCCAGCTAAGGTCCCAAAGTATACGTTAAGTGGAAAAGGATGTGGAGTTGCTTAGACAACCAGGATGTTGGCTTAGAAGCAGCCACCATTTAAAGAGTGCGTAATAGCTCACTGGTCGAGTGACTCTGCGCCGAAAATGTACCGGGGCTAAACGTATCACCGAAGCTGCGGACTGTTCTTACGAACAGTGGTAGGAGAGCGTTCTAAGTGCAGTGAAGTCAGACCGGAAGGACTGGTGGAGCGCTTAGAAGTGAGAATGCCGGTATGAGTAGCGAAAGACGGGTGAGAATCCCGTCCACCGAATGCCTAAGGTTTCCTGAGGAAGGCTCGTCCGCTCAGGGTTAGTCGGGACCTAAGCCGAGGCCGAAAGGCGTAGGCGATGGACAACAGGTTGATATTCCTGTACCACCTTCTCACCATTTGAGCAATGGGGGGACGCAGGAGGATAGGGTAAGCGCGGTATTGGATATCCGCGTCCAAGCAGTTAGGCTGGGAAATAGGCAAATCCGTTTCCCGTGAAGGCTGAGCTGTGATGGCGAGCGAAATTTAGTAGCGAAGTTCCTGATTCCACACTGCCAAGAAAAGCCTCTAGCGAGGTGAGAGGTGCCCGTACCGCAAACCGACACAGGTAGGCGAGGAGAGAATCCTAAGGTGATCGAGAGAACTCTCGTTAAGGAACTCGGCAAAATGACCCCGTAACTTCGGGAGAAGGGGTGCTTCTTAGGGTGTTAAAGCCCCGAGAAGCCGCAGTGAATAGGCCCAGGCGACTGTTTAGCAAAAACACAGGTCTCTGCGAAGCCGTAAGGCGAAGTATAGGGGCTGACGCCTGCCCGGTGCTGGAAGGTTAAGAGGAGCGCTTAGCGTAAGCGAAGGTGCGAATTGAAGCCCCAGTAAACGGCGGCCGTAACTATAACGGTCCTAAGGTAGCGAAATTCCTTGTCGGGTAAGTTCCGACCCGCACGAAAGGCGCAACGATCTGGGCACTGTCTCAACGAGAGACTCGGTGAAATTATAGTACCTGTGAAGATGCAGGTTACCCGCGACAGGACGGAAAGACCCCGTGGAGCTTTACTGCAGCCTGATATTGAATGTTGGTACAGCTTGTACAGGATAGGTAGGAGCCTTGGAAACCGGAGCGCTAGCTTCGGTGGAGGCATCGGTGGGATACTACCCTGGCTGTATTGACCTTCTAACCCGCTGCCCTTATCGGGCAGGGAGACAGTGTCAGGTGGGCAGTTTGACTGGGGCGGTCGCCTCCTAAAATGTAACGGAGGCGCCCAAAGGTTCCCTCAGAATGGTTGGAAATCATTCGCAGAGTGTAAAGGCACAAGGGAGCTTGACTGCGAGACCTACAAGTCGAGCAGGGACGAAAGTCGGGCTTAGTGATCCGGTGGTTCCGCATGGAAGGGCCATCGCTCAACGGATAAAAGCTACCCCGGGGATAACAGGCTTATCTCCCCCAAGAGTCCACATCGACGGGGAGGTTTGGCACCTCGATGTCGGCTCATCGCATCCTGGGGCTGTAGTCGGTCCCAAGGGTTGGGCTGTTCGCCCATTAAAGCGGTACGCGAGCTGGGTTCAGAACGTCGTGAGACAGTTCGGTCCCTATCCGTCGCGGGCGCAGGAAATTTGAGAGGAGCTGTCCTTAGTACGAGAGGACCGGGATGGACGCACCGCTGGTGTACCAGTTGTTCTGCCAAGGGCATCGCTGGGTAGCTATGTGCGGACGGGATAAGTGCTGAAAGCATCTAAGCATGAAGCCCCCCTCAAGATGAGATTTCCCATTCCGCAAGGAAGTAAGATCCCTGAAAGATGATCAGGTTGATAGGTCTGAGGTGGAAGCGTGGTGACACGTGGAGCTGACAGATACTAATAGATCGAGGACTTAACCTATATTCTAATGTGAAAAATGAACGTTGTTATCTAGTTTTGAGAGAACATTCTCTCCATCAGGTTTGGTGGCGATAGCGAAGAGGTCACACCCGTTCCCATACCGAACACGGAAGTTAAGCTCTTCAGCGCCGATGGTAGTTGGGGGTTTCCCCCTGTGAGAGTAGGACGCCGCCAAGCTTGTCATTTTATATCGTCGCGGGGTGGAGCAGTTCGGTAGCTCGTCGGGCTCATAACCCGAAGGTCGCAGGTTCAAATCCTGCCCCCGCAACCAAATTATTTTACCTATTAAGTAGCGAGTGCTCATTGAGTACAGCCAAAATGGTCCGGTAGTTCAGTTGGTTAGAATGCCTGCCTGTCACGCAGGAGGTCGCGGGTTCGAGTCCCGTCCGGACCGCCATTTTTATGACTTGTAAACGAAAACGTATAGTTTCGTTTTTTTTTTATGTCTTTTTCTTTCAATAAGTATCCTAGACGCAATGAAACTCCTTGTGTTTGGCTACACTAAATGTGATAAGAAAAGATCATGACTTCAACAAACAACGCCTGGTTTTTTTATACCAGGCTTTCTTTATATCGTTTTTAGTTGGAACCGAGGCTCATATTCGCTACACTAATACTAACTGTGTCTGACATCATGTTTGCTCAATCAGTTGATTGTATGAAGGGGCTGTCTTTTATGGATGAATTTGATCTTATTCGTCGAATTACACCAAAAGAAACGCATCAGCGTTCTTTGGTCATGGGCATCGGTGATGATGCTAGTGTTTATCAACCTCATTCACATTGTGAAGAGGTCGTTTGTGTTGATACAATGGTAGAGCATGTCCATTTTCGATTTGATTTTTCCACACCCTTTGAGGTTGGATTTAAAGCGCTGGCAGTGAATATCAGTGATATTGCAGCCATGGGAGGAACCCCTAAGTATTATCTTGTATCAATCGCGATCCCGCCTCATGGGGATGAAGCAATTGTCGCAGCTTTTTACGAGGGAATGAAAGCATTGGCTGACACATATCATATGGATTTAATCGGTGGAGATACAGTAGCCACCCGCAGTGACTTTGTCATCACAGTAACGGTCATTGGTGAGATTCCAAAGGGATCAGCCTGTTACCGTCATAGTGCTCAGACAGGAGACGTTGTCTTTGTCACAGGTGAACTAGGTTCATCAGCTGCTGGGCTATCCCTTTTAATGAATGAAGTAAATACTGCACATTCGATTGACACTGCTTTTTTTCTAGAGCGACACAAAATGCCGCAGCCCCATATTGCTGCTGGCCTTATTTGTTCAAGCTTCCCCCGGGTGACCTTGAATGATGTGAGTGACGGATTAGCGAGTGAGTTAAACGAAATAGCGGAAGCCAGTCGTGTGACGATTGAAATTGAAGCTGATCAGCTCCCAAAACATCCACATCTACCGTTGTTACATAAAGAGTGGCTTGAATGGGTCTTGTTCGGTGGAGAGGATTTTGTCTTAACTGGTACGATCCCTGAAACGGATTGGAAGCGATTTGAGACGCAATGTAAAAAAGAACACATTCAGGTCACGCGTATTGGACAAGTCAAAGATGACCAAGCGTCCAGCGTTATTTTAAAAGACCATGATCAACAAACAATTTTAATGAAAAAAGGATATAATCATTTTAAGAAATGAGGTGACTTCACCATGAAGTTAACGTGGACAACAAAAGGTGCGGATGAGACGAAACGAATTGCTGCTGCCTTGGCTACACTTGTGATGCCCGGCGATGTCTTAACATTAGAAGGAGACTTAGGCGCAGGTAAAACGACTTTTTCAAAAGGTTTTGCAGAAGGCTTAGGTATTACCCGTATCGTCAACAGCCCTACTTTTACAATTATTAAAGAATATACGGATGGCAGACTGCCACTTTATCATATGGATGTGTATCGTATGGAAGATGCGGAAGAAGATATTGGACTGGGCGAATATTTTGAGGGGGAAGGTGTGTGTTTGGTTGAATGGGCACATCTCATTGAACCTCAATTGCCTTCATCGTATTTAAAAATTGAAATGCTGAGAACAGAACGTGAAGAAGAACGTCATCTCACGTTTTATGCAAAAGGGGAGCGTTATGAGGCCCTTTGTAAGGAGATGAAAAACATTGACCATACTGGCAATTGATACGTCAAACCATACACTCGGAATAGCTCTTGTCCGTGATGACACTGTGGTTGGGGAAAGTATTACGTACTTAAAGAAGAATCATTCAGTACGTGCAATGCCGACAGTTGAAGCACTGATGAAAGAATGCGGCGTAGCACCGAACGAATTAAGCAAAATTGTTGTAGCCAAAGGACCCGGCTCTTACACTGGCGTTAGAATCGGTGTGACCATTGCAAAAACACTTGCTTGGACGCTGTCTATCCCGATAGCTGCTGTTTCAAGTTTAGAAACGCTGGCGGCAAATGCTCGACATTTTGATGGAATGATTTCTCCTATATTTGATGCAAGAAGAGGACAAGTTTATACAGGGTTATATACATTTGAAGGTGGAAAGATAAAAGAAGTGAAACCAGATCAAAATATCCTGCTCACTGATTGGCTTCAAGAGCTAAAAAAAGAAGGGAACCCTGTTTTATTTCTTGGACATGATGTGCATCTTCATCAAGAGAATATACTCTCCATACTTGGAGAAACCGCCGTTTTAGCAGACGAGGCATTTCACAACCCAAGACCTTCAGTGCTCGCATTTTTGGGGGCAGACCGCCCTGCTGAAGATGTCCATCAGCTTGTTCCTAATTATATTCGTTTGGCAGAAGCGGAAGTGAAATGGCTTGAAGGACAAAAATAATCTCAACACAGTAGAGATGCGAAGAATGACAGTAGAGGACATCCCAGAGGTATATACGATTGAAGTGCATTCATTTACAGCGCCTTGGAAAAAAGAGTCGTTTGTCTATGAAATTCTCCATAACCAATACAGCCATTATTTCCTCATTGAAGAAGATGGTCAGCCTGTTGGGTATTGCGGCGTTTGGATTGTCATGGATGATGCACAAATTACGAATATTGCGATTCTCCCTGAGCACCGGGGAAAAGGATACGGGGAAGCGCTGCTTCGATATGTCATGGAATTTTGCAAAGAAAAAAAGACAGATCATCTTTCACTAGAAGTGCGGGTATCAAATACGCCAGCACAATCCCTTTATGAAAAGCTAGGTTTTAAACCAGCTTCTATTCGAAAGAATTATTATACGGATAACGGGGAAGATGCATTAGTCATGTGGGTGAAGATAAATGAGTGAAAAAAAAGATCGATTCATATTAGGTATAGAAACAAGCTGTGACGAAACAGCTGCGTCCATTGTGAAAAATGGGAAAGAGATCGTAGCGAATGTTGTCGCCTCACAAATAGAAAGCCATAAACGATTTGGCGGCGTGGTACCAGAAATCGCTTCAAGACATCATGTGGAACAAATGACGATCGTATTAGAAGAAGTCATGACGCAGGCCAATATGACTTTTCAGGATTTAGACGCCATTGCTGTGACAGAAGGTCCGGGCTTAGTTGGTGCACTTTTGATAGGTGTCAATGCAGCCAAAGCATTGAGTTTTGCACATCAAATTCCGCTTGTTGGTGTTCATCATATTGCTGGACACATTTATGCGAACCAGCTTGTTGGTGAACTGGTGTTTCCTTGTTTAGCTCTAGTCGTCTCTGGTGGGCATACTGAGCTTGTTTTGATGAAAGAGCATGGATCTTTTGAGGTCATTGGTGAAACGTTGGATGATGCGGCTGGAGAAGCGTATGACAAAGTAGCTCGGACAATGGGTCTGCCATATCCAGGGGGACCTCACATTGATCGATTGGCACATGAAGGGGAGCCAACGATTAAGCTTCCTCGAGCATGGCTAGAAGAAGGATCCTATCATTTTAGCTTCAGCGGTTTAAAATCAGCGGTCATCAACACGTTACACAATGCGTCTCAAAAGGGCGAAACCATTGCGCCAGAGGATTTGGCTGCAAGTTTCCAAGAAAGCGTGATTGAGGTGTTAGTCGGAAAGACATTAAAAGCGGCTGAAGCATATGGTGTGAAACAAGTCGTTCTAGCTGGCGGGGTCGCTGCCAATAAAGGTCTTAGAGAAGCTCTTACTTCAGCATTTGCGAAGATGCCTGAAGTGGATGTTATTATTCCGCCATTGTCTCTTTGTACAGACAATGCAGCCATGATTGCTGCTGCGGGAACCATTGCATTTGAAAAGGGAATAAGAGGCGACATGGCAATGAACGGTCAACCTGGACTGCCGCTTGTTTCCTATGAATAAGAACTCCTGTGGATATACAGGAGTTTCAGCGTGTAGACAAACCCTCGCATTCGGTGTCAGTCCTGCGTTCCGGTGCTCACGAATGTGAAATTCGCTCTGCGCCAGTACTCGTCCTTCCTAGACTGCAAAGGTTTTCTATCACGCGGAAAAGAAGACAAAGGCTAAAATAAACAACATTTTAGCCCTTTGTCAACAATTTGGAACTCCTGTGGATGTACAGGAGTTTTTTCTATTGAAATGAAAGCGATTTATTCACATGTAAACGTTATATATCCACAATTGTTAGAAAATTCGTTTTAAAATGAAGAGAATGTGTATAAATGTAATCTTTTATGTGGATATGTGATTAAAATACTGTGGATAAAGTGGATAACTTTAAAATATTTAAGAATAATCAAGATGTTATTGTGGGTATCATTGTGGATAAAGATTCACACCTTAAAAAAAGAGCACCCGTTAGGGCACTCTTTATGCATCTGATAGATCTTCCCATTCCGCAAAAAGTGATTCCATCTCTTGATTGAGCGCATCATTTTCTGTTTGAATGGCTTGTACTTTCTCGTGATCTTGGAAAATAGCAGGATCACATAGAAGCTCTTCGTTTTCACCGAGCTTGTCTTCGATGACAGCGATACGCTCTTCAATTTCTTCAATTCGGCGCTGCTTTTGTCTTTCTTTCTTTTTGAGTTCTTTCTCTTCTGCATAGGAAAGTTTTGCTGTTTCTACTGGTTTTTCTGCTTGTTTTTTATGCGTCTCCTGAGTTTGGAGTGCTTCAAGCTCTAATTGTTCGTTTTTCTTTTCAAGATAGTAGTCGTAGTCACCGAGGTATTCTTTTGTTTCATCTGGCGAAAGCTCAAGTACTTTTGTTGCCAAGCGATTGATAAAGTAACGGTCATGCGAAACAAACAAGATGGTGCCTGGATAATCAATCAGTGCATTCTCTAAAATTTCCTTACTGTCTAAATCAAGATGGTTCGTCGGCTCATCAAGAATCAGGAAATTGGCTTTTTGGAGCATCAGCTTTGCCAGCGCAAGTCGTGCTTTTTCTCCACCGCTTAATGCATGTACAGGCTTTAAGACGTCATCACCTGAAAAAAGGAAGTTTCCTAAACAAGTCCGAATGTCTTTTTCAGTCATATGGGGATAATCATCCCAAAGTTCATTTAACACTTTCTTGGAGGATGTCAGCTTGGCTTGTTCCTGATCATAGTAGCCAATCGTCACATGAGAACCAAAGCTGATCTCGCCTTTTACTGGTTTTAACGTATCCGTTAAGGTTTTTAAAAGAGTTGATTTCCCGATACCGTTAGGACCGATGAGTGCCACGCTATCTTCCCGTTTAATATGAAAAGAGAGTGAGGAGAGGAGCGGCGTTTTTTTATCGTAACTAATATCGAGATCATGCACCTTCAGCACGTCATTTCCGCTTTGCCTCATAATATCGAAATGGAAGTTTGCGGATTTTTCATCTCCTAACGGCTTATCTAAACGATCCATCCGTTCCAGCTGTTTCCGCCTGCTTTGAGCACGCTTTGTGGTGGAGGCTCTTGCTAAGTTGCGATCCACGAAATCTTGAAGCTTCGAAATTTCTTCTTGTTGTTTTTCATACAGCTTCATATCACGCTCTAGCTGCTCAGCTTTTTGGTCAAGATACTTACTATAGTTCCCAGCGAACTTTTTCATCGCTGTTCTTGACACTTCATATACATGGTTCACGACCTTGTCTAAGAAGTACCGGTCATGGGAAACGATGAGAATGGCTCCTGTATAATTTTGCAAATACTGCTCAAGCCATGATAAGGTATCAATATCTAGATGGTTGGTTGGCTCATCCAAAATCAAGAGTTCTGGTTTCATCAATAATAGCTTTCCAAGCGCTAGACGGGTTTTCTGACCGCCGCTTAAGGATTGGACGGTTGTATGATCTTCAAAATGACTAAAGCCGAGTCCGTGTAAAATGGAGCGGACATCTGCTTCATATTGATAGCCGCCTTGATCTTTAAATGCTTGCTGCAGTCTGTCATAGGTTTTCATTAGAGAATCTAATTCTGTTCCTGTGGAAGAAGCCATTTTCTCTTCTATGGTTCTCATCTCTTGTTCCATTTCTTTTAAATGATCGAAAACGGATAGTAGTTCGTCTTTTAGCGTACGTGTAGACGTCACATCTGTATGCTGTGCTAGATATCCAATGGATAGGTCTTTCGGTTTGATGATCTCACCTTGTTCGTAAGACATTTGACCGGCAATGATTTTTAAAAGCGTGGATTTTCCTGCACCGTTACGACCGACAATGGCAATACGATCCCTCGCTTTGACTTCCAATTTTATATTCGTTAAAACGGTATCAGCGCCAAACGATTTGGACAGCTGATTCACTTGTAGAATCATCATGTAACTTCACCTCTGCTATAATATGTTAAGTGTAGCTTATCAGCAGTAAACCGGCAAATCTTACATACGGCTGCCATGGTCAAATGAAAGACAGATAGGAAAAAATAGTGTATGATTTGAGTGAGGGAGCGTTGAAAGATGAGTCAATTTAGCCACTTTAACGAACAAGGAAGAGCAAAGATGGTCGACATTAGTGACAAATCGTCTACAGTGAGAACTGCCGTTGCTGTTTCAAGCGTTCGTATGATAAAAGAAGTATTTCATCAAATACAAAAGCATGACATTGGAAAAGGGGATGTGCTGTCTGTCGCACAGGTAGCTGGCATCATGGCAGCAAAGCAAACGTCCAGCATCATTCCAATGTGTCATCCGCTTGCATTAAAAGGTGTCGATATCTCCTTTGATTGGGAGGAAGACGGAAATGCGTACATTCTGAACATACAAGTACAGGTGAAAACAAAAGGAAGTACGGGTGTGGAGATGGAAGCGCTCACTTCTGCCTCAGTATGTGCACTGACCGTTTATGACATGTGCAAAGCAATAGACAAAGGGATGATCATCGGCCCGACCTATCTAGTAGAAAAAACAGGCGGGAAAAACGGTGATTTTCACAGAGCATCTGATATTTAAGTTGGAGGATCTTATATGAATATAGACCAGTCAAAAATTCCACAAGCGACAGCCAAACGTTTGCCGCTTTACTACCGTTTTTTAAAAAATCTGCATGCATCAGGAAAACAAAGGGTGTCATCGGCAGAGCTTAGTGATGCAGTCAAAGTGGATTCTGCCACCATTCGCCGAGATTTTTCTTACTTTGGTGCACTTGGGAAGAAAGGGTATGGCTATAACGTCGATTACCTCTTGACCTTCTTTAGAAAGACCCTTGACCAAGATGAAATGACGAATGTCATGCTCATCGGTGTCGGGAATTTAGGGACTGCTTTTTTACACTATAATTTCATTAAAAATAATAATACAAAAATTTCAATGGCTTTTGACGTCAATGAGAGTAAAATAGGAAGTGAGATAGGCGGCGTGCCTGTCTATGATTTGGATAAGCTTGAAGAGCATGTGCAAGAGGTAGGAGATATTCCTGTTGCGATTTTGACAGTGCCTGCCGTAGCAGCTCAATCCATTACAGATCGTTTGATTGCCCTTGGCATCAAAGGAATCCTTAACTTTACGCCGGCTCGATTGAATGTGCCGGAACACATTCGAATTCATCATATAGATTTGGCGGTTGAACTTCAGTCTCTTGTGTATTTCTTAAAGCATTACTCTGTTACACAGGAGGACTGACGAAAAGGGGTAAAGGGGGTGGAGCAAATGGGTCCGATCGGTCCTGGAAGTTTGGTTCTGATTGCGGTTGTTGCGCTCATTATTTTTGGGCCGAAAAAGCTTCCTGAATTAGGAAGAGCAGCAGGAGATACATTACGTGAATTCAAAAATGCCACAAAAGGTTTAGCTGATGATCAGGAAGAAAAAAAGAAAAAAGAAGATCAGTAGAATAGGATGAGCTTCATGAATGTCAAAGATATGCCGCTTATGGAGCATATTGTGGAACTGCGAAAACGTTTAGTGATCATTGCGATGTTTTTTGTCACCTTTATGGTGGCAGGTTTTTTTCTCGCTAAGCCGGTCATTGTGTATTTACAAAATACCGATGAAGCGGCTACACTGACATTGAACGCATTTAAGCTCACAGATCCACTGTACGTGTTTATGCAGTTCGCTTTTGTCATTGCTCTTGTTTTGACGTGTCCCGTAATTTTATATCAGCTTTGGGCGTTTGTGAGTCCTGGCTTATATGAAAAAGAAAGAAAGGTGACACTTGCTTATATTCCGATTGCACTGCTTTTATTTTTGAGCGGTGTGGCTTTCTCTTATTTTATTTTGTTTCCGTTTGTCGTCGACTTTATGATGCGGATGTCAAATGATTTACATGTGGAGCAAGTGATTGGGATTCATGAGTATTTTACATTTCTGATGCAGTTAACACTTCCATTTGGCTTTTTGTTTCAGATGCCTGTCGTGTTGATGTTTCTCACTAGACTTGGCATCATTACACCGATGTTTTTATCGAAAATACGGAAGTATGCCTATTTTGTCCTCCTTGTCATTGCCGCACTTATTACACCGCCAGAGCTCGTTTCTCACCTCATGGTTACCTTGCCAATGCTCGTTTTGTATGAAGTGAGTATTGTCATTTCAAGAGTGACCTATCGCAAAATGCAGCAAACAGAGACAGAGGAGAAAGAAAATGATGTTGTCTCATAAAAAAGCATCGTGATCCAAATAGGGATCACGATGCTTTTTCTATTGTGAAAGAAATTGATTGATTGCTTGAAAGAGATGCTCATAATAGGCAGGTTCATGCGGGACAAAATCATGTACATGGACCTCTCTCTTTTCCTCACGTCGCTTGCCGTCTGCATCCACTTCAAAGCCCTCGATGTTCATTTTTTCGCATTCTCTATTTAAATGCTGCTGTGCATCGATCAACCTTGCTCTATAAAGTCCAGCAACTTCTTCTTTCTGTAGATGGACATCCATGTGCTCTTTTTGATCCATATAAAGATACACATGGCAAAACTCACGATCGGTAAACGATGGCATATGGATTTCATCTTTAATGACACCAGCAAAGGTAAGGTTCTCAAACGAGATGGAAAGACCAAGCTCTTCTTCGACTTCTCTGATGCCATCAGAAGGCTGTTCATCTGCGAGAAGGTGGCCTGCTGCTGTGATATCAAGTAGAGAAGGGAAATCCTTTTTGGAGGGACTCCTCAGCTGAAAATAGAGAAACACTGTGTCATCTTCCTTTTTTAAAAGCCAGAAATGAAAGGTTTCATGCCAAAGGCCCTCAGCATGGATATCAGATCGAGCGGCTGTACCAATCGTTTCATGCTGATTGTTCATGATGTTCAGTTTTTCGTGTTCCATGAAAACATGACCTCCATAAAAAAACCATTTTCCAAACGGCGGAAAATGGTTTTTGCTTTATTTTTGCTGCTGTTTTTTCATTTTGACAGAAAAAGCAAACATTTTTAACGCGATATTGATATTATAGGCCGCAAACACCATCAGCAAAATGCTGTAAAATGACCACATGTCACCTGGATTTTGAATGGCCATATAGGTGAACGCCACACCTACGGCAAAATAAATAATGCCCCATACGACAGGGTTTCTCATGAGAAAAAGCCTCCAATAATCATTTGCATTGTTTGAGATTGTTCTTCAATCATTTTTCTTACTGGCTCAATCTGCACAAGAATGACGAGCGAGTTCATCAGCATGTGTGCGCCGATTGGAACAATGATTCGTTTTGTTTTCGCATATAAAAAGGCAAATGTAAAGCCCATTGCGGTATAGAGCAAGATATGTGGGAAATCATTGTGTACAGCAGCAAAAACAACTGAACTGACAAGTGCGCCAATGAAAAAATTCGTTTTTTCATAAACCACACCAAAAATGATTTTTCGAAAAATGATTTCTTCTAATATCGGTCCAATCAGAGCGATGACGATTACAAGCCATGGAACTGCATCCATAATGGCTAAAATGTTTTGAGTATTTTCGGATTCTCGGCTAATGCCAAATGCATATTGTTCAATCGCCCCCGCAATGGATTGTGCAAAGAGGGAAAGAAAGAAACCGCCAATGATCCAAGCGATTGCCACGCCGACTGATGCCGGTGCTTCATTTCGAAGTGATGTTTTTGGCACAGTCCGAAGGATGAGCAGAATAATGATTAGTCCAATACAGAAGCTGATGATTGTCCATGTTCCTGACAATTTGGAGAGCTCTGCTTGTGTCATCGGTGTCTGAATGTAACCTAACCACTTCATGATGAACACATACGGAAACGCAGAAAATTGCACCAATATATACGTTAAGATGATGTACCAATATTGTTTTTTCAAGTAACGAAAACCCCTTTACTAAAAGAACTAGATTTATTGTAACACAAGTCTTCTTTTTCGTTGAAAAGGAAAGAATCGGTGATAAAAAAAGATCATGAAAGCGTAAAAATTTTTAAAGGTTTTTACTTGAAATTACAGAAGACATTCTTTATTATAATAAATGTGTTAGCACTCGTTGATGATGAGTGCTAAAAAAGACTACATATAAAAATTGAGGAGGTTGTTTCTTATGTTAAAGCCATTAGGCGATCGCGTAATCATTGAACTCGTTGAATCTGAGGAAAAAACCGCTAGCGGTATTGTCTTACCGGATTCTGCAAAAGAAAAACCGCAAGAAGGTAAAATTGTTGCAGCAGGTTCAGGTCGTGTACTTGAAAGTGGTGAGCGCGTTGCGTTAGAAGTAAACACAGGCGACCGCATTATCTTCTCAAAATATGCAGGTACTGAAGTGAAATATGAAGGAAAAGAATATTTAATCCTTCGTGAAAGCGACATTTTAGCTGTTATTGGTTAATCACATAAACAAAGATTGAGATAAATTTCTAAAAAGACTGAGGAGGTTTCGTTATTATGGCAAAAGATATTAAGTTCAGTGAAGAAGCACGTCGTGCGATGTTACGTGGTGTAGATGCACTTGCAGATGCTGTAAAAGTAACTTTAGGACCTAAAGGACGTAACGTGGTTCTTGAGAAAAAATTCGGTTCTCCACTTATCACAAATGATGGTGTAACGATTGCAAAAGAAATCGAATTAGAAGATGCATTTGAAAACATGGGTGCAAAACTTGTGGCTGAAGTTGCAAGCAAAACAAACGATGTAGCTGGTGACGGTACTACTACTGCAACGGTTCTAGCTCAAGCGATGATCCGTGAAGGTCTTAAAAACGTAACAGCTGGTGCAAACCCTGTTGGCGTTCGTAAAGGAATCGAAGAAGCAGTGAAAGTAGCCCTTGAAGGCTTGCATGAGATTTCTAAACCAATCGAAGGTAAAGAATCAATTGCTCAAGTTGCGTCTATTTCGGCAGCAGATGAAGAAGTCGGTAGCCTAATTGCTGAAGCGATGGAGCGTGTAGGAAACGACGGCGTCATCACAATTGAAGAATCTAAAGGTTTCACAACTGAGCTTGAAGTGGTTGAAGGAATGCAGTTTGACCGTGGATACGCTTCACCATACATGGTCACTGATTCTGATAAGATGGAAGCGGTTCTTGAAAATCCTTACATCTTAATCACTGATAAAAAGATCACAAACATTCAAGAAATCCTTCCTGTACTTGAGCAAGTCGTACAACAAGGAAAACCATTATTGATCATTGCTGAAGATGTAGAAGGCGAAGCACTTGCAACACTTGTTGTGAACAAACTTCGTGGAACATTCAACGCAGTGGCTGTAAAAGCACCTGGATTCGGTGATCGTCGTAAAGCAATGCTTGAAGACATCTCTGTTCTAACTGGCGGAGAATTAATCACAGAAGACCTAGGACTTGACCTGAAATCAACTGAAATTGGTCAGCTTGGCCGTGCGTCTAAAGTCGTTGTGACAAAAGAGAACACAACGATCGTAGAAGGATCAGGGGATTCTGCTCAAATCGCAGCACGCGTGAACCAAATTCGTGCGCAAGTAGAAGAAACAACTTCTGAATTCGATAAAGAAAAATTACAAGAACGTCTTGCAAAACTAGCTGGCGGCGTTGCTGTCATCAAAGTTGGTGCTGCAACTGAAACAGAACTAAAAGAACGTAAACTACGCATTGAGGATGCACTGAACTCAACTCGTGCAGCAGTTGAAGAAGGTATCGTATCCGGTGGTGGTACAGCACTTGTGAATGTATACAATAAAGTTGCTTCCATCGAAGCTGATGGTGACGTTCAAACAGGTGTGAACATCGTTCTACGTTCTCTTGAAGAGCCAATTCGTCAAATCGCTCACAACGCAGGTCTTGAAGGATCAGTCATCGTTGAGCGCTTGAAAAACGAAGAAATTGGCGTAGGCTTCAACGCAGCAACAAACGAATGGGTAAACATGATTGAAAAAGGAATCGTTGACCCAACAAAAGTCACTCGCTCTGCACTTCAAAACGCAGCTTCTGTAGCAGCTATGCTTCTTACAACTGAAGCAGTCGTAGCTGACAAACCAGAAGAAGGCGGCTCAGGCGGCGGAATGCCGGATATGGGCGGTATGGGCGGCATGGGTGGAATGATGTAAACACCCTTCGAAAACCCCTTGAAATATAGGGGTTTTTGTTTTGTCTATTTTTTGGTTAAGAGCGTTAAATGAATTGAAACTTTCACCGCTTTACATCCGTTAACTAAAGAGACAGTGATTTTTTTGGTTTTATCTAACATAAAGAGATGATTTTCAAAAGAAAAGCGGTGATCATATGGGCTTTACGACTTGGGTGGCAATTATTGTTGCACTGGCTGTCGTGTTTGGATTGTTTGGATCGAAGAGGCGTGATAAATAAAGAAAGAGTTGAAAACCCACTTTCAATTAAGAAGTGGGTTTTTTGTTGCAAATACAACATTAATCAATTATGCTAACTTTAGTTATTTGTTGTAAATGCAATAAAAGGAGTCGAGGTATATGAAAGAAATTTTGCGGGAGATCGGCGTGATTGCTCGCGCGCTTGATTCCATTAGTAATATTGAATTTAAAGAGTATGATTTAACGAAGGGGCAGTATTTGTATCTTGTGCGTATTTGTGAGGAGCCTGGCATCATTCAGGAAAAACTAGCGGAAATGATTAAGGTGGATCGAACTACGGCTGCTCGGGCTATTCAAAAATTAGAGCTGCATGAATTTATTGAGAAGAAACATGACTCAGCGAATAAAAAAATCAAGAAATTGTTTCCAACTGAGAAAGGGAAAGCCGTCTATCCAATGATCAAACGAGAACATGATCATTCAAATCGGGTAGCGCTGGATGGGTTTTCTGAAGAGGAAGCGAAACAGATTTATCAGTATCTTTTGAGGGTGCGAAAGAATATCGAAAAAGATTGGGAAGATGTGAAAAAAGGCAAAAAGAGAAGCTACTAATGACTAAGGAGGGGTTACTTCATGACCGTCACGCTCATTCGGTGTAATGAACAACATATAAAAGAGCTGCAAAAAATCGGAATCGATACTTTTATAGAAACGTTTCAGGAGCAAAACAAGGCGGAGCATATCGACGCATATGTGAAGACAGCTTTTCATTCGAACCAGCTACTAAAAGAATTACAACATCCCTTTTCACAATTTTATTTGGTTCAAGTAAATGGGCGCCTTGCTGGTTATTTAAAGGTCAATATGGACGATGCACAGTCAGAAGAGATGGGTGATGACACATTAGAAATTGAACGCATTTATATCAAACAGTCCTTTCAAAAACTAGGATTAGGTCGATATTTAATGAATCAAGCCTTTGAAATTGCAGAGAAACACCATAAACGTGATGTTTGGCTTGGGGTGTGGGAGCATAATAAAGCCGCCATGGCATTTTATCAAAAGCTTGGGTTTGTTCAAACAGGAGTGCATGCTTTTCACATGGGAGACGAGGAGCAAATGGACTTCATTATGACCAAAACATTGAGATGATCAAAAAGGGGGAAGGGAACATGCATATACCATCATTCTTTCAAGTGAAAGATATGGAGAAAATCAAATCATTTATTCAATCACATTCATTTGCTACAGTTGTGACGACAACGAATGAAAAGCCCATTGCGACCCATATTCCAGTGAGTTTTCATCAAATTGGCGATTCGTATGTGATCTCAGGGCATATGGCGATTGGAAATCCTCAGTGGAAAACGTTTGAAGAAAATGAGAAGGTGCTCGTCATTTTTCAAGGGCCGCATGCCTACATATCCTCTTCATGGTATGAGAAAGAAGCCGTACCGACGTGGAATTATCAAGCTGTACATGTATATGGAAAGGCTGCACTGCTCGAAAAATCAGAACTGGTCAAGGAATTAACAGCGATGCTGGAGACATATGAAAGTCATAGAGATCAGCCAGTGTTATGGGATACGTTGTCTGAGGAACTGCTAGAGAAACAAATGAAAGGGATTGTGGGCTTCAAAATCATCATTGATGAAGTTCAAGCTGCTTTTAAGTTAAGTCAAAATCGCCATGAAAGAGATTATGCTCGCATTATTGAACAGCTGGAAGCAGAGGGTGAAGTGGAAATGGCGGCTGCGATGAAAAAAAGAGAAGAGAATATATGAAAAAAGCACTCTGAAGAAAAAGAGTGCTTTTGTAGTTATCCTTTTATGTTTAAATATTCTTCAAGGGTTTTACCGCTCTTATTTACTTTTTTCGCATTGGTTGATCCGAGGTATCTGAGGTGCCATGGTTCATATTGATAGCCTGTCACTTTTTCTTTACCTTTCGGATAACGGATGATAAAACCAAATTCATGGGCATGTTTGGCCAGCCATTTCGCTTCTTTTGTATTGGCAAAAGAATCTTCAGCCCAATGTTTTGAATTGGCACCGCCGATATCAAAAGCAAGGCCGGTTTGATGTTCGGAATAGCCTGGTCTTGCGCTAAATCGATCTGCTTGTTTTTTGCCATGAGAGGCGACGTAATTGTTGTACAAGACACGCTGACGGTCGTATGAACGGAAGGTGCTAAAAGCGGTGAGTCGGATGTTTGCTTTTTTTGCTTTCGCGATCATAGCGTTTACTGCTTTTCTCGCTTGTTTGTTTTCTCCGGGATTGTATGAAGATGGGAGTCTATGTTTCTTATTCACAACCAATATCCCTTTTACATACGTACCTGGCGTTTTAGTGGAAGGAGCAGCATATGAAGCTGGTGAGCTTTTGCCTGCTTTTTTGATATATTGAGAGCTGACGTAACCCGTCTTTCCTTTATACTTTGTTTGAATCCATGAACCATTCTTTTTAAGATAAGGAATCCTTTTCCCTTTTGGAATGGTCAATATCACTGAATATTTTGTTCCAGGTCCCTTGCGAAGATGAACATTCGCTGTTGTCACGTATTTCGGTGCGGCTGCTTTTGCGACTGGTGTCGCATGAGTCATGTGTAAAAAGGGCAGCTGGACAGGAAAGATTCCAAGCCCAAGTACGAGAACCACACTGACAATAATTCCTTTGATCCACGGGTGTTTCATCTTCATTTCTCTCATCCCTTTCAATCTACTAACATACATATATTGAGATAGATTGAAATAAAGTGCAATGGTTTTTTTATGTCAATTGAGATTGAATCATATCATTTGGTTCTTTTTTTGTTTAAAATTACATAAAAAAATCCACTATTTCCATAAAAAATCAGCTGAATTCCTTATAATAAAAGTATCTGAGAACGGGGAGTGAGTCGAGATGGACCAAAACGTGCTGCAAATGGATCAAGACAGATCAGAGAATGAATTCGCGGTTCTTAATATATCTTCTAAAGAGATTGGTGCTCTATCAAAGGGAGCAGCGGAGCAGATTTTACAAACGGGAGATACGGACCGTATTCATCAGCTGATGTACGTTCCGATTGAAAAGAAAGAAGATTTGAATTGGCTGATCCAATGTGTTGGGGAGGCGCTAAAGAATGAATTTGGTGATGACGTTGCACTAGAAGTAGCTGATTTGCTCTATTTCTTTGTCATTCCGTATTATGGGAAGTATATGTTGAAAGATCGTCATTTGTATGAGTATATCGATCATTTGCTGGTACGATTAGCATCTAGAGCTCACTCGGATATTGACACGCTGATTGATATCATAAGAGAAGATTTAAATGAAAATATACAATAAAAGAAGCTTGTAGAGCGACCCTCTACAAGCTTTTTTATATCAACTTTATTCAGCAGGAACTGTTTTGACAGGCTCTTTTCTAAACACACCCATGCATCCTGCGATGATGATTAATACAGCTGGAAGGATAAAGAACACAAAAATAGAAATAATACCGCCTACAGCAGAAACTAATAATAAAATGCCACCAAGCTTTGCTTTTTTCTTCACGATAACAGATGCCACAATCGCAAGAATAGAGAAAAGCATCGCTGACCAGCCTAATCCTGTGAATTGACTCGTACCTGATTCATTAAATGCGGCATCTAGTCCTCCAAAAGCAAGTGCAAACATTGCACCGAAAAATCCCAAAATACCTCCAATTAAGCCTAAAACAAATTCTGTCGTTCTTTTCATGATACTTTCCTCCGATATGTAAATAAGAATTATTGGTACTTAAGAACCAACACAATCTTACTCATCGGCATTCTTTTCACAATATTAATAGTTTTGTTAAAAAAAACAAGAAAATCCATAAAGAATTTTCTTGTCCAATTACTGGGCTCTCTCCCAGGTAATCTTTGTTTCATTTGTTGTTTTCTTTCCTTTTGCCAGTACTTTTCCGTTTTCTTGTTTCACGGTGATGTTTAGGTCATAAAAGGAGTAGAGGGCGCCGAGGCTGTCATTTTCCGGTTTATGCAGGTTGTTTTCCTTTTCAGTGGATGCACCAATAGCTAGTGTTTTGGCAAAGTTCAAACCAATGACTTCAGCGTAATCACTATTGGTCTCAGATGAAGCCGTCACGTTTAAGGAAATGACTTTTTTCTTTTGATCAACGGTGATCGCTGTGTCTTTTACGAGCTTAGACTGCTCCATGACCTCTTTCGTTTCATTTTGAATGCGTTCATTAATCGTTGGAAGTGCCGTAGATTCTGTTTTTTCTTCTTTTGCCGTATTTGAGCAAGCTGCTAGGATAGAGAAGGTTGCAACAAGACTCATGAAAACAAGTAGACTTTTTCTCACGTTCTTTCTCCTTTGTTCTTCAAAGTATGTATGCTTATGTTACCACGAATTGATGTTTTGATTAAAAGAGAAGTGTTGATAAGCTGTGAACAATCAAAAGCACCCAAAGTTGGGTGCTCATGTTTTATTGTGCTGAAAGGGTTGTACTAAGTGGAACAGAAGAAATGACCGTGAATTTTGGAGCCGGAGCACCAGATTCTAGATTTTTGCGTAAAAGAGATGATTTGACGGTGCCGTCCCATTTTTTATAGACACTTCCAGATGTATTTGCACGAAGCTGTACATTAGAGAAACTTGCTTGCGAGTAGCTGTTTGTTCCATTATCCTGTACGCCGTGTACCATTTTGACAACATCAAGGTTTTTCAGACGGCTAGGGTTGTAAACAGGCTGCTTATAGCGCAGTTTCCCGTTGACGTATAGTGACACTGTGCCATCACCATTGTTGATGAGCTTTAAGTTGACACGTGCACCATCTTTAATACTTGAATCGTATTCACTGTTCCAATATTGACTGCCGCCTTGGGAGCCGGTGCCCAGGAATACCTTATAGCCAGAAGCTGTTTTTGAAATCCCGCTTTCAACAACGGCAGAACCGAGACCAAGATACCAGTCGGCATAGCCATTTTTAATGGTTGCTGTTTTTGGCAGCACAATATCAGCCGTGATACCTGACCATTTGGCTTCATCCGTTTGTGTCACGATGGCGCCGTGACGAGGACCAGCCGCAGAGGCAGGAATACTTGAAAGCATCAAAACGAAGGTCAAACTTACACTCAAAACGATGAACCACTTTTTCATGAAAATTCCTCCTTATCTTTGATTCATTTCTATTATATAAAACAAAAGGGAGGGATCTACTGACAATGTTCTGGCTGTTTTTGGTGAAATTTATGAACAAAATCGGTCATTAAGTGGTCAACTTGTATTCGAATTGTAATGTGACTGTAAAATAACTGGGTGCATCTTCATGTATAATAGGGTCAGAAACCAAATACGGAGGATTTTTTAATGAATAAAAAGCTTATCGCGACAATCGTAACAGTAGCTAGTTTATTTTTAGCGTTTAGTTTCTCACATGGAGCAAGTGCAAAAAAAGTAAGCGGCAATATTACTTGGTATAATGGTGTCGGTAAAAAAGGCGCAGATGGAAAAAAACTCGGTCATTGGGATGCAGCAACAAAAATGGGATTTGACGTACCGAAAAAAGGTACAAAACTAAGAGTGACAACAAAAGCGAAACCACATAAAGTGATTACAGTATATAAATATGATGTAGGTAGAATGCCAAACGCAGTATTAGACGTAAGTCCGAAAGCATTCAAAGCACTTGGGTATAAAACAAGTAAAGGTGTCGTCAAAGGGCATTACACTTATTAATACATAGGCATGCAAAGAAGCGGGAAAAGTTCATTTTCTGGCTTCTTTTCTTGTGGAGAGGGTCTGAAAATCAATGAAAAAATCAACATGGTGGATCGTCACAGTGATTGGAGTCGCAGCAATTGCGGCCGTCATCTTCTTCATGATGAAGCCGGGGCAAGAGGCAAAACATGCAGGAAAAGTGAAAACAAATCAAGATGCAAAAGACGAATTGCTTGTTTCATTTACGGATCAAAAGTTAAACAATACTTATTACTTGCATGACAAGGCGCTTCATACAGAGAAACTGACAGCATATCCTTCAATTGCTTATGATCAGGCAAAACAGCTTTTATACTACACGTATACAGATGAAGACACACAAAAAGTAAGTATACGGGAATTGAATGTGAAAACGGATAAAGAAAAAACGCTCTTTACGAGTGACGATTCAATCGACAGTATGAAACTTTCTGGTGACGGAAAACAGTTATATCTAAGGTATAACAAGGATTCAGGTGAGCAATTTTATGTAGCGTCTTTTGATTTGAAAACACAGAAAGTGAAAGTGTTATATCCAGAAAAAAGTGATGATGATACGGTGAGTTCTTTTGCTTATGATCCAGCATCAAATCTGTTGGCCATTCAGCATTATTCGTTAAAAGAGGATTATAAAAAGACGGATGAGGCAAATGAAAAAGGAATGGATCCTGAACCAACGACCATGAAGATTACCCTTCAAACAGGTGAGAAGGGTAAGCGAATTGCACGTATTTCTCAAACCATCAATGATATTTCTTTTTCACCAGATCATAAAAAACTTATTTATACAGAAGTGAAGGTTCGAAATGAAAAAGAAGTATCATCTATTAAGGTGATGGATGTAGATACAGGAAAAGCGAAGACACTCGTTAAAAACAGCCAAGATGTGCGTATTTTAAGTGCTGCCCAGCCGCAATTTTCTGCGGATGGTACATCTGTTTATTTCTTAGGTGTTGCAAAGAACGCAAAGGAATTAAAGGATGACACTGGACGAAAGGCGAAGGTCAGAACCATTTTTGAATATGATATTAAGAAGAAAACAGTAGAAACCGCTTGGGAGAAAGAGGGCGGGATTGTTAACAATTTCACTGTCAATCGGTAAAAGGTGCGCGTTCAGTTATTTTATATAACTGGACGTTTTTTTATTTTGTTATGGGATGTGTCGGTGAAAAATGCGGATTTGTGAAATGAACAGCACTTTTTAAATAAGGAAATGAGTGGTATTTTGATATTTTGCTGCTGTGACAGAATCAGTGTAAGAGAGTAAAGTAAGTGGAAATAAAAAAACGAGAGGACAGAAGACTTCTCGTTTTCTCTTATTTATTTATTGTTTTCATCTAGTAAGTTTTGAAAAATAAACAAGGCATTAATGGAATGAGGGAATCCTGCAACCTTTGTACAGTGCTTAATGATCTCCATAATCTCTATAACAGAGAGCCCGATATGTAATGCTTGTACAAAATGAGCTTTTAACTCTTCATCACAATCACCTTTTGCAATGAGAGCCGATAATGTGCTGATGGCCTTCTGTTTTTCATCTAATATGAAGTGATTGAATTCTTTTTGTTCACCGAGTTCAATTGTTAGTTGTTCAATGTTTGATCGAATGCTCTCGTTTTCATGAATTGAAAGCTTCTCCCTGTTACCTGCCACTGTTTCTTGCTTGACCTGGCAAGTCTCTTTTTCTTCATTCAAATTGAACTCCTCCGTTTTTTATGACGATTTTCTATTTGTTCGTGCATGGTTTCTTAAGTGCCTTTTGATAGAGGTAATGGGTATATAGTAGTATTATCGGTTTACTTCGTCAACTTTTTAAGTGTGGAATGTTCAAATAAATGCCATTCATGCGATACATTGTTCGTTTTTTCTCATGGAGATTGAAAAGAAAATAGAGGGCTAATATATAGAAGCTGTTAGCCCTTTTTCATATTACGCAATTAACAGAGAGGAGGTTTCATATTTACTAAATGATATCCATCGGCCGCATCATGTCATAATCCTCGTGTTCTAAAATGTGACAATGCCACACATATCGTCCGCTATATGGGACAAACCGAGCGATGATGCGAATGACTTCACCGGCATGCGCCTGAATCGTATCCTTGTAACCTTGTTCATGCAAAGGAGGCGCTTCATTTGGTCCTGTGTACACGATTTCACCTGTCGATTGATAGATGTCTGTATCGAATGGTCTTCTATCAATCACCCGAAATTGAACAAGATGTAAATGAATAGGGTGTGTGCCCCTTGTTGGGTTAACGATGTTCCATACCTCTACACTACCAAGTCGAGGATTTTCCGTAACAGGATCATTCCAAAACTGGTTATCTAGTAATAAAATCGGGCGCCCATATTTATCTTGTGTGCCAGTAAGCGTCAGCGTTCGCTCGTTATCAGCTCGGCTCGGTCGGAGCGGTGGCAGTGGTTTGAAGATCGGACGTAATGTTTTAGCTGCTCTTCCTTTGAGCGGACGAGTGACTTTAAATTGCATAATGTTCGCATCTGTTTCTGGATTGACATCCTGACCGCAACCTGCCGTATTTTTTAAAACAATCGTTTGGTTTTCATAAGCTGAGAAGTCGATGATGACATCAAAACGTTCAGCAGGTGCAATGCTAAAAGATTGATGCTGAACAGGTCTTGGCAAAAAGCCGCCATCAGATCCAATTTGTAAGATTGTGGCGTCATTGTCTAGATGAAGCTCGTAAGTTCTTGTGTTGGATGCGTTTAAGATACGAAAACGATATTTTCGCGGCTCTACTTCTAAATACGGCCATACTTTTCCATTGACTAAAATCGTTTCCCCGCAAAAAAATGGCACGATAGAGGGATCTGGAAGGTCACTATCTTCTGGTGTGTTATTTGGTCTACTTGGGTAAAACAGTGCGCCATCCTCCTGAAACGTCCGGTCCATGATCATTAAAGGGATATCATATTCATCTTTAGGTAATTCCAGTGATTTTTCAAACGCATCTGAGATCAAATAAAATCCAGCTAATCCGGCGTATACATTTAATCGTGTTAATGCCATGGCATGATCGTGATACCACAATGTGCATGCTTGCTGGTGATTAGGGTATTCGTAAACCTCTCGTTCAAAGAAGGGGCCGGTCGCTTCAAAGTCTCGCGAAAACCAAGCCTCTGGATAACCGTCACTGCTTGCAGGTGTCACGCCCCCATGCAGGTGAACGACTGTTTTGACTTCGGGTTCATCATGGTGTCCAGCGTGAATGGTATGATCGACAGGCAGGAAGTGTTTCAGCGGCAATTTGTTCATCCATTTCACTTTGACCTTTTCATTTCGATTCGCTTTAATGGTTGGACCAGGCAAACTGCCATTATAGGTCCATAGCTTGGTTGGGGGCAGATCTCTATGAACTTTTAGGAACACCTCCTCCATAGCGATTTCATAATACGTTTGTCTTGGGTTTTTTTTGACGGGCTCTGCGACTTCTGGAATTGGCAGCTCGTCAACAAACTTTTCTAGGTTCATGTTGACTAATCCTCACTTAAAATCAATTTGATACATTATAAGTGCGGACATCCAAATAGGTGAATAAAATAAAAAAACCCGCTTTTCAGCGGGAGAATTAAGGGTGTTTATTTTCAAGCGCTGCACTTGCAGGCACTTTTTTGTTTGGTTTAAAGATGAAGTAGGCGGCTAGTACACTGATGGTAATGATGCTTGTCAGTATGAGCTGAGGTCTCATCGATTCGATAAACAGCATAGAGGCCAAGATGGCGCAGATAACCAAAATGGTAAAGTACGTAAGGTATGGGAACAGCCACATTTTGATTTTGAGTTGTTCTGGATTTTCTTTTTCAATTTTACGACGCATTCTTAATTGTGAAACGGCAATGACCAAGTAGACAAGAAGTGCAATGGCACCAGAGGCATTGACTAGAAATAGAAAGATGGTTTCAGGGTAAAAGTAGTTCATCATGACGGCAATATAGGAAAAGAAGGTACCTGCGACTGTCGCTGCTACAGGGACACCGCGTTTGCTGATTTTCATAAAACGTTTTGGTGCTTCGCCTCTTTCAGCTAATGAATAAAGCATTCTGGACGTTGTGTATAGGCCGGAGTTTAAACAAGAAAGAACGGCTGTTAAAACAATGACGTTCATGACTTGAGCGGCTGATGGGACACCGATGTATTCTAATACTGCAACGAACGGGCTTGTTAAAATATTCGCTGAATTCCATGGGAGTAAAGTGACAACGACGGCGATCGACCCGACGTAGAACACAATAATACGCCATACAACTGAACGGGTAGCTGTTGTCACAGATTTGACAGGGTCTGCTGATTCACCTGCGGCAATTGCCACAATCTCGGTTCCCATGAAGGAAAAGATGACAACGACAATCCCGAGGAGCACAGAGCCGAACCCGTTTGGAAGGAAACCGCCATTTCCCGTTAAATTAGCAAGACCTGCAGTATGATGACCGCCAAAACCAAAGATAAATGCAAAACCAATGAGTAGGAATAGAATAATGCTGACGACTTTAATCAATGAAAACCAATATTCAAATTCGCCAAAAGATTTAACAGAAAAGATATTTGTCAAAGTTAAGAGGATTGTGAGGATAAGACTTGTGAGCCAAACAGGTGCATCTCCATACCAATATTGAATAATGGCAGCACCGGCAATGGCTTCGATGGCGATGACGATGACCCAGAAGAACCAGTAAAGCCAGCCGATTGTAAACCCGGCCCACGGGCCGATGGCGTCGCTCGCATATTGTGAGAAAGAGCCGCTTGTCGGATAGGCACATGCCATTTCTCCAAGCATTCTCATAATAAAGATGACCAGAAGTCCGGCAAATGAATAGGAAAGAATCGATCCAGGCCCTGCAGAATGAATGACAGCACCACTACCAACAAATAGCCCTGCCCCAATGACCCCGGCAATGGAGATCATTGAAATATGTCTTGTCTTAAGGTTTTTTTGAAGACCGTTTGTCATGTTGGACATTTCTTTACCTCCAAACATTTCTCTTTTATTCGAGAGTTTGTTTTTAGAATATTTTAAATTTTATCATACTGAATTGTCATTCAGCATTGGACAGGTTATCAAACTGACATTTCAAACCTCTTAACATGATGTTAAAAAGTATAAAGGATTTGAGAGATTATGTTCCCTCATTTTCCTCTGCCCATTCTTAAAAATAGCATAAGAAGGAAGAAAGAAAAGTTGTGTTTTAAAATAAAACTATTCTGACAATTGTATAATAGAGTAATTTTGTTCTTCTTCATTTTTCAGGGTGGTTTTGAAAAACATTGATGGGAGTAGGTCTTGAGGTCAATTGACCTTATAAAAATAAGTTTGCTTAGGTCAACACATTTCTATGTATCCTATTTTGCTGATTCAAGCGAATCATGTTGCTGTAGACCCACACGGGCTTGGCTTTGTAAGATAAATATAGAAAAGTAATGTGTGAGGAGGCGCTGTTCGGTATGGAGCGCTACAACGAATTAAGACAAGGTGAAACAGGTGCTTGGGTCAGCATTATAGCCTATGTGATCTTATCTGCTGTCAAACTGATCATTGGGTATGTGTTTCATTCAGAAGCCCTTTCCGCAGATGGCTTGAATAATACGACAGATATCATTGCTTCGCTTGCCGTATTAATTGGGTTGCGTATTTCACAGAAGCCACCTGATGAGGATCATCCATACGGTCATTTTAGAGCTGAAAATATTGCGTCACTTGTGGCTTCCTTTATTATGATGCTTGTCGGGCTTCAGGTTTTGCTGAGTGCAGGCCAGTCGCTTTTCTCATCAGAGCATCAAACGCCTGATATGATTGCAGCTTGGACGGCAGCAGGAAGTGCGGTTGTGATGTATGGCGTGTATATGTATAACCGTAAACTGTCTAAACGAATTAATAGCCAGGCGCTATATGCGGCAGCGGCTGATAATAAATCAGATGCTTATGTGAGTATCGGGACGTTTGTCGGAATTATCGCCTCTCAATTTCAGCTGGCGTGGGTTGATACGCTTGCTGCGTTTGTGATTGGCTTAATTATCTGTAAAACGGCGTGGGAGATTTTCAGAGATGCGTCTCATTCGTTAACGGACGGTTTTCATATAAAAGATATGTCTAAATATAAAGAGACGATTGAAGCGACACCAGGAGTGGGCGATTTGAAAGACATTAAAGCTCGTTATCTTGGAAGCACCGTCCATGTGGATGTGGTCGTTGAAGTAGAACCGCATTTAAACATCGCAGAAAGCCATGATATTGCAGATGAAATTGAACGCAGAATGAAGCAGGAACATGATATTCTACACTCTCATGTTCATATGGAACCAGCAAGTGAGCCTAAAGAGGAGCAGAAGTCTTTTCCATCGTGAGAAGGCTTCTTTTTTCTACGTGTTGATGTTTCATGCAAATGCGTGTTGTATGGTAAAGTTAGACTATATGAAAATTGACGGAAACGTGATAGGAGGATCAGGATGGCATTTGATGAACCGATGCATTCAGATTTACAAAAAATCGTAGATAACATCAATAAAGTGATGGTGGGGAAAAAAGATATTGCGATATTAAGCCTTGTTGCGATTTTGGCGAAGGGGCATGTGCTATTAGAGGATGTGCCTGGCGTTGGGAAGACCATGATGGTTCGTGCTCTTGCAAAATCCATTGGGTGTGAGTTTAAGCGAATCCAGTTTACACCTGACCTTTTGCCTTCAGATGTAACAGGTGTGTCGATTTATAATAAAAAGACAAACAAGTTTGAATTTAGACAAGGACCGATTATGGGGCAGATTATTTTGGCTGATGAAATCAACCGAACCTCTCCTAAAACACAATCAGCCCTTCTTGAAGCGATGGAAGAAGGCAGTGTCACAGTGGACGGAGAAACGATGCCGCTGGCAGATCCTTTCTTTGTGATGGCTACGCAAAATCCAGTGGAGTATGAGGGAACCTATCCACTTCCAGAAGCGCAAATGGACCGTTTCTTATTTAAGCTGCAGATGGGGTATCCAACCATGCTGGAGGAGCTTGAGGTGCTGAATTTGCAGGAGAAACAATCGCCAATTGACACGCTTCAGGCAGTCATGACAAAAGATCATATCCATGCTTTGCAGCAAGCGGTTCAGACCGTACATGTGGATGCATCGATTAAAGAATATATTGTCGAAATCGCCCAAGCGACGCGAAATCATCCGTCTGTCTATTTAGGCGTGAGCCCAAGGGGTTCAATTGCATTGATGAAAGCGGCTCAGGCGTATGCGCTGTTGAACAGGCGGGATTATGTGATTCCTGATGATGTACAGTATTTGGCGCCTTACACATTGCCGCATCGCATGATTTTGACATCAGAAGCAACATATGAAGGGAAGAAGGCGGAGACACTGCTGCGACAGATGATTGAGCAAATTGGCGTACCAGTTCAAAAGTCGATGACTCAATGAAGTCACGTGATCGTTTCGCTTTTTCACTATGGTTACGGGTGTTTATGCTCCTTCTCCTCACAATAGCAGCCTTTTGCTATGCCATGTTTCAGGGCGGCTTTGTGAGCTGGTTCCTTTTTTATGCATTTTCACCATATGCTTTGTATGCTTTGTTGTTTGCCCTTGTTCCACTTCGTGCAACAGCCAAAAGGACATTACAGCATACCCGGTTAAAGGCAGGGGATGTGCTGTCTGTTGACCTTGAAATCAAGCGGACGAATTTATTTCCGTACGTGTACGTCATACTTGAGGATGACCCGCCGGATACCTTTCATTTGCAGGAACAAATTGAAATGAAGCGAATGATCTTTCCTTGGTTTCGGAAAACGTGGCGATTTTCGTATCAATTCAATGACATTGTGCGGGGAGAGCATCAATTGACGGCGGTTAGAATTAAAACGGGTGATATGTTTGGGTTTGTTGAAAAAGAAGTGATTCTTCCACTAGAGAAAACATTGCTTGTGTATCCGAAAATGTTGGATATTCCGGTTGAATCTGCTGCATCGGTGAATGAAAATGGAGGCAAAGCGTTGCACTCTTGGTTAAATGAACCGACAAATGTGACGACAGGTGTGCGTGAATACCAGCAAGGAGACCGTTTCGCTTGGGTGGACTGGAAGACAACAGCTAGAAGAGGTCAGCTTATGACGAAGGAGTTTGAACAGAATCAGACAAAGGATCTGGTGGTGTTTGCTGATTTTACAGATGAAGCCGCTTTTGAAACGATTGTGTCTATGGCCGCATCGGTTCTGCAAACGGCTGTGAAAAAAGGGGTGCCGGTAGGCCTTGTCCCGCTTGGGGATCAGCACATATTTCGAGTGGATCAAGGAGAGTGGCATTTACAGGACATGCTCTACTATTTAACAAAGGTGCAGTATCAGCCTTCTCGTGCACCTGATTATCAATCATTAACATCGAGTGAGCACCAGCAGACAGGAAAGTATGTGGTGACAGGTCATCTGCAAGAAGAGCTTGCTACCATTTTACTTGGGAATCGAAACAGAAAGAACATCACCGTTCTTTTAGTGAAGAGAGCCGTTGATCGATTGACGGCAAAAGAAAAACAGCTTGTGGACCGGCTTAAAGCTTCTGGGATACACACGACCCTTTTATTTGAGGACCGGCTGCACGAAAGAACTGTGAGGTGACAAACATTTATGCTGCATATGCATCAGCGGCAAAGCCGTTTTGAGTTGTTCATCTATTATGCTGTCGCATTTCTGCTGCTTTGGGAGTGGCTTCGTCCGCTTCAAGATTTTACAGAGACGAGTCATACGTCTTATTTCATCATTTTTATAGGGCTTACGTGTTTGTTTACGTTCTTTCGATTGAAGTGGTATGTGACGTTTCCTATTTGTGCTGGATTGATCTTGCTCGCATTATACTTGATTTTTTATCAATCAGAGCCAAGTTATCTGCCTGCGCTGTTTGCTGATATTCAAGATAATATTTCTTTGATGAGCATGGGCATGTGGAGTGACATGTATCCGTCTTTCCGCACATTGTTGTTTTATATTTTGCTTTGGCTACTTGTTTATTTGCTTCATTATTGGGTTGTGTATCAGCAGCGTATCTTTTTCTTTTTACTGATGACGATTGTATATGTCACGATTCTTGATACGTTTACACCTTATGATGCGACTTTTGCGATCGTTCGAATTATGGTATTTGGCTTTTGTTTGCTTGGCCTGCTCTATTTCGACCGGCTTCGTTCGGCTGAAGGTGTGCGGGTGTCACAGAAAGCGCGTCTCAATTGGTTCTTACCCATGCTGGCGCTTGTTCTTGTATCAGCATCACTCGGTGCGTCTTTGCCAAAATCTGATCCGAAATGGCCTGACCCTGTCCCGTTTTTTAAAGCGGTCACGAATCAAGATGGTTCTGCCGGGCAGAATAAGGTGGGATATAGTACGGATGATTCGTCGCTTGGGGGACCATTTAGTGAGGACCTTACACCGGTATTTAAATGGAGCGGAAAAGAGCCGTCTTATTTTCGTGTAGAAACAAAAAGTATTTACACGGGGAAAGGCTGGGAGGATGCTTCAAATGATACGAAACCTACTCGGTTAAAAGGGAATGAGGTGCCGAACCGGTGGTTTACCAATCGCGTGAAAACAGAGGAGCATGAAACGAGAGTCGATATGGAATCAAATTATCGATTTAATCATGCTGTTTATCCGATTGGTACGGTTATGATGACGCCGATGGAAAACATTCCACTGCAAATGATGGGCAAAACGGAGAAAATTGTCCCGTCCACTCAAAACCCGCCCAAAAATTTAGGGAACTATCGAGTCAGCTTCTTATCACCTACATTTATCCTAGAGGACTTACAGCGGATCAAAGTACCGACCAAGCAGCAAGTGAACCAGCAGGTCGGACGTGAATACTTGCAGCTCCCATCCTCGCTGCCAGAGCGTGTGAAAACATTGGCGAACAGCTTAACGGAAACGAAGGATAATATGTATGATAAAGTAAAAGCGATTGAGGATTATTTAGGATCTGCGAAGTTTTCATATGAAACCCAAAATGTCGCTGTGCCTGGGCGTAACGAAGACTATGTGGATCAGTTCTTATTTGACACAATGATTGGCTATTGTGATAACTTTTCAACCTCGATGATTGTCATGCTTCGCTCGATTGGAATTCCGGCGAGATGGGTGAAAGGGTACACGTCAGGTCAGTTATATGAAACACAAATGGATGGAAACAATGTGTATGAAGTGACCAATAACAATGCGCATTCATGGGTAGAGGTGTATTTTCCAAACCGTGGCTGGGTGACATTCGAACCGACAAAAGGGTTCACGAACCCAGAGACATTTACGAATGAAACCACGGCTAACAACGACCAAACAGATGATCAACAGGATGAAAAAGATCAGCCCGCATCTGATCAACAAGAAAACGAGCAGACACAACAGCCGCAGCAACAAGAACCAGAACAGGCGGCAAAACAAGAGGAACAAGCAGCTAAAGCAAAGCCAAGTATGATTCATGTTGGTTCAATCTTGGGCTACGCAGCAGGTGCAATTGTCTTTCTTGGAATTATAGGCTGGATGCTTTACCGGTTCAGAGCAAGATGGCTGCCAATCTTTATTGTGAGAAAGGTAAAACGTCTGCCAGATGAGGAAGCTTTTTTCTACGCATATGCTGCTCTATTAAAACAGCTAAAGCGCAGAGGGATCGATAAAAAGCCAGGCATGACGCTAAGAGAATTTGCTTCTTTGATCGATGACAAGGAAGGGAATCATCACATGTCTGAACTAACGCAGTTCTATGAGCGGGCGCTCTACAGGCGAGAAGATGCCTCGGCGCTTTGGCGGCAGTCGGTGAAGTTATGGGAAAATTTAATAAACAGGAGATAGTCTTGACCCCGTACCTTCCTGTTGTTAGAATAGGTGAATATTAAAACCTTCTAAAATACATGAAATTGAAGCGTTCGGATGTGAGTCTGGGCGCTTCAAAAGCGTGATTTACACTGAGAGCAGGTTTTCTCCTCTCATTTTTTCTGTGCGTTTATAAAAACTATATTGGACATAGAGGTGACACCATGACAAATTTAGTAAATGAAATGATTTTGGTTCTCGATTTCGGTAGTCAGTACAATCAGCTGATCACTCGCCGTATTCGTGAATTTGGTGTGTACAGTGAGCTTCATCCGCACACTTTAACTGCTGAAGAAATTAAAGAAATGGCGCCGAAAGGAATCATCCTTTCTGGTGGACCAAACAGTGTATATGATGAAGGATCTTTCCGTTGTGACGAAAAGATTTTTGATCTAGGCATTCCAGTTCTAGGCATTTGCTACGGCATGCAGCTGATGACTCACTATTTAGGTGGGAAAGTAGAAGCGGCAAGCCAGCGTGAATATGGAAAAGCAGACATTCATATTAACGGAACACCTGCTTTATTCAAAGACCTTCCAACGGATCAAGTCGTTTGGATGAGCCATGGTGACCTTGTCGTTGAAGTACCAGAAGGCTTTACAGTTGATGCAACAAGTGCACATTGTCCAAACTCAGCGATGAGCTTAGCTGAGAAGAATTTCTATGGCGTTCAGTTCCACCCAGAGGTACGTCACTCTGAGTACGGAAATGATCTATTGAAGAACTTTGTCTTCGGCGTATGTGAGTGCGATGGCAAATGGTCAATGGAGAACTTCATTGAAATCGAAATGCAGAAAATCCGTGAAACAGTAGGCGACAAACAAGTATTGTGCGCACTAAGCGGCGGTGTAGATTCATCTGTTGTGGCGGTATTGATCCACAAAGCCATCGGCGATCAGCTGACATGTATTTTCGTTGACCACGGTCTTCTTCGCAAAGGCGAAGCAGAAGGGGTTATGAAAACATTTAGCGAAGGTTTCAACATGAACGTGATTAAAGTAGATGCGAAAGATCGCTTCTTAAACAAGCTAAAAGGTGTGTCTGATCCTGAGCAAAAACGTAAAATCATCGGTAACGAATTCATTTATGTATTCGATGACGAATCGGACAAGCTTAAAGGAATCGACTACTTAGCACAAGGAACTCTTTACACAGACATCATTGAGAGTGGAACAGCAACGGCACAAACAATCAAATCTCACCACAACGTTGGCGGTCTTCCAGAAGACATGCAGTTTGAATTGATTGAGCCACTCAATACACTATTCAAGGATGAAGTTCGTGCTCTAGGGTCAGAGCTAGGTATTCCAGACGACATCGTCTGGAGACAGCCATTCCCAGGTCCAGGACTAGGAATCCGTGTACTAGGTGAAATTTCTGAAGAGAAACTAGAAATCGTCCGTGAATCGGATGCGATTCTACGAGAAGAAATTGCCAACTTCGGCCTTGAGCGCGACATCTGGCAATACTTCACAGTCCTCCCAGACATCCGCAGCGTAGGTGTCATGGGTGACGCAAGAACATACGACTACACAATCGGTATCCGTGCTGTTACTTCTATTGATGGTATGACGAGTGACTGGGCAAGAATCCCTTGGGATGTACTTGAGAAGATCTCGACTCGTATCGTGAATGAAGTGAAGCATATTAACCGCGTGGTGTATGATATTACGAGTAAGCCGCCTGCTACGATTGAGTGGGAATAATTTTTAATAAGGATAAAAAACTCTTCACCAATAAGAAAACCGAACTATTTAGGAACCACTTCAAAGTGTTTCCAATAGTTCGGATTCTTTTTTTACATTTCTATGCTCATTTCAAATTTCTTTGATTTTATAATTTATAAATTAGTAAAGAATTATGATTTTGGATTTAAAGGTTATTTTAAAATTTTCCTCTTGATCCATTTCAAAAAGGATTCGTCATGAAGTTTATTTACATTGTTCTTGAGGATATCATTTTCTTTTTTAAAATTTTCAATTTGTTGGTCTTTTTGTTTCAATTTTAATACTAATTCATTATTTCTTTGAGAAGCCAATAGTAATTCTTGATTAACTTCAACTTTTTCTTTGAGAGTGTATAAATCTTTGTTTAGCTTATGAATAATTTCAGATAAATGTAGCTTATATTCTTCAGATTTTTGTATTTCTTCAGATAATTCTTTTTTTCTTTTTTTGTATTTATCTAGTTCAATTTCAGCTTGGGATAACAATAGATAATTCTCCTTATTTTCATCTTCTACTTTAGAGTTTACAATAAAGTCTCCAAATAAAGTCCAATTGTTTTTGCTATAAATTTTAGTTAGTTTGTCAATTTCTTTTTGTCTAAGCTTTTTATTTTTTAATATTTCGTGAGCTTTTGGAATCAATTTTTTAATAACATTAGGAACAGGTGCTTCGTAAGTTGAAATATTATTATCGAGTAATATGCGCTTTTTCTTTGGATCAACAGCATGGGTTACTTTAACTTCAATTGCCAACTTTTTATTCCATAGATACTTATAAGAGTATGGATACGTTTGTTTGATGCGCAATAAGATATCAATTAATATACCTTTTTTATCATTATATTTAATATAAGATTCTATTTCTGCTGATTCAATAGCTACTCTAATTTCCTTTTTTTCTTTGTCTTCAATTTTGAATTGATTAAGTTGTGAAAACATCATTTGAAAAAGGGAATGAGCAGTTGTCATTTTTTTTGAATAAAGAATCTGTTTCATGTCTTCTTTATGATAATATCGGTAAAATGCGTCTTTAATCTTTTTTTCTCCACTGAAAGTAGGAGAAACTGGTAATACTCCGCTTCGAATAGAGGGGTTCTTGAAGTCAAAAAAAGCAGGATTTTCTCGATTCATTTCAATTATACCTTGATTTCTCAGCCAAAGTGCTTCCAATACATGTATTTGTCTATCTTGAACTGGGAAATAAGCAAACTTTTTTGTTTGTTCATTCATATGCAACCACCTAAAAGCTTCTTCCTTTCCTTTTTGTTGTGTGAACGCCTATTATAATGTTTTTAAATGCTCTTGATTAGATTCTATTGAATAATTAATTTCACCGTTTCATAAAAAGTATAAGGAAATGTTACGGTTTTTTTCTTGAACGTTGTATACGTGCAACGACGTGTGTGAACTGCTTTAGGTGAAAAGTTAAGGATACTTTTTTTAGGTAATGAATCTATTAACATTAATCCATTAGAGTATTTAAAGACTTCTGGATTTTTTTGTTGATTTTCTTTCGGTGGTTTTTAATTTGTTCTTTCATTAAATTTGTAGTAAGCGGCGAAATCTCATTAAATATTTTATTGCACTTATTTGCGTATGTGATAAATGTTCCGAATTCTCTTTTCTTATAGTTATATTTTATGTCAGTTCTTTCTCCTAACTGATGATAATGTTGATATAATTTTCTTTTATAAGTTAAGCGTATTCGATCTTTAGTAAAGCCCTTTTTTCTTGAAACAATTTCACCTTTCTTTATTAACTTATAAACAGTTCTATAGTATTTATAAATGCTTTTTTCTCTTATTCTAACTTCATTACCATTAAAAATGAATCCTAGATAATCAATTTTAGAAAGTCTTTGAGATTTAATATCGAAAATTTTTCTCCCATCAAATATTAAGGTTTGCGTTTTCTGGGGATGAATTAATAATTTGTTTTTTTTGATTTGATTCTCTATTTGATTTTTAATAGTGTAAAATTTTTCTTCATTTATATTAGTAAAAACCAAGATGAAATCATCAGAATATCTCCTATATAAACCTCCTGTGCTAGCTAATAAATTAGTAATATATTCATCGATCTTTATCATATATATATTAGAGTAAATAGCACTCATAGCAGTTCCTTGAGGAATACCTTTGGTATCCGTATTTACTTTTAGGACTTTGCTGTTATCATTTGTAATTAAACTTCTCTCATTTTTGAACCTTCTAAACTCTTTAAATGAAGTGAAATAACAGGTTTGATTAGTTCTAAATATTTCTTTATCTTCGCCTACTCTTATATTGATATCTTTTTTATTAATGTATGAATATTTAGTGAGACTCTTGAAGATTTTATATTGATGAATTGGCATTTCACTTCCGTAAATCAAGTTAATCATTTCTTTAAGTAATTTATGATCTAAAGTGTCGAAAAAATTTTGGTAATCTCCTATGTATATATAGCAATTTGGATTCTTTGCAATGAAGTTAATTACTTCAGCTGCGAAATGTATATTGTTTTGTCTTTTTTTGTTGTTTCTATAGGCAGTAACAGATTCATCAATTTGTTGAACTTTAGCATAGCTATTATAAAAGTCATTTAACTCTAAACTGTAATGTTTGTATATAAAGTTATCAATATGAGCAGCATACATAATCGGTCGTTTTTTAACTTTAATAGGTATTAATTGACCGTTTCTCTTCATAGTGGTTCCATCATTAATATCGCTAAATTTCTCAAAGGTTAACTCACTAAAAATTAAAGGTAGAAAACTATGTGATGGGTTTTGTTTAAAACCAAGGACGTAGTTTTCTACCTTTTTATTAAAAGACGCAATTTTATCAAAATGCAAGTAAGGTTTAGATGGATATTTATATACCATTTAAAACTCACATCCCTTTTTTTATTGTTGGAGCAAGTACAGACTTAGTCCCGCTACTATATTTCTTCTGACTTGCACTCTGCCTAAAGCGCCGCTATCCTTAGGCTCTACTATACCACGCGGCATATTATATGGTATGGCGGGGTGAGTTTAATACTCACAAATACAAATAATGTATAATATAACAAGAAGACAAGTTCTGGTGGTGAAGTGTTCTATGATGATAGATATGACTTTGGCTTGCTACTTATCTAGTATGCTGATCTTAAGATTAGCATACGGTATACAAGTTTCAGCTTTCACAGTAATATCTCTTGACATTGTTATACAACATACCTAGCACTCTAATAAATGACAATAGTACTAGCAATATAATTTTAACATAAATTTCTTTTGAAGGAAAACAATAACTTGTTTAGGTTCGTTAATTTTTAATTTAGAAATGTAAGAGTCTTTTTTTCTCGTAATCCCTCTTCAAAATCGCATACATATACACATCATCAAACCCATTCTGACCAAGATCATACTCCCTCAATAAACCCTCTCGTACAAAATTAATTTTCTCCAATAATTGAACAGAAGACGTATTTGCTGGATCAATGATCGCTTCAATCCGGTTCAGGTTCATCTCCTGAAATCCATATCGCAATACCGCAGTAATCGCTTCCTTCATGATGCCTTTTCTCCAATGATCATGGTGTAATTCATAGCCAATTTCGGTGCGGTAGTGCTGTTTTTCCAAGTTAAGAAAACCGCAGCTGCCGATGATGGTGGGGTTGTCTTTTAAAGAAATGCCCCACCGGATGCCTGTTTGTTCATTGAAGATATTGTCATACCACTTGATTTCACCTTTTGTGTCTTCGATGGTTTCATGTGCATCAATGCCCATATAGCGGCACACGGTTTCATTGGATAAGTAGACGTGCATATCCTCGGCATCTGCGATCGTCGCTTGTTTTAAGATTAGTCTTTCGGTCTGTATCGTTGGAAATGATTGTGGAAAAGTAATTTTGTTCATGCATTTATCCCCCTTGTGATGTCTTTTGTTCTGTACATGCCTTACAATAAAAAATCCCTTCATTCCTCAGCCAAGCCTTCACCTCTGTCATTCCACGTCTCTTTGGATAGACGAGCTTGACGTACACTTCTTCGTTACCTTCTATCTTCTTCTGACAGCTAGCACATACGGGTTCTTCAAAGAGAAACAATCGGCATACTCCTTTTTGTAGATATTTCTTCCATTATATCAAATATGCAACATAATCTTTGCGGCCCTTTCTTCACTTTTTCTATTTTTGTCCGACATATGGTAAGGAAAAGAAATTTTCGTTTGTTGAAACCGTTTGAGAGAAACCTTGCTCTAACAGGTGTAGGAGGTGTGGATGAGATGAAGCAAGTGCGTCTAATTAAAAAAGCACAAAAAGGGAATGTCCCGGCATTTGAGACATTAATGCTGATGTATCAAGAGCGTTTATATAAAACGGCTTTTCTCTACACAAGAAATAAAGAGGATTCGTTAGATGCTGTTCAAGAAACGGTCATTAAAGCGTTTAAGCATTTATCCGGCTTAAAAGAGCCAGCTTATTTTTCTACATGGCTGACGCGGATTTTGATTCATACAATTTTTGCAATGAAGAAAAAGCAGCAAGATGTTGTTCCGTTTGAACAGCATCATGAGAGCGTTGAGCGGCATGATTTTTTGGAAGACAAGCTGGATTTAAAAAATGCACTAGATGTGTTAGATGAGCAATATCAGCTCGTGATTCAGCTATTTTATTTTCAAGATTATTCGATTTCAATGATTTCTGAACAGATGGGTGTGCCCGAAGGAACTGTCAAAACTCATTTGTATCGAGCAAGAAAGTTATTAAAGCAAACATTGGAGAAGGAGGAGAGTGTCGATGGAACGAAAAGAAATGAAGAAGCTTTATGATGAGATTGATGTACCAAAGGTTGAAGTGACCTCTGCGGTTCGCCAAGCAATAGGAGATGTGAAAGCGGAACAGAAAAGACGTTGGTTCACATGGAATTGGAGAACGCCAATCTATTCAGTTATCGCCCTTGTTGTCCTTTACTTTTCATCAGGCTTCATTTTTCCTTCTCTTAATACAGCGATGGCTCGAGTACCGTTTGTTGGACAGTTATATATGATGTTTCACGATAAAGTAGGAATGTCTCTTTTTCAGAGTGAGTTGGTGAAGCATGTCAATGAGGGGGCTGAATCAAGAGGGGTTACTGTGAAAGTGAACAGTGTGTATTATGATGCCGGGCGGCTTGTTTATACGTTTACTGTGGAGAATTTGAATACAAAGGAAGATGTTGTCCCTTTCATAGTCAACTTAGATCCAGTAAATCAAGCTTCCCAATCGAGTTCCTACAATCATGAATTGAAAAAATTAAAAGATGGCCATTATGTTGGGCAGGTGACAGTCTATACAAATGGTCAAACGATCAAACAAGGTCAACAAGTGCCACTTGTCATTTCTAAAATTGGGGATATTGTAGGGAATTGGCGCTTCAAGGTACCAGCGGTCAAGCAAAAAACCACTGTATTAGCTGGACAAAAAGACGTGTCTATTTTAAATGGACGTTATCACTTAAGAAATATAAAGGTAGAAAATGGAGTGAAAAGCTCTGTTATTCAATATACCATTGATTACAATGGTTTTGCTAAAGACGATATAATTAGTATAGAAAGAATGAAGGATAATCTAGGGAATGATTATCAGCTCGAAATTGGAACAGTTTTAGGAGAAAAACAACTGACTTCTGACAAAACTAGAAAAAATCATTTGACCATTTTAGATCAGTCGATTGATCCAGAGGCAACTGAATTAACATTTTACACGGGTGTGACAGACGAACAAGAAGAAAGCAAAATCATTCCTCTTCAGACAAAGCTGCCTGTTCAGTTCAAAACAAAGCATCATGGAATAGGGATCAAAATCAATAAAATAGAGCAAAAGGGGCATTCTGTGACAGTTTATTATCAATTTACTGGACTAGATCAGAAAGAATTAGATGAGGATGTTATGGAGAATATCGGTGAATGGATAGGATTAGGTGATGTTAAAAAATTGAAATCGTGGTCAGATCCTGAAGCAAATGATGAAAACGGATATTACTTGGAGAGAAACGATGCGAAGGTGACCAATTTCAAGATAGCCTCTATGCAATCCACCTTTGAATTTGATGTGAAGAAGTTAGACACATTTTCTTTTAAGGATTATGGACTTTACCTTGATTTGTCAGATCTGAACCGATTGGCACCACAGAAAGATATACCTGTAACCATTCCAGTCAAAAAAGAAACATCAAAAGCTAATCGATAAATCAGAAAGCGAACATGATTACACATGTTCGCTTTTTATCTGTTGATGCGCCAGTCGATTGCGATTGAACGAGTACCGAATCAACATCAATGCAACAAAACTGGCTAGCCCGCCGATCCAACTTAAATTCGTTACATTTGTATATTGAATAATCAGACCACCCATTGACGAGCCGAGCATCATGCCGATATTCATAATCGCTGTATTAAAGCTCAGCACGGTTTCTGATGTTTCGGGTTTTAGGGAGATGAGATAAAATTGCTTCGCTGGTGTTGTTGTCCATGTGGCGGTGCCCCAAATGGCGAGCGTGATGAAGACGCCAACTACTGAAAATTGTGTAAAGGATAATGCAAAGAGCATGAGCATCTGAACCGTGATGCTGATTGAAATGGTTCGGTTTGGTCCCCATTGATCGACAGCGTATCCACCAAAGCGTGAGCCAATAAAAGCAGATATCCCTAAGACGAGCAAGGCAATGCCTGTCATTTCGAGCGTAAATCCGGATGTCTGTCGCAATAATGGCGAAATGTAGGCAAATACCATTGTGTAACCTAAAATCCAAAAGGCTGTCGTGGCTAAGCCGCTTAACACCCTGCGGTCTTGAAGAATTTGCATTTGCTGCTTAAATGGCACATGGGAATGTCCCTCCATAGGCGGTAATAATCGATACAGAAGAAACAAGAGACAAGCGGTCCCTATTGCAATGATGAGAAAAATGGCATGCCAATCTACATATCCTGCTAAAAATGTTCCAATCGGTACACCGAGTACTAGTGAAACAGTAAATCCAGTGATTACTGTTGCCATCGCACTCCCCTTTTTTTCTGGCGGGGCGAGCTGCGCTGCGTAATTTGTTGCGAGCACAATATATAAGCCGCCACTCATGGCCATGATGACTCGCGAGAGCATGAGCAGCATAAAGTGATGGCTAAAAAAGGCAAGCACATTACCTGCTATAAACATGGAAATCGCCGATAAAAGAACCTTTTTTCGATTCAATTTCGATGTGGCCATGACTAAAAAGAGGGCACCCACGGCATAAAAAAGAGAATAGATGGTGATGAGCTGTCCTGCAACCGGGATGGAGATGCGCATATCGTCAGAAATGATGTCCAGTATGCCTGATACGACGAATTCTGAAGTACCTGTGACGAAAGAACCGACGGCTAAAAGAAATATGAGCAATGGATAAGATGTACTTTTCATTTTGAACCCTTCCTTTATGTTGAAACGTTGTATTCATTTTAAATTCCGTGCTAACATAAGTAAAATTGATGTTTTTCATGAAAGGGATGAGTGAATACTCATGAGCTTTGTTCGATTCGAGACGATGGCTAAAGTGGTCGAGCTAGGCAGTTTTACCGCCGCAGCTGAAGCGTTAAATATGACACAGTCTGCCGTGAGTCATGCGGTGGCAAGTTTAGAGACGGAGTGGGGCGTGTCTTTATTCGTGCGTGACCGAAAAAAGGGCATCACGCTGACAGATACCGGTGAAACCCTTCTTCCGCATATAAGAGAAGTGCTAAATCGAGTAGAGAAAATTCAACAGGAGATTGCGCTCACCAAAAATATTGAGTCTGGCTTGATTCGAATTGGAACTTTTGCCAGTGCATCCGCTTGTTTATTGCCAAAGCTACTTGTGAGCTATCAGAAAAAGCACCCAAAGATTGAATTTAAATTCTATGAGGGGACATATGAAGAAATATTGGAGTGGCTCGATTCTGGCATTATTGATGTTGGGTTTGTTGTAAAAGGTAAAGCGGATAAAGCGTTTGATCTATTGCCACTTATGAAAGATAAAATGGTGGTTGCCTATCACGAAAATCATCGTTTTAAGCAGCAGCCAATTGTAGATATGGAAGAATTAGCGGACGAACCGTTTATTATGCCAACTGGCATGTATCAGTCCCATGTAGAGGATATTTTTTCAGAGGCGCAAATCAAGCCGTCTATTTTATTTGAAGTGCATGATTGTACGACCATTGCCCGCATGGTTGGGGAAGGACTTGGTGTGACGATAGGTCCTGAGTTATTCCTAAAAACGCAGCAACTTGTGCAGATCAGTCATCTGAATGTATCGCATCATCGTGAGGTGGCGCTTGCCTGTCCATCGCTCACGCAAGCTTCTCCTGCTGTGAAGGCATTTTTCGATGTAGCAGGAACGGTTTTTGCCAGAATTCAGTGATGGGTGTATAAAGAACTAGATGTGATTTTCCAAATTCGTGTAATAAGACGAATGAAGCGGACATTTCTTTGAAAAATGTTCGCTTTTTGTATTGTGTTTTAAAAATGAAGTTGGTACAATAGACACAGAAATCAAATAGATAGAAGTCGTATAATGGCGGGGATATGGCCCGCAAGTTTCTACCAAGCTACCGTAAATGGCTTGACTACGTCAATTCACACTCGTTTGATATAAATCATGCATTGTTCTTGTTTGATGTCACGGTCTGAATTCACATTGTAGTCAAGCGTCCCAAAAACTGTTGGGGCGTTTTTTATTTGACTTGTGAATGGGACAGACTAAAGCAAAAGGACATGAAGGGAGTCAGTTGGCTTTGAAACAGTTTTTTCAGTTTGATGAGTTAGGTACGAATTATCGCAGAGAAATCATCGGCGGTTTAACGACATTTTTGTCGATGGCTTACATCTTGTTTGTCAATCCGATCACACTTGCTTTAGTAGCAGTACCGGATTTTCCAGATAAATTACGAATTGATCAGGGGGCTGTCTTTACAGCTACAGCGTTAGCTTCTGCGGCAGGTTGTTTCCTGATGGGATTGATCGCCAGGTACCCGATTGCAATTGCACCGGGCATGGGACTGAATGCGTTCTTCGCTTTCTCAGTGGTTCTTGGTATGGGGATCTCATGGCAGGCAGCACTTTCCGGTGTGTTTGTTTCAGGATTGATTTTCGTTGCTCTTTCTTTAACAGGTTTTCGTGAAAAAATCATCAATGCCATTCCGAGTGAGCTGAAGCTGGCGGTTGGTGCAGGGATTGGTTTGTTCATTACATTTGTGGGTCTTCAAGGCTCCGGTATTATTGCAAATAACGATAATACGCTCGTTTCGATTGGAAACATTCATAGTGGTCCTGTCCTGTTGACGGTATTTGGAATCGTTGTGACTGTCATTTTAATGGTTCTTCGAGTGAATGCAGGTGTCTTCATTGGGATGCTTGTGACAGCTATTGCTGGGATGATCCTTGGTCTTGTGCCAGTTCCATCTCAAATTGTAGATAGCATTCCAAGCTTGTCTCCAACTTTTGGTCAAGCCTTGATTCACTTGCCAGACATCTTCTCCATTCAAATGCTTGTGGTTATTTTAACGTTCCTATTCGTTGGGTTCTTTGATACAGCTGGTACACTTGTGGCTGTGGCAACGCAGGCTGGTTTAATGAAAAATAATGAGCTGCCGCGTGCAGGAAAAGCGCTTCTGGCGGATTCTTCTTCTATCGTCGTCGGTTCTGTTCTTGGTACATCAACGACGACGTCTTATGTTGAATCTAGTTCAGGTGTTGCTGCGGGTGCCCGCTCTGGTTTTGCAGCTGTCGTGACAGGTATTTTCTTCTTACTTGCGATGTTCTTCTCGCCGCTTTTATCTGTCGTGACACCGAATGTAACGGCACCTGCTTTAATCATTGTCGGTGCACTGATGGTAGCACCTCTTGCAAAGATCGCATGGGATCGTTTTGAAATTGCGGTACCGGCCTTTTTAACCATGATTATGATGCCACTCACATATAGTATTGCAACAGGGATTGCGATTGGTTTCATTTTCTACCCGATCACCATGATCTTTAAAGGAAAAGCAAAAGAAGTGCATCCAATTATGTACGGACTGTTTGTCATCTTTATTCTATATTTTGCTTTCTTAAATCATTAATGATTTGTCTGAAACAGCAGCTCATGGAGGCTGCTGTTTTTTGTAGGGAAATTTTAAAAACATAGTTGACTTATAGGGATTATGTGTTTATGATAAAAAGACATAATTCGCTGATTGGATCACCAAAGGCGCTTTGATTTCCTTTTTTCTATAGAAGGGTTCAGAGTGCCTTTTTTCTTGCATTCATTATAACGGGAGGGGATGACTTGTCACGCTGGCTTAGGCAGGTGATTGAGCGGAAAAAGCAGGTATTGATTGAGCAGCTCCTTTTATGGGGGCATGAAGAAAAACATGAAGCGCTCATGCATTATACGATTCATGAGCTGGAAAATGAGGTTCTCTATTTAAAAGAGCGAAAGCAAAATTAGTGGGATGGGGGATGAGCGATGGATGAACAAAAGCTGAATTTTATTTTATCTGCCTTAAAAGGGATTGAATACGGGTCGGTGGTGATCACCATTCATAATGGACAAATTACACAAGTCGATACGACAGAAAAGACTCGTTTCCCAGCACACCAGGAGAATTTTCGGATTCAGAAAGCAAAGCAGGGGCGCTATCGTTCATGAAAAGTAATGAAAGATGATGAAAAGCTGATCCACTCATCAGCTTTTTTGTTTTGGCTTAATTTCTCTCCATTTAAAACCTCTTCATTCATTTATCCGTCTATTCGTATGAACGTCAAGGAATCTTGACTGAATAGAGAGACTCCGCTACTTTAATAGGAGTCATTCGGACAGGTCACATGAGCCTGTGCGGATTGTCTGAGATAGGAGTTGATATGGGATGTTAGAGAAAGATCAAGAGCAGGTCACATCTGAAACGAAAAACGAAAACGAAGAGCCATCAATAGATCAAGAAACGAGGCAGTCCCGCCTCAGCCGCAGTGCTGCAAAACGAGGAAGAACGGCTAAGCCAGCTGATGAAGAGCGTTCAGCCATTCAGCGCATTGCAAGAAGTGTAGGCGGTGCGTTTAAGCGCTATGGCTCATATGGGTTTGCGATGTTAAAATCACCGAGTCGTGCGATCCATCAAGCGGACACTTTACGCATGAAGTACGCCTGGATTTCAATTGTGTTGTTCAGTGTGTTTTTTGCTTTAGGCAACTACGTTCAATTAAAGGCGTCAAAGACCCGTTTATTAGGTTTTGGTATTCATTATTCCTTTGGTGACGCCTTTTTAAAGGTAGCGGTCTTTTCACTCATTCTGTTGACACTGATGATGCTGACGGTTTGGGTGCTCGGTAAGTACATGCTGAAAGGAAACATATCGCTGAAAGAAGTGATCATGAAGTTCGGTGCCGTGCTTGTGCCGGTTTTGGTTTTATCTATCCTTTGGCTTGTATTTGCCATGCTGAATATTCCATATGTAACGGTGATTTTATCCGTCATGATGTTTTTCGGTCTTCAGCTGATTGCCATTGTGCTCTTCCGCTCCATTCAATCAGATCAAGAAGCTGTGCGGGGAGACTTGATGTATGCCGGCTGGGTCTTTTTGTTGATTGAGCTCGTCATCATTGCCCTTTTATGGGGCATTGTCGGAGAGTATTTGATCCCATCACTTGTTCCAGTTCGGTTTGGATAAAACACGTTTCAGCGTGTACTCGGTATTTTTAAAATTCAAAGGTTTTCTATCACGCTGAAAAGAAGACAAAGGGTTAAAATAAAGTATATTTTAGCCCTTTATCAACCATCTAAAGCCTCCTTTTGAAAAAGGAGGTTTTTCATGTTGAGAAGAGGAAAAAACGGGTAAACTCTTGGTAACAAAGACCACCCCTTGTTGTCGAAAGATATATGTGTTTTTCTCGCGCAAATTTGATTGTATCAAGGTTTGTTCTCTAGTAGAATATGGGGTGCTTTATTTGATTTTTAGTGCAGGGGGTTCGAATCGTGCTTCAACAACTTTTATCCAATGCGTTCACCATGGTTTTGATTATTTTAGTGATTAACATTGTTTATGTCTCTTTTTCCACTATGCGTTTAATTTTAACAATGAAAGGCAGAAGGTATGCAGCCGCTTTTGCTGGTACTGTCGAGATGCTGATTTATGTCATTGGTTTGAGTATCGTATTAGATAACTTAGATCAAGTACAAAATGTCATTGCGTATGCGCTAGGTTATGGAATTGGAATCATTGTCGGGATGAAAATTGAAGAGAAGCTGGCACTTGGCTACATTACTGTGAACGTGATTACAAAAGAAATCGATCTAGATCTCCCAAAACAATTGAGAGAAAAAGGATATGGCGTCACCAACTGGGTAGTAGGAGGTCTTGAAGGAGACCGGTCAGCGATGCAAATTTTAACACCGAGAAAATATGAACTGCAATTATATGAAACGATTAAAACGCTTGATTCAAAGGCGTTTATCATTTCGTATGAGCCCAAAACGATTCATGGCGGCTTCTGGGTGAAGGCTGTGAAGAAAAGGAGAATTAAAGAATGACCGCAAAACCAAAGAAAAAGAAATTCTACGTGGAAGACAACATGACGATTGAACAAGTGTTGTCCCAGATGGCAGAGGAAGGCTACTCACCTGTCCGACGAATGGAGGAGCCCATCTTTCAGGAAAAGAAGGAAAATGGGTCGATTCAGATCATTCCGATTGGGAAAAAAATCGTATTTGAGGGAAAAATACTCTAAATCCGAACATTAAAACGACGACTTCATAGATTGTTCGATAAATCCGTTGACATCATGAACATCCGTTGTTAAGATAAACATGAAATCAAAACACGAGCCTCATATAATCTTGGGAATATGGCCCATAAGTTTCTACCCAGTTACCGTAAATGACTGGACTATGCAGGATAGTGAACAAAACTGACATGGCGTTTTAAAAGCGAACAGCGCTTACCATGGCCCGGTTTGTGTTGCTTCCTAACAATGCAATACAAACCGGGCCTTTTTGTTCGGCGTTTGACAAGCTACTTAGGTTTGGGAAGCGTGTCAAACGATACAAAATCGAATAATAGCTTAAAGGTGGGGACAAAATGAAGCCGCTTGTAGGTGTCATCATGGGAAGTACATCTGATTGGGAAACAATGAAACATGCGTGCGATATCTTAGAGGAATTGAACATTCCGTATGAAAAACAGGTTGTATCCGCACATCGGACACCTGATTTGATGTTTGAATATGCGACTGAAGCAAGAGGTAAAGGACTCAAGGTCATTATTGCCGGTGCTGGAGGCGCAGCACATTTACCGGGGATGGTCGCAGCAAAAACGACACTGCCGGTCATTGGTGTGCCCGTACAATCAAAAGCATTAAACGGGCTGGATTCCTTATTATCCATCGTTCAAATGCCAGGCGGTGTACCTGTTGCCACAGTGGCAATCGGCAAAGCCGGTGCAACAAATGCAGGGCTTCTAGCCGCACAAATGATTTCAGCATTCGATGAAGCCGTTGAAGCACGCCTTGAAGAAAGAAGAGAGCAAACAAAACAAACTGTATTAGAAAGCAGTGATCAGCTTGGCTAAGCAGACCATTTTTCCAAACGCAACCATTGGTATCATCGGCGGCGGACAGCTTGGCAGATACATGGCCGTCAGTGCAAAGCAAATGGGCTACCGTGCAGCAGTTCTTGACCCTGTCACACTTTCTCCTTGCGGACAGGTTGCTGATACAGAAATTACAGCCGCATACAGTGACCTTGAAGCGATCAGGCAGCTGGCGGACATCAGTGATGTGGTCACATATGAATTTGAAAACATTGATTATGATGCACTCAATCAGCTGAAGGAAGAGGCGTACTTACCGCAAGGAAGCGAACTTCTTCTTTTAACCCAAAACCGTGAAACGGAGAAAAAAGGGATTGTAGATGCAGGCTGTGAAGTCGCCCCTTATCGCATCGTTCATGATGAGAAGGAGCTGAAAGATGCAGTAAATGCGCTTGGTTTGCCAGCTGTGCTGAAAACATGCAGAGGTGGTTACGACGGTAAAGGACAGTACGTGATCAAAGAGAAGGATCAGCTTCATGAAGCGGCTGCACTTCTCACGCATGGAACGTGCATTTTAGAAAGCTGGGTTCCTTTCCAAGTGGAACTGTCCGTGATTGTGACGCGGTCTGTTCATGGGGAAATTGCGACATTCCCAGTCGCTGAGAACATTCATAAGCACAATGTTTTATTCCAAAGCATCGTGCCTGCACGGGTAGATGGCAGCATTCAGGAGAAAGCAAAAGAGCTGGCAACAACGCTTGCTGAAAAGCTAGGGCTGGTCGGTACGCTTGCTGTTGAACTGTTCCTGACAAATGAAGGAAAGCTGCTCGTCAATGAACTGGCACCGCGCCCGCATAACTCTGGACATTACACATTGGATTTATGTGAGACGAGTCAGTTTGAACAGCACATTCGCGCTATATGCGGTTTGCCGCTTGGCGGAACAGCTCTTTTATCAGAGGGCATGATGGTGAATTTGCTGGGCGATGAAGTGGACATCCCAAAAGAACATCCTGAGCTTTTAAAGGAAGCGAAGCTTTATCTATATGGCAAACATGAAGTAAAAGCCGGCCGCAAAATGGGGCATATGACATTTATGAAACAGCTTGATGATGAATGGATGGCAAACATCACAAAGATATGGACTGAAAGAGATGGAGGAAACGGGAAATGATCGAACGTTACGCACGACCAGAAATGTCAGCAATCTGGACAGAGGAAAACAAATATAATGCATGGCTTGAAGTAGAAATTCTCGCTTGTGAAGCTTGGGCAGAACTTGGCGTCATTCCGAAAGAAGACGTTGTGACAATGCGCAAGAATGCAAGCTTTGATATTGGACGTATTCTAGAGATTGAACAAGACACGCGCCACGACGTGGTTGCCTTTACGCGTGCTGTATCTGAATCTCTAGGAGAAGAAAGAAAGTGGGTTCATTACGGGTTAACATCTACAGACGTAGTGGATACGGCGCTTTCATATCTATTAAAACAGGCGAACGATATTTTGCTCAAGGACATTGAGAGATTTGTTGACATACTAAAAGAAAAAGCAAAAGAGCACAAATATACCGTCATGATGGGCCGTACACACGGTGTACACGCTGAACCGACAACATTTGGCCTAAAGCTTGGTCTTTGGTACGAGGAAATGAAGCGTAACTTAGAACGTTTTAAACAAGCAAAAGCCGGCATCGAATACGGCAAAATCTCTGGTGCTGTTGGCACATATGCGAACATCGACCCGTTTGTTGAGCAATATGTATGTGAGAAACTTGGCATCAAAGCTGCACCAATTTCAACCCAAACCTTGCAGCGTGACCGTCATGCAGATTACATGGCAACCCTTGCTTTAGTTGCAACAAGCATTGAGAAATTTGCTGTTGAAATTCGTGGTCTTCAAAAGAGTGAAACGCGTGAAGTAGAAGAATTCTTTGCAAAAGGACAAAAGGGATCATCAGCGATGCCGCATAAACGAAACCCAATCGGTTCTGAAAATATGACGGGAATTGCACGCGTCATCCGTGGTTATATGCTGACTGCTTATGAAAATGTACCACTTTGGCATGAGCGTGATATTTCTCATTCATCTGCTGAACGCATCATTTTACCAGATGCAACGATTGCACTGAACTATATGCTGAACCGTTTCTCTAATATTGTGAAGAACTTGACGGTGTTCCCTGAGAATATGAAACGCAACATGGACCGCACACTTGGCTTAATTTACTCTCAGCGTGTTCTGCTTGCACTCATTGATACAGGTATGGCACGTGAAGAAGCATATGACACGGTTCAGCCAAAAGCGATGGAAGCTTGGGAAAAACAAGTACCATTCCGTTCATTAGTAGAAGCAGAAGAGAAAATCACTTCACGCTTAACACCTGAACAAATCGCTGACTGCTTCGATTACAACTATCACTTGAAAAATGTCGATATGATTTTCGAACGTCTAGGTCTTGCGTAAGAAATGGGCCGCCTGCTAGTCAGGCGCCTAATCCTGAAAATTGCCAACATTCAAATTAGGAGGCCAATCTGAATGACTGTGAAACAAGAACTTCTCTACGAAGGCAAAGCGAAAAGAATCTATCAGACCGATGACGAGCATATTTTATATGTTGAATATAAAGACTCAGCTACAGCATTTAACGGTGAGAAGAAAGCGGAAATTGAAGGCAAAGGCAGACTGAATAACGAAATTTCTAGCTTGATTTTTCAAATGCTACATGAGAAAGGGATCAACAATCACTTTGTGAAACGCCTATCTGAAACAGAACAGCTCATTCAAAAGGTAGACATCGTACCGCTTGAAGTCGTTGTGCGAAACGTGGTGGCAGGCAGTATGTCAAAACGTCTTGGGATTCCAGAGGGAACGAAACTGGACACACCTTTGATCGAGTTTTACTACAAAGATGATGCACTCGGCGATCCGCTCATTACAGAAGATCATATTCGCATTTTACATGCAGCGACACCTGAGCAGGTGGAGGAAATGAAACAAATCACAAGACAAGTGAATGAAGAATTGAAGCAAATCTTCTCAGATTGCCATGTGAATTTAATTGATTTCAAGCTTGAATTCGGAATAGATCACGAGAATCGTATTTTGCTAGCTGATGAGATTTCACCTGATACGTGCAGGCTTTGGGACAAAGACACAAACGAAAAGCTTGATAAAGACGTGTTCAGACGAAACCTGGGCGGCTTAACAAATGCATACGAAGAAATTTTCAAAAGACTTGGAGGCCATAAACATGTATAAAGTGAAAATTTTTGTCAGCTTAAAAGAGAGCGTTCTTGATCCACAAGGAAGTGCCGTGCAGCACGCTTTGCACAGTATGTCTTATCAGGAAGTAAAGGATGTCCGTATCGGGAAATATATGGAGCTAGTCATTGAGAAATCAGATCGTGACTTAGACACAGTGGTCAAAGAAATGTGTGAAAAATTGCTTGCCAACACGGTGATTGAAGATTACCGCTATGAGGTGGAGGAGGTTGTCGCACAGTGAAGTTTGCAGTGATCGTCTTGCCTGGCTCTAACTGTGATATCGATATGTATCATGCGATTCAAGATGAGTTAGGTGAACAAGTTGAATATGTATGGCACGACGAAACGAGTCTTGATGGTTTTGACGGTGTACTCGTACCAGGCGGTTTCTCTTATGGGGATTACTTAAGATGCGGTGCGATTGCTCGTTTTTCTAACATCATGCCGGCTGTGAAAAAAGCAGCTGCGGAAGGAAAACCTGTTCTTGGTGTTTGTAACGGGTTCCAAATTCTTCAGGAGCTTGGCATTTTGCCAGGTGCAATGAGACGGAATAAAGATCTAAAATTTATCTGTCGTCCAGTTGAACTCATTGTAGAGAACAACGAAACGCAATTTACAAGCGGTTATCAAAAAGGTGAATCGATTACGATTCCTGTAGCACACGGTGAAGGCAACTTCTACTGTGACGAAGACACGTTAGCGAAGCTGATTGAACAAGGCCAAATCGCTTTCACTTACGGTGACGATATTAACGGCAGTGTCAATCGAATTGCAGGTGTAACGAATGAACAGGGCAATGTACTCGGCATGATGCCGCACCCTGAGCGCGCGGTTGACTCATTACTAGGCAGCGCAGACGGACTTAAATTGTTTCAATCTATCGTGAAAAATTGGAGGGACACTCATGTCACTACTGCTTGAACCAAGTCACAAGCAAATTAAAGAAGAGAAATTGTATCAGCAAATGGGATTGAGTGATGAAGAATTCGCTTTAATCGAATCCATTATTGGCAGGCTGCCAAACTACACAGAAACGGGTATCTTTTCTGTCATGTGGTCAGAGCATTGCAGTTATAAAAACTCAAAGCCTGTTTTAAGCAAATTCCCGACAAAAGGAGAGCATGTTCTTCAAGGTCCTGGGGAAGGCGCTGGAATCGTTGATATTGGAGACAACCAAGCGGTTGTATTTAAAATCGAATCACATAACCATCCATCTGCAATTGAACCGTATCAAGGAGCGGCAACAGGTGTTGGCGGAATCATCCGTGATGTATTCTCCATGGGTGCTCGTCCAATTGCGGTATTAAACTCTCTTCGTTTTGGTGAACTGACTTCACCGCGCGTGAAGTACTTGTTTGAAGAAGTAGTGGCAGGGATTGCAGGCTATGGAAACTGTATCGGTATTCCAACAGTCGGCGGAGAAGTTCATTTTGATCAAAGCTATGAAGGCAACCCGCTCGTTAACGCAATGTGTGTAGGGTTAATCAACCATGAAGACATCAAGAAAGGGCAGGCAAAAGGTGTTGGCAATACGGTCATGTACGTTGGTGCTAAAACGGGACGTGACGGGATTCACGGTGCAACATTTGCGTCTGAAGAATTTTCTGATGAATCAGAAGAAAAACGTTCAGCGGTTCAAGTCGGCGATCCGTTCATGGAAAAGCTTTTGCTTGAAGCATGCCTTGAAGTCATCAAAAATGATGCGCTTGTGGGCATTCAAGATATGGGAGCGGCTGGCTTAACTAGCTCAAGTGCAGAGATGGCAAGTAAAGCCGGTTCAGGTATCGAAATGAACCTAGACCTGATCCCTCAGCGTGAAACAGGCATGTCAGCGTATGAAATGATGCTGTCTGAATCCCAAGAGAGAATGCTGTTGGTCATTGAAAAAGGCCGTGAGCAAGAAATCATTGATATTTTTGAAAAATACGATCTTGAAGCAGTCTCAGTCGGTCATGTGACAGACGATAAAATGCTTCGTTTACTCCATCAAGGAGAAGTAGTGTGTGAGCTTCCAGTTGATGCACTTGCAGAAGAAGCACCGGTTTATCACAAGCCGTCAAGTGAGCCTGCATACTATCGTGAGTTTTTAGAAACAAAAGTGGAAGCTCCAGCGATCACAGATGCAGCAGATACATTGAAACAGCTGTTAAAACAGCCAACGATTGCGAGTAAAGAATGGGTTTACGATCAATACGACTATATGGTTCGTACAAACACAGTCGTTGCACCTGGCTCTGATGCGGGTGTGCTCAGAATCCGTGGGACGAAAAAAGCTCTTGCGATGACAACAGATTGTAACGCACGTTATCTCTACCTTGATCCAGAGGTCGGCGGGAAAATCGCCGTTGCAGAAGCCGCACGTAACATTGTCTGCTCAGGCGCTCGTCCGCTTGCAGTAACAGATAACTTGAACTTCGGTAACCCGGAGAAACCAGAAATCTTCTGGCAGATTGAAAAATCTGCTGACGGCATTAGCGAAGCTTGCCGTACTTTAAGTACACCGGTCATCGGCGGTAACGTCTCTTTATATAACGAGTCAAATGGAACAGCCATTTACCCAACGCCAGTCATTGGCATGGTTGGTTTGATTGAAGATACAGCTCATATTACGACTCAATCGTTCCAGCAGGCAGGCGATGTGATTTTCGTCATTGGTGAAACGAAGGAAGAATTCGCAGGCAGTGAGCTTCAAAAAATGACAGAAGGCCGTATCTACGGAAAAGCACCAGAAATTGATTTGGATGTAGAGCTGGCGCGTCAAGAAGCCCTATTAGCAGCAATTCAAAACGGACTTGTTCAGTCAGCACATGATGTGTCTGAAGGCGGTCTTGGTGTAGCTCTAGCTGAAAGTACATTTGGAACAGATGGTCTTGGCGCTGATATCCAGATCGATCTAAACAGCGCTGCCTCACTATTTAGTGAATCACAGTCACGTTTTGTCGTCACAGTGAAACCAGAAAACCGCGAAGCATTTGCTGCGGCTGTGCAAGATGCAAAAGAAGTCGGAACGGTCACAAATGATGGTGTATTCACTGTCAAAAATCAAGAAGGACAACAATGGATTCATGCGGCAGTCAACGAGCTTGAACGCGCATGGAAAGGAGCGATCCCATGCTTGCTGAAATCAGAGGCTTAAACGAAGAATGTGGCGTCTTTGGGGTTTGGGGACACGAAGAAGCCCCGCAAATCACATATTACGGATTGCATAGCCTTCAGCACCGAGGACAAGAAGGTGCGGGAATTATTGCAACAGACGGTGAAAACCTGACGTCACACAAAGGCCTTGGACTGATTACGGAAGTGTTCCAAAACGGTGAGCTTAAGGATTTAAAGGGAAAAGGTGCGATCGGACACGTTCGGTATGCGACAGCAGGCGGAGGCGGCTTTGAGAATGTGCAGCCCCTCTTCTTCCGCTCGCAAAACAATGGCAGTCTTGCCCTTGCTCATAATGGAAACTTGGTCAATGCAACGCAATTAAAGCAGCAGCTAGAGAACCAAGGAAGTATTTTTCAAACGTCTTCTGATACCGAAGTGCTCGCTCACTTAATTAAGCGTAGCGGATATATGGATTTGAAGGATCAAATCAAAAATGCTCTGTCCATGTTAAAAGGAGCATATGCTTTCTTAATCATGACGGAAACAGAAATGATCGTAGCCCTTGATCCGAACGGGTTACGCCCACTTTCACTTGGTATGCTTGGAGATGCTTATGTTGTCGCTTCTGAAACATGTGCCTTTGATGTCGTTGGTGCTACGTATTTACGTGATGTAGAGCCTGGCGAAATGCTGATCATTAATGATGAAGGCTTAAAATCTGAGCGCTTCTCAATGAACATTAACCGCAGCATGTGCAGCATGGAATACATTTATTTCTCAAGACCGGACAGCAATATCAATGGCATCAACGTGCATAGTGCGAGAAAGAATCTTGGCAAGAAGCTTGCAGAAGAAGCACATGTCGAAGCAGATGTCGTGACAGGTGTACCAGACTCCAGTATTTCTGCAGCGATTGGCTATGCCGAAGCAACAGGTATTCCATATGAGCTAGGTTTAATTAAAAACCGTTATGTCGGCCGGACATTTATTCAGCCGTCTCAAGCATTGCGTGAGCAGGGCGTGCGAATGAAGCTGTCTGCTGTGCGTGGGGTGGTCGAAGGCAAACGTGTCGTCATGGTGGATGATTCCATCGTACGAGGAACAACAAGTCGCCGAATTGTGACGATGCTAAGAGAAGCGGGTGCGACGGAAGTGCATGTACGCATCAGTTCACCGCCAATTGCTCATCCGTGTTTTTATGGAATTGATACGTCTACACACGAAGAGCTGATTGCGTCATCTCATTCAGTGGAAGAAATTAGACAGGAAATCGGTGCAGACACCATTGCATTTTTATCTGTAGACGGTTTAATGGACGGGATTGGCAGAAAGTATGATGATCCGCAGCGCGGTCAGTGTTTAGCATGCTTTACTGGAAAATACCCGACCGAAATTTATGAAGATACTGTCCTTCCTCATGTGAAGGAAACAGTCCTGACGAAATAATCGAATAATGGAGCAGCAGTCAACGTGATTTGATATGCTGCTCTTTCATTCTGCCGAAAATACATGGAAGACAAGCAGATAAAAGGAGTGAATGGGATGTCAGAAGCATATAAAAACGCCGGTGTCGACATCGAAGCAGGATACGAAGCCGTCAAACGAATGAAAACACATGTAGAACGTACAAAAAGAGCAGGTGTCATGGGGGCTCTAGGCGGGTTTGGCGGGATGTTTGATTTATCTGAACTGCCATATAAAAAGCCCGTACTTGTCTCAGGAACAGATGGTGTTGGTACGAAATTAAAGCTCGCTTTTTTAATGGATCAACACGATACGATCGGTGTAGATGCTGTTGCTATGTGTGTGAACGATGTACTTGCACAAGGGGCAGAGCCGCTCTTTTTCTTAGATTACTTAGCAGTTGGAAAAGCAGATCCTTTGAAAATTGAATCCATCGTCAAAGGTGTAGCTGACGGATGCGAGCAGTCTGGCTCAGCGCTTGTCGGCGGAGAGACAGCAGAAATGCCGGGTCTTTACACAGAAGAAGAATATGATATTGCTGGATTTTCTGTAGGTGTCGTTGAAAAAGATGATATCGTCACAGGAGAGAACATCAAGGAAGGGCATTTGCTGATTGGACTCAGCTCTAGCGGAATTCATAGCAATGGCTATTCTCTTGTACGAAAAGTATTGCTTGAAGATGCGGGTCTAGATCTTCACCAAACGTATGAACCTTTTACAAGACCACTTGGAGAAGAGCTGCTTGAACCGACGAAGATTTATGTCAAGCCTGTTCTTAAACAAGTGAAAGCTGGCAAAGTTGACGGTATGGCACATGTGACAGGCGGCGGATTTATTGAGAATTTACCACGTATGCTACCTGAAGGACTTGGTGTTGAGATTGATAACGGCTCATGGCCAGTTCCACCTATTTTCTCCTTTATCCAAGAAAAAGGGCAATTAAAAGCAGAAGAGATGTTCAATGTATTTAATATGGGCATCGGCTTTGTCCTAGCCGTCAAAGAGGATGATCTCGTCGATGTGATCAGCGGACTTGAACAAGACGGAGAGAAAGCCTTCCTTATCGGACGAGTTCAAAAAGGAGAAGGCGTCACTTTCGGTGGTGGAAGCCTCTCATGAAAAAGTTTGCGATCTTCGCCTCTGGAAGCGGGACAAATTTTCAAGCCATTATTGATACGTTAAAAGAAGAACAGTGGCAGGCAAAAGCCGCCATTGTGATCTGTGATAAACCGGGTGCGAAGGTGCTGGAGCGGGCAGAGAAAGAGGGCATTCCGTCCTTTTCTTTTACGCCGAAGGCTTTCCCGAGTAAAGCCGCTTTTGAGCAAACCATCATTGAACAGCTGAAGCTGCATGAAGTGGAATGGATTTTCCTCGCTGGGTATATGCGACTGATCGGTCCGACATTACTTGACGCATTCAGAGGGAAAATCGTGAATATCCACCCTTCTTTATTGCCAGCATTTCCTGGACTCGATGCGATTGGACAAGCCTATCAAGCAGGAGTCAAAGTGGCTGGCATCACGGTTCATTATGTCGACGAAGGCATGGATACCGGTCCGATTATTGACCAAGCAGCCATTCATATTGAACAAGGGGAAGACCTTGAATCCATTGAAAAAAGAATGCATGAATTAGAACACACACTATATCCAAAAGTGATCAAATCACTTTTAGAATTATCTTAATGAGGTGACAAAGGCATGACGATCAAACGCGCATTAATCAGTGTTTCCGATAAAACAAATCTTGTACCTTTTGTGAAAGAACTAACAGAACTTGGCGTTGAAGTGATTTCAACTGGTGGTACACACAAACTTCTTCAAGAGAACGGCATTGATGTCATTGGTATTTCTGAAGTGACTGGCTTCCCAGAAATCATGGACGGACGACTCAAAACGCTTCATCCGAACATTCACGGTGGACTGTTAGCAGTGAGAGAAAACGATGAGCATATGGCACAGATCGAAAAGCACGGCATTCAGCCGATTGATCTTGTCGTTGTGAATCTATATCCATTCAAAGAGACCATTTCCAAAGACGATGTCACGTATGAAGAAGCGATTGAAAACATTGATATTGGCGGACCGGGTATGCTTCGTGCTGCTTCTAAAAACCATCAGGACGTCACTGTGATTGTAGACCCGCGTGATTATGATTCTGTCGTTCAACAAATTAAAGAAGGCGGCGTCTCACTAGAGAAAAAACGTGAGCTTGCAGCAAAAGTATTCCGTCATACGGCTGCTTACGATGCCCTGATTGCGGATTATTTAACGAACTTTGTTGGCGAAACTGAGCCAGAACAGTTCACAGTCACATTTGAGAAAAAACAATCTCTTCGTTATGGAGAAAACCCGCACCAAGCGGCGACGTTCTATGAAAATGCGCTTCCAAGCAAAGGCTCTTTAGCTACGGCAACGCAATTACATGGAAAAGAACTTTCCTACAACAACATCAAAGATGCAGATGCAGCACTTCAAATTGTACGTGAATTTACGGAGCCAGCGGCTGTGGCTGTAAAGCATATGAACCCATGTGGTGTTGGGACAGGAGAAACGATTGCAGAAGCATTTGATCGTGCATTTAAAGCAGATGAAACATCTATTTTCGGCGGCATTGTGGCGCTTAATCGTGAAGTAGATAAGCAAACGGCTGAGGTGCTCCATACGATTTTCTTAGAAATCGTCATCGCACCATCGTTTAGCCAAGAAGCACTTGATGTGCTAACAGCGAAAAAGAACCTTCGTCTACTAACATTAGATGTAGAAGCAGATCTTGGGAAAAAAGAAAAGCAGCTCACAAGTGTTCATGGTGGATTACTCGTTCAGGATATCGACACATACGGCTTAGAGGAAGCAACGATCTCTATTCCAACGAAAAGAGAGCCGACTGAAGACGAATGGAAAGACTTAAAGCTCGCTTGGAAAGTCGTCAAGCATGTGAAATCAAATGCCATCGTTCTAGCGAAGGATCAAATGACAGCAGGCATCGGCGCTGGTCAAATGAACCGTGTTGGCTCGGCTAACATTGCGATTGAGCAAGCAGGTGAAAAGGCAAAAGGCAGTGCACTAGGTTCTGATGCATTTTTCCCAATGGGCGATACAGTGGAAGCTGCTGCAAAGGCAGGCGTTACAGCGATCATCCAGCCAGGTGGTTCCATTCGTGATGAAGAATCAATCCAAAAAGCAGATGAATACGGCATCGCCATGGTCTTCACTGGCGTTAGACATTTCAAACATTAAGGGGATGACAGTGTGAACGTATTAATTATCGGCAGAGGTGGAAGAGAGCATACCATCGCATGGAAAGTGAATCAAAGCGAACTTGTCAGCCAAGTATTTGTCGCACCCGGCAATGATGGAATGACAGACGCTGCGAAGCTTGTACCGATCGACGAGGGCGATCATGAGGCGTTAATTCGTTTTGCAAAAGACAATAACATTGGCTTAACAATTGTCGGTCCAGAGGTTCCTTTAATTGCAGGTGTCGTCGATGCATTTGAAGAAGCAGGTCTAAAGGTATTTGGACCGAATGCAAAAGCCGCAGTCATTGAAGGCTCAAAAGAATTTGCAAAAGACTTAATGAAAAATTATGAGATCCCGACAGCCGCTTATGCCACTTTTACATCGTTTGAAGAAGCGAAGGCATATGTGGAAGAAAAGGGTGCTCCAATTGTCATTAAAGCAGATGGACTTGCCGCAGGAAAAGGTGTGACTGTGGCAATGACACTTGAAGAGGCGATCAACTGCCTGCATGACTTTTTAGAGGATGAAAAGTTTGGCGATGCGAGTGCATCGGTTGTCATTGAAGAATTTTTAACAGGTGAAGAGTTTTCTCTGATGGCCTTTGTCAATGGAGAAAAGGTGTATCCGATGGTGATCGCACAGGATCATAAACGGGCATTTGAAGATGACAAAGGACCAAACACCGGCGGGATGGGTGCTTATTCACCGGTTCCACAAATTTCTGATGAAGTCGTACAAAAAGCGGTGGAAGACGTCGTCAAACCAGCAGCTCGCGCGATGGTGCAGGAAGAGCGTCCGTTTACAGGCATTTTATATGCGGGCTTAATGCTAACACCAGAAGGCTCAAAAGTCATTGAGTTCAATGCACGCTTTGGCGACCCTGAAACGCAAGTAGTACTCCCTCGTCTTGAATCAGATCTAGTCCAAGTATTCCTCGACATTCTAGATGGAAAAGATGTGGACTTGCAGTGGAAAGACACAGCCGCTGTCAGTGTCGTTCTTGCATCAGAAGGATACCCGGAAGACTACGCAAAAGGCACACCAATCGGTGCTTTGCAAACAACGGTTTCTGATGTCGTGACCTTCCATGCAGGAACAAAAAAGGAAAACGATCAATTTGTCACAAATGGCGGCCGTGTAGCAAATGTGACCGCATTTGACGACACATTTGAAGCAGCAAGATCAAGAGTGTATGAAGCGGTTGAAGAAATCATTCAGCCAGGTTTATTTTATCGCCGTGACATTGGCGCCCGTGCGCTGAAGGCTGCGGGGAAAACTTTTTAAGCGAGCATTTTGCCATAAGTGTTAGAAAAAAACACCTTTAGTTTGTGTGTAGAGAAGTCATCTACTGAAACTCGAAGGTGTTTTTTACTTTGAAGCAATTACACACTTTCAATAAAGTAAATAAAAGGATACAATCAAAATAAAAGGAAATGAATGGTGGTTAAAACATGGTTATTAAAACATATATCATTGGTGTATTATTCATGCTTATTTTATTTCTCATAGCCATAAATAACGTCTTTTTGACTGCCATTAAGATGAATGAATTGAAAAAAGGCGTAGCCATTAGTTATATGATCCTATCCATTTTTTCTGGCATTGCTATTTCTTCATTTTTAATTTGGAAGTTTTTTATTAGCTAAGAGGGGAATGAGTGTATGGTGCAATTGAAGAAACTTGCAAACGAGCGTTTTTCTGCTTTGATCTGTATGGATCCATTTAACGAGAGAATTCGTTTGGATGATTATAGCGGCAGGGTGCGTGATGTGATTCAGTCCGTGCTTCAGGAAGCGGCGGACTGCAAGGCGTCTAAGGTCATTGTAAAAGTAAGGCGTGAGCATATGCCGCTTTTTTTAGAAAAAGGCTTTCGGCTTGAAGGGGTGTTTTCTCATTATTTTCTCGGAAGTGATGCATACGGCATGTCGCTCTTTCTGACCGAAGATCGAATGAACAGCCCGTTTTGGCTGAAGGAAGATGAAATCGTTACGTCTATTCAAGAAAAGCCGATCAAAACAGACCAAGGCGTGTGGCAGGATGAGTATGTGATGAGGAAAGCCAGTCCAGAGGATGTGCACAAGCTGGCAGTGCTCTATGATACGGTCTTTGAAACGTACCCCACGCCAATGAATGAGCCAAATTACATCCAAAAGGTAATGGAGGAAGGGACGGTTTTTTATGCCGTTGAACATGACGGTCAACTTGTAAGTGCCGCTTCTGCTGAAATCAATGTACCGTATGGTCATGCAGAATTAACAGATTGTGCAACCCTTCCCACATACAGAAAACTAGGATTCATGCATCATTTGATTCTAGCCCTCGAACAAGAGCTTCAATCCATGCACATTTATGTCTTTTATTCTCTTGCCCGTGCACTGTCCTATGGAATGAATCAAGTATTTTATCAGCTCGGGTATACATACACCGGACGCTTTCAAAACAACTGCTATATTTTTGACAAAATTGAAGATATGAATCTATGGGTCAAAACGCCAAATGAATCATGAGATGGTTCTCATCTGATCAAGCAGACCAGATAGGCGGTACGCCATGATACTCAGCTGCAGCTTCATCCGATCATCAGTGGATTTGAGGCTGCAGCCTGTTCTCGTTTCAATTTGTTTCAACCGGTAGCTTAACGTATGCCGGTGAATAAACAATTCCCCCGCTGACTTTTGAATATTTTCATTATGTGCCAAATACACTTCGAGTGTATGAATCAGGTCAGCTCCTTGTTTTTTTGTATAAAGCAGCGGGCTTAACAGCTCCACGTAAAAGTCATGCAAATTCATTCCGGCTTCGTTCATTTCAAGCAGCATCCCATATAGACCGAGCTTCTGATAATGAATGATACTGTCATCTGTTTTCAAAAGAGGAAGGAGCCTTGCTGCATACTGGGCTTCTTTTGCACTTTTAGCAAAGAGACTGATCTGGTCGTAGGCTCTTCCGATGCCAATCACAATGGGATGGACGGGGAAAAAATAAGACCAAGTACTGCAGCATTCTTCTGATGCGCGATACCAATTTGTTTCTTGATACGTGCTTTTCCCTGCGGGTGTCAAGACGAAAATGGAATCAAGCCTTGCCTTTAATAAAAAAGGAATTTGTCTGCGTTCAAAAATGGATGTGAGCAATTGGGATAGGCGCTGCACCATTTGATGGTCGAGCTGTGTGTGCTGATGCTGAAATTGAAAGTAGATGACGACTTGTTCTTCGCTCATATCATATTGCAGCTTTCTTGCTTGTTCGATGACATAACTTTCTTCTGTGTATTGCTGTTGCAGCATATCATCCAATAAATGCCCCTGCATTTGGTTTTCTGTATCTTGAATGGCTTTTTGTTTCAACCATTCAATCGCATACACCGCACCGGCATGCTCAATGGCGATGGCATCGAGATGGTGCCACGTCTCTTTTTTCTTTAACGCCACAATGAACCCGAAAATATCCCCCATTGCAATCACAGGGCATGCTGCTAGAACAAACGCACCATATGTGTCATAGACGAGCCGGCCTTTTTCCTCTGCCTGCTTGAGCAGAGAAGAGGTTTCAATCGGTTCGTCATCTGTTAGAAAGCCAAAAGCAGGGGAATAGGTCACTTCGTCTGTTTCGAGATGAGTGGCTGTTTGGTGCAAAAACACATCCAGTACGACGATATTTGCCGCTGTGAGATGTGCCAGTTCATCCGTAATTTGCGTGACATTTTTATTGCTCACATTTAAATGGGTCAGTCTTTGATGAATCGCGGAAGAATATTTGAGCTGATGGAGCTGACTGCTGACGATTTGTTCTAGAACGGCTTTTGTGATGTCTGAAAAATTGACATGGGGCGGAATCTCGATGAGCGGAATACCGCTATTTTCGGCGGCTTCAATGAGTGATGCGGGAATTTCCGTTAAGTACACGCCTTTATAAATGGCAATGGCTGAAAGACGATGAGATTGAATCAATTTTTCAAGCCGGATGCGTCTTTCTTTATTTTCTGTCAGCCCAAATCCAGTTGTAACAAGTAATTCTCCTTCGGAAAGTCTAGATGTGTCTTCAATAATTTCCACAATGGTCACCCACTGGATAAGACGATCCAGTCCATTTTCTCCAGCAAGCAGTTTGGTTTCTTTCATCATATCGAGCGAGAGTGCATCTTTGACGAGAATCGCCATAGACTCATGACCTCCTTTTGAACACTCTTATACACCATGTATAAAAAACACGTGTGAAATTCGGGCATATGGCGAATGGAGGATGACTGCCCTCTTGATTAAGCTAATCTTATACCAAGTATACAAAATTTTCTTGCGATTCATGTAAAAAGATAAGTGCAGCTGCTGACAAGAGAGGGAGGAATGACAAAGTGGAGACCCGGGATTACTTAATCAAACCGATGTTAAATCAGCAATATCCTGTGGCTGTGAGAGGAGAGGGGATTTATTTATATGATCGGGACGGAAAAAAATATATAGATGGCTCATCAGGGGCAGTCACGGCAAGTATTGGACATGGCATACAAGAGATTATTGATGCGATGACAGAGCAAGCGAAAAAGGTGAGCTTTACGTACAGATCACAATTTACGAATGAACCAGCGGAAGAACTAGCGTATGAATTGAGTACACTTTGCCCAGGTGATCTGAACTGGTCTTTTTTTGTAGGGAGCGGTTCAGAGGCAACGGAAACTGCTATGAAAATGGCGATACAGCATTGGCAAGAGCAGGGGAAGACGGAAAAAAATCATATCATCTCAAGATGGATGAGTTACCACGGTATTACATTAGGGGCGCTGTCAATGTCAGGTCATATTGCAAGGAGAGAGCGTTTTGAACCACTGCTTGAAAAGCATCCAGTGCTGTCACCGCCCTATAGCTACAGGTCATGGCTTCCAAAGGAAGACAGCAAGCAGGTCGAGTGGTATGTCCAGGAATTTAAAACCGTCATCCAGCGTATAGGAAAAGAGAGGATTGCCGCATTGATCGCCGAACCGATTGTTGGCGCAGCGGGAGCGGCGCTCCTGCCGCCAGACGGATATTTCGAAGCGATGAAGCGTGTCTGTGAAGAAAACGACATTTTAATGATTGCAGATGAAGTCATGACGGGCTTTGGACGAACTGGGAAAATGTTTGCGATGGAACACTGGGGCACGGTACCAGATATCATGGTTCTTGGAAAGGGCATGAGCGCAGGTTATTCTCCAATTGCAGCAGTTGTCTCAACGGATCGTGTGATGGCACCGATTATCAGCGGCTCCGGCTCTGTCATGGCAGGGCACACATATAGTGCCAATCCGCTTTCAGCAGCCGTTTCATTAGCGGTCATTCGATATATGAAAAAGCATCAGCTTCCCGATCGGGCTGACCTTTCTGGGCGATATTTGATGAATGCTTTAAAAGATCTGCAAGTCAATCATTCCATCATAGGAGATGTGAGAGGGAAGGGATTGCTGATTGGCATTGAGTTTGTCGCAGATCGTTTATCCAAAACGCCATTTCCTGCACGTGCTCAGATAACCAATCTCGTTGTTGAAACGGCAAAACAAAATGGACTGTTGGTGTATCCAGCGAGCGCTGGAGAGGATGGAGTCGGAGGCGCAGCGGTTATGATCGCACCGCCGCTTTCCATCACACAGCAGGAAATGGATGAACTGATTGATAAATTCGGCCAGACCATCACACAAGTCGAACAAGAAGTAATCAATCGAGGGTTTTTCCCATCTGCTATGTAAGGAGGAACGAACATGAATAAAACTGTGGGGTTGGATGAAGTGATGACGCGATTAAAAGATGGCATGACCATCATGTTTGGCGGATTTGGCGGCGTGGGTTCACCACCATCGTTGATTGATGCCATTTTGGAAGCAAATATTCAAGATCTGACATTGATCGGAAATGATGCAGGTTTCCCGCAAATTGGTGTGGGCCGGCTCATCACAGAAGGAAGAGTGAAAAAAATCATCGCCTCTCATATCGGCTCAAATCCCATTGCCGGACAGAAAATGCAGGCTGGTACATTAGACGTTCATTTTTATCCGCAGGGCATTCTTGCAGAAAAAATCAGAGCAGGCGGAATGGGTCTGGCGGGCATTGTGACAGATGTTGGGATGGATAGCCTGAATCTCGATGAGAAACAATTGGTTCAACTGAATGGGAAGGATTATATGTTGGAGCCTGCGCTCACAGCGGATATTGCCATCGTCAATGCCTACAAAGCAGATGAAGTGGGAAACCTCATTTTTGATAAAAGCGCACGGAATACAAACCCGATTGTGGCGATGGCAGGAGACTGGACCATTGCGGAGGCAGAAGAAATTGTGGCAGCGGGGCAGCTCGATCCAGAAGAAATCGTGACGCCAGGCGTATTTGTGAATCAAATCGTGCAATCAAAAGGAGTGAACTGGACATGGGCATGGGAGACATCGATTTAAGACACCGCATTGCCAAAAGAGCAGCACAAGAAATTGAAGATGGCATGATTGTGAATCTTGGGATCGGCATTCCGACCCTAGCAGCAGATTACATTCCATCACATTACGAGGTGTGGCTGCATGCAGAAAACGGCATTATGGGTGCAGGAGCCTCGCCTTTGCAAGGGGAAGAAGATCCGAATTTATGCAATGCGGGCGGTTTTCCCATTACGTTAACAAAGGGCGGCTCGTACATGGACAGTACGACTGCTTTTGGCATCATTCGAAAAGGCATGCTGGATATGACGATTTTGGGTGCACTTGAAGTAAGCAGCCAAGGGGATCTTGCCAATTGGATTGTACCGGGGAAAAGAGTACCGGGTATGGGCGGAGCGATTGAGCTGGCGCAAAAAGCGAAAAAAGTGGTAGTGGTGATGAGCCATCTGGATAAACACGGTCGATCTAAAGTGAAAACGGCTTGTACATTGCCCTTAACCGCTAAAGCGTGTGTCGATTTGATTATTACGGATATGGCGGTCATTGAGGTCAAGTCTCAGCTGCTCATTTTACGTGAAGTCATGCCGCCATTTCAGCCGGAAGATGTCATAAGGGCGACTGAAGCGCCATTAATTTTAGCGCCTGATGTCAAATCTGTTGTGTAGAAAGGATGAACGACTTGCAGCCAATGACACGTATCAGAAACTGGATGAAAGAACATCAGAATGAAGCCGTTACGCTTCTTCAGCAAATGGTGCAATGTGACAGCACCCAAGGAAATGAAGAAGACGTGCAGCAGATCGTGGCCAATAAACTGTCCGCCATTGGCTTTGATGTAGACGTTTGGGAAATTGGCGGCGATGAATTACTAGAGCATCCTTATTTTTATTCCCCGCGCCGATCTTTTCAGGGGAGTCCCAACGTTGCTGGGCGATTGAAAGGAAAAGGTGGCGGCAAATCGATTTTATTAAACGGGCACGTAGATGTGGTTCCGGCAGGAGATACGAATCAATGGACATATCCGCCTTACAGCGGGCATATCATAAACGGGAGACTTTATGGACGCGGGGCAACAGATATGAAAGGTGGAAACGTTTCTTTACTCTTTGCGCTTGAGGCACTGCATGCGCTTCAGATTCCCCTGAAAGGAGATGTGGTGTTTCATAGTGTCGTCGAAGAGGAAAGCGGCGGAGCAGGCACACTTGCAGCAATAATGAAAGGGTACACAGCGGATGCTGCCATCATTCCAGAGCCAAGTCATATGAACATTTTTCCGATTCAGCAAGGATCAAAGTGGTTCAGGCTGCATATTAAAGGAAGGGCAGCTCATGGCGGAACAAGGTATCACGGTGTTTCTGCTATTGAAAAGAGCACGGTGGTCCTTTCTCATATAGCGGCACTAGAAAAAGAAAGAAATCAGCGAGTGACGGAGCCGCTGTTTCAGCATATTCCGATTCCAATTCCAATCAACATTGGGAAAATTCAAGGCGGTGATTGGCCGTCCTCTGTCGCAGATCTTGTCACAATGGAAGGCAGGCTTGGTGTGATGCCAGGTGAGACAGTTGAGCAGGCAGAGAAGGAATTAGAAAATTGGATGACTGGACTCGCTGAAAATGATGATTGGTTTCAAGAACATCCTGTGGAGGTGGAGTGGTTTGGTGCTAGATGGCTTCCAGGGTCAATCGACTCTGATCACCCGCTTTTAGGTCTATTGAAGGAACAATATGAAGAGGTCATGCAGCACCCGCCAAAGGTGGAAGCCGCCCCTTGGGGGACAGACGGCGGATTACTGTCACAAGCAGCGGATATCCCAATCATTGTGTTTGGACCTGGAACGACAGAGCTTGCCCATTTCCCGAATGAATCTATTGAGATCAAACATGTCATTGAAGCAGCAGAAATCATTGCTGGTACGTTGGTCAAATGGTGCGAAGCAGCGGAGTGATTCACACACAAAAAAAGAAGGCTGTCTACTCAGCCTTCTCCAGCGTGCAGATAAACCCTCGCATTCGTTGTCAGGTCTGTGCGCCGGTGCTCGCCCTTCCTAGACTTCAAAGGTTTTCATGTCACGCTGAAAGGAAGACAAAGAGCTAAAATAAAATTCATTTTAGCTCTTTGTCAACAATCTGAAGAAGGCTGTCTACTCAGCCTTCTCTTTATGTGTATTCTGCTGTTCACACATATAGGTCACTGGACAAAAACGAAGAATACCAGAACCCAATTTTAATCCGCCGAGCATGATGCCAAAAAGCAGCATTTTACTCCATGGTTTTCGAGCATATAAGGATCCAGCTACAGTACATATCGTCATTCCGCAGGCAATTCTCATGAGCGCTTCCATTAAGCCAAGATTAGGTTTCATTGCAAGTAATTCTCCTTTTTTAAATTATTTTAAGTGTGATTTCAAGAAATTGTAACGTTTCATTAATGCGTAACGTGGTTCGTTATGTTACGATAGGGCTAATACAAATGAAGGAGAGTATGTGAATGTCCGAACGTACTTTTAATTGGAGAAACAATGACATCCGCACACAAATCGATGTAGTCGACTCAAAAATAGTTCCAACACTCCTTTTAACGAATGGACTCGTGCTAAACCCGTTTTTGAAGCAATGGGTGAAGGCAAATATTTGGATACATGATGATCGAATTGTTTATGTCGGAGCAGAGCTTCCTCAAAATAAATCAGCTAAACGTGTGATTGATTGTGAAGGTAAATACATTGTGCCGGGGTATATTGAACCTCACGCGCATCCGTTCCATATTTATAATCCCCAATCACTTGCAGAATATGTGTCTCAATTTGGCACAACAACAATGGTCAGCGATAACTTATTTCTTCTTTTGCAAAGCAATGAAAAGAAAGCGCTTTCCACTCTATGCGAATTAAAAAAGCAGCCATTTCAGTATTTCTGGTGGTCCAGATACGATCTTCAAACCGAGGTCAGGTATGAAGATGAGATGCTGCCTATTAACTATCGGAAAGAATGGATTGATCATCCCGACGTCCTTCAAGGCGGCGAATTAACGAGCTGGCCAAGATTAATGGACGGTGATGATCTCATTTTATATTGCATGCAAGAAACGAAGAAGCAGAGAAAACGAATTGAAGGGCATTTCCCTGGGGCTTCTGAGAAAACGCTAACAAAAATGAAGCTGTTTGGAGCGGACAGTGATCATGAAGCAATGAATGCAGACGATGTGCTCAAACGCTTGTCTCTAGGTTATCATGTGTCCTTGCGTCATTCTTCCATCCGCCCAGATTTAGTGAACATTTTAAGGGAATTGCATGAGCGTGACTTTAGGCACTACGATCACTTTTTCTATACAACAGATGGATCAGCGCCTCACTTTTATGAAGAAGGCATGATCAATCGTCTCATTTCCATTGCCCTTGAAGAAGGCGTGCCTACTATTGATGCGTACAATATGGCGACTTTTAACATTGCGAAATACTATCAAATTGATGACTTATTAGGCGTGGTCGGTCCTGGCCGATTGGCTTCTTTGAATATTTTAGATGATCCGATGAATCCAAATCCAGAAACGGTGATTTCTAAAGGGGTTATCCTGAAATTAGAGGGGGAGAACCAGCATCAATTCCAAGAGACAAAATGGGAAAATGGCGGGCTTGAACCATTAGACTTAAGCTATGACCTGACGATGAGTGACTTGCAATTCTCAATGCCGCTTGGTGTCAAAATGCGAAATGCCGTCATCATGGAGCCCTATACAGTGGAGATTGATAACTCTGTCAACCAGCTGTCCTGTGACCATGATCAAAGCTTCTTCAGCCTGATTGATCGAAAAGGCGAGTGGCGCGTGAACACAATGTTAAAAGGATTTGCAAACAAGGTGCAAGGGTTTGTCAGCTCATTTTCAACCACTGGTGACATTTTAGTGATTGGGAAAAATAAAGATGATATGATGCTTGCTCATAAGCGAATGAAAGAAATTGGCGGTGGAATTGTGCTCACAGAAAACGGAAAGATTTTGCATGAAATCCCGCTGCAATTATCAGGCTGTGCATCAGCTGAACCGTTTGAAACGGTTCTTCAGCAGGAGCAAACGTTACGCGAGCTACTCATTGAGCGAGGGTATCCATTTGACTGCCCAATTGATACACTTGTCTTTTTCCAAAGCACACACTTGCCGTATATTCGAGTGACACCAAGAGGAATATTTGATGTCATGAAAAAAACTGTACTCTTTCCGTCTATAATGCGTTAAAATATAACAGAGTGGAGCTGTATCATATTTGCTAGATTTCTGACCGCTGTTATAGGGCAGGAGTAAGCAAGAGATCTCTTCGCTGCTAGATATGGTGACAAAGCATAGGGCTTTGACATGACGAATGAAGTGCCCAATTGTAAAATGAATCTGTCGGTTACGCTGGCCGACCAACATATTTTGAATCATTGAGTGAGGCGGGGCGCATGTTTGCGATCTCGTCGAGCTTTTCGCACAGCCTGTATTTTTAGGGCAGACCTAATGAAGCAGAAGTGGTCTGGATATCGGAAGCAAACAAGTTTGTCAGATTGTCGAACAAGGAAAATGACAGAACTTGTCGAATTTGTATACGATAAAGAAGCTTCGGCTTACGAAAGAACTGACGGCATTTCCAGCGTATAAACAAACCTGTCATGATTCGTTCAAAGCTCATTGCTGAGGTTGAAAAAAATGAGTCAGGAAAGATACCGCTTTCTCGGAAAAGTCAGTGCGAAGCGGTGCCAATAGTAAAGGAGAAGATGTATAAAGATGCAAATTGATAAATTAAGGGGCAAAAGCTTAGATCAGTTATTCAACTCCATCTTATCCCTTAAAGACCTGGAAGAATGTTATCGATTTTTTGATGATTTGTGCACCATCAATGAAATCCAATCTTTATCACAGCGTCTTGAAGTAGCACGTATGCTTCGCGAGGGAAACACGTATCATAAAATTGAGACGGAGACAGGTGCAAGCACTGCAACCATCTCACGAGTCAAACGCTGCTTGAACTACGGAAACGATGCCTATACAATGGCACTTGACCGCGTAGCAGAACAGCAGGCAAATGACGAAACAAAATAAAACAGCTTTCACTGTAAACAATCCTTTTCAACAAGAATGGCGTTGTTTACAGTTTTTTTATGAAGAGCGCTGAAAAAACAAACAAGGACTGGCTAAATGAAGCGGTCCTGTTTTTTATTTTCTTTCTCTTTCGTATTTCTTGACTATTTTGTGCAATAGATTTGTCTTATTCCCTATTAGGAACCCCAAAAATCAGTACATTAACTGCATCTAATAGACTGTGTTGTGGAACTCTATTCTAAAATTTTGTTTAATGATTTGATTTCCTCCATGTAGGGATGAAAAAGTAAATGTTTATTATAATCAGAATGGAAATACCAAATAGTAATGAAACCAATGTATTTATATTTCTTTCAAAAGGCAATATTTCATATAGAAAATAGGATGTCACTAATAAACAATCAAGCCCTATTATTTTTTTTGAACCAGATTTTCTATTAAAGTAATCACTGGCCCCAATAAATGTTAAAATAAATCCAGTCAAAAACAGAACTCCCCACCAAATGTGTAAATACCAAATAGGTAGTTGATATGCAGCTGGGTCAAAATAGGCGCCTGTGTAACCTAAAAAACTGATCAACATTAGAATTCGACCAAATACTGCTGAGAGTTGCATCCTTATATCTTTTTGATTTGGTTTAATGCGATTTTCTTGGTCTTTTTTCCAAGAAGGTTGTTCTGGAGATACTAATTCTTTTATGTCGCTATCAAATAATTCAGCTAATTTTATTAAATGTTTCATCGATGGTTCTGATTGATATGTTTCCCATTTTGATACTGCTTGCCGACTCACTCCTAACTGCTCAGCTACATATTCTTGCGATAACTTTAAAGCTCTTCTTTTATCAGCAATATTGGAACCTAATGACATCTTGCAACTCCCCTTTATATTATGTTGATTGTCATTGTAATGGTTTTATAAGTTGCACACTACCAACCACTATGCAACTATTGGTTGCAAAAGCTTAATTTAACTAGATACTTTAGCTATGGGTTTTGATAGTACGGTTAATATGATGGATATCTAACAAGAATGGTACAATATCCAGTCAACATTGAGAAGGTTCGTTTGCACCATGTATTTGATTTCAACTTAATGAAAGTTTTTTAATAACATCCAAGCAGAATGCATGCAATTGAATGCTCTAGGTTGTAGAGCAAATTGGCAGTTAAGAAATTAGAAGAGAGTTTTTTTAAAAATGGTGATGTACCAATGTTAATAAAGTCCAATAAAAAAGCAGGGAGGCTGGGACTGACCCCCGTTTTTGAGACAGGGATCAAAACACCTTTATGAAACAGCCAATTGCCGATAGTTTATCGGTGATTGGTTGTTTAGTTTCGTTTGAATACGAATGTTGTTATAATAATAAATGTATTCTTTGACAGTGCGTTCTACGATGGTGGTCGTAGTGCGATCAATCCTGTTAAGATAGAACGTTTCAGACTTTAGTGAGGAATGAAACGATTCGATGGAGGCATTATCAGCGGGCGTCCCTTTACGGGACATGCTCATGGTAATGCCTTTTATATGAACAGCTTTCTGATACTCGTAAGATGTATACACAGAACCTTGATCGCTATGTAACACGCAATTCTCAGGAAGTGCTGGGAGCTGATTAAGTGTGTTTAAGATAAAGTCTGTGTCCTGCTTATCACCAATTGTAAAAGCAATCACTTCTCCATTATATAAATCCAATATACTGGAAAGGTACAATTGTTTCTGTCCATAAGGCAAATACGTGATGTCCGTGACTAGTTTTTCAAGAGGGCGATCAGACTGAAAATTCCGATCCAGTATATTACCAGCCACGGCATAGGGCTGCCCATTCTTCTTACGCTTTTTCATTTTAACCCGGCATTGCCACTGGTTTTTCTGCATGATACGTTGAACAGTTTTATGGTTAATACGCATTCCCATTTTTAGTATGGCTGTGATTTTCCGATAACCATATCGATATTTGTGCTTTCGGCACAACGTGCCGACCTGTTTCTCTAGTTGTCTTTTAGAATGATTCTGAGTCAGATTCTTTTTCCATCTATAATACGAAGTGCGTGAGATGCCTAAATGGACACAGATGTCCTGTACCGTCATCGTTTTGCACAATTCATCTACCAGTTTGCTTGACGTTTCCTTATCAACTTCCTTTCCAATTCGTTGTACTTTTTTAAAACCTCATTCTGTTGACTCAAATAGCGATTTTCTGCCTGAAGTCTCTCTAATTCTGAAGAGTACTCGGGACCCTTTCCATAGGTATATTGTTTTCCAACAGGTTGTTCGAACCTGTGTGTATCCCCAGTTTTATGCCATCTCACCCATGTCTGAACCTGCGTCTTATTCTTGATATTCAATTCCTGCATGATCTCTTTCATAGGTACGCCTGCCAATCTCATTTCTACAGCCTTCTGTTTGACTTCAACCGGATAACTCACTCTTGTCCCCATAGAAAAAACACCTCCATGTTTTATTTCGGATCACAACGATCCGTTTTCAAACTTAAAGGTGTTTTTTATTTGTCTCATCTTTTGGGGTCAGTCCCGCTCCCTGCTTTTTTATTCTGTGTATATTCAATTTTTCATTTATTTGTTAATGTACTGTGTTGGTGTCATTCTGTTTCTCTAAGACTCTAAAATTTTACACTAGACAGACGGCTGTGTCCCTGAAAAAATAGGGATTTCACTTGTCTGACCATTTTCTTGTCTGTAGACAATATGTTTCTCATTAAAATGAATGGGAGATTCAATTCCTGCGGCTGCGGATAAGTTAAACAAACCTTCTCTTAGAGAAAGGATATAATTGCAGACTCGGTATTTCTTTTCTTCAATGGATAAACCCTTTTGCAGCTTTGGATCAGTTGTTGCGACCCCGACTGGGCATTTATTCGTATGGCACACTTGTGCGCGAATGCATCCGACTGAAAACATGAGTCCCCGTGCGATATTGACAAAGTCAGCACCCATGGAAAGGGCAATCGCAATTTTATCAGGTGAGAGAAGTTTGCCAGACGCAAAGAGTTTTACCTGATCTCTGACACCGTATTCTTTCAATATTTGATGAACCATAGGGAGTGCCGTGAAAATCGGCAGCCCTGCGGCATCTGCCAATTCATGAAAGGATGCACCAGTGCCGCCTTCTCCGCCATCCACTGTAATGAAATCAGGATGCTTTCCGCTTTTTTTCATGTACGTTGCAAGTTCCTCAATGTTTTCTTTATGTCCGACCACAAGCTTGATGCCGACAGGCTTTCCGCCTATACTTCGCAACTGTTCAATGAAATCAAACATATCAGGAATGGAGTGGAACATCTCAAATCGATTTGGACTGTCAATGGATTGGTGGGGCGGCAATTTACGGATGCTTGCAATTTCTTCGGTGACCTTTTCACCGTCAATATGTCCGCCGCGTGTTTTAGCTCCTTGAGCCAGCTTCAGCTCAAAGGCTTTGACTTCCTCGTGCTCACTTTTTTTCTTAAACTCTTCAAATGAAAATGCGCCATCCTCTGTTCGAACCCCAAATAAACCAGGCCCAATCTGGCAAATGATATCGGCGCCCCCTTTGAGATGGTAAGGCGAAAGCCCGCCTTCACCTGTGTTCATCCATGTGCCGCCAGCCATTTTTAACCCGGAGGATAGAGCCGTAATCGCCCGGTCGCCTAATGAGCCGTAGCTCATGGCTGACTGACCAATCAGGCCTTTTACACGGAAAGGCTTTTGACATGTGTGCTCGCCTATCACTTGTACATCGTCTTGATGGAGGTAGTAAGGTTTTGCTTCTACCTCTTTTGTATGTTCACTTCTTCTCAGTAAATTGTCTTGATCGATCTGATACACTTTTGTTGGGATTTTTTCAGATTGATCGATGCGTAACTCATCTCGCTGCTTTGGAAATAGGACGTTGCGAATATAGTAACCAGGCTTGTCAAAATCACGTTTTGATCCAAAGCCCATTGTCCGGCTTTTGTACTTCCCAGACATGACAGCTTGCTCGTATTCTCTTCTTGAGAAAGGAAGCTCCTCTCGATCATTTAGAAACAGATATTGACGAAGCTCAGGTCCTATTTTTTCAAAAATGAACCTCAATTTTCCAATGACCGGATAATTTCGTAGGACAGAATGCTCTTCCTGTTTTTCATCTCGCATCCAAATCCAGATGAATAAAATGATTGGTATGATGAAAAAAATCACTAATAATGCGCCAATGACAATTGTTGTCACGAAAATCCCCTCTTTTCTCTATCATTACTGTTGTTATTCCACTTTTCATTGAAAGAGAAACCACTTCAACAGCTTGTGACGTTTAGAAATGAAAAGGCGGGGTAACTTACAAATAAGATCATAAGGGGAGGGAACATACATGAATAAGCGTCCGAATGCGTATGTACTTGCAGGATTAGGGGTTGGTGGTGCAGTGTTATTAGCAGTGAAAAATAAACAGCATCTCAAAAAATGGGCAAGCATGTTCCGATCAGATGAAAAGGTTCCTGAAAAAGCTGGACACCCTGATCCGTTAGATATTCAAGACAACAAGATGGTCGATGAAGGGGCCATGACATCTGTTCATTATTTTAATGAAGTGAGACAATAGTTTAGAAAAACCGTTTTGACCATTCAAAACGGTTTTTTCTTGTCTTTTTTTTGATGTGATATCGAAGAGGATCGACAATCGTAAAACCGATCAACCCTTCGTGATCAGGCGTCGAGAAAAGAAATTCAATGCCCGATAAATGATAGGTTGAGAGAACTTCCTGATCCGTAAAACGTAACGAAAGGTCGTCCTCATAAACGGGTGTGTGCTTCAACACCTTGGCTTCTTCTGCAAATAACTCCAGCCCAGCCACTCGGCCCTCTTTGTCGATGTCTACGTTCACACATTCATTCACGTCTAATTCAATGGTTTCTTTGATGGTCCCGATTCGAGGCGGGATGAGATAGATGTATCCGATGTCGATCGTTTGATCATATGTGATGGTTCTTTTCAAATCATTCACCTGCTTGGTCGATAGTAAAATGTTCCTTTCATGTATAATATCATGTGATGAGATGAAGTAGCTCTCATTTCAGTTCAGCATCGATCTATTGATCTCCCTCAGCGCCTCTTGAATCATTCACCTCGCCTAAAGTGAAAATCGCCTATTTTCAAAAGAATGAAACTTTTAGCTGAAGGAGGTTACCCATTTTTTGCGGTGTCTGATTTTGTTATAATATTTAAATGGAATGAAACGAATGGAGGAACGTTTTTCATGTATGATGTTACCGAGTGGAAGCATGTCTTTAAACTCGATCCAAATAAAGAGATTTCCGATGAACAACTTGAAGCGATTTGTGAATCCGGTACGGATGCCATTTTAATTGGCGGCAGTGACAACGTGACAGAAGACAACGTGCTGCAACTGATGTCAAAGGTGCGCCGCTTTCTTGTGCCATGTGTCCTTGAAATCTCGACACATGAGATGATTGTGCCTGGCTTTGACTTGTATTTTATCCCCACTGTGTTAAACAGCGCTCATCCAGATTGGATTGTTGGTCTGCATAAGGATGCGATGAAGGAATACGGTGATTTGATGTCAATGGAAGAGATTGTGCCGGAAGGATATGTCATCTTAAACGAAGAGTGTAAAGCGGCTAAGCTGACAGAGGCAAATACGGCACTGGATATAGATGACGTAAGAGCATATGCGAGAGTGGCAGAGCACTTGATGAAACTGCCCATCTTTTACTTAGAATACAGCGGGACGCTTGGAGACATAGAGCTTGTGAAAGAAACCAAAGCAGTGCTACAAGAAACGGTTCTATTTTATGGCGGCGGTATTGAAAGCAAAGAGCAGGCGAAAGACTTTGCACAGCATGCAGACGTTGTCGTAGTGGGAAACGTCATTTATGACAATTTTATAGAAGCGTTAAAGACAGTCGACGCAGTGAAAAAGTCATCATAGTCAAACAAGACGAAACGGGTTAAAATAGAACATAAGTTCGAATTGGCGGTGAATGAAATGAATGAAATATCGAATCATCTATTAGAAGGGCTGAATGACGCGCAGAAAGAAGCGGTCAAAGCAACAGACGGGCCGCTGCTACTGATGGCAGGAGCAGGTAGTGGAAAAACACGAGTGCTCACGCATCGAATTGCGTATTTAATGGCAGAAAAGCATGTGGCACCGTGGAATATTTTAGCGATTACCTTTACAAATAAAGCAGCAAGAGAAATGCGTGAGCGTGTACAAGCCATTTTAGGACCTGGTGCGGATGACATTTGGATCTCTACGTTCCACAGCATGTGTGTGCGCATTTTACGACGCGATATTGACCGTATTGGTGTGAATCGCAACTTTTCTATATTAGACACATCTGATCAGCTTTCAGTCATTAAAAACATTTTAAAAGAACGAAATATCGATCCTAAAAAGTTTGATCCACGTAGCATTTTAGGTTCAATCAGTAGTGCAAAAAACGAACTCATTGACGCAGAGGAATACGCAAAAACAGCCGGTGACTTTTACGATCAAGTGGTCAGCGACGTCTACACAGATTATCAAAAACGATTACTCAAAAACCAATCACTCGATTTTGATGATCTTATTATGATGACGATTCGTCTGTTTGAGCGGATCCCTGAAGTATTAGAACACTATCAGCGAAAATTCCAATACATTCATGTCGATGAGTATCAGGATACAAACAGAGCGCAGTACATGCTTGTGAAATTGCTCGCTCAGCGTTTTCAAAATATATGTGTGGTCGGTGACTCGGATCAGTCCATCTACCGCTGGCGTGGAGCGGATATTACAAACATTCTTTCCTTTGAAAAAGATTATCCGTCCAGTGAAGTGATTTTGCTTGAGCAAAATTACAGATCGACTAAACGTATTCTGAATGCTGCAAACACGGTCATTCAAAACAATTCAAACCGTAAGCCAAAAAACCTTTGGACAGAAAATGACGAAGGAGCGAAGATTGCCTATTACCGCGCAGATAATGAATTCGGTGAAGGTCAATTTGTCGCTGGCAAGATTCGTCAGCTTCATCAGAGCGGCAAGCGTAAGTTATCTGATTTTGCGATCCTCTATCGAACGAACGCTCAGTCACGTGTCATAGAGGAAACGTTAATGAAGGCGAACATTCAATACAACATCGTCGGCGGCACGAAGTTCTATGACAGAAAAGAGATCAAGGACATTTTGGCATACTTACGCCTTGTGGCAAATCCAGATGACGACATTAGTTTTGCGCGCATTGTCAACGTACCAAAGCGTGGAATTGGGGCGACTTCTGTTGATAAAATTGCCGCATACGCAGAAATGAATGATCTCTCTATGTTTGAAGCCCTTGGTCAGGTGGATTTCATTGGACTCAGTGCAAGAGCAGCCAATGCACTTGATGAGTTCAAACAGCTCATTGATCAAATGACAAATATGCAGGATTATTTATCTGTCACAGAATTAACGGAAGAGATCCTAGAGAAAACAGGTTACCGTGAAGCGCTGAAGATTGAAAAAACGATTGAAGCACAAAGCCGTTTAGAAAATATTGACGAGTTTCTATCGGTCACTAAAAACTTTGAAGAACAAAATGAAGATAAATCACTTGTCACCTTCCTGACAGACCTCGCCCTCGTCGCAGACATTGATAAGCTGGATGAGGCTGAGGAAGAAGATCAGGATGCGGTCATTTTAATGACCCTCCACGCAGCAAAAGGACTTGAATTCCCTGTTGTGTTCTTAATGGGTATGGAAGAAGGCGTCTTCCCGCACAGCCGTTCACTAATGGAAGATGCCGAGATGGAAGAAGAGCGCCGTCTTGCTTATGTAGGGATCACACGGGCCGAAGAAGAGCTTTATTTATCAAGTGCGAAGATGAGAACGTTATTCGGCCGGACGAACATGAATATGGAATCACGATTTATCAGAGAAATACCAGCTGATTTATTGGACAACCTAAATGAGAAAAAAGAAACGAAAACACCGTTTGGCCAAACGAGAGAAAGACCGCAAAGACGAGGGCCTGTCTCACGTCCCCAAACGCAAACCATTCAAAACACAGGCGGCGGCAGCATTGGCTGGGCTGTCGGTGATAAAGCCGCTCATAAAAAGTGGGGCGTTGGCACGGTTGTGAGTGTAAAAGGTAGTGGGGATAGTACAGAGCTTGATATTGCCTTCCCAAGCCCTACAGGCATTAAGCGTCTCCTTGCCGCATTTGCGCCAATCGAAAAGCAATAAACTGATAGGACTGACAAAACGGATGAAGTGAAAGGAAGAAGCAGATGGATAAAGAAGCAGCGAAACGCCGGATCGAGGAACTACACCAGATTTTGAATCAATACAACTACGAATATCACACACTGGATCGTCCAAGTGTTCCTGACGCTGAATATGATGCGCGGATGCGTGAGCTGATCTCTCTGGAGGAAGAATACCCTGATTTAAAAGCAGCGGATTCACCTTCGCAAAGAGTAGGAGGTGCTGTTTTAGACGCCTTCCAAAAAGTACGTCACGGTACACCGATGCTCAGTCTCGGCAATGCGTTTCATGAACAGGACCTTCTTGATTTTGACCGCCGGGTTCGTCAAGCAGTCGGTGACGACGTCGCTTACAATGTCGAGCTGAAAATTGACGGACTCGCTGTTTCTCTCCGTTATGAAAATGGCGTGTTTGTCCGGGGTGCCACGCGGGGTGATGGGACAACAGGTGAGGATATTACCGAGAACCTCAAAACCATTCGTTCCATCCCGCTCAAAATCAATCGGCCTCTGTCGATTGAAGTGAGAGGCGAGGCATTTATGCCAAAACCTTCTTTTGAAGCCCTTAACGAAAAAAGATTACAAAACGAAGAAGAGCCGTTTGCGAACCCGCGTAATGCGGCTGCTGGCTCACTTCGTCAGCTCGATACGAAAATTGCAGCGAAACGAAACCTTGATATCTTCGTCTACAGTATAGCGGAGCTTGATGAAATTGGTGTTGAAACGCAAAGCGCAGGACTTGATCTTCTCGATGAGCTTGGCTTTAAAACGAACAAAGAAAGACGGATGTGCCAAACCATTGAAGAAGTGATCGACCTCATTGAAACACTGAAAACAAAGCGTGCTGATTTCTCATACGAAATCGATGGCATTGTCATTAAAGTCAATTCATTGGCACAGCAAGAAGAACTAGGCTTCACAGCAAAAAGTCCACGCTGGGCTGTTGCGTACAAATTTCCGGCCGAAGAAGTCGTGACGAAGCTGATTGATATTGAACTAAGTGTGGGGCGTACTGGCGTCATCACCCCAACAGCGATTCTTGAGCCTGTAAAAGTGGCAGGGACGACAGTACAGCGTGCTTCTCTTCATAATGAAGATTTGATCAAAGAGAAGGATATCCGCCTTTTTGATCAAGTGATTGTCAAAAAAGCGGGCGATATTATCCCAGAGGTTGCAGGGGTTCTTGTTGATCAGCGAACAGGAGAAGAAGAGCCGTTTCACATGCCGACTGAATGTCCAGAGTGTCATAGTGAGCTGGTCAGAATTGAAGGAGAAGTGGCGCTTCGGTGCATCAATCCACAATGCCCCGCCCAAATACGTGAAGGACTCATTCACTTTGTGTCTCGTAATGCGATGAATATTGATGGGCTAGGCGAGCGAGTCATTACACAACTTTTCAAAGAACAGCTTGTCTCTCGTGTATCAGACCTTTATCGTTTAACTAAAGAAGAGCTGATTCAGCTAGAACGAATGGGCGAAAAATCAGTCGATAATTTACTGCGCTCGATCGAGCAATCGAAAGAAAACTCTCTTGAACGTTTATTATTTGGACTCGGTATTCGATTTATTGGTTCTAAAGCAGCGAAGACGTTGGCCATGCACTTTGAGGATATCGATCAGTTAAAACAAGCAACGAAAGAACAATTACTTGAAGTAGATGAAATTGGTGAAAAAATGGCCGATGCAGTCGTCACGTACTTTGAGAAAGAAGAAATACTAGATCTGCTAAATGAACTAAAAGAACTTGGGGTCAATATGACCTACACAGGGCCAAAACCGGTGAAAGTAGAAGAAAGTGATTCCTACTTTGCAGGAAAAACGATTGTGCTGACGGGGAAATTAGAAGAAATGTCTCGTAATGATGCAAAGGCAGCGATCGAAGCATTAGGCGGCAAGTTAGCAGGTAGCGTAAGTAAAAAAACAGACTTAGTCATTGCCGGCGAAGCAGCTGGAAGTAAGCTGACAAAGGCAGAAGAACTCAATATTGAAATTTGGGACGAAGCCAAAATGCTCGAGGAGCTAAAGAAATAAGAGGAGTGTTTTCTATTGAAAAAGTTGCTATTGCTGCTGACAATGCTCACACTGGTATTGTCAGCGTGTGCACCTTTTGGGGGAAAGGATGAGGAAGAGGTCACACAAAAGACGGATGAAACGAAAGAAACAGCGATCATCCCAATGTACAACATCTCTGATTCCTATTACAAAATGGTGCTGCCGTTTAAACAAGGAGCGGCAAGAGGACTAACAGCAGAGCGTCTCAATACACGCTTAGACATTGATGAATTTGAAACAGGACTCATGCGCCTGGCAACAGAATCATTCAATACAAACGATTATCTGTTCCAAGAAGGACAACATTTAGATGAAGATACTGTTCTCAGCTGGCTTGCCCGCAAAAAAACAGGCAGTGATCTGAAAAAGGCTGAAAAAGAAGACAAAGACTTTAAGAACTTAGGTTTAAACCCTGCTCTTCCAAACTCAGGTTCAACAAAGTCAAAAAATGAAAGTAGTCCAATCTACTTAGCTTCCATGTTAGAGCATAATTACTTAATCAGAAAAGATAAAAATAGCTTACAGCTTGGCGGGGTTGTCATCGGTCTTGCGCTTAACTCTGTCTATTATTATCGCGAAAATATCGGAGATCCTCAGCAAGAGGTGACCATCGATTCATCGAAGAATTCAAAGAAACTTTTAGCAGAGGGCGAAAAAATTGCGGAACAAGTCATTAAACGAATTCGTCAAATGGACGGACTGCAAAAAGTCCCAGTCATGATTGCTCTTTATAAACAAGCACCAAAATCATCTATTGTTCCAGGAAACTTCATCGCTAAAACCGATGTAAAAGCAGGATCAGCTGATATTGGCAGTTGGGATACGATTAAAGAAGAGAATGTCTTCTTCCCTTCAGATAATGCCAAGAGCAGCTACAAAGATGATTCAGAGCGATTTGACCGCTTCAAGACAAAGGTAGAAGACTACTTCCCGAATTACACAGGTGTGGTAGGCAAAGGTTTCTATAAAAACGGGAACTTGCAAAAAATGAAAGTAGAAATTCCAATGCAATTCTACGGAAAAACAGAAGTCGTGGCATTCACGCAATACTTAACAGGTGAAGTCATGGATTACTATAAGAGCACCAATATAGAAATCAACATCACCTCTTCTGATCAGCAAGAAGCCCTCATCACAAAAAATGCTGAAGATAAAGAACCAACGGTCCATATATATGACTAAATAAAAACCGCCTTTTGGCGGTTTTTAGCGTGTAGACAAACCCTCGCATTCTTTGTCAGTCCTGCGTGCTGGTGCTCACGAATGTGAAATTCGCTTCGCGCCAGTACTTGTCCTTCCTAGGGCTGCAAAGGTTTTCTATCACGCTGAAAAGAAGACAAAGGGCTAAAATCAAGTTCATTTTGGCCCTTTGTCAACCATCTGAAAACCGCCTTTTGGCGGTTTTTTATTTCTAATTAGAGGAATCTTTCAACTTTTGTCAAAGTATGTTGAAGAAACCAAAAGGAAAGGCAGGTATGTTGATGCTCGTATAAATGCTGATTACCGTCATGTATAAGTAAAAAGACGATAAAAGGAGAATCAGCATGCATAAAGAAGTAAAAGCACGATACGATGAACAAATGGTCTTAAAGAAAGCGGCTCTACTCTATCATTTTCAGCCAGAACAGGTCACATTTCTAGCCGATGCAGAAAATTATGTGTATGAATATACGGATGAAAAAGGGTCAAGTTATATATTGAAAATTACCCATACCATTCGCCGCTCCCGCACATATATTCTAGGAGAAATGGACTGGATTCGGTATTTATCTCAACATGGAATCTCAGTAGCTAAACCGGTTTTATCCGCAAGAGGAAAAGATGTTGAAGCGATTCCCGATCAAGCAGGAGGCGCTTTTTTGCTGAGAGTGTACGAAAAGGCGCCCGGCAGAAAAGTGACCGAAGCAGATTGGAATGGACAGTTGTTTCAAGCGTTAGGAGCCTATACTGGGCGTATGCATCAAACGACTAAACAATATCAAGTGAAAGATCCTCGCTATAAGCGTCAAGAGTGGTATGAGGAGGAGCAATTAAAGCTTGAAACGTATATTCCTTCTGATCAAACGGTTGTGTTGCAGAGAAAAGATGAACTGATGCAAAAGCTTCACCAGCTCCGAATATCCAAGGATGTCTATGGACTGGTGCATGCGGATTTACATCACGGGAACTTCCATTATCATCAGGGAGAAATCATTGCATTTGATTTTGATGATTGTGGGTATCACTGGTTTATCAATGATATAAGCATTTTGCTATACAACGTTCTTTGGTATCCGGTGATTCCGTATGAGGATAAAGCTGAATTTACGGGTGAATTTATGAGCCATTTTCTCAAAGGCTATCGACAGGAGAATGAGCTTGATGACGCATGGCTGGCGACAATACCAGATTTCCTTATGCTGCGTCATATGCTTATTTATGGGCTTTTACATCAAGCATTTGATCTCCGAACACTAAGCGCTGACGAAAGTGCCATGCTGGCGCGTTTTCGAAAGGAGATTGAGGACAAAACCCCAATTACGCCTTTTGACTTTCATCAGCTAACAACATAAATCAAAAGCCCCTTGCTGTTTCACATAGCAAGGGGCTTTTTATCCTACACCGTATCACACTTCACACCAACAACGCCTTCTAAATCTTTAATATCAAAGTACACATCGGTTGTATAGCGGTCTTTATGTACGCGAACACGTACTTCCATGATCGGATAGTCTTTTTCCTTTAAATCATCAATACGTACAGAATGAATCCGAATATTGAGTGCTTTCATTTCTTTTAAAATTTCTGTCATGCGGTTTCGGTCAGAAAGTGACATTCTGATGCGGATTTCTTTTTCCTGTAAGCGAATGGGTCCAATCCGCTGGAAGAGCCAAGGTAAAAATTCCACACTGACAAGAATAAAGAAAAGACTGAGGAAGGCTTCTTTATAAAAACCTGCACCTGTTGCAACCCCAAGTCCTGCTGCTCCCCAAATCATCGCAGATGTCGTAAGACCTGAGATGACGTCATTGCTTTTGCGAAGAATCACACCTGCTCCAATAAAACCAACACCAGATATAATTTGCGCCGGTAACCTGAGTGGGTCCATTTGAAGCTTAGAGACTCGAGGGAAATTGTAGGCTGCATCAATGCTGATGATGGTTAATACGCAGGAGCTGACAGCAATGACAATACACGTTTTCAGCCCAAGCGGCTTTTTCTTAAGTTCGCGTTCAAGACCGATGATCAAACCGATTAAGGTGGCAACGGCTAATTTTAAGACCGTATCCCATTCAATTGTCCAAAACATGCGTATCGCTCCTTTCACTTCATGTACGTTTCACATCATGTATATGATCTTCTCACAGCCCATATGGCTGCACAACTTCTATTTTATTCAGAAACGGGAGAAAGAAAAGCATTTTATTGAAAAATAAAGAGAGTCATCCGCATAATGCAGATGACTCCTCATGTCTGGTTATTTTGTTTCTTCTTCGAGATGGTCTTCCATTTTGCTAAACAGCTTTTTAGAAGCTTTAGACGGTTTATTTGTTAAGAGGCTGACAATAATAGCAGTCAAACCACTTAAAATAAATCCAGGAACCATTTCGTACAATCCAGTCGTGTTGTTTAAGCCTGTTGAAATCCAAACGAGAACGACAACAGCCCCAACAACCATTCCAGCTAAAGCACCGTGATGATTCATTCGCTTCCAGTATAGACATAACAAGATGACTGGACCGAATGAAGATCCAAATCCAGCCCAAGCATATCCGACAAGGTCAAGAATCGTATCACTTGGGTTTAGCGAGAGACAAAGAGCAATAATGGCAACGACTAGTACAGACATACGTCCAATCATGACAAGCTCTTTGTCAGAGGCTTTTCTTCTAAAGAACGTACGGTATAAATCCTCTGTCATCGCACTTGCAGTAACAAGCAGCTGAGAAGAAATTGAACTCATAATCGCAGCTAAAATGGCAGAAAGTAAAAATCCAGTAATATATGGATGGAATAACACTTTAGAAAACACAATAAAGATGGTTTCTGGGTCTGCCAAAGTGGTGCTTGTTTCATGAACATACGCCACGCCGACTAAACCGACAGATAGTGAACCAATGACAGACACAATCATCCAGCTCATACCGATACGACGTGCTGGCTTTAAATCTTTTACAGTCGTAATCGCCATAAAGCGAACAATAATGTGCGGCTGTCCAAAGTAACCGAGTCCCCAAGCGAGGAAGGAAATAATGCCAATGACGCTCGTTCCTCTAAAAATATCAAGCAATTTAGGGTCAATCTGTTGAATATCATTGAATGTGGCAACAGGTCCACCTAATTGAGTAAAGGCAACGATCGGCACGAGCACTAATGCTAAAAACATAATAGCTCCTTGAACAAAATCAGTTAAACTAACTGCCAAAAAGCCGCCGAATAGTGTGTACAAAATCACGATACTAGAAGTTAAGATTAAACCAAACATATAATCAGCACCAAACGCTGATTCAAATAAGCGTCCGCCTGATACCATACCTGATGAGGTGTAAAGTGTAAAGAAAATCATAATGATGACAGCTGAGACAGCTTTCAATAAAGTAGATGAGTCTTTAAACCGTTTGTCAAAAAAGTCTGGAATGGTAATCGCATCATCAGCAACTTCTGTATACGATCTCAATCGTGGCGCAAGGAATAAATAGTTTAAGTAAGCCCCACTAATTAAACCAACAGCAAGCCATCCAGATGAAAGACCAGTTGTATACATAGCGCCTGGAAGCCCCATCAGCATCCATCCACTCATATCGGATGCACCAGCAGAGAGAGCCGTTACATAAGGACCTAATCCGCGTCCGCCTAACATATAGTCATTCAAGTCATTTGTTTTTCTAAATGCATACCAGCCAATAGCCAGCATCCCAATAAAATAAATAGATAAAGAAATTCCAATTTCAATACTCATGTTTCCATATCACCTTTTTCGTATTAATTTGACATCACCTCAATCAAAATATACAAAGAACAGCCTATTGTCTGCTCACTGCTATGGTTACTTAACCTATCAGAGTATTCCCGAGTGATCAACCTTCTTAAACCTCCTAATGATTAAAGAAAATGCGTGTATCAGTGATAAGAATCTATATGGAAGCGTTTACAAAATTAATTCAAAGAAAAAATTTTCTGAAAAATGAAAGTTACCTTAATGAATATGTTGGACACTGGATGCATCACAATGACATATTAGTGGACAAAGCCTTTCTAGACGTCCTCGTAAAGTTGCTTTAGAACAGTAAAATTTGATATGATAAAGTGTATATGACTTATGATCATGACCACGAACACGTATCATTTTTGGAGGTGAACCTGCATGTCAAGAATTTCAATAGAAGAAGTAAAGCATGTTGCGCATTTGGCACGGCTTGCAATTACAGAAGAAGAAGCTGAGATGTTTACAGAACAGCTTGATAGCATCATTTCATTTGCAGAGCAGTTAAACGAGGTAGATACGGAAAACGTTGAACCAACAACACACGTATTAAAAATGAAAAACGTCATGAGAGAAGATGTTCCGAATAAAGGTCTTTCCATTGAGGCAGTCATCAAAAACGCGCCTGATCATAAAGACGGCTATATTCGTGTGCCATCAATTTTGGACTAAAGGAGGCCTGAGGCATGTCACTGTTTGACCACAAAATTTCTGAATTAAAAGAGCTTTTACATAAAAAGGAACTGTCTGTTTCTGATTTAGTGGACGAGTCTTATAAACGAATCCATGAAGTAGACGGGAAAGTACAAGCATTCCTAGCGCTGGACGAAGAGAAAGCACGTGCGTACGCAAAAGAATTGGACGAGGCCGTTGGTGAAAAGGACGAGCTTGGTCTATTGTTCGGTATGCCGATCGGTGTCAAAGATAACATCGTGACGAAAGATTTACGTACAACGGCATCAAGTAAAATCTTGCAAAACTTCGATCCTATTTATGATGCAACCGTTGTGAACCGCTTAAGAGAAGCGGAAGCTGTCACAATCGGTAAATTAAACATGGACGAATTTGCGATGGGATCTTCTACGGAGAACTCTGGCTTCAAAGCAACGAAAAACCCGTGGAATTTAAACACAGTTCCAGGTGGGTCAAGTGGTGGATCAGCAGCATCTGTTGCAGCTGGAGAAGTACCATTCTCTCTTGGATCGGATACAGGCGGCTCCATTCGCCAGCCGGCATCATTCTGTGGTGTTGTTGGTCTTAAACCAACGTATGGCCGTGTATCTAGATACGGTTTAATCGCATTTGCTTCATCATTAGATCAAATTGGGCCGATTACGCGTAATGTTGAGGACAATGCATATGTTCTTCAAGCGATTTCTGGTGTTGATCAAATGGACGCAACGAGTGCAAATGTCGATGTCCCAGATTTTCTTTCTTCATTAACTGGCGACATCAAAGGCTTGAAAATCGCTGTGCCAAAAGAATATCTTGGCGAAGGTGTTGGGGAAGAAGCAAAAGAGTCTGTTCTTCAAGCGTTGAAAGTATTAGAAGGACTTGGTGCCACATGGGAAGAAGTGTCTCTTCCGCATTCTAAATATGCGCTTGCGACTTACTACTTGCTTTCATCTTCAGAAGCATCTGCAAACCTTGCTCGTTTTGACGGTATTCGCTATGGCTACCGTACAGACAATGCAGACAACCTGATTGATTTATATAAAAATACCCGTTCTGAAGGCTTTGGAGACGAAGTCAAACGCCGCATCATGCTTGGCACATTCGCTCTAAGCTCAGGATATTACGATGCATACTATAAAAAGGCACAAAAAGTCCGTACGCTGATCAAGAAAGACTTTGAAGATGTTTTTGAAAAGTATGATGTCATTGTAGGACCAACAACACCAACTCCGGCATTTAACATTGGTGAAAAGACAAGCGATCCACTCACAATGTATGCAAACGATATTTTAACGATCCCTGTTAACCTTGCAGGCGTTCCAGGAATCAGTGTGCCTTGTGGATTTGCAAATGGTCTTCCGTTAGGACTGCAAATCATCGGTAAACACTTTGATGAAGGAACCGTTTACCGCGTGGCTCACGCTTTCGAACAAGCAACAGATCATCATAAAGCAAAACCTGAACTGTAAGGGGTGAATCAGAATGAACTTTGAAACGGTAATTGGACTTGAAGTCCACGTAGAGCTCAAAACACAATCAAAAATTTTCTCAAGCTCACCGACGCCTTTTGGTGCGGCTGCCAATACGCAAACAAGTGTCATCGATCTTGGTTATCCTGGCGTACTGCCTGTGCTGAACAAAGAAGCGGTGAACTTTGCGATGAAAGCAGCAATGGCACTGAACTGTGAGATTGCAACTGATACAAAATTTGACCGTAAAAACTATTTCTATCCTGATAACCCAAAGGCGTATCAAATTTCTCAATTTGATAAACCGATCGGTGAAAACGGCTGGATTGAAATTGAAGTAGACGGCAAAACAAAACGAATTGGTATTACGCGTCTTCATTTGGAAGAGGATGCAGGAAAACTGACGCACACAGGCGACGGTTATTCACTCGTCGATTTCAACCGTCAAGGAACACCACTTGTTGAAATCGTATCTGAGCCTGACATTCGTACGCCAGAAGAAGCGTATGCTTACTTAGAAAAATTAAAATCCATTATTCAATATACAGGCGTTTCTGACTGTAAGATGGAAGAAGGCTCACTACGTTGTGATGCCAACATTTCTCTTCGTCCGATCGGCCGTGAAGAGTTTGGAACGAAAACAGAGCTGAAGAACTTAAACTCATTTGCTTTCGTCCAAAAAGGTCTTGAGTTCGAAGAAAAACGTCAAGAGCAAGTATTGCTTTCTGGCGGCTTGATCGAACAAGAAACTCGCCGCTATGACGAAGCGTCTAAAAAGACGATCCTCATGCGTGTCAAAGAAGGCTCTGATGATTACCGCTACTTCCCAGAACCAGATTTGGTGGAGCTGTATATTGATGACGAGTGGAAAGAACGCGTAAGAGCATCCATTCCAGAGCTTCCAGACGAGCGCCGCAAACGCTACATTGATGAACTTGGACTTCCTGCATATGACGCAATGGTACTGACGCTGACAAAAGAAATGTCTGATTTCTTTGAAGCGACCATTTCAGAAGGTGCTGAAGCGAAGCAAGCATCAAACTGGCTCATGGGTGAAGTATCTGCCTACTTGAACTCGGCTCAAAAAGAGCTGGAAGATACGAAGCTAACGCCGCAAGGACTGGCTGGCATGATCAAGCTCATCGAAAAAGGAACGATTTCTTCTAAGATTGCCAAAAAGGTATTCAAAGAGCTTATCGAAAATGGGGGCGACGCAGAAACAATCGTCAAAGAAAAAGGACTTGTCCAAATTTCTGACGAAGGTGCATTGCTCAAACTTGTCACAGAAGCTCTTGATAACAACCCGCAATCCATTGAAGACTTCAAAAATGGAAAAGACCGCGCAATTGGTTTCTTAGTCGGACAAATCATGAAAGCATCGAAGGGACAAGCAAACCCACCGATGGTCAACAAGATTCTTCTTGAAGAAATCAAAAAACGCTAAATTGCAAAAACCGCCTCATGGAAGAGGCGGTTTTTGTTGATGGATATGACAGGGTCTTATCACAGATTCAGACCACCGCCGTATATCAATTCATTGGTTCTTTTTTTATAATGAAGCATAAGCTTTGCACATATTCGAAGGGGATAAAGGTGAACTAAAGTGAACATCGCCACGTATTGTCATTGGAGGAATAGCTTCAATTGTTCCACAGCTCTTTGGACAGCGGAGTCCTCACACGTTTCTAAATTTGTCAGCATCCCTTGAATGACCGGCTTGCGAGGCTCATCTTTGGCCAATTCTTCTTCAATAACTTCAATGGATACAAGGGTATCATCCGAAAGCAGATGCTCAGATTTTAACAATCGAAGCTCTTCTTGAAGAGTAGCGGCATTTGGCGCTTCATCATCCCAAATGTTTTGCTTTAGAATCGGCTTCGCATGAGAACGGAGAAGCCCATGCACCAAATCATCAAATCGGTCGAGAATAAAGGATGAGAGCTCATCACATGATAATTGCATCTGATCTTGTAAAAGCAGTACCTGCACATAAGATTGGATGATTCCTTGAATCATGACTGACAGGTCAGTTATGTATGGTTCGATCTCCTGTCCATACGTGGTCAAAATAGAAATTTGGATTTCATCATTCATCTGCTTTTTAACCGTTTTGGAATACTTTTTAATTTGCTGATTTTCCGGAATAATGTTCTCGCTGAGGATCAAAATGATAAAATCCTTGTTCTCAGCAAAGTGCTGGAACTGTTCAGCGATTTGTTTCTGAAAGATATCTCTAGGCGCAAGATGCTGATTTTCTTTTCGAATCTTTTCAATACTTTGCATAGACGTGTCGATATAATATTCAAACGCTCTGTTGAAAAGCTGTTCTTTTGATTTGAAATGCAAATAAAATGCACCTTTAGAAATTCCGCATTCATCTGCAATTTCCTGAATGGTCGTAGAAGAAAAACCTTTTTTCGCAAACAACTGAATGCTTGCTTTAATGATTTTTTCTTTTTTTTCGTTCATGAAATAAGGCCCCTTCAGCTTTAGAATGTTACGTCAAACGCAAGTGAAATGGTTGACGGCATTGTATATCACCGTTTATTATGATATAGAATGACCAGTCAGTCAATACATAAAGGAAAATGGAGGACATAATGAATTCGATCATCAATTTTGTATTAAAGAACAAGTTCGCTGTATGGCTCATGACGATTATCGTAACAGTTGCTGGTCTATATGCCGGATTGAATATGAAACAAGAATCAATCCCGAATATCAACACTCCAGTCATTACGGTTTCTACAACGTATCCTGGCGCAACGCCGGACGAAGTATCAGATAAGGTGACAGACCCAATTGAGAAGTCGATACAAAATCTCAATGGGGTGAATGTGGTCACTTCTAATTCTTTTGAAAATGCCTCATCGATTCAAATCGAGTACGATTACAATAAAGATATGGATGAAGCAAAGAAGGAAATTGAAGATGCCATTAGCAATATCAATTTTCCAGAAAATGCAGAAAAACCAAAAATCACACGTTTTAGCATCAATGCGATTCCAATCTTAGCTCTAAGTGTCTCCGGTGATAAAGAATCATTACAAGACCTGACACAAAAAGTGGAAAATGACCTTATTCCTTCTCTTCAAAGCTTAGAGGGTGTCTCGTCTGTCGAAGCTTCTGGACAACAAATCAAAGAAGTAGAATTTTCTTTTAAACAAAAGAAATTGAAGGAATATGGTTTAGATGAAGAAACTGTCCAAAACATGATCAAAGGCTCTGATGTCAATGTACCTTTAGGGTTATACACATTTGGCAACAAGCAAAAATCAGTCGTAGTGGATGGCAATATTTTAAGTGTTAAAGATTTGAAAAACATGCGAATTCCTGTCACACCAAGTGCAAGCGCAGGAGCTGGTGCATCTGCTAGCGGCTCAGAAAATGCAGGTGCTCAAGGTACCGATCAGCAGGCTGGAAGTGCAAGTCAGCAGCAAGCAGCAGCTCAGCAACAAACAGGTGCAGGTGCAGCAAGCGGTCAATCGGTAGAACTGCCGACGATCAAACTTTCTGAGATAGCAGATATTAAAGTCGTGAAAGATGCAGAATCAATTTCTAGAACGAACGGAAAAGACAGTATCGGTTTGCAAATTGTCAAAGGCTCTGATGCCAACACAGTGAGTGTAGCAGAAGCAGTCACAAAAGAACTTGATACATTCAAAAAAGACAATAAAGGAATCAAAGTCAGCACGACATATGATCAAGCAGAGCCGATTAAAGAATCTGTCAGCACAATGCTGAACAAGGCGATCATCGGAGCAATCTTTGCGATCATTATCATCATGTTGTTCCTTCGAGATATCAAATCAACATTAATTTCGGTCATCTCCATTCCGTTATCCCTGTTGATTGCTGTTTTATTATTAAATCAGCTAGATATCACATTAAATATCATGACACTTGGTGCCATGACAGTCGCCATTGGGCGTGTTGTCGATGACTCGATTGTTGTCATAGAAAACATCTATCGACGAATGGCGTTAAAAGATGAACCGTTAAAAGGCAAAGCACTCGTTAGAGAAGCCACAAAAGAAATGTTTATTCCGATTATGTCTTCGACGATTGTCACAATTGCGGTATTCTTGCCATTAGCGCTAGTGGGTGGAATGATTGGTGAACTATTCATCCCATTTGCATTAACCATTGTGTTTGCTCTAATGGCTTCACTACTTGTCGCCATTACAATCGTTCCAATGATGGCTCACAGCCTATTTAAAAAGAACCTGTACGGCAAAGCGAAAAAGGTAAAAGAACACAAACCAAGCAAACTTGCTGGTGGTTATAGACGTGTACTCAATTGGACATTGAACCATAAATGGATCACGTCAGGAATTGCGATTTTGATGCTGGTCGGAAGCTTATTCCTCGCACCACTTGTCGGTGTCAGCTTCTTACCACAGGAAGCAGAAAAAACGGCAATGGTGACATACACGCCAGAGCCTGGACAAACGAGAGAACAAGCCATTGCTGAAACGAAAAAGGCAGAAGATTACTTAATGAAACGTGATCATGTCAATACGGTTCAATATTCATTAGGCTCTTCAAATGCAATGACAGCAAGTGTTGGCGGAAACTCTAACGGTGCATTATTCTTCGTACAATACGACGAGGACACACCGAACTTTGATAAAGAAAAAGATCGTATGGTTAAAGCCCTTCAAGACAAAACGTCTAAAGGGGAATGGAAATCACAAGACTTCTCATCTGCTGGCGCAAGTAATACAGTGACGTACTATGTGTACGGTGACAAAGCAAGTGATATTGAAGGCACAGTCAAAGATGTCGAGAACATTTTAAAAGATGAAAAGAACTTGAAAAACGTCAGCACAAGCTTATCTGAGAAATATGACGAATATACGTTTAATGCAGATCAAGAAAAACTGGCGAAACTAGGCTTAACCGCTTCACAAATCGCACAGGCGATCGCTCCTCAAAGTAATGAAACAACGTTGACGAAAGTAACAGAGGACGGCAAAGAACTAGATGTGAAGCTTCAAACGGAAAAAGATGAATACAAGAGTAAAAAAGATCTAGAGAATAAAAAGATCACAACACCAACAGGACAACAAGTCCGAATTGGCGATGTGGTGAAAGTGAAAGATGGCACAACAGCAAACACTGTGACAAAACGTGATGGGAAGATTTACGCTGAAGTATCTGGTGACATGACAACAGACGACGTATCAAGTGTGACACAAGATGTCCAGAAGAAAGTTGACAAGCTTGATTTAAAATCTGGCGTTACGATTGATACAGGCGGTGTAAGTGCGGATATTGAGGAATCCTTTACACAGCTAGGACTCGCAATGCTTGCAGCGATTGCGATTGTATACCTCGTTCTCGTCATTACATTTGGCGGAGGTCTTGCACCATTTGCGATTCTGTTCTCACTTCCATTTACGGTTATTGGGGCACTCGTTGGATTGTTTGTAGCGAAAGAAACCATCAGTTTAAATGCCATGATTGGATTGCTGATGCTAATCGGAATCGTTGTAACAAATGCCATTGTCTTGATTGACCGAGTGATTCATAAAGAAAAAGAAGGACTTTCAACAAGAGAAGCCTTACTTGAAGCAGGTACAACAAGATTACGCCCAATCTTAATGACGGCACTTGCGACAATTGGTGCATTGCTGCCACTCGCATTAGGTTTTGAAGGCGGAAGTCAGATCGTATCAAAAGGACTTGGCGTCACCGTTATTGGCGGTTTAACAAGTTCTACACTTCTCACATTGGTCATCGTGCCAATCGTGTATGAAATCTTAAGCAAGTTTAGACGTAAGAAAAAGTACGCTGAAGAAGAGTAAGAGGAAGCCCCGCTAATAAGCGGGGCTTTTTTATGATGAAATCTGACAAACCGCTTTTCTCATAAGCTCTTCAAAGGCCTCGAAAAAGGCATCCCGATCGACGTGGTCAATGACATGAATCGTCTTTCCATCTGGATGTTCTTCGGTACGTCCTTGTCTTGGTGTTTCGGTATAAACAATTGCATTCATTTCTTTTGAACGGGTAAATGAGGTGGATGCAAGAGTGATCGTTGTCAGCACATCCCATAAGTAGTAAGTCGAGTTCGTTTCGTGATGAATGAGAGGCGGACAAAAGGCATAACATTGTCCAATAAAGTCAATCCCGATGTGAGAGCGAAGGGAAGCCCAGCGTTGACGGACATCGAGTGTGAGCGGGACTTGATTCGTGCTTTCCAGTGCGACCATTTCAATTGGAAAACGCTCTTGAAATACGGTGCTCACAGCATAAGGGTCCCAAAAAGCATTCCATTCTGCTGTTCCATCATGCTCGGGTTCTTCGACATTGCCTTTTTCAAGGAATGTGCCGCCCATCCACACCAGTTTCTCAATTTTATTTGAGATGGAAGGATCTTCTTCTAAGGCGCGTGCAAGGTCTGTGAGCGGTCCTGTAAAGAGCAGCGTAACAGGTTCTGTTGACTTTTTCACCGTTTCAATCAGGTGAAGATGTGCAGGAAGCTTAGATACTTTTGTATCAACAGCGCCTTTTTCATTTAAAATCGGCAGGGCATCTACATAAAAAGCATGCATGCGCCATTCCTTTGGAAAAGGATTCACACCTCTAGAATTGGAAGCGGCGACTTCAATCTCATATGGGCTAAAACGATCAATAATTTTCTGAGAAGCGCTCAGCGCAGGCTCTAAATAACAATCAGCAGGAATCACAGACATTCCGATCACTTTCAGGTGTTCCATTTGAAGAAGTAGAAATAAGGACACAAGATCATCAACACCGCCGTCATGGTTGAAATAGACAGGCTTTTTCATGGCATACCATCCTTTTCATCGTTTTCTTTTATCTTATCAGAATGTTGATCTGCTCAGGGAAACGTGCCATGAGATTTCAAATATTAGGGGGTTGTTCTGTTGCCATTTTCAAATCTCATAGTATAATTAAAGGTTGTTAGTGGTGAAAATAGATTGCATAATGATAATAGGATGATGATGAATGAAACGTGCTCGAATTATATACAATCCGACATCTGGACGTGAACTCTTTAAGAAGAATTTACCGCAGGTTTTGCAAAAATTTGAACAGGCTGGCTATGAAACATCTTGTCATGCGACGACATGTGCAGGAGATGCAACACAAGCAGCCGAAAAAGCCGCACAGAGAGACTTTGATTTAATTGTAGCAGCTGGTGGAGACGGCACGATTAATGAAGTCGTCAACGGATTAGCGCCGCTTGAAAAAAGACCAAAATTAGGAATCATTCCAGTTGGAACGACCAATGACTTCGCAAGAGCACTTGGCATTCCAAGAGAAGATATTTTAAAAGCGACAGATGCCATCATTGATGGTGTAGCAAAGCCGCTTGATATTGGTAAAGTGAATGGACAGTATTTCATTAATATTGCGGGAGGCGGCCGATTAACAGAGCTGACCTATGAAGTGCCTAGTAAGCTGAAAACCATGCTAGGACAACTTGCGTATTATTTGAAAGGCATGGAGATGCTTCCTTCCATTCGCCCGACAGAAGTCGAAATTGAATATGACGGCAAATTGTTTCATGGAGAAATCATGCTGTTTCTTGTTTCACTAACAAACTCAGTAGGCGGCTTTGAAAAGCTGGCACCAGATTCCATTCTAGATGATGGGATGTTTGACCTGATCATTCTAAAGAAGGTCAATCTAGCAGAAGCCATTCGAGTGGTCAGCCTTGCACTCAGAGGCGAGCATATTCATGATAACAATGTCATCTACGCAAAAGCGAATCGCGTGAAGGTAGATGTAAAAGATAAAATGCAATTGAATTTAGATGGTGAATACGGCGGCATGCTGCCAGGTGAATTTGAAAACCTGTATCGTCATATTGAATTTATTGTGCCAAAAGCAACAGCTGAAAAAATAGGGTGAAGACTAAACTTGGTTCCTTATGGCGACCAAGTTTTTCTTTGCAAATGAGGTGATAAAATTGGTGAAAATGAAACCGCCTGTTGAAAAGAATGAATACTACAATGTAACCTTCGAAGATTTAACGCACGAAGGTGCAGGTGTAGCGAAAATTGAGGGTTTCCCTGTGTTTGTACCGAATGCCCTTCCTGACGAGCAAGGGAAAGTCAAAGTCACACGTGTCAAAAAAGGATTTGCTTTTGGACGACTCATGGAGCTGACAAAGGAAAGTCAGCACAGGCAAGATGCGCCATGTCCTATCTATAAGCAGTGCGGAGGCTGTCAAATTCAGCACATGAGCTATGAAGGCCAGCTGCTTTTTAAACAGAAACAAGTAAAGGACGTATTGGAGCGGATCGGCAAGCTTGATATGAGCCGTGTAAAAGTTCATCCTGTACTCGGCATGGAAGACCCTTGGAATTACCGAAACAAAGCACAAGTACCAGTTGGCGAACGGGAAGGCGGACTTGTTGCAGGATTTTATCAGCAACGTACCCATGAAATCATTGATATGGAAAAATGCTTGATCCAGCAATCAGAAAATGACGAAGTGGTACAAGCAGTAAAAGACATCTGCAATGCGTTTGGCATCAAAGCATATAACGAAGAGCGGCATAAAGGCTGGCTCCGTCATGTCATGGTTCGCTACGGCATGGCAACAGGTGAAATGATGGTTGTGTTTGTCACAAGAACGGCTGATTTTCCGCAAAAGCAACAGGTGATTGAGCAGATTATAGCACGCTTCCCACACGTTCGGTCAATTGTGCAAAACGTGAATTCTAAGAAGACAAATGTCATTTTCGGAGACGAAACGACCGTTTTATGGGGAGAAGAATACATTTATGACACGATTGGCGACATCAAATTTGCTATTTCAGCCCGCTCATTTTATCAAGTGAACCCAGCCCAAACAAAGGTGCTTTACGACAAAGCACTTGAATATGCCGAGCTGCAAGGAGAAGAAACCGTGATCGATGCGTATTGCGGAATCGGTACAATTTCCTTATTTCTCGCACAAAAAGCAGGCAGAGTATATGGCGTGGAAATTGTCCCAGAAGCAATTGAAGATGCAAAACGCAACGCTGCCTTAAACGGAATCAACAACGTTGAATTCGCAGTCGGCGAAGCAGAAACGGTTATCCCAAACTGGTACAAAGAAGGCATCAAAGCAGATACGTTAGTTGTTGATCCGCCAAGAAAAGGCTGTGATGAAGCACTGCTTGATACGATTTTAAAGATGAAACCAAAACGAGTTGTGTATGTGTCTTGTAATCCCGGGACGCTTGCCCGTGATTTGCGTATTCTTGAAGATGGTGGGTATGTGACAGAGGAAGTGCAGCCTGTGGATATGTTTCCGCATACGAGTCATGTGGAGTGCGTTGCTAGTCTTGTGATTCAACAGTCATAATGTATTGAAGCATCCCGATTTCGTGATATAACACCGATATCGGGATATTTTTATTTTGGCTGCCCTTCACTTGAATACAAAACGGTAATTATAGGTCGAAAATTAATTTTTACCCCCTATTTGGTTTTGAAATGTCCTTTTTTGCAATTTTGCCTAGTTCATATTAAAGTATATAATGATAAAAATTGCTGAAAGAATTTACAGAAGGACATGCCCTTTAGGCGCTATGTCATGAGAGGAATTGGATGAAAGATGAGTAAAAATTTCTGGCATGATTTACCACGGCCATTTTTTATATTAGCACCGATGGAAGAAGTGACAGATGTTGTGTTTCGTCATGTTGTGAGTGAGGCGGCGAGACCGGATGTGTTTTTTACAGAGTTTACGAACAGTGAGAGCTACTGCCACCCTGATGGCATTCAAAGTGTGAAAGGCCGTTTAACGTTTACAGAGGATGAGCAGCCGATTGTTGCTCATATTTGGGGAGATAAGCCTGAGAACTTCAGACAAATGAGTATTGGAATGGCGGAGTTAGGATTTCAGGGGCTCGATATTAATATGGGCTGTCCTGTCCCAAATGTCACGCAAAACGGGAAGGGTAGTGGATTGATTCTTCGCCCAGACGTTGCGGCAGAGCTGATTCAAGCGGCAAAAGCAGGGGGATTACCTGTTAGTGTGAAAACAAGACTAGGGTTTACAGAGGTCGATGAATGGCGTGGTTGGCTCAGACATATTTTGGAGCAAGACATTGTGAATTTATCGATTCATCTTCGTACTAGAAAGGAAATGAGCCAGGTAGATGCGCATTGGGAGCTCATTCCTGAGATTAAAAAATTGCGTGATGAAGTAGCACCTGATACGCTTTTGACGATCAATGGTGATATTCCTGACCGTCAAACTGGCTTAAAGCTTGCTGAACAGTATGGAGTGGACGGTGTGATGATTGGGCGTGGGATTTTCCATAACCCATTTGCTTTTGAAAAAGAGCCGAAGGAGCATACGAGTGATGAGCTGCTAGGTCTTTTAAGGTTGCATCTTGATCTTCATGATCAATATTCCTCATTAGGCTTGCGTCCATTCAAGGCACTGCATCGTTTCTTTAAGATTTATGTAAAAGGATTCAGAGGAGCGAGCTTCCTAAGAAACCAATTAATGAACACATCATCAACAGATGAAGTGCGTGCAATGCTAGATGAATTTGAGGCGAGAAATCAGGAACAATCATAATCAACAAGAGGAGGGGAACCCTTCTCTTTTTTATGAATAGGACTATTAAACTAGTTCTCTTAAATGGTAAAATGAGATAGAAATAACAATTGGAGGTATTTTATTTGAAACCATTTTGGGACACAAATGAATTCAAAATGAGATTTTATTAATTTTGATTTTTTTTTAGATTGTCGATATAAAGGTTGGAGGTGAAAAAAATGACTAGAGATTACGGAGAATCTAAATACGTTTCAAATTATCTTAGTGCTAGGTATGGAGAAATTTATGAGTTGAATTTTAAAGACCAAAAAGAACTGAGAGAATCAATAATACTAGATCATGATAAGTCTGAATTAAAAAGAATGTTAAGACGTTCAGAATCTCAAATTAAAAGGGCCAAAGATATACAGCCTCTCCATAATATTGTTTTCAACTTTATAACAGTACTTTTGCCAGTATTAACTACAGTTATAATTGGAATGATTACTGTGACTTTTACTATGTTTAATACCCTTCTTAAAAATCATTTAGGGGAAGAAAAAATAAGTAAAGATGAGCTATTTGAATGGTTAAAGAGTCTAGACCCTTCACCGGTCTTTCAACTTTCACTCTATATGATTTTAATTGCATTTGTGATACTTGGCGTATTTTACATTCTTTATGTGAGGAATAGAGAAAAAAACATGGATAGAAGATATTATTTAAGTGACTTACTTAAAGATTGTATTATTGAATATAATAAAATCAGTAATGAAAACAGGCGTATCTAAGTTGAAAATTTCATATATAAACACCTTAAGTTTATTAGACATTAGTCATATTTAACATAAGGTGTTTACTATAGTTTATAACTTACTCCGCACTCTCCTCAACATCACGGCTATCTTCTGTTTCACCAATATAAATAGGACCGTTTGCATGGTCGATTCGGATTGGCCATTCGTATGGGACTTGCAGGCGTCGTGCGATGGCTCTCCAAAACTTTGCAGAATCAAATTCTAGTTCTTGAAAGTCTTTAAGCAATTCTTTATAAGAAGATCCATCAAATTGAATGTACGAGTCTTGCAGACGCATAAAGGCGTAATGTCTCACTTCTAATGCTGCCGCAGCCTCCATTTCTTCTTCTGTTGCTTCGCCAATGATTGTTCCTGCGGGTGGAAGCATGTCGTATACGTTAAATTCCTCTTCTTCTTCGTGTGCTGCATTGTGCTGTTGATCTGACATTTTTTTCACTCCTTCTAGTCTTCATCAAGCTTTTATTCGTGCTTACTTCTATTATCGGAAGGAAATGCGAAATGTGGAATGAAAAAAGAAGCAGATCCACAATACTTGCTTTTTCTTCTTGAATCTTTTATGATCAATTACAGATATAAAAGGTCTACAATAGATAGAAAGGAATGTTTTGATGAAATATTCTAAAGCGACCAACTATGCCCTGCATACGATGGTTTTTTTAACCCTTGCACCAAAGGGGAAAGCAATAGGCGTTGAGCCTCTCGCCAAGATGCAAGATCTTTCACCTACTTATTTATCTAAAATTTTAACAAAGCTTGTGAAGGCGGGGTTGATTGAATCAACACCTGGCGCAAAAGGTGGTTACACCATTCTGAAAAAGAAGGAGGACATTTCGTTTTTAGACGTCATTCAGGCGGTAGAAGGACAAACCCATTTATTTCGTTGTTCTTTAGAACATGATTCTTTCATGCCTCACGATGGCTGTTTGATTGAACAAGTCATGCAGGATGTTGAAATGAAAATGCAGGAGACGTTAAGTCAAAAGCGGTTAGTTGATATTGCAAGCCAAATAGAGCAGACAGAAAAAAATCCATTTTTCAAGATGTGATTTTTTTGAGTGAATTATAGATATTAAGAGTCTTTAAAGTCTTGGATAAAAAGGAGAGATTGACATGTTATTAGATTGTGCCATTATTGGAGGCGGGCCAGCCGGATTAAATGCAGCTCTTGTTGTGGGGCGGGGCAGAAAACAGGTCATGATATTCGATGACGAGATGCCAAGAAATCGAGTGACTCATGAATCACATGGATTTATTACAAACGATGGAATGACACCGTTTAAGATCAGACAAGCGGGAGAAGCGGATCTTCAAAACTACCCCAATATCCAAATCAAACGAAGCAGAATTGTGGAGATACAAAATCATGAGGATAACTTCGCGTTACTGACACAAGAAGGAGAAAGATTCGAAGCGAAAAAAATCATTTTGGCCACAGGACTTCAGGACATATTACCAAAGATCAACGGGATTCATGAAGTGTATGGAAAGACGTTGTTTAGCTGTCCTTTCTGCGATGGCTGGGAGCTGAAGGATAAGCCACTTGCCCTGATTGCAGAGAACCAGCGCGCTTCGCATATGGCGAAACTTCTTTCGAATTGGACAAAGGATTTGATTGTGTTTACAAATGGACAGCAAGTGTTAGTTGAAGAGGAGAAAGCACTGTTATCAGCACATTCTATTCAAGTTATTGATGTGCCAATTGTAGCGATCCATCATGACAATGGTCAGCTGCACTCAATTCACCTTGCGAATGGGGAAACAGTGAAACGAGAAGGCGGATTTGTCGCAAGTGATTTTAAGCAGTCAACCCCTTTTGCTGAAAAACTAGGCTGTCAAATGACGAAAAATGGGGGCATTGAAACAGATATTCTTGGGCGTACAACCGTCAGCGGTATTTTTGCATGTGGTGATAATTTAGGCGGGCCTGCTCAGCTTGTTCTTGCAGCAGCAGCTGGAAGTCAGGCAGGAATGGGCGTGATTCATGAACTTGTGCAGGAAGAGTTTCAACAAAAAACATCTCTGTAAAAAGAGATGTTCAGCGATGAGCGATTTTCCGTTTTGCTAAGACGTGAGCAGTCCATTCAAAAAGTGCGTAGATGACAAAGAAGATCAGGATCCAGCTACTGACATCGACCCATACATTGTTGATTTGAATGATGTTCGCCTGATCAAGTCCAGTCTGTATCCACATCGTGATCAATGCGGTGAGGAACACCTGTAAAAACCATTTTTTCAATTGGTCACACCTCCATCTCTTTCTATCATATAAGAAATGACAGTTTATTTCCAATTGAATTTCCAACAGTTTCAACGGTAAAATAAGAAATAAAACCAATGGAAGGACATGAGATGAGCGATCAAACCAATCGTTTTTTAAAAAGTCATTTTCCTGATCTTGTCCTCACACCGCCTCTTTTTTATAGGTGGCCTTTTGGTCTTCGCTTTGAAGTGGCAGATTGGTCATTAGGAAAAGAATCGGTTGTATTAGAAAAAGCAGGCAATCGGGCTTTGAAAATCGTCAGATATGCTTTTGATTCAGAAGACGATATTCTATTTGTCACAGATGTCTATACGCAACATGAACATGAACTAACGAAGCAAAAGCTCCTTGTTTATCAAAAATATGCCGACCGACAAGTGCGTCACCGATTGCGTCACGAGCATTTGACCTATATACAACCAAAACAAGAAGAAACAATGAAAAGAGAGAGATTTACACTCAAGTGTCAGTTGCAAGATATTCGATTGCGCCCGCTATTACAAGCCATATGCCAAGAGGATTTCTACAAGCCGAATCAAATCTTGAAAGGAAAGCTTGGTTATGACATTTATCTCATCAATCTCTCAAAACAGATGATTTTCCACTTATATGATGATCGAGGCTGTGATCTCATTGCGGCAGATCCAGAACATCTGTGTCCAGTTTATGAAGGTTTACAGCACTGGCTTTTAGACTATGACCGTGCTCAGATGGATCAGTTGTTTGCCGGGAAATAAGAAAAACCGCACTTTTGACAAGTGCGGCTTCTTTTTATGCTTCGACTTTATTGAAAAACTGTGGTAAGTAGTCTTTGTGTGCTTCTAGCATTTCATCTAGGATGCTTTTTGCAATGGCATCTGATGGGACGAGCGGATTGATGGTCATGGCGACAAGTGCTGTGTTGTAGTCGCCTGTCACGGCTGCTTCAGCGGCTACACGTTCAAAGGATTTAATTTGAGAAATAAGTCCTTTGACAGCGACCGGCATTTCACCAACAGCAATTGGTTTTGGGCCGTCTTTTGTGATGACACAGTTCAGTTCAACGGCAGAATCATTTGGAATGTCACTGATGGCGCCATTGTTGATTGTGTTTACAGGCTGAATGTCATGCTTGTCGTTATAAATGGATGCGATCAAGTTACATGCTGCATCACTGTAATAAGCACCGCCTCGTTTTTCAAGCTGTGGCGGCTTAATATCAAGATCAGGATCTTTGTAAAGCTCGAACAGGTCATTTTCTAGTGCACGAACGACTTCTGCACGAGTTCCTTCATTTTCTGCTGCTTTCTTTTCTTCAGCCAACATATCACTTGTTTTGTAATAGTAGCGGTGGTACGGACAAGGAATCACACCAAGCCCTTTTAAGAAATCTGCATCCCACGGAATCGCTTGAATGTTGTTCATGGACATGGTGGAGTTTGGATCTGCCATGTCTTCGATCACTTGATCCATGATGCTTTTGCCGTCTAAGAACACGTTCAGTCCAAAGACCATATGGTTTAATCCAGCAAAGCTGACTTCGACTCTGCTTGCGTCGACATCAAGTCCTTTGGCGATGCCCATGCGAATGCCGATTGGTACGTTACATAGTCCAACAACTTTGCGGTGATTTGAATAGCGAAGTACGGCTTCTGTGACCATACCAGCTGGATTTGTGAAATTCACAAGCCAAGCATCCGGGCATAATTCTTCAATATCTTTCACAATCTCAAGAATGACAGGGATGGTGCGCAGACCCTTGAATAGACCGCCTGGACCGTTTGTTTCTTGACCAATGACATCATATTTTAAAGGAATGCGTTCATCCTTCATACGTGCTTCCAGTAATCCGACGCGGAATTGTGTTGTGACGAAATCAGCGTCTACCAGTGCTTTCCGGCGATCTAAAGTTAAATGAACCTCGATTGGAAGTCCCGCTTTTTTCACCATGCGTTTTGCAAGATTTCCGACGATCTCAAGCTTTTCTTTACCTGCTTCGATATCGACGAGCCAAAGTTCGCTAATTGGAAATTCATCGTACCGTTTAATGAATCCTTCGACAAGTTCTGGTGTATAGCTTGATCCTCCGCCGATTGTGACAACCTTTAATCCTTTTGCCATGTTCTGCACCTCCGAATAATGTAACGCACAATGTTATAATAGAGTGAATCAATCTTTTATCATTTGTTTGTACATCTATAGCTTATCGTGAGAGTACCTTGTGCGTAAACGGTTTCAGCGTCTTTAGGCAAGGGTGCCCTATTTAGAGATTTGTTACATAAAAGAAACGTGTTGTGTCATGTTGTTGGAGAAAGGGGAAGTCAGATGTTTTCAAGTGAGGTCATTTCCAGCTTTAATGAACTAGAAAGCGCTTTATACCGATACATTATGGAAAACAGTGAAAAAGTCGTCTATATGAGAATTCGTGATTTGGCAGATGCCGCACATATATCGACCTCATCTGTCCTTCGCTTTTGTCGAAAAGTGAATTGTGAAGGCTTTTCAGAATTTAAGGTGAAGCTCAAAATGTATTTAGAAGCAGAACAAACACCTTCTTTGAAAAGCACGCAGCATTTCCTGTATGAATTTATCGAACGGACACTTAAAGGAGATTTTGAAGAGAAGATTAAAGAGGCAGCGAAGCTCATTGCGGATGCAAAAAATGTGCTATTTATCGGGACAGGCAGTTCTGGTATTTTGGCGCAGTATGGGGCAAGGTACTTTTCAAGTCTTGAGAAATTTTCATTCTACATCAATGATCCGTTTTTCCCGATGAATATGCAGTATTTAGACAATAGTGTCACCATTGTGCTGTCGGTATCAGGAGAGAACAGTATTACGATTGATCATATTTCGAAACTTAAAAGAGAAGGCAGCACGATCATTAGTATTACAAACAATCAGCACTGTACAATTTCTCGTATTTCTGACTTGAATATTGCTTATTACGTCACAGACGAACGAGTCCATAGAGCCAACATCACCACACAGACACCCGTTGTGTATATCCTAGAAGCAATGGCGCGTGACATGTTTGCGATGTTAAAAGAAAAGTAAAAGAGCCGCTGCCTTAAACAGCGGCTCTTTTTTTCTGCATCATGAAAGTGGTGATGGCAATCCCGGAACAGATGAGAACAAACAGTCCGCCTAATAAATACACAAATCTCGCTCCGAATGTATCAGCAACTAATCCAACAAAGAAAATAGATAAACTGACAGACATAGAAGAGAGAACGTATTGAGCCGAATACACCTTTGATAAATCATGGACTGGCGTTTCTGTTTGAAGAATGGTTTGCTGCGAAACATCCCGAATTTGATAGGCAGGCCCCATCAAAATACAAAGCAGTAATGCAAGCCATGGCAGGCTGTTTAGCGAAAATAAAATGGTCAATATTGCATAGATAAAAGAGCCTGCAGCCATAAAGAGGAGAAGGTGTTTTTGAATAGACTGGTTTAGCCATGCAGCCAAGAGTCCGCCTAGAATGGCACCTATATAATAAGCGGCATTGATATATCCCCACCATTCCGCACCTTCCTTTAAAACAAGTGTGACAAAGGCAAGCGTAACCGGCCCGACCCACAAAGCACCTGCAATATTTTCACAAACATCCATGAAGGTCAGGGTGCGAACAGTTTTGTTTGTCCAAATGATCTTCCAGCCATCTTTGAACCTGTTCATCTTATTTGCTTTTTGAACCGTGTTTTCTTGCTTGAGTAGAGAAAAAACAGGGATGATCAATAGATAGGACAACACAATCATGAAACAAGAGGCCCACATTAAATAAAATGGACCAATCAACAGAACGAGCATTCCAGTAAACGAATAGCCGGCGATTTGAACAGATTGATAAAAAACGGAAGCTGTACTGTTCGCTTTCACAAGCTGATTTGTTGGTACAAGCATCGGCATGATGGCCTGTAATAAAGGGCTGATGAATCCGCCTGTGATGGAAATTAAAACGAACGCGCTAAACAGCCAGACGAGGTGCTGCTGAAAGAAATCAAATTGGGTCGTGAACACGACGAGCATCCCAATACGTAAAAGAGGGACCCATTTCAATAGACGCTTGGCTTGAAAGAGATCTGTCAAAACAGGAGAGAGGAGTCCAGCCAATAGCTGACATAGCGTTCTTATGAGCGGAAATACAGCCGCATAGGCGACAGATTGTGTATCTTGATAAATAACTAACGTGATCGTCATCAAAAATAAAATATCACTCAACATGAGAAGGCTTTTACTGCTTGTATAACACCAAAACTTGTTTCCCATATCAAACCGGCTCCTTTTCAAAAACATGTTTAGTATAGCATGGTGATGAAGGGTTCGGAGGCTTCCCATTGAAAAATACATCTTAAGGATGAGAAGATTGTGATAAGCTAAATGAAGGACACTGTAAGGAAAGGGGTTCAATCACTTGAGAAAATTACCAGCACATGACTTTTTGGACAAACATGGCATCCCATATGAGATCAAAACATTTTCTGCCGAAACAGAAAAAGGAGCAGCAAATGTAGCGGCAGCCCTTGGTTTTCGTGAAAGACAAATGATCAAAACATTGATCTTTGAAACAGGAGAAGGGGAGCAGCTGCTTGTGATGGTTGGCGCTGACCAGCATATTAAGTCAGGGAAACTAAAGAAAGCGGCCGGATCCCGTAATATTAAAATGGCTTCACCGGAGAAGGTTCTTGAAGTGACGGGCTATCGAATTGGTTCGATTCCGCCGTTTTGCTGGCAGCCAGAAGGATTCCGCACGATCATTGAAGCTTCGTTATTGGAGGAAGAGATATTAGGGATTGGAGCAGGAGAATGGGGAAATGAAATCCTCATCACACCAGAACAATTAGTGAAAGCTTCAAAAGCGGTCCCATTTGATCTTGTTCAGCCATCCGAATAGAAAAAGTGCCTGTTGCTGAAGCAGGCACTTTTTTAATTGGAGTCAGGTGCTATAAAGGGTCCGATGTCTTTCATTTGCAGAAAAGCATTCACCGTCCTATTTTCCTCAAGGTCATTCGCCCGTTTGCAGACCACAACAGGTCTGATAATGTCAATTCCTTCGATATACACGCGCCCAATCTCTCCACGTTCTAAGCTGCGCTGAACAGCGTCACGAGGAACAAGGGTGATGCCATAGCCAGCTTTGATCATTTGAATGGCTTCGTGGACACCACTGAATTGTAAATCAACGGTCGGTTTTTTAATTCCTTTAGCGGTAAAAAGGGAAAAAAGCTTGTCTCTCGTCGAACTGCCTTCTTCTCGCATTAAAAAGGGTTCATGGCTTAGGCGTTCTAGGGGGACGGTTAGTCCATTTAACGGGTGATCCACAGGCACGATAAAGTCATAACTTAAATCAGTTAAGTGAGAGGTGTGAAGATCTTCGTGGTGCAGGTCCTCTATTACGGCGATCGCCACATCTGATTGATATTGAAGCAGGCTTTCGATCACTTGAGCGGAGTTTCCGCTTTTTAATTCAATGTCTGTCTGTGGCGATGATGTTTTAAAAGAGGCAAGCCAATCAGGCAGCAAAAAGTTAAGTGGTACATAGGTAGAAGCAATTCTGAGTCTTCCTTTTTTTCCGTTTTGCAGAAGGGTGATCTGATATTCTACTTCTTTTTCCGCCTCGAATACTTGCCGGGCATATGGATACAGGATCTTTCCCATCTCCGTCAGGGTAATTCCCCGGCCGTTTCGTTTGAAAAGACGAAAGCCGATCTCTCGTTCAATGCTTCGTAATTGTGCCGTCACAGCCGGCTGCGTCAAAGACAGCACGTCTGCCGTTTGTGTGACACTTTTTGTTTCGGCTACCTTTGCAAAAATACGGAGGGCATGTAAATTCATCTTTGCACCGCCTATCAATTATTTTGATGATTCAATCAAAAACATTCATTAGATTTATTATAAGGTATCCCTTATCGTAAAGGTAGCGAAGGGGGAAGAAAAAATGGATCGTCGTCAAAAGCAAGTTGTGTCAATTGCGCTCATCACAGCATTTGCTCTTATTGGGGATTCAATGCTCTATATTGTTCTCCCGGTCTATTGGAAAGAGATTGGTTTATCATCCATTTGGGAGGTGGGGTTACTGCTGTCTATCAACCGATTCATTCGTATCCCGCTAGCACCTGTCGTATGGTGGCTTTATCGATATATCCCAATGAAGACCGGTGTACTGATCGCAATTATGATCGCGTCAGTGACCACGATATTATATGGTATGAGTGGATTTTGGCTGCTATTGATTTGCCGCTGTGCATGGGGTCTCGCTTGGACGTTACTCCGTATGAGTGGGATGAGGGTCTTGGCTGAAATGGACGAAGGCTCACAAGGACATTTGACGGGTCTTTATAATGGGCTTTACCGGCTTGGCAGTTTATTTGGCATGTTATTTGGGGGAATCCTTGCCAGCTTGATCGGTTTTCAGTCCATGACGCTTGTCTTTGGCTTACTCACATTAATGGGCTGCATTTTTTATGTATCGTTGGATGAAATTGAAAAGAGAGAAGGCACGCAGGTGTATCATGGCATCAAACAGAAGTGGTTTACACGAGATGTGGTAAAAGTACTGATAACAGGCATGCTGATCGCACTGATCATCCAAGGTTTATTCGCATCCACGCTGAGTCATGTCATTGAAGCAAAGATTGACCAAGATGAATTGACTCTGTTTGGCTTTGTCATCGGAGCTTCGGCTTTAAGCGGTGTTATTCAAGCACTCAGGTGGGGATGGGAACCATTTCTCGCACCGAGAACGGGCAAATGGTTTGATCGTCTTGTGATGAAGGAACGAATGTTATGCTGGATGTTTCTTTCATTTGGAGGGCTCAGTTTTCTGGTAATCATGCTGAAGGTAAGCGGCTGGTTCCTATTGATGCTGCTTTTGATTCAACTAATGGCAACAATTGTCACAACGTTCACCGATACACTTGCCTTTCAAAAAGCTTCTGCTCAAACAGATAAGAACCGCTTTCTCGCCAGCTATTCTTTTGTTCAAGATATGGGGGCTGCTTTAGGACCTTTGTGTGGGTATACGTTGATCCAGTTTTTCGGAACAAACAGCGTCTTTTGGCTGATGCTTATCATAAGTTTAATGCTCGTCAGCATGTGGATAAGAAGCGGGCAGCATGTTTCTTCTAGTGCAGTGTAAAAAATAAAGCGTTATATAAAAAACTGCCTCATGCAGCTAATCGCAGGAGGCAGTCATATTCTCTTATTCTAAGTCTGAATCATAGGCTTTTTGCGTGAGTTGGCTGACGACCTCTTTCAATCCATTGGGTTTATGGAATTCAACAGGTGTGCTTCCTTTTTCAAATACAATTTGATCTGCTTCAACGAGCACGACATATCGATTGTTGACCTTTGCGATATGAATCGAGTGGCCGAAGTCGGCTAAAAGTCCTTTAATTTCTGTTTCGCCTAGACGCATCTTCATCGTGATATCAGGGGTTTGTTCCACAATATGAGAAGCTGCTAGCGTGACCTGTTCTGTATCGAGTGTTTCCCGAATCTCCCGTTTTTCACTTGCTTCCCATATTTCAAGGTCCTCTTCAAATTGTTTTAATTCTTCACTTTCATCCTGAAATGTTTCAAATACATGTTCCTGCACCATATTCATGACCTGTGATTTCATGATTTCAGGCATCGATTCTCCGTATTCGACGAATTTCAGAAAGTCTTCAAAATAACGAGCGTGTGAGGATTGATGAATTTTCACTTCGGCTTCCTCTGTCATGCCTTCTTCTGGCATAAACGGGTATTGAATCGATTTCATGTTTTTTGTTGTAATCGCCATTTCTACTTTTTTGATCAAGGTAGATGTATCAGCAATAGAAGCGACTTTCTGTTCAAAATCGCATTTCATGATAAAGACAAAAGAGTCATCGAAATACTTTTTAGGAACCGCAGATGCAACCAAAAACACGCCGCCTCTGACAGCACTTGTATCTAAATAGGTGCGAACAAATTGTTCACTGCATTCGTTAAATACTTCTTTTGTATCTGCAAATCTCGTCTGATGAAATAAATTGTAGTTTGGATTTGAATCGAGTTCATGCCCGGGTTCTACAATAAATCGGCCAATTTTAGTCGGTACTTGCTCAGACTTAGGGTGTCTGTCCACTTTTCGTTTGACGATTTTTTTAAGCTCACCGTCTAGAAAGTCCTTCAGCTCACTTTGTTCAAATTCTTCTTGGTCTAATGTTTGGTAATGTTTAAACCGTTTATTTGCTTGTTCCTCTTTGCCTTCTATTTCAACGACATAGAATGATAGAAATCGTATCGTAAAATCCACTGATTGGTCACCACTTTTTCTTCTTTGGATATGTTGAGTATAGAAAAAGGAGTGAAAATCGTCAACGAATGGAGAAATATCGTGTCATTATTTCCCGAGAAATGTTTCGTGAAAAACGCTTGATAATAATTATCATTCTTGATAGAATGATAAAAGAAAAGAAGGAACCTGCCAGTTCCTTCATCTCAGAAAATCATGTATTATTTTGTTTCAAATGTTTCGCAATCCGTTTCAGCATTGCGAGTCACGTCAGTCATTGTGCTTTTACCAATTTTAATGGTAGAGGCTGTACAGCTGTTGTCAGCCCAAAAACGGCAAGAGTTCACTTCACAAAGTACATTTTGTGCCATGGGAATTCACCTCCGTGATTCATATTAAGAATGAAGCAAGCTGCCACTTGAGTTCATTCAATCTAGTAGTCTCTTTATCGAAAGAGGCTGTTTGTGCTGTATATGCACATGTTTATCATACCATCTGCCCTGAAAATATACAATTTAAACTTTGAAAGAGCGAGAATGCAAATCTCGCTCTTTTTTGTTTGTAAAAATAGTTAAATGCTAGGTGGCACCCTCTCTTATTCCAACATATGAATAGAGTAGATTCAAAACCTGATGTCGGACAAAGTATAAGGGTACATGTACTGATTTTCCGCATGAAGATAGGGTTTTCAATCAAAAATTTTCATAGAGAGATGAGGGGAGAAGATGAAAGCAGTCATTCTCTGCGGAGGAAAGGGAACGAGAATGAGTGAGGTCACACAAGCGCTTCCTAAACCACTTGCTATGATCGGAGATCGGCCTATTCTATGGCATATTATGAAAATCTATCAGTATTACGGTGTAGACGAGTTTATCTTATTGCTTGGATATAAAGGAGAGAAAATCAAAGAGTATTTTCTCAACTACGACTGGAGGCATCACAGCATGCAGCTGGATATGTCGACAGGAGAAATGAAGCTTTTAGGGAATTCGGAGAACTGGAAAATCACTTTTTTAGATACGGGTGAGAATACGATGACAGGCGGGCGGTTAAAGCAGGTACAGGATTATATTGGTGATGAGACATTTATGATGACGTACGGTGACGGACTTGCCAATATCAATATGTTTCATTTGCTCAAGCGCCATCAAGAGCTTGGAGCAGCTGCCACTGTCACAGGAATTGAAAAGACATCACAGTACGGCACGCTGAAGGTGTATAACGGGATGGCACAATCCTTCTCTGAGAAGACAGACAGTATCGGGATGATCAACGGAGGATTTTTTGTGTTGTCTCCAAAGGTTTTTGATTATTTAACAGATGATGATCAATGCGTCTTTGAAGCAGAGCCTCTTCAAAAGCTGGCGAATGATGGAGAGCTTGCAGTCTATGAGCACCACGGATTTTGGACAGCAATTGATACGTATAAAAACTTGAAAGAAATCAACGGCATGTGGAATGAAGGAAAACAACCATGGAAGGTTTGGTGACAGCATGAGCGGATTTTGGAATGGGAAAAACGTATTTGTGACTGGGTGTACGGGATTGTTAGGGAGTTACCTCGTCAAGGAATTGATAGATCAAGGAGCAAACGTAACAGGGCTTGTACGTGATCAGGTGCCAAGATCGAACTTATATCAAGGCAGTCAATTTGAAAAGATGAATGTCGTCCAAGGCGCACTTGAGGACATGCAAACGATAGAACGTGCGTTAGGAGAATATGAGATTGATACAGTCTTTCATTTGGCTGCCCAAGCGATTGTTGGGGTCGCAAATCGTCACCCGGTCTCTACATTTGAAGCCAATATTTTAGGAACATGGAATGTGCTGGAGGCATGCAGAAGACAGCCGCTTATCAAACGAGTGATTGTGGCATCGAGTGATAAAGCATACGGGGATCAAGAGCAGCTTCCTTATGATGAAGACATGCCGCTTAACGGCAAGCATCCATATGATGTGTCAAAAAGCTGTGCAGATTTAATTTCCCACACGTACTACAACACATATGGTCTTCCGGTTTGTATTACGCGCTGCGGTAATTTATATGGAGGCGGGGATTTGAATTTTAACCGAATCATTCCGCAAACCATCCAGCTTGTGTTAGAGGGAAAGGCGCCAGAAATTAGAAGTGACGGAACCTTTATTCGTGATTATTTCTATATTGAAGATGCGGTCAAGGCTTATTTACTGCTAGCTGAAAAAATGGAGGAAAAAGGGCTTGCAGGAGAAGCCTTTAATTTTAGTAATGAAATTCAGCTGACCGTGCTTGAGCTCGTTGATAAAATCTTAAAGGCAATGAGCAGTGAACTAAAACCTCGTATTTTGAATCAAGGAACGCATGAGATTAAGCATCAATATTTATCAGCAGAAAAGGCGAGAAAGCTGCTTGATTGGAAGCCTGATTACTCCATTGATGAAGGGTTAGAAAAGACAATTGAATGGTATCGCGAATTCTTTCAAAAATAGAGGTGTATACAGATGAACAGCATATATTGTACGGTTCTATCAAGTGGAAGACTTTATCAAGCCATTGCGTTTTTCTTATCGTTGAAGCAAGTAGAAGATGATGCTGTCATCAAGACGTTATGTATGGATGATGCTGCATTTGATTTGCTTCATCAAATGAATTTCCCGCATGTCGATCTTGTTCATGTACGTGAGCTTGAAACGCCAGAGCTGTTAGAGATCAAAAAGGAACGAAATGATTCGGAATATTGCTGGACATTAAAACCGATTTGGATTGAGTGGCTATTTAAGCAGGACCAGGCGGAGGAAGTGACGTATCTTGATGCGGATTTGTTCTTTTATGAGCGTCCACAAGTGATTTTTCAAAATCAGCCTGATGCGTCTGTGCTTCTATCAAGAGGGGATATTGTCATTCCAAGCTTTGATCCAGAGGAAGTGAAGATGCTTCAGAAACTTTTAGGGCGCTATAATTCAGGATTCCTGCATTTTAAAGGAGATGAAGCCGGCCGGAAGTGCCTGAGCTGGTGGAAAGAAGAATGTCTAAAGGAATGCAAAAATGCGCCTGGAGAGGGGAAATTTGGCGATCAAGGGTATTTGGATCATATGCCGATGCTGTTTGAAAAAGTAGAAGATATTCAAACAAAGGGTGTGAATATTGGTCACTGGAATTATGGCCAGCATTCTTATCAGGAAGAGAATGGACGTATTTTGCTTGAGGATGGAAGCCCACTCATTTGCTATCATTTCAGTGGTTTTCGGATCTTAAGCAAAGATGATATGCAGCAAATCCATGAAAAAGGAAGAGATGACTTGCCATTTTTCCAAGAAGCCTATCGGGAAGTGCTGCGTCATGTGATTGAATCGGTAGAACAAGTCAATCCGATGTTTAACGGCTATGCCAAACTGGAGGAGGATGGCGCATGAATGAAAAGCCGAAGGTCAGCGTCATTATTCCGAGTTATAATGCGAAAGAGCGTTTAGAAGGGAGCCTCTTTTCCTTAACGCTTCAGGAAACCGATATTCCATTTGAGGTCATTGTTGCTGATAATGGGTCAACGGACGGCACGATGGAAATGCTCGAAAACATTGAGGTGAACTTTCCATTCAAAAAGGTGCGTATTCCTGTCAATCAAGGAATTGCCAAGGGGCGCAATCATGCCATTCGTGAGGCAGAGGGAGACCTCTTAATATTCCATGACAGCGATATGTTGGCAGAGCCCCAATTTATTCAAAAGCACGCAGAGGCACATGCTGATCATGAGGACCGTGTCATTTGCGGTGTATGCTGGAAGCGAATCTACCGTTATTTTTACACCGGTTTTGATCAAGATCATGTGAAGCGATTAAAAAAACAAGGGCTGTATCAGCGGAAAATGAAAGACAAAACGTCTCTTGTGTCGATGGAGGAAATAAAAAACGGAGCATTTCTAGAGAGAAGCTTCGACTTGCAGTCCGAATTTATTGATATTCTGAAAGACATTTTAAACACGTACGACTATGATTTAAGTTCTTATCAATTGCCGTGGCGATTTTTTATCACAAATAACTCTTCCGTCAAGCGAAAGCATGTCATGGAACTAGGGATGTTTGATGAAAAAATCGTTCGATACGGGTTTGAGGATTATGATTTAGGCATTCGTCTGCATCAGCTTGGCCTCTCATTTGAGCTGCGTGAGGATATTTTAAGTGTGCATCAGGAACATCCAAGTAATTTAACGTCATTCGATGACATCAAATATAACATTTTGTATATGTGCGAGAAGTACAACAATATTGATTCGATTGATGTTCATTTGGCTTTCTCTGGACCATTTTCTCATACCGTGACAAATGATATCGTGAAAGACATTCGCCAGCTGCGTAAGAATGCAGCATATGATGATCTGCTCGCTTATTTTTTGGAGCTGCTTCATATGATCACAGAGCGGAATGTGGGCATTAAACGTGATCAAAAGGACGTGCTGACGGCAAAGCATTTCCCTTTGAAAAAGCTGTCAGAGACGGCCAAACTTGCCAAGCAGGAACATGGATGCACGGTGCTGGCAGAAGCCATTCAAGGGCTCACAAAAGAGCTGCTGCATGTTGACTTGTTCCAAGTGGATGTGTTGTAGATGGCATCCTATCATTTCACAACCATTGTGTCGAATACCCATGTATTTAAGCTGCTGGCGCTGATTCATTCACTTGAACAGACGGCTCAATCATACAAACTTTCTGTCTTATGTGCTGATCCTTTGGCTTACAAGGTGTTAAGTCAATTTCCTCATCCACATGTCCAATATGAACAGCTTGAAGATGTGGAAGATGATTCGCTGCGAAAAGCAAAGGCGGATCGTACGTTCCACGAGTATTGTTGGACGCTTAAGCCTGCGTTTCTACTCAAAATTCTTGAGTCCTCTGATGCAGATTATCTCGCTCATTTGGATACGGATTTGTATTTTTATCATGATCCAGAGGCGATATTTGCAGAAAATCCACTCGCTCATGTATTTTTGACAGATCATATGAATTCCAAGCGATTCTATCACTTTTATGAATTATCCGGCCGTTTTAATACTGGGTTTGTAGGCTGTCGAAACACAGATGTGGCCAAACGGGCTGTGACGCAGTGGAAAGAGAACTGCATTGCGCACTGTACAGTAGAAATGGATACGGAAAAAAAGACATATGGTGATCAGCGGTATGTTGAAAGATGGGTCGATGATTTTGAGGGTGTCCATGTGGTGGCATCTAAAGGTGCCAATGCAGCGATTTGGAATATTGAAAACTATAAGCTCTCCGTTGTGAAAGGAGATATGTATCTCGACGAATGTCCACTGCTGTTCTATCATTTTTCTGCCTTTACGATCATTGATGAAAAGAACTTTAATCTGAATTGGTATTACTATATGACAGAACACACTCTTGTGGATCATTTGTATATTCCGTATGCGGATTTGATTCATCTGAAAATTAAACAGGTGCAAAAGGTCTTTCCAGACTTTCAGCAGGGGTTTATTGCAAAGAAGCATGTTCCTGACACGCATTTTTATGAGATATGAAAAAACCGCTCATTTATTGAGCGGTTTTTACCTTTTATGATTCATTCCATTTCGCTATGGTCTGATCGCTTGGCAGTAAGAAGGCTAGGATGCCTAATATCGGTAAAAAGGCGACACCGATCATGGTAGGCGTTAAACCGACTGCATCAATTAATGAGCCGAGGGCAACGGATCCAATCGCTCCCATACCAAACGCAAGTCCAACAGTTAAACCAGACATTGTGCCAATTTTCCCGGGAAATAGTTCTTGGGCATAGACCACGGTGACAGAGAAGCTTGAGGTCAGAATGATCCCAATGAGTCCAAGTAAAACATAAGCAACAACCGGTCCGGCAAATGGGAGAAGTAGGGCAAGCGGAAAGGATGCCAATAAAGAAATTAAAATGACGGTTTTCTTGCCGAAGCGGTCTGCAAGCGGCCCGCCTAAAAATGTCCCAATCGCACCCAATATAAGAAATAAGAAAATATAAGTTTGTGATTCTTTAATCGTCAAACCATATTGCTCAATCGCATAAAACGCATAGAAATTCGAGATCGCATTTCCATACCAAGAACGCGCGAAAATAAGAAAGACGATAATGCCAAGTGCTGTGAGCGCTGACTTGCGGTGAAGTTCAGATCTTGCTGCTTTTGCAGGCGCTTTTTTCGCTTGTGCTCGAATGGTTTGAAGCTTTCTTGCGTACCATCTCGAAATATAAAGAAGGAAACCGACAGCAATCATTCCAACAATCGTAAACCAAGCCACACCTGGCTGACCGAGAGGGACGAGCATGAATGCAGCGATTAGTGGAGCAAAGGCTTGACCTGTATTTCCGCCGACTTGATAGATGGATTGAGCAAGACCCCGTCTAGGACCAGCTGCCATGTTGGCAACCCGTGAGCCCTCTGGATGGAAAATCGCAGAGCCGAGTCCAATAAAGACGACGCACAGTAGGATGGTCGCAAATGATGGCGCAAACGCAAGGCCGAAAATGCCGACAGCACTTGAAAATAATGCAATAGGCAGTGCATAGGGCATCGGCCGTTTATCTGTGTACCACCCGATCGCAGGCTGCATGACGGAGGAGACCATATTTAATGTAAAGGCGATTAGCCCTAATTGAGTAAAGGTCAGCCCCATTGAGCGTTCTAAAATAGGGAACATGGCAGGAATCACAGCTTGCAATGTGTCGTTGAGCATATGGCAAATACCAATAATCAATAAAATAGGATAAACCGTTGAACCGGTGACCGCTTTTTGAGGTTTATCCTTTGTTTGAGCAGCAATAGCCAATGAGACTTCCTCCTTTCATTCAACTTGTTTCTTTTTTCATTCTCCTCATTTTATTCATAAGGTGAACTATAAAACAATAGCAAATTGTCATGATTTAGAAAAAAAGAGACACATGCGCTTGATGGAGCATGTGTCTCTAAAGGGTTATTTATAGAAAGAAGCGATGACAGGCTTCATTTTTTGAATGACAAGTCCACTGCCTCCACGGTTTTTCACACCTTCAATCATGCCGACGAGGACATAATCTTCTTTTTTAGGATTAAACGCAAGTAAAAATCCATTTTCAGTACCGTCTGTCGCACCTTGTTTGCTCTTTAGTTCCGCTGTTCCCGTTTTAGCGGCTATATCAGCCCCTTTTATTTGCAACGAGTGAGCGGTTCCGTTTGAATTGGTGACGACTTGAGTGAGTGCGTCCTTCACCGTATTTGCTGTATCTTCTTTGATGATCTGTTTTGGTGATGCTGTTTTTTCATCCTGAATGACTCGAGGGTACACAAGCTTTCCTCCTGTTGCAAATGGAGAATAGGCATGTACTTGTTCAATTGGTGACATGAGTAATTCTCCTTGGCCATATGCTGAGTCGGCAAGTAAGATGTCTGATTTGATTCCGTCGTTAGACACTTGTGCCGGTTTCATTGTAAACGGCATGTTTAAATCATCACCAAATCCAAATGTTTTCACTTTTTTCTCGTAAGTATCTTTGCCGATTTCAAGGGCTTCCTGTCCAAAATAAATATTATCTGAGTACACGAGGGCATCGACCATATTGACTTGTTCTTTGTCATGTACCCGTGTAATGCGATAATTTCCCCAAGATTGATCCTTCTGCCATTTCAGTCCATGAATGGTGCGTACTTTATTAGGTTTTGTGACACCTGTTTCCAGTCCAATCGCTGCTGTAATGGTTTTGAATGTAGATCCTGGTGCATATCTGCTCGCATATCGAGCTTGGAATGGAAGATCGGGATTTTCACTGTATGCTTGATATTGTTTAGGCGTGATCCCGTTGGTCATTAAATTGACATCGTAAGAAGGGGTGCTAACAAGCGCTAATAAATCACCTGATGATGGGTTCATAATGGTGACAGCCCCTTTTTCACCTTTCAGCTGTTGATAGGCTTTTTTCTGTAAAGATGCATCAATGGTCAGCTTGACTGTTTTTCCGTCTTTTCGGTCTGTTTTTTGTAATGTTTCTTCAATACCTGTTTCATCATGGATAATGAGGATGCTTCCGCCATCTTGTCCTCTTAAGTTCTTGTCAAATGTGAATTCAAGGCCGGTTTTGCCGATGATTTGATCCGCCTTTAAAGCTGGATTTCTTTTGATATCATCCGCATTTGCTTTTCCCACATAGCCTGTCAGATGAGCAGCGGCTTCGTTATATGGATAGTAGCGCATTTCCTTCGTTTGATAGGTGACGCCATTTATGTCTTTTGGAATCGGCTTTTGCTCTAACATAGACTTTAGCGGGACAAATGTGTCATCTGTAACCCATGCTTGTTTCAGCTGATTTTGAATCAGCTCTTCATCTATATCAAAAGCGCTGCTGATTTTTTTGATGTTGCTTTCTTTTTCCGTGCCTGTCCCGAGTTTTCCAGGGATGATGCCAAGTGCGTGTCCACCAGTTGTTTCGGCTAACGTGCGCCCTTTTCGATCTACAATATTTCCGCGTACCGCAGGATCCGTTGTCACTTTGATGGTGTCACCCGTTTCCATTTGCGGGAAGATGAGATTTGGTTTCCAGTCTACTTTCCACTCGTTATCCTCTTCGGAGAGAACGCCCTTGTAAGAGAGTTTGTTCAGTTTTCCAAGTGACGTTTTCATCGTGACTTCATAGGTGAATTGATACCCATTTCCTTTGTCCTGTTTTTCTACGTTGACGTTTGAGACGTTTAGATCACTTGCACCAATGCCGCTAAAGATCTTATCGTATTTTTCGGCAAGTTGTTTTTTAGAAAAGTCACTGGCTTTCAGAGAGCCACTTGTGACCTCATCTGCCAGTTTCGTGAATTCTTTTTTCTCCAGATGTTTCGTAAAGGATTCAGCGGCTTTCAGCGCCTCTTTTTCTTTTGAGAAAAGCGAATCTTTTAAGAAAAAGAGAGCAGCAGCAATCACGATGATGCTAAGAAGGGGAATGATGACTTTTTTCTGTTTCCAAAATGATTTTCGTTGATCTGTATACAATGAAAACACCTCAATTTTTGATTAGATCCTCTATAGTTTACAGTTACTGTGTAGGATTTGTATAGTTTCTCCTATGAAAATAGACCAAGACATGAAGTGGAAATATGAAGCAAGACACAGCTGCTGCTTAAGGATATCTTCATTTTTTCTTATGATTTAAAGGATTTTTTATGTGATCATCGAATGTGAAAAATTAGAAAAATTTTAAAAGCGTTTTCATGAAGGGGGAATTGTGATCGTTTATAAAAAAGTGAATCTAACTGGACTTGTTCTTGGACCGATCTTCTTTTTGCCTATTTTTTTGCTCATTCCAGAAAGTGAATTGACCTATGCAGCGAGAGTGGTACTTGGCATTACAGCATGGACTGCGACATGGTGGGTCACAGAAGCTTTGCCTATACCGGCGACCTCTTTATTGCCCATCATCCTTTTGCCAACACTTGGTGGGCTATCGATGGAGCAAACATCAAGAGCTTATGGAGATCCGATTGTTTTTATGTACATGGGTGGATTTATGATTGCCATTGCCATTGAAAAATGGAATTTACATAGAAGAATGGCTTTACATATTTTAAACATCATTGGCACAAGAAGTGACCGCATTGTATTAGGGGTTATGATAGCAACGGCTTTTCTATCTATGTGGATTTCGAATGCAGCCACAGCACTGATGATGCTGCCTGTGGCACTGGCTGTGATTAAAGAGGTGAAGGCGAACGATATTTTGTCTGGTGCATCTCTTGACCGATTCAGTAAAAGCATCCTATTATCGGTCGCTTATTCAGCCTCTATTGGCGGACTGGCGACACTCGTTGGGTCTGTGCCAAATGCTGTTTTTGCGGCGATGTCAAAAAAGCTGTTAGATCGAGAAATTATGTTTTTTGAATGGTTTTTGTTTGGTTTTCCGGTGGCGGCTGTTCTGCTCATTCTCTTATTTCTGTATTTGACCAAGATACAATTCAAGGTAGAGCACACAGGGGAAATGGGAGCAGTGTTTATACGGAAGGGTTTAGAGGATTTAGGCAAAATGAAACAAGAAGAAAAATGGGTTTTTGCTATTTTTCTTATGACGGCTTTTTTATGGATCTTTAAAATCTTTTTGTTTGGCGGGCTTCCTGTCTCGGATACGTCGATCGCAATCTTTGGGGCGATGCTGTTATTTCTCATTCCAGCGACAAATGGAGAGAGAATACTAGAATGGCAGGATATGAAACAGCTGCCATGGGGGCTTTTGCTTTTGTTTGGAGGCGGGCTTTCGCTCGCTACAGGATTTGCGGAAACGAATCTAACAGGATGGATCGGGGAAAATTTACAGCATTTAAATGGGCTGTCTTACCTCATGCTGCTGATTATTTTAACGGCTTCAATTTTATTTATGACCGAAATTATGTCTAATACAGCAGTTGCGAACATGATCATTCCGATTACAGTAGGGCTTGGACTTGCAATTGGCATGGAGCCGTACGGCTTAATGGCTGCGGCTGCGTTAGCATCTTCATGTGCATTTATGCTGCCAATCTCCACACCGCCAAATGCGGCTGTCTTTAGTGCGGACGTGCTGAAAATATCTGATATGGTCAAGGCTGGCTTTTGGTTAAATGTGATCAGTATTGTAGCGATTGTGCTTGCGGTTTATTTTTGGCTTCCGGTCGTTCTGAGATGAAGACTTTGATCGAATGGAGACTTTTGGTGTTTTTGTTTCTTTTGGCTTCGGTACTGAAGCTGCCTTTTTGAGGTGCGGGTCCTTTGGCGTGTAATAGGTGGCTCCAATGTTGAGTCTGCCTTTAAGCTGATCAATGGAAAGCTCACCAAACTCTAAATGGTAGTCAATTTTGTCCACATGCAGTGATTCAATATGAATGTGCGTATCCTCCGAGACAGGCGGAGCAGGTGCAGACATTTTTTGCTCAAGAGCGGTGAGTCTTTTTTCCAGCTCGACGACAGATGGGGATGGACTGGATTCAGTTTTTTTAAAGAGTGATTGAATGAAATGTTTCAAATGGACCACAACCTTTTCTTTCGCCTTGCTCTAGTCTATGGAAAAGCTACCCAGTATATACTTATAGAGATACATGAAAGGGGAGAAGGGCATGCTGCCTACACGCATTCAGATTACCCATATGAAGACGAATACGATTGGTACAGGGTCCTCGATGACATTCGGTTCGACGATCGTACGAAATCACTGCTCGACGATCAAAAGAAACAATGGTTTTGGTGAACAAAATGCCGATGGCGTGATCACGATCTTGCCAATTGAAACGATTGATGATCGTGATCTAATAGACGCAGTCAGTATTAATATTCGTCATCTATGATAATCGCAGTTGCTTTTCCTTCATCCTTTTGCAGGCGAATGTATAGCACGCCGTCTTTAAAGGCCGCATTCATTTGACCAAGAATCATATCTGGGAGCCGAATTTTTCTTTCAAACGGACCATACTTTCCTTGTTTTTGGCGAAAATCCTGTTCGTTAAAAAAGGAAAAACGCTGTCCTTTTACAACTAAATATTCACCATATGACAGCACCTGAACATCTTCCTTCCGGTAGCCAGGCAAATAAATTAAGTACTGAAATTCAGTAGGGGTTTCCACAATGTCGACTGGTGGAAACGATGCATCTGTTCCTCGCTGATCTTGCTGCGAGAATGTAAATGGAGACGGACCATTTGCCATAAAGGGAGATCTTTGCTCATCATCGAATATCATTTTCCAAAAATCATCTCCATGCATTTGCTGGGCAATGTCCATCCACTGCTTCATTTTTTCGAAGTCCATGTGAAGACCTCCTGTTAACATACTTGATGGGTGCTCGCATATACCTATAAAAAGGAGGTTTATCTGTGGTTCAACCAACTCCGTATATCAATATTAATATTTTCATGTTAAAAATTAATTCCTTTGAAAATGCGTCGGCGGTGAATGTCGGACAAAATTTGTTAGCAGAGTGGCAAAACTCAGATAAAAAAAATCAGGGGTACGGACAGAATTTTGGAGATGCCAGCGGTTTTGTCGGAACAAAGAGCCATGTAGATGATCGAGATCAAGTGGACTCACCTGCCTCTTTTTCGCCAGCAGCTAAACCTATTCCAAGGAAGTGATGTGTGATGTTATTCTCACCCTCAGTCGTCAATGTCGGTGCTTTTAAAATCAATGCAATGGATCGGGGGGCATCACTGACGCTAGGACCTTATCAGCAGATCGATTATTTTCTCTCGATGAAATTGAACCAAGGTTTTGGTGAGGACAATGGAGATTGTTCACCGCTTGTCATTCCGATTTCAAGCGTACTCGATCCAGATATGGTGGACTCGAATTCAGTGAAAAACAGTGTGATTTAAACAAAAAAAGAGACCGGGATTCCCCGTGTCTCTTTTCTATTGTGTTTGATTCAGATGGCTTTTGCGTCTTGCGTAGGTAAAATACACAACGACACCAATGGCTACCCAGATGAGGAAGGCTCGCCATGTCTCCCATTTCAGTGTGGCAGCCAAGATCATACAAATGACCGCACTAATGATGGGAAGAACAGGAACAAAGGGTACTTTAAACGCTGTTTTCATATTCGGATGTTTTTTCCGGAGTATGATCACAGCGATCGAGATCACCGTAAAGGCCGCAAGTGTACCGATGCTGACTAAATTAGCAAGTGTTGATAAGTTGACGAAACCAACGATACATGCCGCAACAGCGCCTGTCAGCCAAGTGTTGGCAACCGGTGTCTTCGATTTTGGATGAACGTTTGAAAAGATTTTTGGCATGAGTCCATCTCGGCTCATGGCAAAGGTTAAACGAACCTGAGCGTAGACAAGTGCAATTAACACGGTCGTAATCCCAATAATAGCACCTGCCGATATAATACCAGCGACACTATTCAGTCCAACCACTTGTAAAGCAAAAGCGACAGGGTCACTGACATTCAGTTTCGTATAGTGAACCATGCCGGTTAAGACAAATGAAACCCCGATGTATAAAATCGTACAAACGCCGAGCGCGCCAATAATTCCGATTGGCATCGCTTTTTGCGGGTTTTTGACTTCTTCTGATGCATTAGCGATTGCATCAAATCCAAGGTAAGCAAAAAAGACAGTTGCCGCTCCTGCAATCACGCCATGGAAGCCCATTGGCATAAAAGGTGTCCAATTTTCAGGTTTAACGTAAGCAAAGCCTGAAATGATAAAGAGGAGGACAATGGCAATTTTGATGAGCACAATGATGTTATTCAGCTTCGTGCTCTCTTTTACGCCTCTTGAGACAATAAAGGTAATGAGTAAAATAATGAGTGCGCCTGGCAGGTTAAAGATGGCCCCATCAGCGGCTCCGGGTGCAGCCGATAAAGCCTTCGGTATGTGCAGACCAAATCCACTGAGCAGTGATTGAAAATAGGATGACCATCCGCTTGCCACAGCAGAGAGCGCAACAACATATTCAAGCATTAAATCCCAGCCCATTAAAAAGGCGAGGAATTCTCCAAGTGTTGCGTAAGAATACGTATAGACACTTCCTGACACTGGAATGGACGAGGAAAATTCAGCGTAGCAAAAAGCAGCAAGGGCGCATGCGATCGCAGCCAAAATAAAAGATATAATAATCGCAGGTCCCGCATCTTTCGCAGCCGCAACCCCCGTTATCACAAAAATTCCAGTCCCGACCACACAGCCAATGCCAAGCAAGATTAAATCAAATGTATTCAAAGAACGGCTCAGCCGCTTCGTTTGACTTTCAAGCATGAGCTGATCGAGAGACTTTTTTCTAAATAAAGAACTCATGTTGACCTCCTAATGGATAAATCTTTTCGTAAGACGAATGTTAGTATATGCGTAAATGACAATTTAGTCAATTGGTTGAAAAACGCTTTAAATCACTAAAGTGTTAAATGTCACAAAAGTCTAATGTGTATCAAAAGACATCCGCCGTCATTGACAGGCGGATGTGATAACAGGAGATTTACGTTTCTTCAGCAAATATTTTTTCATTGTACAGCACACTCGGATGTGTTGGGTAATGGGCTGAGGATGCAAGATGATGGGTTTTCGCTTGAGCCAAATCACCGAGCTGATAATAACAATAGCAAAGCTGAAGGTGAGGATACCATGTTTTATATTGTGTCAGTGTAAAGGCTGTTTCGATTTCAGGCGCTTTCAGTGCCTGCTCATACCAATAGATCGCTGCTTTGTGTTTATTTTGTGCTTTGAAATGATCCCCAATCCGGCAGCAAAATTCTGGACGGGGCTGATCATATAAGAAGGATCGCAATAAGGAGGATAAGGCGGCTTCCTCAAAACCGACTGCATAATAGCAGTCAGCTAAATTTTGGCATGTGCGAATTTCATCCTCAATCCAGCATTGTTTTGTGGCTAAAAATTTGTGATAAAAGCGAATCGCCTTCACATGCTGCTTGTGATCTCGTAATTCATTGGCGAAGTAAAAGAGATCACGAGGTGTCATCTCTTCGCCTTTTGCAAGCATGTTTTCATAAATGCGCAGATTGCGTCCGGGCTCTCCGGCGGTTGTTTTCTTACGCTTTTGATGGGTGACGGCGATATCAGCGGGAAAAATGTTGCCATACACTTGAAGGAATTCATGAACGGCCCCATACCACTGAAAGTTCAAGGCACGCTTGACGAGCCGATTTCTTCTATATTTAAAATTCACCTGACCGTCCTCGCTAAATCCAACGTGGTAAAACATCGAGACGGCATCTACTGCGGGATCTAGCGTCTGTTTGAGCTGAAGCAGTTTTTGCCGGTCCTCTTCAAGCAGGACATCGTCGGCATCCAGCCATAAGATATACTCTTTTGTCGCATGGGAAAAAGCGAAATTGCGTGCTTTTGCAAAATGCTGGACCCATTCAAAGTCGAGCACCTTTGCTGAAAAGGAGTGAGCAATGTCCTTTGTTTGATCCGTTGATCCTGTATCAACAATGATCATCTCATCTACAATGTCTTGAACAGAAGATAGGCAGTCAGCCAAAACCTCCTCTTCATTTTTCACAATCATACATAAACTAATGGTTATCATCTTTAGATCACCTCTTCATAGTGTATCGAGCATCAAAAGGAAACATTCTTTTCAGCAGCGGGTTTTTTTAAAACTAGTTTTCTGCTACTGGCTGATTTAAAATAAAGGAAGAATCTATGTAAGGGCTGATAAAATGAGTTTATTGAATGTAGAAGGATTATATAAAACCTATGGCGAAAAAACGCTGTTTGATCATATCTCTTTTCATATAGAACCAAAGGAACGCATCGGGTTAATTGGACCGAATGGAACAGGGAAGTCAACGCTTTTAAAAGTCATTGCAGGACTTGAATCATTTGAGGAAGGCGACATCACAAAGGCAGGGACACTTGATATCGAATTTCTCGAGCAAGATCCTGAAATGAGCGGGGATGAAACGATTCTCGACTATATTTTTTCAGGAACAGCACCAATGATTCAAACAATGAAGGCCTATGAAAAGGCACTGGCTGATTTAGAGCATGATCCACAAAACGAGGCAAAACAAGAAGCGCTTATGCGTATGCAAAATAAAATGGATCAGGACGACGCATGGGATGCGAACCTTTCGGCGAAAACGATTTTGACAAAGCTTGGCGTTAAAGATGTGAGCCGATCTGTTCATGCGTTATCAGGTGGACAGAAAAAGCGTGTGGCGATCGCCAAAAATTTAATTCAGCCTGCGGGTTTGCTGATTTTAGATGAGCCGACAAACCATCTGGACAACGCAACCATTGAATGGCTGGAAGGGTACTTGAGTCAATACAGCGGGGCTGTCATTCTGGTGACCCATGATCGTTATTTCTTAAACCGCGTCGCCAATCGGATTTATGAATTAAATCAGGGGCAGCTTTACACATATAAAGGAAATTATGAAGTCTTTTTAGAAAAAAGAGCGGAACGAGAAGCAGAAGCTCAAGTAAAAGAAACGAAACGTCAAAATTTGCTTAGACGTGAGCTTGCATGGCTCAGAAGAGGAGCAAAGGCTCGAACGACAAAGCAAAAAGCACGTATCGGCAGAGTGGAAGAGCTGAAGGATCAAAAGGGACCTGATGCAAAGGGAGAGCTTGATTTTGCGATCGGTTCTCACCGGCTTGGAAAACAAGTGATTGAGGCAGAAGAGATCAGCATCACATTTGCTGGTCAAACCCTTGTGGATCAGTTCAGTGATTTAGTCGTGCCAGGGGATCGTATCGGATTTATCGGACCGAATGGAGTGGGCAAAACGACTTTACTCAATTGCCTGGCGGGTAAAATCGAACCGACGAATGGGCAATTGACCATTGGACAAACAGTCCGCATTGGCTATTACACGCAGGACCATAACGAAATGAATGAAGAGCTGAATATCATTGATTACATCAAAGAAACAGCTGAAATTGTCAAAACGGCAGATGGTGTCATTGTGACAGCAGAGCAGATGTTGGAGAGATTTTTATTCCCTAGATCCATGCAGCGCACGTTTATCCGCAAGCTGTCAGGGGGAGAGCGCCGCAGATTGTATTTATTGAAGGTATTGATGGAAGAGCCGAATGTTCTCTTTTTAGATGAGCCGACGAACGACTTGGATACAGAGACACTGAGCATTTTAGAGGATTATTTGGAGCAGTTCCCAGGCGTAGTCATCACCGTGTCGCATGATCGTTATTTCTTAGACCGAGTCGTCCATCGTCTGCTTGTGTTTGAAGGGAATGGACGTATTTCACACTTCCAAGGTGCTTACAGCGATTACATGGAGCAAGAAAAAGAACAGAAGCGGACAGAGACAAAACCAGCTGAAAAACAAGTAGAAGCTGCACCGAAAAAGAGGAAAAAACTATCCTATAAGGACCAGCTTGAATGGGATGGGATTGAAGATCGGATACAAGCACTAGAGGACAAACACCAGCAGCTCGAAGCCAGCATTGCTGAGGCTGGCAGTGATTTTGGGAAAATTCAAGAGCTGATGGACAAGCAAAAAGCCGTCGCTGAAGAACTAGAACAAGCAATGGACCGCTGGACAGAACTGTCGATGATGATTGAAGAATTAGAAAGTAATGAAAAATAAAGGTTATCAAAAAAACTGTAGAGACATTCTACAGTTTTTTTTGATAAGAACATTTGGCATAAGCATCGTGCTGATGAATGGATTCTTCATTTCGGCACTCAATTTGAAAGCCTTTGATCCAGTTTTGTTCGTACAACTCTGCCGCAATTAATCTCGCAACATCCTCTACAAAACGTGGGTTTTCATAGGCCTCTTCTGTCACTTGTTTTTCATCTGGTCTTTTGAGTACAGGGTAAAGAGGCGCACTCGCATTAGACTCGATGATCTGCAGTAGATCTGCTTTCATGTCATCAGGGAGTTGACCTTGTTCAAACAGCTCTACCTGAATCGATACAGTGCCGCGCTGATTATGTGCGCCGTATTCACTGATTTCTTTTGAACAAGGACATAACGTTGTCACCTGAGCAGTGCAGCCAATATGACAAATCCATCCGTTTTCTTCATGAAAATGGATGTCATATTGCACGTCTGCATGCATCAAACCGGACTTTCCGCTGATGGGACTCTTTTTTTCCATGTACCACGGAAAGGAAACTTGAATCGAGGCAGATGGCTGATTCATATGCTTGGCAAGCTGTGCTGTCAATTCTTTTAAGGAATCCACATCAACCGGCTTTCCGCTCTCATAAAATGAGTGAAGCTGCTCGGTGAGACGGCTCATATGAATGCCTTTTTGATGAGCTGGCAAATATGTACTCATCGTAAAATCAGCGGAAGCGGTTTGGTGCTGTGGAGTCGTTTTAGACAAAATATGTACAGGGTACGACACACGGCAAATTCCGACCTGTTCCAGATCAAAATAAAAGTCCTGTTCGGTTTGTTGGATGTCTATCATGTCCTCTTTTTGACAAGGTTTTGTTCTAGCGCTTGGCGGGACAGAACCGAATTGGGCGTGTCGTTCTTTTTTGGATGGAAATGAACGCATAAGGTACCTCCTTTAAAACGTAATTATTCCTATTTATTCTGCATCAAACCACAATAGAAATCAAGTGATCAAACATTAACGTTTACGTTAAGGTCACAAAGGTGTATAATAAAACATGAATTGATGAGCAGGAGGCACTGGTGATGGAATGGATGAAAATTGATCAAGTGGCGAAAAGAAGCGGTCTGACGAAACGGACCATTCGTTTCTATGAAGAGATTGGTTTATTATCAGCACCAAAGCGGACAGAGGGCGGTGTCAGACTTTACTCAGAGGATGACATGGAAGAACTGGAGAAAGTGATGCAGGCCAAAGAAGTACTTGGCTTTTCTTTACAAGAGCTTCAATCGTTTATGGAAATAGGAAAGCAGTTAGAGCTGAATAAAGAAGGCTACTTGCTGTCGCTTGATCCGAAGGAACGATTAGAGAAACTGTTAGATATTGATGCGCAGCTGACTGTGCAGCATCAATTGATTACAAAAAAGCTAGAAACGATTCAATCCTTTAAAAAGGATCTTGAAATGATGAAAGAAAGAGCGGCTCATGCCATTGAGCAATTACAAAAATAAACACCTCAGCGTGTTTATTTCAGCGTGTAGACAAACCCTCGCATTCTTTGTCAGTCCTGCGCTCTGGTGCTCACGAATGCCAAATTCGCTCCGCTCCAGTGCTCGTCCTTCCTAGACTGCAAAGGTTTTCTATCACGCTGAAAAAGAAGACAAAGAGCTAAAATAAAGTTCATTTTAGCCCTTTGTCAACAAAATAAAATAAACACCTCAGCGTGTTTATTTTATTTTGTTAATCAACTGTAGGAAAGGTTCTGATGGAATGAAGGAAGAAGAAGTATTGAAACAGCGTACGAGTTTGCTTAGACAGCCAAAAGCCGTCTGGGCGGTGGCCTTTGCTTGTGTGATTTCATTTATGGGCATAGGGCTTGTAGACCCGATTTTACCAGCCATTGCATCACAATTACATGCATCTCCAAGTCAGGTGTCTCTTTTATTTACGAGCTATTTGCTTGTCACCGGCTTTGTGATGTTTTTTACCGGTTTTATTTCTAGTCGTATTGGTGCCAAATGGACGTTATTATTAGGACTCATCTTTATTATTGTCTTTTCTGCTTTAGGCGGTACTTCTTCAACCATTAATGAATTAATTGGTTTTAGAGGCGGATGGGGCATTGGGAATGCCTTATTTATTTCAACGGCATTATCAGTCATTGTCGGTGTGTCTGTTGGAGGAAGTGCGAAAGCCATCATTTTATATGAGGCGGCACTAGGTCTTGGGATTTCTGTCGGGCCGCTCCTTGGCGGTGAGCTTGGAACGATCTCTTGGCGCGGGCCATTCTTTGGCGTGGCAGTGTTAATGCTCGTTGCTCTTTTAGCCATTACCTTTATGCTTCCACCTATACAAAAGCCGCAGAAAAAGGTGAAATTATTTGAAGCTGTTGGAGCCTTGAAATATAAGGGGCTTTTAACGATGGCATCTGCTGCTTTCTTATATAATTTTGGATTCTTTGTTCTTCTAGCTTATTCGCCATTTGTGCTTCATCTTGATGAGCATGGTCTTGGCTATGTCTTTTTTGGATGGGGATTATTTTTGGCTGTGACATCTGTCTTCTCAGCGCCGGTCATTCATCGCAAATTGGGGACATTGACAGCTCTTGTGATTCTCTTTGCAACGTTTGCTGTGATTTTATTCGGCATTGGAATATGGACATCACATGTGGTCGTGGTCATTTGCGGTATTGTCATTGCTGGGGGAATCCTCGGCATAATCAATACGGTGCTGACGACGGCTGTGATGGGATCAGCTCCTGTTGAGCGTTCAATTGCATCATCTTCATACAGTGCTGTACGATTTATTGGTGGTGCGATTGCGCCTTGGATTGCGGGAGTTCTCGCTGAAACTTACACAGCAAGTACCCCTTATTATGTAGGGGCGGCTGTGGTTCTCTTAGGCATGATCATCCTGCTCCTTGGACGTAAGCATTTGGTGAATATCCAAGCAGGTCATTAATTAGAAAAAGCCTTATATCTTTTGAAGATATAAGGCTTTTTTGTCGTTATAATACTTTTGTTGTCCAGGATTCGCAATTCCAAGTTTCAGTGGCCACATCTTGATAAAATTCAGGTTCGTGGGAAATCAATAGGACGCTGCCTTTATATTCTTTTAATGCGCGCTTTAATTCTTCTTTTGCATCGACATCCAAGTGGTTTGTCGGCTCATCGAGAACAAGCAAATTGGTTTCTTCGTTAATGAGCTTGCAAAGGCGGACCTTCGCTTTTTCACCACCACTTAAAACAGACACACGGCTTTCAATATGTTTTGTCGTTAAACCGCATTTGGCAAGGGCAGCTCTGACTTCATATTGTGTGTACGATGGGAAGGTGCTCCACACCTCTTCGATACAAGTGTTGCTGTTTTGCTCTTTTACTTCTTGTTCAAAGTAGCCTATATGCAGGAATTCTCCGCGTTCCACCTCACCAGAAATGGGGGATATTTCTCCAAGAAGACTTCGGAGCAGTGTCGTTTTTCCGATACCGTTGGCACCGTATAACGCAATTTTCTGTCCGCGTTCCATTTTTAAATTCAATGGACGAGAGAGCGGTTCGTCATACCCAATGACTAAATCCTTCGTTTCAAAAATCAATTTCCCTGATGTACGTGCAGGTTTAAAGTGGAATTCTGGTTTTGGTTTTTCCGCTGCTAATTCAATCATGTCCATTTTATCGAGTTTCTTTTGACGAGACATCGCCATATTTCGAGTGCTGACACGTGCTTTATTTCTCGCGACAAAATCCTTTAGTTCAGCCACTTCTTGCTGCTGCCTTTTATACGCTGCTTCTAGCTGCTGCTTTTTCACTTCGTACACTTGCTTAAATTGATCATAATCACCAACGTAGCGCGTGAGTTCTTGATTTTCGACATGATAAATCAAGTTAATGACACTGTTTAGGAACGGGATATCATGTGAAATGAGGATAAACGCATTTTCATATTCCTGCAAATAGCGCTTCAGCCACTCAATATGCTGTTCATCTAAATAGTTGGTCGGCTCGTCAAGAAGAAGAATTTCAGGCTTCTCTAATAGCAATTTCGCAAGCAGTACTTTTGTACGCTGTCCGCCGCTCAGCTCTGTCACATCACGATCGAGCCCGAGATCTGTTAACCCAAGACCTCTTGCAATTTCCTCTACCTTGGAATCAATGATATAAAAATCATTGTTCGTCAGGGCATCCTGAATGACGCCTACTTCTTCTAAAAGCTTTTCTAGCTCATCAGGATCTGCTTCACCCATTTTTTCGTAAATGTCATTCATTGCGGCTTCCATTGAGAATAAATAATGGAATGCATCTTGAAGGACTTCACGAATGGTTCTTCCTTTTTCAAGCACGGTATGCTGATCGAGGTAGCCGACACGGACATTTTTTGCCCATTCGACCTTTCCTGCATCTGGCTCAAGCTTGCCAGTAATAATATTCATAAACGTTGACTTTCCTTCACCGTTGGCGCCGATCAAGCCGACATGCTCGCCTTTTAATAACCGGAAGGAGACTTCGTGGAAAATGGCTCTGTCGCCAAAGCCATGACTTAAATCTTTAACAGATAATATCATTTTTTACACCTCAAATAGATTCAAAACGGCTAGTGCCTCTCATGATTATATCGAACTGTCCGGCTCGATAAAAGCATCAAAAGAAAAATTGCGTTTCAAAGCTGATTTTGAGATACTTAAGGATAGATTGAATGAGGATAAAGGAGATCAACATGACGGAAAATTGGGCATTTTTGAAAGAAGCAAAGCCATTTATTCAAAAGAACTTTGAAGCGGCTGGCTTTGAGAAGCCAACAGCGATACAAGAACAAACAGCAGAGTGGATTACGGAAAAACGCGATGTGATCGCAGAATCACCGACTGGAACAGGGAAGACCCTTGCGTATGTTCTGCCGCTTTTAAATAAAATTGATGTGAGTATCAAACACCCGCAAGTCTTAATCTTGGCACCTTCAAGAGAGCTTGTGATGCAAATTTTTGATGTTGTGCAAGAGTTCAAACAAGGTTCAGACATCAAAGCTATTTCCTTAATAGGCGGGGCAAATATCAAGAAGCAGCAGGAAAAGCTAAAAAAACACCCGAATATCGTGGTGGCGACACCGGGTCGCGTACAAGAGTTAATCAAAATCAAGAAACTGAAAATGCATGAAGTGAAAACGATCGTGTTAGACGAGGCAGATCAACTTCTTGTGCCAGAGCATATGAAAACGATCCAAGGGATCATTAAGTCCACATTAAAAGAAAGACAAATCCTTTGTTTTTCTGCAACATTGAAAGAAGAAACCGTTCAGCTGATTAAAGAAATGACATCTGAACCAGAAGTATTGAAAATTGCTAGAAGCGAGGAAGAAGCGCAGAAAGTGGGTCACTATTATCTGTTATGTGATCAGCGTGACAAAGTGAAACTGCTGCAAAAGCTATCACGGCTTGAGGACATGCAGGCGCTTGTCTTTGTGCGAGATATTACGAATTTGAGCATTTATGCAGAAAAATTAGCGTATCACCATGTCGACCTTGGTGTGCTTCACAGTGAAGCGAAAAAAGCAGAGCGTGCTGTCATCTTAAAGGCGTTTGAACAGCGTGAATTCCCGCTCCTCCTTGCAACAGATATTGCAGCAAGAGGAATCGATATTGATGATCTGCCATATGTGATTCATGCAGATATGCCAAATGAAGAGGGCTACATCCACCGTTCAGGTAGAACCGGACGCGCAGGAAAAGAAGGCGCAGTCATCAGTCTTGTCACACCTCAAGAGCAATCAATGCTGAAAAAAATGGCGAAAAAGCTGAATCTTTCGCTTGAAGAAATTGTGTATAAGCAAGGCCAGCTGCACCTTGCGCCCAAGCAGGCATAATAAAAGGACCCTCCATAATTGGCAGGGTCCTTTTTTGTTATGAAATTTTGACAAGTTGTTTTCCGACATTTTCCCCTTTGAATAGTCCAAGGAATGCATCTGGAATATGATCAAAACCTTCGATAATGGTTTCTTTGTAAGTCAGTTTGTCTTCTTTTACCCATTGTGCGAGATCTTTTGCCGCCTCTTCAAAACGATCAGAGTAGTTGGCAACAATGAAGCCCTGCATCAATGCACTTGTTTTAATGAGTTTTGTTTGCACACGAGGGCCAATGTCTTCGCTTGCACTAATGTTATAAGAAGAAATGGCGCCGCAGACTGGAATACGTGCAAAACGGTTCAAATGATTCATTACAGCATCAGAGATGTCGCCGCCCACATTGTCAAAATACACATCGACACCGTTTGGACAGGCTTTTGCAATGGCGTCATCTAAATCATTTGTTGTTTTATAATTAATGGTTTCATCAAAGCCCAGTTCTTTTAAATAAGCCAGCTTATCATCAGATCCGGCAATTCCAACGACGTGGGCACCTTTGATTTTAGCGATCTGTCCGACAACAGAACCAACGGCACCTGCGGCTCCAGAAATGACAACCGTTTCGCCTTCTTTTGGCTGACCAATCGCAAGAAGTCCAAAATAGGCGGTTTGTCCTGGCATGCCCAAAATCCCTAAGTAATAAGATAACGGCGCAATGGATGGATCAATTTTTGTCAGAGACTCTGCTTTGGCAGTAGAATATTCCTGCCAGCCAAGGAATCCAAGTACAAAATCACCTTTCTCAAATTGAGGAGATTTGGACTCGACGACTTCTCCGACCACACCACCCTGGATCACTTCATTGAGTTTAAACGGAGGTGTATAGGATTTTGTATCTTGCATTCGTCCTCTCATGTAAGGATCTACAGACACATATTTCGTTTGAATCAAGACTTCGCCATCTTGCGGCGTTGGTATATCAACTGTTTCAAAATGAAAAACATCTTTAGTAGGTAAACCTTTTGGACGTTTTGCTAATTGAATTTGTTTTTGTTGACTCATGTCAAATCCTCCCTTTCACTTGCAACCTAGATTTACATTAACATGATGCTTCTTTTCGTTCAAAACATACGGTCTTTTCCAAGCACATACAAAAAAGTAGCCACCATCTAAAAGAAGGGGACTACTTTTTTTGAAGAGAGACAGAAAGGAGCGGCGGGAGACAACCAAACAGTTGATACTCATCCGCATCACGTTCTTTTAATAAATATTCATTTGCATTTTGCATGGAGGCTTTCATCATATCGTGCGTCACAAAAGGAAAAAGGATATTTAAATATGAGGACAACAGGTCTTGTGGATCTTGTTCGATTGACTCGATATCTCCAATGTTAATAATAATAGAAAAGAGATAATCGATGCAGATGTGAAAGTGCTGTTCAGCAAACAAAGTAAGCGGCTTTGCTTTTGATTCTTCAGGATTCCATTTTTGAAAAAGCTGTTTCACCAAATCACTGACAACCCATGCATTAAACTGCTGCTCAGCTGAAAAATAATACATCAGCTCCACCCCATTTCTAGCCTCCAGTATAAGAATTGTACAACAAATGACAAGGAAAGCATACAATTTTTCAGAAAATTTAGTCATTTTTACAGTCTTTTTGTCAAAAATAAGTCCATAGACGCATTAAGTTCACAGAGTAAAAATGGATGTGCTGGAGGAAGGTTTAATGACAAAAGTGACGGGTAAAAGATTCGTAAGACGTTAAAGGAGGAATAATAAATGAAACCTGTTGTAAGAGAGTATTCAAATGATGAAACACTTCAAAGAGATGTGGAGCAATTAAAACAACTTGGTGTTGCAAGAGAGGACATTTATGTTCTGTCCCATGACGATGATCGAACTGAGCGTATTGCAAGCAACGCAGATGCCAATACGATAGGTCCAAAAGAGGTTGGACTCAAGCATGCGGTTGGAAACATCTTTAGCAAAAAGGGAGATGAACTCCGCAATAAGATTCACGAAATTGGTTTCTCAAAAGAAGAAGCTGAGACATTTGAAGAACATTTAGACGAAGGAAAAGTTCTTCTCTTTGTGACTGACCATGAAAAAGTGAAAAATTGGGCATAAACGCCATCGTAAAAAGCCTCTTACTTTTGTAAGGGGCTTTTTTTCAGATTGTTGACAAAGGGCTAAAATGAACTTGATTTTAGCCCTTTGTCTTCTTTTCAGCGTGATAGAAAACCTTTGCAGTCTAGGAAGGACGAGTACTGGCGCGGAGCGAATTTGACATTCGTGAGCACCAGCACGCAGGACTGACAAAGAATGCGAGGGTTTGTCTACACGCTGAAAGCCTCTTACTTTTGTAAGGGGCTTTTTTTCATGCTGCGATAATTAAAATCTACCATCTGTCTTTTTCACTATAATAAGACAGGTTAAAAAATTGGGGTAAACAGTAAAATGTCTAATTGAAAATATAGAAATATCAAAGGATACCATCAAAAAAAAGAAAAAAGTAGTGAAAATATCACAAAAAACCATTCGGGAAATAATTATGATATCTTTATTTTTATCTCAAAATGAAATAAAAATCTTGTGTAATTTAGTAGATAAATTTCTTAGTTCTATTGGTTTAAGTTGTATTTTTGTGTAGAAATAAGTGTTTTAAGGTCAAAAAACCACGAAATATACCTGTATTTTCAATTAGAAAATCATTCTAATGTTTAGGAAATAATTTGTTGACAAAATAATCTAAAAACAATATATTTGGCTTAATCAAGTCATTATGGAATTAGTTGTTAAATTTTTGATAGGTGGATTTCAGGATCAATTCTGTAAATGATGATGCATTAAGACCTAAGGAAGAGCACTTCTGGGGCAAAGCGATACTGAAGAAATATCTATTAGACAAAAAGAAATGAATGATAGATAGCTTAGAACGGTAGATTCGTTTTTCTACTATGCCTACTTCTCAATGGTAATATTCAGAGGATCATCATAAAGAAAGCGCTTTCCTAGCGCTGTTAAGGAGGTGAACCCATATGAAGAAAATGTATAACAAACTGAGGCGCTGTAATAGTTGAATGGCTGTGGTTGTATGTGAAGATGAGTGCTGAAAAAGAAGAGTGACATGTGGAATGCTTCTCTCCTTTTTCAGAAAACAGATTTCCTAAAAAATCCATCTTTCATTTTATCATAAGGCTTTTTGCTTGAAAACCACCTTTGTTAGGAAAGGTGATTGTGAATTGAAGGAGGTCAAGTGATGAAAAAGGCTTTGTATCATGAAGACAGCGGGTTGTATTTAGAGAAAATGCGCATGGCTTTTCAAGAACACTATGAGCAAAGAACAGATATGTGGTCTACTGATCCATCATTAACAGACGCTGCTGTGATGTCTCTCAAGGCATGGCGTTCCAGGGAAAAGGATGCACTTGCTTCTGTGCTGGATATCGGCTGCGGGAATGGACGGGCTCTTGAACATTTACAAGGACTGTCGGCATATACCGGCATTGACCTTTATGAGCATGAGGAATGGCAAGGATTGAAGAAGAGAAAAGAGGTTCCTGTCCATTTTTATCATCAAGATTTTATGTCTTGGTCAATGGATCAAGGGCGCGAGCTGACGTTTGATTTGATTTTAGATCATGGCTGCTTTCACCATCAGCACCCTGATGACCACGAACGATACTTAAAGCAGATTTCCTCGCTGCTTCATGAAGGTGGTGTGTTTTCCCTTGTTGTATGGGGAGAAGAGTGGAAAACAGGCTTAATCGGAGAAGATGGACGCTTCCATTTTTCATTCTCAGATACTCAGCTTGGAGAAAAGATTTGTACATCAGGGCTTGAGCTCGTTTCGATTACACCATTACAAGCGAAGGCTGGGATCAGCCAGCATCATGTCATTGCTGTCAAAATCTAGTGCAAAGGAGGATAAACGCGATGTTTGATGTGATGGTTCTTGGTGCATACCTAGGCGGGTGTCATGCTTCAATCAATGTAGCTGAATTGAAGTACGGACTATTCATCCAATCAAAGGGTACAACCGGATGACGTGCATTTGAAGGACCAGAGCTTCTAGTAAAGGAGAAAGCAGCTCGAAGCTAGCAGAGATATTCTTTTAGAGAAAGAGCATGTCAGTTTCCATTCAAGAATCATCAAATGGTGTTGCTCTCTTACAGAGAATACAGCGTATGAAGCTCGATTTCTGCTCCTTTGTACTGGACAAGTGACAGTCTAAAAAGAGTCTTTATGAAAGGTACTGATGGATGATTGGCATCGCACATCTATTCAGCCAGTATGACAGGAAATTTCTCCTGAGCCATGATTCTAGCTGGAACCGGTGCTCAGGGTGCAAAGGGAGTGCATACACATATTCATCACGCCATCACTGCGCTGAGAGAGTTCAATGGGGTGCAGTGATGAATAGGGGGAGACAAATGAACAAGTTTGTAGCTGAACTACAATCAATGATTCATCATTTTACATTTCAAGAAAAACACTATTTGCTCGTGGGGCCAGTGAACCTGCCGATCTCTATTGAACATGAAGAAGTGCAGTTTACATGGTATGCCTTTGCGTCTGTAGAAGCTGATACAACGCCAACGGTTGAGTCTATTGTACAAATGAGTACCGAGCAGCAAACATTTTCCTCTTGTCTCCTTTTTGGCGACTTTGAAAATGAAGTGCCGCCGCTTGTGCGAATTCATAGTGTCTGCCAAACAGGGGATGTGTTTGGGTCACTGAAATGTGATTGCGGTCCACAGCTTGCATCATCGCTAAAAAAAATCACCGATTACGGAAAAGGCATGCTTGTGTATATGGCCAATCAAGAAGGGCGCTCTATTGGGCTAATGGCCAAAGCCTTCACGTATAAATTACAGGAAATGAAACTGGATACATTTGAGGCGAACAGGTTGATCGGCTGCGGAGATGATGATCGGCATTACGAGGAAGCAGCGGCTGTCTTGCACTATTTAAACAAAGGGAAACCATTGCATCTTTTAACCAATAATCCAGATAAAGTCGATTCCATTGCTGCTTACGGTCTTCCGGTTTTACGGTTTGATCATACGGTAGAAGCCTCTCTCTATAATGAAGCATATTTAAAGGCAAAAGCAGCATCAGGGCATATGGTCGATGAGAAGAAATTAATTAATCAGTAGATGAGTTTATTTAAAGAAGGCGGGAGAAAAGCGTGAAACCTGATATCAATTGGATTCAAATCCCAAGCGGCTATGCGACGATTGGAAGTAATGAAGAAGATATGAAAAAGGCATCAGAATTTTGGAAGGACAAACTTCTGAATCCAGCCTATGGCCGTGAGAAAAAATTTCAAAAATGGCTGTACAAAGAATTTCCATCTTATCAGCCGTATATGAGTGAATTTTTCATCTCAGATACGGTCGTCACCAATGAATGGTATCAAAGCTATTGCGACGAGACAGGAAAGCCTTATCCAGAGAGCTTGACGAACCTAGAACTTGGCGGGGGAAAAGACCATCCAGCTTGGGGCATGGACATCGAGGAAGCTTTCTCATTTTGTCAGTGGCTGAGCGGGAAGCTTGGATATGAGGTATCGATCCCTACTGAGGAAGAATGGGAATATGCTGCCCGGGGCAATACAAGACATCAATATCCTTGGGGAGATGAGTTTGATCCCTCTTACTGTAATACGCACGAATCAAATATTGAAAAAACGACACCTGTCCGTCATTACGAAAAAGGAAGATCTCTATTTGGACTATATGATATGGGTGGCAATGTCGAAGAATGGGTCAACACCAAGTATCACATATATGAAGGCGGAATTGAGGTTGTAGATGATTTAACCGAGACACTCGGCAGTGATTACTACATTTTAAAAGGTGGCTCCTTCGCAAGAGGCGGAGATTTATGCAGAGTCGCAAGAAGACACGGTAAACACCCAGACCCTGTTTTTCGATTTACTGGTTTTCGTGTAGTTACTCGTCAAAAACAACATATAAAGGTGGGAGTGTAAAACCATGCATAGAGGACCGATTACATCCGTTTTATCAACTCAGCATGACCAAATTGTCTACACAGGTGGCTATGACCGCTGTATTTATAAATGGGACCGTGCCACGGGAGAAGGAACATTTATTGGTAGTCACGAGCATATCATCAACTCTTTATCCCTTTCGGAAAATGGAACGTATTTAGCGAGTGCATCGTCAGACTATACCATTCAATTATATGATACTGGCACACATACAAGAATTCGTACGCTATATGGTCATGCGGATGATGTGGAAGCTGTCGCATTTGCAAAGCAGGATACGCTTCTTGTATCGGTGTCCAGAGACAGAAGATGCTTAGTTTGGGATATTGAAACGGGAGCCATTTTAAGAGAATTTCATGGACATAGCAAGGATGTATTAGCTGTATGGATTCATGAGGATAAAGCTTATACAACTGGTGACGATGGCTATGTCCTTGTATGGCTCTATGAAACAGGAGAAATTGTAGGTGAAATTGGCCCGTTTGATTATGAGCTGGATACCATCAGCGGCAGCAATCAAAAAGAAGTATTCGCCCTTGGTAGAGACGATGGCACGGTCATCATTTATGATGCCGCTACATTACAGGAGAAAAAAATCATTAAAGCTCATTTACAAGGTGTGAAACGTGTAAACTTTTCGCCGAGCGGTAACTACTTGCTCACAGCGGGATATGACCATTTAATTAAGCTCTGGAATTATGAAACCGGTGATTTAATTGATACGCTGCTGCCTCATAAATATCAATGGGAGCGCTCGCTTGTTTGGACAGAAGATGAGCAGGCTATTTTAGGAGCCAGCTTTGGGAAAACGTATTGTGAATGGTCCATTCAAGAAGGAAAAGTGATCTCTGATGAGCAGGAATTGGCGACACCTTCTATTAATGATATTGCGTTGACTGAAGCGGGGGATATTATCACTGCATCAGATGACGGAAAATTCAGAAAAAATGGAATCGAAATCGCAAAATCAACAGGTGTTCTCACAAATGGAGTGGCTGTTGCTCGGGATGGAAGCTATTATGCATGGGGCGATCATGCGAGTCAGGTGCATATTGTACACGAGTCATTGCAGCAAATGGTCTCTTTTGATCTCAACACAGGTCCTGTCAATAGTGTGTATTTCCATGAGGAGGATCGTCAATTTTATATCGGCACTTATGGCGGTTATGTGCATGTCATTTCGACTGAACACTTAAAGGAAATCGGCCGTTCTAAAGCACATGATTGCGCGGTCAAAGCATTAAAGGTAGAAGGAGATCATATCATCACAGCGGCAGTTGAAGGAACCATCTGTCTTCTCGATAAAAAGAGTTTGTCCTTAACAGCAGAATATATCGGGGCGACAGAGCTGTTAAATGATGTATTTATTGATAGCAAAAGAGATCGCATTGCCATTGTCAGCCGGGATAAAAACGTCCGATTGTTTGATTTGCATACAGGCAGAATTTTAAATCAGCACAACGAGCATCAATATTCCATTAAATCCATCACTGTGACAGACTCTGGCTATATTGTGAGTGGAGACTATTGGGGATATATTGTGGTGTGGAATCCAGAGCTAGATGTCAATACAGGTCCGATTCGAATTGCTAAGAATGGTATTAGTGCCATTAGACAACTAGGAAATGATGTGTATGCAAGTTCATATGACGGTGGTATTTATCATATTCGAGAAGATGGCACACATACGGAAGTACTGCGCTTATTTGAACAATTTCCGAAAGAAGTAATCTCTCATTAAGAAAAAGAATGTAAGCGGGGGATTCTCATGATAAGTGTTTGCAAGGAACATATGAAAAAAGGTCTGACTGTACTCAATTGTCCGCATGTGCTCCTCATTAATAAATATGAATGTCGCAAATGCTGTTTTTGTAAACAACGAGCATCATATAAACTGTTTTATTCCTTGCCTTACTATGATCGAACTGAAAAGAAACGGATGGAGAAAATATAGCCCATGAGAAAAGAACTCCTTCATTTTCTGAAGGAGTTCTTTCCCTTGAGAGAAGAAAGGAGTCCGAGATGAAAGACGATATTTTTTATATGAAGCTGGCGATTGCCAACGCGAAGGCGATGAAAGGACAAACCTCACCCAATCCGCTTGTTGGTGCAGTGATTGTTCAGAGCGGTGAGATCGTTGGGATTGGTGCGCACATGAAGGCTGGCGAGCCTCATGCTGAAATTCATGCGCTGCAAATGGCAGGAGAAAAGGCGAAGGGAGCAGACATGTATGTAACGCTCGAACCTTGTACACATCACGGAAAAACAGGCCCTTGCACCGAAGCGATCATTAGCAGTGGTGTGAAGAAAGTGTTGATTGCTACCCAAGATCCGAATCCGTTTGTTGCAGGTAAAGGAATTGCCTTTTTGAAAAAGGCTGGAATTGAGGTGGAGCAAGGGATATGTAAACAGGAAGCAGATCGTTTAAATGCTCCTTTTTTTCATTTAATGCAAACAAACCTTCCTTATGTCGTCTTAAAATCAGCTATTTCGATAGATGGGAAGATTGCCACGGCTGATCAAGAAAGCAAATGGATCACTGGAATAGAAGCGAGAACAGAAGTGCAGCGCTTACGTCAAGAAGCAGATGCGGTGCTGACAGGAGTGGAAACGATTATTCAAGATGATGCCGGCTTACTTGTAAAGGATTCATTCAACCATCAGCCCATTCGTGTCATTTTAGATTCAACATTAAGGATACCGATTCATGCCAAATGCTTAACAGATCATAGGGCAGAAACCATAATTTGTACATCACAAGATTATGATCATCAAAAGTATCAACAGTTGATACAAAAAGGTCATCAAGTATTTGTTACAAGCGGAGAACACCGGACAGATCTTCAGGATGTGTTACACATGTTGAAGAAGCGCTCTGTGATGTCAGTGCTTGTAGAGGCAGGGGGCAGTGTGAGTGCATCATTTTTAGAAGCATCACTTGTGAACGAAGCTGTTATCTATATGGCACCTTTGTTGATTGGAGGGAAAGATGCACCTACTTTTTTTGAAGGAGAAGGTGTGAAAAAACTAAAAAAGGCGATCCGTCCAGCGGATATTGAATATAGTATGGTAGGAAAAGATTTAAAAATGACGATGACATTTTAACGATGGAGAGAGGTCCTTGCACGTAGAGTGCAAGGCCTTTCAAATTTTTTGATAAAAATAAAATTGTACATACACCTTTATCGATCATGATGAATACGATGGATTGGGGTGATTCTATGAGAAAATGTAGACAATGCGGAAAGATATACCCAACTCATTCGACAGACCACTACCAAAAAGGAAGCTGGTATGATGCGTATAAGGATGATGGCTGGGAATGTGATAGTTGTAAGAAAGGTAAATCAGACAAACAAAGGAAACCAGTAAAAAATCCATGCTGCGGAAAAGATCCTTGTGTGTGTGTCATTCAAGGACCGCCAGGGGGAAGAGGAAGGAGAGGCCCAGCAGGTCCGGCAGGTCCAGTGGGTCCAGTTGGCCCAGCGGGTCCAGCAGGAGCAACGGGCGCAACAGGCGCCACCGGTGTAGGTTTAACCGGTATCGTGGCATTTGATCCAGCGGATGCCCCAACCTATCCAGAAGGTCAAGTGGTGACATTTGATGGAAGTACGTATGTGGCGAATACAGCTTCACCAACAGGTACGCCAGGTACGTCTCCAGATTATACATTGTTAGCAGCTGCGGGAGATACGGGCGCCACGGGTGCCACAGGAGCAACAGGAACGGGAGCGACAGGAGCCACCGGAGATACCGGCGCAACTGGAGCGACAGGAGCCACAGGAGGTACGGGTGCCACGGGAGCCACAGGAACCGGAGCGACCGGCGCTACTGGAGATACCGGCGCAACCGGAGCGACAGGAGCCACCGGAGATACGGGCGCCACGGGAGCAACAGGAACCGGAGCGACCGGTGCTACAGGAGATACAGGAGCCACCGGTGCTACAGGAGCCACCGGAGATACGGGCGCCACGGGAGCAACAGGAACCGGAGCGACCGGCGCTACTGGAGATACCGGCGCAACTGGAGCGACAGGAGCCACCGGAGATACGGGCGCCACGGGAGCAACAGGAACCGGAGCGACCGGCGCTACTGGAGATACCGGCGCAACTGGAGCGACAGGAGCCACCGGAGATACGGGCGCCACGGGAGCAACAGGAACCGGAGCGACCGGCGCTACTGGAGATACCGGCGCAACCGGAGCGACAGGAGCCACAGGAGATACGGGTGCCACGGGAGCAACAGGAACCGGAGCGACCGGTGCTACAGGAGATACAGGAGCCACCGGTGCTACAGGAGCCACAGGAGATACGGGCGCCACGGGAGCAACAGGAACCGGAGCGACCGGCGCTACTGGAGATACCGGCGCAACTGGAGCGACAGGAGCCACCGGAGATACGGGCGCCACGGGAGCAACAGGAACCGGAGCGACCGGCGCTACTGGAGATACCGGCGCAACCGGAGCGACAGGAGCCACGGGTGCAACGGGAGATACGGGAGCGACTGGAATAACAGGAGCCACAGGAGATACGGGAGCCACAGGAGATACGGGAGCGACCGGAGTAACCGGAGCCACGGGTGCAACGGGAGATACAGGAGCGACCGGAGTAACCGGAGCCACGGGTGCAACAGGAGATACGGGAGCGACTGGAGTAACCGGAGCCACAGGTGCAACGGGAGATACGGGAGCGACTGGAGTAACCGGAGCCACGGGTGCAACGGGAGATACGGGAGCGACCGGAGTAACCGGAGCCACGGGTGCAACGGGAGATACAGGAGCGACCGGAGTAACCGGAGCTACAGGTGCAACAGGAGATACGGGAGCGACTGGAGTAACCGGAGCCACAGGAGCAACAGGAGATACGGGAGCGACTGGAGTAACCGGAGCCACAGGAGCAACAGGAGATACGGGAGCGACTGGAGTAACCGGAGCTACAGGTGCAACAGGAGATACGGGAGCGACTGGAGTAACCGGAGCCACAGGCGCCACGGGAGATACGGGAGCGACCGGAGTAACCGGAGCTACAGGTGCAACAGGAGATACGGGAGCGACTGGAGTAACCGGAGCCACAGGCGCCACGGGAGATACGGGAGCGACCGGAGTAACCGGAGCCACAGGTGCAACGGGAGATACCGGAGCAACCGGAGTAGGGTTAGCAGGTATTTTGGCATTTGACCCAGCAACAGCTCCAACCTATACAGTAGGTCAAGTGGTGACATATGAAGGTGGAACTTATGTCGTAAATACAGCACCACCAACCGGCACACCAGATACGTCTCCAGATTATACGTTATTGGCAGCCGCAGGTGTGACAGGCGCCACGGGAGATACGGGAGCGACCGGAGTAACCGGAGCAACAGGAGCAACAGGAGATACGGGAGCGACTGGAGTAACCGGAGCCACAGGAGCAACGGGAGATACGGGAGCGACTGGAGTAACCGGAGCCACGGGTGCAACGGGAGATACGGGAGCGACTGGAGTAACCGGAGCCACAGGTGTAACGGGAGATACGGGAGCGACTGGAGTAACCGGAGCCACAGGTGCAACCGGAGACACGGGAGCGACCGGAGTAACCGGAGCAACAGGAGCAACAGGAGATACGGGAGCGACTGGAGTAACCGGAGCCACAGGTGCAACGGGAGATACCGGAGCAACCGGAGTAGGGTTAGCAGGTATTTTGGCATTTGACCCAGCAACAGCTCCAACCTATACAGTAGGTCAAGTGGTGACATATGAAGGTGGAACTTATGTCGTAAATACAGCACCACCAACCGGCACACCAGATACGTCTCCAGATTATACGTTATTGGCAGCCGCAGGTGTGACAGGCGCCACGGGAGCAACCGGTGCCACCGGAGATACAGGTCCAACAGGAGCAACCGGAGTCACAGGCGCCACAGGAGTCACAGGAGATACGGGTGCAACAGGGGCTACAGGAACAGGCGCCACGGGAGCAACCGGTGCAACGGGAGCCACAGGAGCAACAGGATCGAGTGCGATTATCCCATTTGCATCAGGTTTACCTGTCGCTTTAACAACCATCGCTGGCGGTTTGGTCGGGACATCTAGCTTGGTAGGATTCGGTAACTCAGCCACTGGTGTCAGTATTGTAGGCGGAATCATTGATTTAACCGGAGCAGCAGGAACATTGTTAAACATGGCATTCTCCGTTCCGAGAGCAGGAACCATTACGTCATTTGCGGGCTATTTTAGTACGACAGCAGCCCTTTCTCTAGTTGGCACAAATATTACTGTGACGGCTAGTCTGTTTGCTTCACCAACACCAGATAACAGCTTCACGCAAGTAGCGAGCGTTACATTGGCACCGGCATTAACCGGTATTTTAACGATAGGGGCTATTACAAACGGTATCGCTACTGGTTTAAGTGTACCAGTCACACCAGAAACAAGATTGCTTGTCGTATTCTCGGCAACAGCTACTGGTCTTTCCTTAGTGAATACTGTAGAAGGCTATGCGAGTGCTGGTTTATCCATCACGTAATAGGCACACAGGGATGACTCAATACTGAGTCATCCTTTTTTTATCTATGTGAATTTTCTCTTAACTTCATGAGAAAAAATGATATGATTTTCTTAGAGTCTATTCGGGTGAATCTACTGAATTAGGGGTTGTGGCGGTGAGGATGGGCAAAAGGAAAGTCACTTTACAAACAAAAATTTTGGGGTTAATTATTGGTCTTTTACTTGTTGTTATTGCCTTATTGACCATTTGTTTTGGTTTTTTGCAGACATCAGAAAGGCAGAGCCAAGCTGAACAGCTGGCGGTGCAAACTGCTAGAACGATATCTTATATGCCGCCCATTAAAACATCGGTGGCCACGGGAGATTCGCAAAATGAAGAACAGGCTGTGCTTGAACAAATGAAGGAGCAAGTAAGAGCACATGCCATTTTTATCACCAATCAAAAAGGAAAGGTTCTTTTTCATACGAATCATGAGGATGTAGGGAAAACCATCAGTGTGTCGGAAGGAAGAAGTACACTGCTATTTGGAGGAACTTCCATATCAATGGGTGATTCTGATGGTGAAACCGTTGTCAGAGGAAGTGCTCCGATCATGAAAGAAACAGGCAGTCATGAAGAAATTATTGGGACAGTCAGTGTCGAATTTTTAAAAAGAGATATCGATCAAGCGACAGCTCATCAACTCTTCAAATTAAGTTATATTGCCCTTCTTGTGCTCTTGCCTGGGGTTTTTGGAGCGATTTTTTTAACAAGGAGTATTCGAAAAGATATATTAGGGCTTGAACCGCATGAAATTGCTTCATTATATCGAGAAAGAGAAGCGATGCTGCATGCGATTAAAGAGGGAATCATTGCATTTGACCGTAAAGGTGCCATTACGATGATGAATACGTCAGCTGAACAGATGCTACGCGTCTCTTCAACGCTGCCTCTTCATATTGATCAAGTGTTGCCAAATGCCAATCTTCTTTCCTATCTAAAGGTAGAGACGATTGAACCTAACATAGAATCAGTCGTCAATGATAAAACCTTCGTGCTAAATGTCAAAAAAGTGGTGCAGGACAATCGAGTATTTGGAGGAATTGTGAGCTTCAGGGAGAAAACCGAGCTGACAAAGCTGCTGGATACATTGACAGAGGTCAGTCAATATTCAGAAGACCTTAGAGCACAAACACACGAATTTTCGAATAAGCTGTACGCTATTTTAGGCTTGCTTGAGTTGAAACAAGTGGATGAAGCCATTGAGTTAATTAAAGAAGAGTATACACTTCAAAATCGCCAGCATGATTTACTCATGAAACAAATTCGCTCTCCGAAGATACAAGCCATTTTACTTGGGAAGTTAGGAAAGGCATCCGAGAAAAAGGTTCATTTTCACATTGATGAAAATAGTTCATTGGAGCCGCTCCCAGCCCATTTAAGTTTATCTCACTTTATTACCATCATTGGCAATCTCGTAGACAATGCGTTTGAGGCTGTATTGAATAAAGAGAAAAGAGAAGTCAGCTTGTTCATCACAGATATTGGATTTGATATTATCATAGAGGTATCTGATTCAGGGGACGGTGTAGATGAAGGAGCCATTTCACAACTTTTCACAAGAGGACATTCATCAAAGGGAGAAGGGCGAGGTTATGGACTTGCCAATGTCAAAGAAGTGCTAGATGAACTTGGGGGCTGGATTGAAGTTGCGAACCAAAAAGAAGGCGGTGCCATCTTCACTGTTTACATACCGAAAGGCACAAAGGGGGAATAGGTTGTGATCAAGGTACTCATTGCGGAGGACGATTTTCGAATCGCTGCGATTCATGAATCTTATATACAAAAGGTACAAGGCTTTCAAATTGCCGGCAAGGCAAAGAGTGCAAAGGATCTGTGGGAGGCACTTCAAAAAGAACAAGCGGATCTCATTTTACTTGATGTCTACATGCCTGATGAGCTCGGCACGAACCTTTTGCCGCTGTTAAGAGAGCGCCATCCTGAAGTGGATGTGATCATTATCACGGCTGCAACGGAAACGATGCTGTTAAGAGACGCACTGCATTATGGAGTGGTTCATTATTTAATCAAACCAGTGACCGCCCAAAAATTCACGCAGGTTTTAACCGAATATAAAGAGAAGAGAGAGTTAATCAATTCAAAAGATGAAGTCAATCAAACGATGATTGATCTGTTTTTTGGTCAAATACAGGAAGAATCGCAACAAAAGGATGAGCGAGACTTGCCAACAGGCATTAATTCATTGACTTTGGACAAAGTGAAAACATTCATGGCAGCAGAGATGAACGGAATTACAGCGGAAGAACTCGGAGAAAAAATGGGCGCATCACGTACAACAGCAAGACGATACGTAGAGTATCTTGTGACAACGGGAGAATGCCGGGCAGAGCTGGCGTATGGAATCATTGGTAGACCAGAACGAAAATATTATCCCGCCAAAAAACAAACGGAGTCATAAAAATGAAAAAAGGAATACTCTTACTCATTTTGGTCTGTCTTTGTACAACGCTCACCTTTAATGAAAAAACAGCAAAAGATTCTTTCCTGGAGCACAGCCCATTATACATTGTGGTATCAGGTGTACCTGACGGCGGATTTGACCAAACGGCTCAAGTGATGAAAACCGTGTTAGAACAAGAAAAGCTAGTGGAAGAGCCTGTGCATATTCTTTATCAAAGAGGCGGAACGGTTGATAAAGGCTGGACCTATATGATGGAGCGAGATGCCAATTATATCAGTTTAAATTCAAGCTTATTATTAAGCCGTAATTTGCTGGGCAGCAGTAACGTGACCATGAATGATTTTACCCCGCTCGCTATTCTTGCGGAAGAGTGGCAGGTAGTCGCAGTGCCAGTTGATTCTCCTTTCTCAAATGGAAAAGAGCTATTACACGCACTAAAAAAGAAACCGGATTCCTTAAAAATTGGGTTTGCCCCGGACTTTGGAAATGATGATCAAATCTCATTCGCACGGGCTGCCGAAATGGCAGGGATAGATCCGTACCGCATTCAGTTTTTAAAATTTGACAGTGCAGATGATTTATTTCAAGCACTCATTGACCATGAGGTAGATGCGGCGACTACAACCATTACAGAAGTTCGCCATGATTATGAAAAGAAAAGGTTGAAGCTCGTTGCAACCACAACGAATCAGCGTTTAGAAGGATTCAAAGACGTGCCCACTTGGAAAGAACAAGGGATTCCGCTCATCTTCTCTCATTGGCGTGGTGTGATGGGACCAAAGCAAATGAATCAGCACGACATTCGAGCATGGGATCAGCTTCTTCAAAAAATGACGCAAACGAAGTCATGGAAAAAGCAGTTAAAACAAAAAGGCTGGACAGGCCGTTATATGAATAGTAAAGAAGCAAAGGTCTTTATGGAAGATCAATTAAGGCGATATGAGCAATTTATACAAGGAGAACAAGCGGTCAAATGAGACCGCTTTTTTTCATGCAATTAAGGAACATCAGCGAATGCACAAAATGAACAAAAAGCATTTATCGACCAAAAAAGAATTAAAATTCATAATATTTACTTCAATTCAGGCGTCAGATATCATGACAGAAAGGGTTGGAAATGGGATACCAACATTTAATGAAAGCGTATACAACATAAGGGGTGAACGAAATGTTAGCGATCTTAGGATTTCTTATGATGATTGTATTTATGGTTTTAATTATGACGAAACGTATGTCTGTTCTAACGGCATTGGTATTAACACCGATTGCATTTGCTCTTATTGCAGGTTTTCATTTTACAGAAATTTCAGACATGATTGTCAAAGGTGTACAGCAAGTTGCACCAACGGCGGTCATGATCATGTTTGCCATTTTGTACTTCGGGATTATGATTGATGCAGGTTTATTCGATCCAATGGTGGCGAAAATTTTAAAGATCGTCAAAGGCGATCCATTAAAAATTGTTGTCGGAACAGCCGTCCTGACGATGCTTGTCGCACTTGACGGTGATGGAACCACAACGTACATGATTACAACAACAGCCATGCTTCCACTATTTACACTGCTTGGCATTCGTCCGATTATTTTAGCGGGTATTGCCGGAGTCGGCATGGGGATTATGAATACGATACCATGGGGAGGGGCAACACCTAGAGCGGCAAGTGCACTTGGCGTTGATCCATCACTTTTATTTGGCCCGATGATTCCAGTCATTGGTGCAGGGGTTTTGAGCATGATTGTGGTGGCATACTTTCTTGGGAAGTCTGAAAGAAAACGTCTTGGTGTTATTGAGCTCGAACAGCCGATTCATGCAAATGAAATGGCAGCAGCGCTGCAAGATGATATTAAGCGACCGAAACTTTGGTGGTTTAACCTGACACTGACTTTGCTATTGGTTCTCTTGCTTGTGTCTGGAAAAGTAAGCTTAACGGTACTGTTTGTTCTTGCCTTCTGTGTCGCCATTATCGTGAACTATCCGAATTTAGAACAGCAGCGTGAGCGGATTGCGGCTCATTCCACAAATGTTTTGGCGATTGCTTCGATGATTTTTGCGGCAGGTGTTTTTACAGGCATCTTAACTGGGACGAAAATGGTTGATGAAATGGCGATTTCGATTGTTTCGGCTATTCCAGAGCAGCTTGGCGGGTTTATTCCAGTCATTGTTGCGCTAACAAGCGGGATCTTCACTTTCTTTATGCCGAATGATGCATACTTTTATGGGGTACTGCCGATCCTATCAGAAACAGCGGCAGCATACGGTGTCGATAAAATTGAGATTGCGAGAGCATCTATCATTGGTCAGCCGATTCATATGTTAAGCCCACTTGTTCCATCGACTCATTTACTTGTTGGACTCGTTGGGGTATCACTAGATCAGCATCAGAAATTTGGCATGAAATGGGCGGTTCTTGCAGTCGTCGCCATGACAGTGATGGCGGTTCTCATTGGGGCCATTTCGATCTGGTAATGAGAAGAGTGTCTGCTGCTCATGCAGGCACTCTTTTTTAGGTCCTATTGCAGGGCAACATCCATTCATTTGCCCTATATAAAGACATGCATGATTCCTCCAAAAGATATATTTTTGAAAAATGCTGACACTTTTGCTGTTTTTTTCTTTATAATGCAAATCAACGAAGGGAGAGGATAGCATGTCCAAACAGAAAAGTACCATTCTTTTTGCTGCTGTATGCCTCATGGGAGGAAGTTTGTCGATGGTGACACCAGCTTCAGCGAATGCAGAGACCCCTTATTATGGAAAAAGCTATGAGCAGCCAGCCTCGGTTCAAAAACTGTATCCTGAGCCTGACGAAACGTTTGATACCCCTGCCTTTCAGAAAAAAGGAGAAGCATTTACCACACAAGAAGAGCTTCAAGATTTTTTACGTGACATTGTCAGTAAAAGTCCTTACGCCACGCAGAAACAGATTGGAACATCCATTGAAGGCAGATCCATTCCAGCCCTCTATTTTACAAAGGATCGTCACATCTCTCCACTGTCAAAAAAGCCAACGATCTGGCTTCAAGCACAAATACACGGAAATGAACCAGCCTCCGGTGAATCTGCCCTTGTCATCGCCAAACGACTAGCAGGTGATGAAGGAGAGCGTATACTGAGCCATGTCAACGTCATCATTGTTCCAAGAATCAATCCAGATGGTTCTTATGCATTTGACCGCAGGCTTGCAAACGGAATGGATGGCAACCGTGACCACATGACACTAGAATCTCCAGAGCTGACAGCCCTTCATCAAGAATTTAATCGCTTTGCGCCCGAGGTCGTCATCGATGCCCATGAATATGATGTTGGTCAAAAGCAGTTTGAAGACATCGGTGCATCAGGTGCACTCAAGTATCACGATTTGCTGATATTATCCGGTAAGAATTTGAACATTCCTGAAAGTATTCGTTTCACGTCAAATGAATTGTACGTCAACGGAGTGCGTGAAACATTGACGAATAAGGGATTTTCCAACGATTTATATTATACAAACACAAGAGGGAAGGACGGAAAAATCGATCTTTATGAAGGCGGAACTGATGCACGAATTGGCCGAAATGCCCTAGCGCTTTCACCAGCTATTTCATTTCTTGTAGAAAGTAGGGGGATTGGAATTGGCAGAGAGGACTTTACCCGGCGCGTGGCAGCACAAGTCACCACTCATGAAAAAATCATTGAGACAACAGTGAAGCATGCCAAGCAGGTGAAGCAGCAAATGGTGACGGAGCGGCTGAAACTTGTGAAAAAAGGTCTTCAATCAAACGATGATGATCAAGTGGTCATTCAAGATGCTTTCAAGGCGCCTGTGAACGATTCACTTGAAATGGTGGATATTGAGAAAGGACAAACCACCAATGTCCCGGTACGTTTTCATAGTGCAAGTGATGCGGTTCCTGTATTGACAAGAGAACGGCCGACAGCTTATCTTATTCTCCCAGGACATGAAGGAGTAGATAGAAAGCTCAGAACTTTAGGGTTAAAAAGTGTGACACTTCCTGTTGGCATGAAAGTACCTGTACAAGCCTATCAGGTAACAAAACGAGTGGAAACAAGCAAAACAGATATTCAGCTTGAAACGAGACTCGTTGAAAAGAAACGTCAGCTGCCAAAAGGAACAAAGGTATATGTGACTGCACAGCCAGAGACCAATTTGTTGTCACTTGCCCTTGAACCAGAATCAAAAGACAGCTATATGTCATCAGGTTTTATTGCATCAAAAGTAGGCGATGAACTACCAGTTTACCGATTCCTGTTATCTCAAAAGACGTTAGGTATAAAATAAAAAGGACTAAAATCAAGTTCATTTTAGTCCTTTGTCAACCATCCTAGAAGCGGCACAGTGCGTGCCGCTTTTTCTATTTTCGTCCAGCTCTGATCTCATCGGTCATGCCTTCATACGGTGCTTCTGCGATAATCGTTTCATCGTTTACCCCAGCATGGTGGATGTACGTAATGTCTGCGAATTCTGGTACGACATACTTCGGATAGGTTTCATATTTTTCACGGGATTCTTTCATGAGGTCGATATAGTCATTTTGATAGCAAACGGTGATATCTGGACGTTCATGCACCCATTTTGGGAAGAAAATGACCCCATGCATGCGTTTCTCCTCAGGCATAAAGTTTAAAGACACGTCTGTCCCAGTCGGTTCCGTCCAGGAAACTTTGTATACCCCTTTTGTCAGCTTCACAATATTCACTTCTTGATCACGAACCCAGCGGCCTCCAACCATTCCGCTATGAATGCGGTAATCAATGGTGTGATCATTTTTAATGTAAATCTCATATTCCCAGCCATTTTCATACGTATAAATCATATGAAGTCCAACGAATTGATCCATGTTTATTCCTTCTTTCAATTAAAATGATGTTGTTTCAAACATGTCATGATTTACATGTTTATTTTAGGGTGTATGGTATACTATTGTCAAAGAATATGCGTTGGAGGCATGTCATGAGAGTACTGAAATATGCCATTCTTGGCTTACTAGATCAGCGTGAGCTGACGGGATACGATATGAAGAAACACTTTGAAGATTCCCTTGGACAGTTTTGGAGTGCGAAGCATAGTCAAATATACCCTGAATTAAAGCGGCTAACAGAAGAGGGTTTTATTGAATTTGATATTCACATACAAGGAAAGAAGCTAGAGAAGAAGGTTTATCAAATCACTGATGCAGGAAAAAGAGAACTGCATGAGTGGTTAAGGAAAAAAGGCCCGATTCCAGACACAACAAAAGATGAATTTATGTTAAAAACGTTCTTTATCTCATCTATGGATCAAAAAGAAGCGGTCGGTCTCTTCTCACATCAGCTGCAGGAGCGAACAAAGAAAGTGGAGATGCTTGAACAGAAACTGAATATTTTAACAGAAGAAGATCCATCTGCCCAATCACTGCATTCAACACAATTCGGGCATTATTTAGTACTGACAAGAGCAATCGAAAGGGAAAAAGGGTATGTTCGCTGGCTCCAAAAGACCCTTGAAGTCATTGATTCATCCATTGTCTAAGGACAATCGTCGCACGATATGATAAAAAATGGTTTGAAACAAGTGAATTTATCAATAGAAACCGCTACAATGGATATATTCGTATTAAAGTGAGGCGAGTATGTTTGAGTAACCAAGAAGCGTTGTGGAATGAAGCAGAAGCTTTTATTTCTGTATGCTATGAAGAATTAGGCAAGTCAAATGAAGAAAAAGCAGCACGTCTGCATGAAATAAAAAAAGAAATTGAGTCTGACGGTATGTATACTCATACGCAGGAAGAATTAGCTCACGGGGCAAAAATGGCATGGCGCAACAGCAACCGGTGCATTGGGCGCTTGTTTTGGTCAACACTGCATGTGCATGACTGCCGGCACGTGACAACAGAAGATGAGGTGAAAGAGGCACTCTTTCATCATATTGAGTATGCGACAAATGGGGGTAAAATCAAACCGTCCATTACCATCTTCCCACCAGAGAATAAGGGACGGAAGGAAGTCGTTATTTATAATCATCAACTCGTTCGTTATGCGGGATATGAGTCGGAATATGGCATCATTGGGGACGAGGCATCACTTGAATTAACCAAGTTGTGTGAAGCGCATGGCTGGAAAGGCGAAGGCACGCATTTTGACCTTCTGCCACTGATGTTTCAGCTAAAAGATCAGCCGCCGGTTCTGTATGATCTTCCGAAAGAGATCGTTCAAGAGGTAGAGATCACTCATCCTGAATATGATGGGTTCGGTGATTTAGGACTGAAATGGTATGCTGTTCCGATTATTGCTGATATGAAATTAGAAATTGGCGGCATTCATTACAATGCGGCACCGTTTAATGGATGGTATATGGGAACAGAAATTGGCGCACGAAATCTAGCTGACGAAAACCGCTACAATATGCTGAAAAAAGTCGCTTCTATTTTAGGACTGGACATGACAAAGAATGCGTCACTTTGGAAGGACAAAGCCATTGTCGAGTTGAATGTCGCGGTTCTGCACTCTTATCGCGAGGCAGGGGTGACCATTGTGGATCATCATACAGCTGCCCATCAGTTCAAACAATTTGAAAAACAGGAAGAAAAGGCTGACCGTAAGCTGACTGGTGATTGGACATGGCTGATTCCGCCAGTATCACCAGCTGCTACGCATATCTTCCATCGTCACTATGACAATACGATCGTGAAACCGAATTATTTTTATCAGGAAAAACCATACCACGGGACGGAAAGAGCCTAGCGAAAAGCTAGGTTTTTTTGTATGAAATGAGTCTTTTGAATGTTGTTTAATTTGGAAAATGATGGTTTAATGTCGGTGAAATCAAAAAGGGGGAATATAGATGAAAAAAATAACGTTGCTCATATTTTTGGCTGTATTCAGTTTCAACGGATTTCTACCACTAGGTAATGAAAGAGCTAAAGCAACTACTGGAACAATGGTTCAGAATGTCATCGATTTAAAGGTGACAACCGATCGTTCAACTTATACTTCGCTCCATCCTCAGGTCAACGTCAACATGACCGCAACAACAAATGAAACACTTTATTATACAGCTGCTATTCGAAAACTTACTTTCCCAGTGACACCAGTCTTTACACACGAAGGGTCTATCTCTGGACAAAACGCTTTCGCAGCACCTACTCGTTTATTACTTCCTAACAGTGGGTCAGCCAACTATGATGTTCATGTGAGTCTCTACAAAGATGCTTCACGTACAACCTTGATTGGTTATGATGTTGCAAACCCATTTACTGTTGTGAAATAAAGAGTACACATCAACTATCCTCTAATCCGAAAGTCTTGATAATGGGCGAACTTGGTGAGCGGCTTCATGTCCATATGTGTGACTTTTGAAAAAGGACTACCTTTACGAACGGTCTCTAAAAAGTCAAACACCTCCTGCTGCTCTCCTTCTACTTTTAACTCCACGTGACCCTCATCTGTGTTGCGTACCCAGCCTTTTATCCCTCGATTGACGGCTTCTCCTTGAACAAAATATCGAAAACCGACTCCTTGCACTCGTCCTTTTACAATAGCGTGATAATGAACCAATGTCATCTCTCCTTTTTTCTCATCGTACCATAACCTGCCTCATTCCTTCACGTACCGACTATGATTTGACTGTCAAACCATGTAAAATAAAAGGCAATCAGACAATCAAAGGAGATGGCGAGAGTGGGGCAGACAAGGTACGACATCGAAGGAATTCAAGTAGGACAACCTATCACCACCTATGTGAATGGTAAAGAAATCAAAACAGCCATCAACAAAAAGCGTATTCACGAGCCTGTTTATTTGAGTAAGCTCAATTTTGATGGAGATGGCCAAGGTGATTTGGTCCATCACGGAGGTGATGATAAAGCCATTTGCGTCTTTCCATATGATCACTATACTTATTTTGAGCAATTTTTAGGGGTGCCGTTACAGGAGGCAGCCTTCGGTGAGAATGTGACCGTGCATCAGCTTGTAGAGACAGAAGTCCGTATTGGAGATGTATTTCAGTTTGGGGAAGCGATTGTTGAGGTCAGCCAGCCAAGACAGCCGTGTGTGAAGCTCTCTCTTAAGCATGGAAACATGAAGCTTGTGAAGGAAGTGCAGCAAACGGGATATACCGGTTTTTATTTGCGTGTGCTGAAAGAAGGAATGGTCTCTCCTGATGAAGCTCTTGTGTTAGTCGAAAAAGCGCCCCATCCCATCACAGTCCACGAAGTCAATGAAGTCAAATACCGTCAAGTAGATCAAAACAGGTTGAAAGCAGTTCTTGAAGTAGATGCCTTAGCAGATGTGGTCAGGAAGTCTTTAGAAAAGCGTGTTCAGCCCATATAAAAAAGCCGTACATCTGCTATGGATGTACGGCTTTTCAACATTTAAGAGCTCGTTTTCTTTTGCTCAAGAAGATTTGCAAGGAAATAAGTTTTAAAGCTTTGAAGCTTTCTTCCTTCATGCTTGGTCACACCAAGCTTCTTTAATTCTTCGACATACCAGCCTTTGCTACCATAATGCATGATAGAAAACTCCTTTCAATGGAAACTGCCTGCATTGTAACATCTCAAAAAAGGACGTGAAAAGTGTGCAGGTGTTTAGAAATGAAAACTGATTCTATCTGCCTATGATCCATGTATATGCTGGAAATAATCATTTATGAATTTGGCGGGTTGAGGGTAACGATGATCATGCCGACTGTCATAATCATGATGACAATCCCGAGGTAGGTCATCATGGATTGTTTTTTCTTAATACCTACAACCGTTAAAATAATACTTTCAATAAAGAAGATAACACCGATGATGATGAACCACATATCAAATAAGACCCCTTTCGCATATCTTTGCCTATTTTACCACAGGCATTTTTGTTTAGTCGTGACAGATTCGTGAAACGGGCATGAAAAAATCCCCTCCAGTGAAGGAAGGGACCCGCTTGCTTACAGCTTTGTTAAAATAATCGGTTCGTCTTTTGTGATCACAATCGTATGTTCAATCTGTGCGACCAGGCTCTTATCAGGTGTTTTAAATGTCCAGCCGTCATCCGCTTGATATATCGATTCAGCATTTGTTGAAATAAAAGGTTCAAAGGCGATGACTGTCCCATTCTTAAACAAAGCATTATCGAATGGATCATAATAGTTCAAAATATGGTTAGGTGCTTCATGCAGGCTTTTCCCAATACCGTGTCCTGTCAAGTTCTTAATGACGGTAAATCCTTGTTCTTTCGCTGTATTGTAGACCGCACGGCCAATTTGATTTTGTCTTTTACCGGCTTTCGCATGCTTTAATCCTTCAAGGAATGCATCCTCTGCACACTGGCATAATGCTTCAAGACGAGCATCTCCTGTACCTAAAACGAATGAAATCCCAGTATCGGAATAATATCCATCAAGCTCTGCTGAGATATCAATATTAATGAGGTCGCCCTCTTGTAAAATGGTTTTTTCACTTGGAATGCCATGTGCGACTTCATCATTGACACTGATGCAAGTCGTACCGGGGAAATCATATTCTTTTTCAGGAGCTGAATTGGCTCCATGCTCTTCTAATATTTTTTTCCCAATCAAATCTAATTCTTTTGTAGACATGCCTGGTTTCGCTTGGCTTTTCATTTCTTCTCTTGCCAAAGCGACAATTCGGCCGACTTTTTTTAAGGCTTCTAACTCATGATCATGTTTGACAATCACTGTTCATTCCCGCTTTCTATAACTTCATTCTATTCAATAGCTTACCACATTTTACGCCAAAAGAGTAAAGGGTGAGATGTGGACAAATTGGTATAGATAACTAGATGTGCATATGATATATTTTTTATGAACATCATGAGAGATTTGTTCATGATGATGACGAAGGGGGGAGAAATAAGATGGTGTTTCAGTTTTTTCAAAAGTTAGGAAAATCATTTATGCTTCCAATCGCTGTGCTTCCTGCAGCGGGTATCATTTTGGCTATTGGGCGTGAAGATGTATTCAACATCCCGTTTATTCATGCGGCAGGAAATGCAATTTTTGCGAATTTGGCTTTAATTTTTGCTATGGGTGTAGCGATTGGTATTTCAAAGGACGGTAACGGGGCAGCGGCGTTATCAGGAGCGATCTCTTATTTTATTTTGTCAGCTGGTACCACGTCGATCAATTCGACCAACAATATGGGGGTATTGGGTGGTATTTTGTGCGGACTTTTGGCAGGTTACGTTTACAATAAATTTAAGGACACGAAACTGCCGGAATACTTAGGTTTCTTTAGTGGAAGACGGCTTGTGCCAATTATGACAGCACTTTTTACCATTCTATTAGCAGCCGTTTTTGGATATGTATGGCCTCCAATTCAAAGTGTGATCAATGATTTGGGAGAGTGGATTTTAAGTCTTGGAGCAACGGGTGCCGGGCTGTTTGGCTTCTTTAACCGCTTGCTCATTCCATTAGGACTTCACCATGTGTTGAATAATCTATTTTGGTTTCAATTCGGTGAATTCAGCGGAGCGACAGGTGATTTAGCGCGGTTCTTCAAAGGAGATCCAAGTGCAGGTGTCTTTATGACTGGTTTCTTCCCAGTGATGATGTTTGGGCTGCCGGCGGCATGTCTCGCGATGGTTGTAACCGCAAAGCCTGAAAAACGAAAAGCAACAGCCGGTCTTATGATTGGAATGGCACTGACGTCATTTATTACAGGAATCACAGAACCAATTGAATTCTCATTTATGTTTTTATCTCCACTTTTATATGGTGTTCATGCGATATTAACTGGTCTTTCGCTCTTTATTGTCAACACCTTAGGCATTCATAGCGGTTTCGCTTTTTCAGCCGGTGCGATTGATTACGTTTTAAGTTTTGGAATTGCGCAAAAGCCCATTCTGTTACTTGTGGTTGGGGTCATCTATGGCGTAATTTACTTTGTTGTTTTCTATTTCCTGATTAAATTGTTAAAGCTAAAAACACCGGGCAGGGAAGATGATGACATCGAAGATATCCCAGGGGATGATACACATACTGCCGGAGCAAGTATGCTCGTAGAGGGACTAGGCGGCAAAGACAATATCACCACAATTGACCATTGTGCGACCCGTCTTCGTTTAACAGTAGAAGATACCAATTTATTAAATGAAGGTACATTGAAAAAAGCAGGTGCCAAAGGGGTACTGACGTCAGGAAAAACTTCCGTACAAATCATCATTGGAACAAATGTTGAATTTGTCGCCGATGATCTTCGTAAGGAAGTCGCTCAGGACTAAAAAAAGCGTTCAGCCAGATCAAATGGGCTGAACGTTTTTTTGTTTTCGCTGTTCGATCACCAGTACAATGCTGATGACAACAAGTAAAAACCATGAACTGATTTTACCAAGATGGACGAGAGACCAAGCATGCTGCTGATTTGGATATTGCCATGCTCCTAAAAAGGTCGTGACATTTTCGGCCACCCAAATAAAAAAGCCAATCAGTAAAAACGAGATAACAAGCGGCATACGAAAGATCGATGAACCGACCTGAAAGGAAACGGTTGTTTTTCGAAACACAACCACTAGGAGTAATGTCAGCCACCAGCGTAGATCATAAATCCAGTGATGAGTAAAGAAATTGAGATAAATACATAAACTGATCCCCACTGAAAGAAACGGGTGAGGCCACGCATTCACCTTCACGCGAAGCCGAGTCAGTGCCTGATAAATATAGCTTGCCACACTCGCATACATAAAGCCGCTATAGAGCGGAACCCCAAAAATTTTCGTATAAGCTTCTTCAGGATAGGACCATGAACCCATATGTACTTTGTAGATTTCTAAGCCTATTCCAATCACATGAAAGAGACAAATAACCTTCAACTCTGTCAGTGTCTCAAGCCGCAGCATCAGCATGAGAAGCTGTGCCATGAGGCAAAGCAGAAGAATAAAATCATATCGATGAAGAAAAGGAATAGACACGACCTTTGATAGGGCAAGCGCCGTAAAGATCATGACAGGAAATAGACAAGAGATGGCCTGTAAATAAGCAAAATGAAATAATGTTTTCATACAAAATGTAACCCCTTTTCACTGTCTGAAATAACTTAGACGGTGATAACAAGAGAAAAGTTTACCTCAACTAGATATTCATGAACAATTTGTGAATATATATGTGAAAAGGATCACAAATGTATATTAAGTAGTATAATAAGATCATAAAGAAAATGTGAAATATTTCACATAATTTAAAAGGAGGCATCATCATGTTTACAAAATTCTTACAAACGAATGTATGGGCAGCGGTTATCCTTTTGGCAGCAAGACTTTATATCGGATGGACTTGGCTGACATCTGGTATTGGAAAACTAACAGGCGGATTCGATGCATCAGGATATTTGCAATTTGCCATAGCTGAACCTGTTGTGAAAGATGGACATCTTGTTTATCCGTTCTATGTCTGGTTTTTAGAAAATGTCGCGTTGCCAAATGCCGGACTCTTCAGTGTCATGGTCATGTGGGGAGAAATCTTAGTTGGTCTAGGACTAATTGTTGGATTGTTCACAACAACAGCAGCCTTTTTTGGAAGCGTGATGAATGTCTCTTTCTTACTAGCTGGAACCGTCTCTGTTAACCCGCTTCTTCTTCTGATCGCCGTCTTTATCATAGCAGCGAAAGGAAATGCCGGAAAATTTGGTCTTGATTATGTAGCAGGTCCAGTCCTTAAGCGAAAACTGAAAAGAAAGCCGCATTTAGAAGTGGCATCATAATAAAGAAAAGCATCCTGAGCAAAAGGGACTGACCCCAAAAGATGAGACAAATAAAAAACACCTTTAAGTTTGAAAACGGATCGTTGTGATCCGAAATAAAACATGGAGGTGTTTTTTCTATGGGGACAAGAGTGAGTTATCCGGTTGAAGTCAAACAGAAGGCTGTAGAAATGAGATTGGCAGGCGTACCTATGAAAGAGATCATGCAGGAATTGAATATCAAGAATAAGACGCAGGTTCAGACATGGGTGAGATGGCATAAAACTGGGGATACACACAGGTTCGAACAACCTGTTGGAAAACAATATACCTATGGAAAGGGTCCCGAGTACTCTTCAGAATTAGAGAGACTTCAGGCAGAAAATCGCTATTTGAGTCAACAGAATGAGGTTTTAAAAAAGTACAACGAATTGGAAAGGAAGTTGATAAGGAAACGTCAAGCAAACTGGTAGATGAATTGTGCAAAACGATGACGGTACAGGACATCTGTGTCCATTTAGGCATCTCACGCACTTCGTATTATAGATGGAAAAAGAATCTGACTCAGAATCATTCTAAAAGACAACTAGAGAAACAGGTCGGCACGTTGTGCCGAAAGCACAAATATCGATATGGTTATCGGAAAATCACAGCCATACTAAAAATGGGAATGCGTATTAACCATAAAACTGTTCAACGTATCATGCAGAAAAACCAGTGGCAATGCCGGGTTAAAATGAAAAAGCGTAAGAAGAATGGGCAGCCCTATGCCGTGGCTGGTAATATACTGGATCGGAATTTTCAGTCTGATCGCCCTCTTGAAAAACTAGTCACGGACATCACGTATTTGCCTTATGGACAGAAACAATTGTACCTTTCCAGTATATTGGATTTATATAATGGAGAAGTGATTGCTTTTACAATTGGTGATAAGCAGGACACAGACTTTATCTTAAACACACTTAATCAGCTCCCAGCACTTCCTGAGAATTGCGTGTTACATAGCGATCAAGGTTCTGTGTATACATCTTACGAGTATCAGAAAGCTGTTCATATAAAAGGCATTACCATGAGCATGTCCCGTAAAGGGACGCCCGCTGATAATGCCTCCATCGAATCGTTTCATTCCTCACTAAAGTCTGAAACGTTCTATCTTAACAGGATTGATCGCACTACGACCACCATCGTAGAACGCACTGTCAAAGAATACATTTATTATTATAACAACATTCGTATTCAAACGAAACTAAACAACCAATCACCGATAAACTATCGGCAATTGGCTGTTTCATAAAGGTGTTTTGATCCCTGTCTCAAAAACGGGGGTCAGTCCCAAAATTCAGGATGCTTTTTATTTAGGAACCGGCTTTGATGAGGTTAATATGCACCACAGTCAGCTCGTGCTGACTGATATCTGGATCATGTCCGACGATAAATTCGAGCTCATAATCACCGGTCTGATAAACGTATTTTTTCTCTTTTGTTTGTGGGATGGTGCTGACTGAATCTGCTGGTCCAAGCTGTTTCTTTAATAGGGAAGGAGTCATTCCTCCGATATTCGTTTCTTTTTCTACATTTGTTCCAAAATAACGGATTTCGTTAATCTTGCCTTTTTTGTCATAGTGAAAAGCAAATCCAGGGTTGCCCATCTCAGCATGATACAAATCAAAGCCGCTTTGACCCGTTTCTGGATAAGGCTGTCCTAGTTTATGCCGTACGTCTTTTTTTGTTTGAACCCCTATTTTGAGTCCTTCTGCATAGTATGGCATTTGTCCTTTATGCGCCAGCTGATAGATGCTGTTTAGCGCTGCTTTCGGACCTTGAGGAATGGACTGTTCTGTCTGCGTTTGGGTCATGGTGTGCGCTGAAATCGCCGGGCTAAAACCGAATAAGGTGGAAGAAGCGAGTGAAGCGGTCACGACAAAAGCTGCTGTTTTTTTCATGATTAATCAATCCCTCCTTCTTCAACTATACCCGGTGCCATGTGTATCAAACGTAAAAAGCCCCAGCTGATGGCTGGGGCTTTAAAAGAGAAAGTTATTTGGAAGACGAGCTGGATTCATCTTTGGCGGAAGAGGAATCTTTTTCATCCTGTACTTTCTTTGTGTAGTCATAATCATTGCGCTCAATTGGTGTAAAGCCTTTAGGTTTGTAGAAACGGAGTAAATCTTCCGTGACAATCTTATCAGATGTCTCTAACATCTTTTTCACCGTTTCGTTTTCTTGTGATGCCTTTTCAGTCGGCTCGATTTTTTCACCTGTTTTGTTGCTGTAATAGTTGTTGCCTACTTTCGTGTAGTCCTTCGACACGAAGTCTCCATTTCTAAATGGCACAAGCTCTTTAAAGTTCTTCGATAAGATATCAGAACCAGACATTAAATAGTTCTTCGTATCATCTCCGAGCAGGTGGAGAAGGGTAGGCGCAACATCCACTTCACCAGAGTATTTATGAATCTGTCCGCCTTTTACGCCTGGCACATGGATAAAGAGCGGCACACGCATAAGCTGGGCATTTTCATAATCTCCAATTTTTTCGCCAGTCACTTTTTCCATCGCTTCATTATGGTTTTCTGAAATGCCGTAATGGTCACCGTACATAATGACGACGGTATTGTCATAGAGACCGGATTTCTTCAAGTCATTAAAGAACTGTTCAATGGCTTCATCTAAATAATGAGCAGATTGGAAGTAGTTATCAACGACGGAGTCTCCGAAGTCGCCAGGTTCAAAATCAGTATCACCTTCATCCATACCAAATGGGAAGTGGTTTGACAGCGTAATGAATTTCGAATAAAACGGCTGTTTCAGATTTTCAAGCATTGGCATGGATTCTTTGAAGAACGGTTTGTCTTTCAATCCATAGTTCTTCGTATCTTGTTCATTCATATCGTAGTACTCAGAATCGTAAAATCTGTCATATCCAAAGGACTTAAACATTTCATTTCGGTTCCAGAACGTTTTCGTATTTCCGTGGAATTCAGCGGACGTGTATTGGTCCTTTTTCAAAATGCCAGGAAGCGCCTGATATGTGTTTTGAGCTTTGTTAATAAACACAGAGCCTTGTGATAATGGGAAAAGCCCCGTATCCATCATAAATTCCGCATCAGATGTCTTTCCTTGTCCTGTTTGATGGAAGAAGTTATCAAAATAAAACGTTTTGTTGTCATGGGCTAATGAATTGAGGAAAGGAGTGACCTCTTTTCCATTCACTTTGTAATCAATGACAAAGTTTTGCAGTGATTCAAGAGAAATTGTAATGACGTTCATGCCTTTCGCTTTCCCGTAATAAGCTGGGTTAGGATCAGCGCTGTTCGCCTTTAGATAATTCTCTACATCTGTTACGTCACTTGAATTTGCCAGGGCACGCTGGCTGTTTGATTTCACATTTTGAATGGCATCAAACACCGTAAAATTATAAGCACCCAAGTATTTGACTAAATAATTGCGGTCGAACGATCTTGATAAAAGCTCTGGGCGATCAATTTCTGCTGCGATTAAGTTGACAACAAAGATCAGAACAGAGGACACAAGAACGAGTCTAAACGATTTTGTTTTTTGAACAGGTACAGTCGCTGTACTTGTTTGCTGCTGTCTTTTCATGCGGACTGCGAGTACGATCAAGATGATGGTATCGAGAAAGTAAAACATATCAGTCCAACGCATGAGTGAAAATGCACTATCACCTAATTGTCCGCCATTCGTTCCTGCCTGCATCACTGTAGGCAGCGTGATAAAGTCATTGAAGAATCGATAGTACACGATGTTTGCGTAAAGTAAAAAAGACATGAAAAAGTGAATCACAATGATAGCGGCAGGCTGCCATTTTTTCTTGAACAATAAAGCAAAGCCAAGAAAGAACAAGCTGGAGCTAATAGGATTCACAAAAAGCAAAATATGCTGAAGCACATTTGATATACCAAGTTTAAATTCGATTAAATAAGCTGTATACGTCTTGAGCCATAACAAGATGGCTGCAATTACAAAGAAGCCGAGGCCCCTTTTTTGAATAAATGTTTTCATTTAAACACTCCTTTTCTCCGTTAAACGGAAGAGGCGGAACGAAAGAAAACGAACCATTAGAATATACCATGAAATGCACAAATAGAAAAGTCATAACCGGTGAGCACCTAAGGCAGCCTGTCCGAGCTAGAGTTGGGAAGACATCGAAAATATTCGATCTCCGAAAAACTTTTTGTGAAATTCATCCTAATAATTACAGAAAATTCTGTATTTTTCCTGTTGCTATATCAATAAAACAGGTAAAAAGACACAAGTCTAAAGAATTAATTTGATTTCTACAATGGTGTATTTAGGCGTATTTCCAGTGTTTATTAATGTTTATGCAGGTTAAGTAAAAAAAATGAATGAATAAACCGCTGAATTGTCTGGATAATAATTCCTTCAAGAAAGTATATTGATATATATTGTTGTTTCACAAACATAATGGTTTTGATGTGTATTGTAAGGGTTTTATTCGTTTTGACGGGTGAACAAATTATCTAAATATACTTAAGTGAACAGTTCGACACTATAAACTTTTGAAACGGGGTCGATATAGACAGTGACAGGAAATCTTCCATTGAAAGGATTGATAGTATATGACTGTACGAGCACAGAACCTCGTTCAGAACTGGTTTCCGAGTGAGGACGGAAATGCAGAAGAGCGGAAAGAACTCATTAAATTAATGGAACAGATCATTTCAGGGGTCGATGACCTGAAGGATCCGAACCGTGCTCACCTAAAAGGTGAAAAGAATCGCGAGGAGGACTTTTACAAAAAGCTCACTGAAACAAGTCAAATTCCGATGAACGGACAACAAGCGGAACTTGTGAATGAAGAATTACTGAAGCTTTTACATAATCATCCATACCACACGAAGTATTTCTTCACGAACATTTTGCCAATGGCAAGTACACCAGGAATTCTAGGCATGCTGACGGCTATGCTGGTTAACGGAAACAACCTATGGGATGTGTATGGACCAGCAGGCGCAGAAGCTGAGGTCAGAGTGGTCTCAATGATGTCTAAGCTCATCGGATATGATCCAAATGTGAGCGGGGGCTACACAACATGGGGAGGTCAAGGGGCTATTTTCTCGGGGCTTCGTTTAGCGATTGCGAAAGTTGCACCGGAGTCATTACGAAAAGGCGTCCCGCAAAATCTTTATGCGTTTTGTTCTGATGCAGCACATTACAGCTTATTTAAGTCAATGGAAGCAACAGGGATTGGCACAGACAACTTAATCAGAATTAAGACGAATAAAGATCATTCGATGGATATGGAAGATTTGCGTTGTCAAATGGAACGTGTTGCCCAAAATGGCGGAATTCCCGTTTATATTGTGGCAACAACCGGAACAACAGATGCCATTGCAATTGATGATGTAAAAGGGGTGCGTGAAACGGCAGAAGCCATTGCTGAGAAGTATGGTCTCAAGGTGCCGCATATTCATGCAGATTCGGCGCTTGGTGGATTCTTTGCTTTCTTTAATGAGTATGATGTATCTGAAAACCCGCTGCAATTCTCAGACGGTGTTCTTCGTATGCTAAAAGAAATCAAAGCGAAATTCCAGCATCTTTCTCTTGCTGACACGATGTGTTTTGACTTTCAAAAACTCGGACAAACACCATACACATCTAGTTTATTCTTAGTGAAAAACGCTGCTGACTTAAAGCGTTTAGATCTGGAAGAACAAGAGACACCATATGTTGGACATAGAGGCTACGGCGAATACCATACGGGTTATACACTGGAATGTTCAAGAATGGGAAGCTCCATCAGCATGCTAAGTGTGCTGCTAACGTTTGGAGTTGAAGGATACCAGCGCTTGCTCGGTCAATTTTTAGAGGTGAACCTTGCATTTAGAGAAGCACTTCGTCAGGAAATTCCACAAGCAGAAGTCGTCAATGATGACAATGTCGGAATGGCTACATTGTTTAGAATTTACCTAGACGGCTCTCCTCGTTTTAAGGAAGAAATATCTGGAGAAGCAACTGCTATGGAAATTGAGCGCAACAATGATTTGAACAAAATCCTCTTTGAAAAGCTTGGAGAGAAAAGAGACGAAATGTTCTTTGGTGATACAACGAAGTTTTTACAAGTCAATGCCAAAGAAGGTCAAGAATTCTATCTAAGTGTGAGTAAATTTTTTGTGATTTCACCTTATACGTTACCGGAGCATATCCCTCATATCGTATCTTATTTAAAAGATGTCATTGCATCTGTTTGTGGACAATTTGAAAGTGTAGAGGCTTAAATTAAAATTGAGAGTGGAGATGTAGAAAAAAATGGCGAAACAAAGGAAGTTTGGAGGACTTACGATATCCTCCAAAATCATGTCAGTCGTTGTCGTAACATTACTCGCAACCGTTGCATTATTCGTTCTAACATTTTATTTAGTTAGCCAGGATTTATCTTCCCAATTATTAAAGCAATTTGATTATCGATTAACAACAGATATTGATACAGCGAAAAAAGAAATCGATAATATTGATGGAAATGTCCTTAGCATTAGCGGGAAGGATGATCCCATTTATGTGGAGATCAAAAAGAAATTCACAGAACTACAAAAAGATCATACGCTTGAGAACTTATACGTGTTATCAAATAAGGGCGGCAAAGAAAGAATCATCGTACTAACAGGGGAAGACAATGATTTTGATCAAGATTATGTCTTTTCAGATGAAATGAAACAAGCTCTTTCTGAAGATAAAATGGTCAAAAGTGACATTTATGTTGATTCGTATGGGACTCATAAATCCGTCTTTTTACCAATTAAAGATTCAGGCGGTGAACTCACGGGGATTTTAGGAATTGACTTAGATGCGTCTGTTGTTCCAGCAACAACGAAAAAGTTGACAATTTATATCACAGTAGCATCTGCGATTGTGCTCATCGGCGGATTACTCTTCTCATTCTTCATGGGAAGAAGAATTGCAAAACCAGCACGTTCATTAATGGAATCAGCGGATCGAATTGCAGATGGTGATTTAACTGGCATGGTAGAAGTTCAAAGTCAAGATGAGATCGGTCAATTAGCGGCTTCCTTCCAGAAAATGCAGGGACGGATCAAAGAGCTTATTGGAAAGATCTCAAACTCATCAAGTGAAGTGTCGAAAATGTCTTCACAGCTTCGCACAGTGACAACGGAATCTAGTCAAAGTGCACAACAAGTGTCAGAAGCGATGACGAATATGAGTGAAGGAATCAATGATTCAGTCGCAAACATTACAGACTGCACAACATCTGTTGCGGAAATTGATACTCAAATCGAAGGCGTGACAAAAGAAGTGGATGAAATGAAATCTGTTTCATCAGAAGTACAAGAGCAGTCAGAATCTGGTCAAAAATTGGTGCAGCATGTGCTTGAACATCTCAACATGTTACACGACATGATGACAAGCTCAAAGCAGGCGGCAGAAGAATTGCAATCACATTCAACAGAAATTGAAAGTGTCATCTCCATTATTACGGACATTTCAGCGCAAACGAATCTGCTTGCACTGAATGCTTCTATTGAAGCCGCACGTGTAGGAGAAGAAGGAAAAGGATTTGCTGTTGTGGCTGATGAAGTCCGTAAGTTAGCTGAACAGTCAGCTGATGCAGCTAAAACGGTCTCAGACTTAGTCATTGGCACACAGGAAAATAGTCAGCGTGTCCTTGAAAGCGTGGAGGAAAGCAGTAAAGCAGTGGAAGAAGGCCGTGAGCAAATGAAAGGCACCTCGCAGAACTTCGCTGGTATTTATGATGGAGTGTCTCAATTTGCAAGCAGAACGAACAATTTGCTTCAATCTATTAAGCAGGTAGAACGAGCTTATCAAACAATTTCTACATCGATTGAACAAATTTCGGTCGTGTCAGAAGAACATGCGGCAAGCTCTCAAGAAGTAGCGGCAGCAACAGAACAGCAAAGTGCTGGCATGCAGCAAATTTCAAGTGCGATTGAACAGCTCTCTGACATGTCAGAGGACTTGGCACAAATGGTATCTACTTTTAAAATCGACAAAAAATAACGAGAAAGCTGGCTCTTGTGAGAGAGTCAGCTTTTTTGCTATGCTTAACCAAAATATCAGACGATCTGAAAGGAGACGTGTCATGGATTTTGCGCAGAGATTGTCAGAAGAACGGATCAAAAAGGCGATGGACCATGGAGCTTTTGAAGGACTAGCAGGTTTTGGGAAACCTCTGCCAAAGGATGATGCTGCTCATGTACCTGAAGAACTGAGGATGGGCTATCGAATCATGAAAAATGCTGGCTTTGCAGGGGAAGAAACAGCTTTGAAAAAAGAACTAATGACGGTCAAAGAGTTACTGAAAACGAGTATAGATGGAGAAGAAAGAAAAAAACTCTCTCTCGTATGTGAGGAAAAACAAAAACGCCTTGATGAACTCACATCCAAGCGCCAAACGTTTGCTCGACCAGCCTCCTCCTTTTATAAGAATAGGGTCTACGAAAAACTAACGGAGCATAAAAAAAGATGATGACACGCTGCCTCTTTGAGCACATTGAGGGAGCTTTTTTTATGAAAGCGCTACATTTTCTTATTGACTACATGTATATACAAATATAAAATATGAAGTGAACATGTATATACAAGTTTTGATTCTTTTTTCTTATAAAAAAACGATCTCGGAGGGGATAGCATGGCTGATTATCAGGCAGCGGCAGATCAGATTGTGAAAGCCATTGGCGGCAAAGAAAACATTGATCAAGCCACACATTGTGTGACAAGACTTCGTTTTGTGCTAAAAGATGAAGGTAAGGTGGATGAGAAAGCACTAGAACAAATTGATGAAGTGAAGGGATCTTTCTCAGCGAATGGCCAATACCAAGTGGTCATTGGTCAAGGAGTGGTGAATCGGGTTTATGCCGAAATGGTCAAACAGACGGGAATCGGCGAAGCGACAAAAGAGGACGTCAAGCGTGCCTCTGATCAGAAATTAAACCCACTTCAGCGTGCGGTGAAGACGCTTGCAGATATCTTCATTCCAATCCTTCCAGCTATCGTGACAGCCGGTTTATTGATGGGGATTAATAATATTTTAACAGCTCCTGATATTTTCTTTGATCAAAAATCCATTGTGGATGTGTATCCGGCATGGGCGGATTTAGCAAATATGATCAACTTGATTGCAGGTACTGCCTTTACCTTTTTGCCAGCATTAATCGGCTGGTCGGCTGTCAAGCGGTTTGGAGGTAATCCACTTTTAGGGATGGTCCTCGGACTGATGCTTGTACATCCAGATCTGTTGAATGCGTGGGGATATGGAGCGGCGGAAAAGACAGGTGACATTCCTGTCTGGAATTTGTTTGGACTTGAAGTACAAAAGGTAGGTTACCAAGGGCAGGTTCTTCCGATACTTGTCGCCTCCTATTTACTCGCAAAGCTCGAATTATTTATTACAAAGCGGACACCTGAAAGTATTCAGTTGTTAGTTGTTGCACCAATTACATTACTACTCATTGGATTTTTATCATTTATCGTCATTGGTCCCGTTACATTTGCGATCGGAAACGTATTAACATCTGGACTCGTCACTGTATTCCAGCAATTCGCAGCACTTGGCGGCCTTTTATATGGCGGATTGTATGCAGCGTTAGTCATTACAGGGATGCATCATACGTTCCTAGCAGTCGATATTCAGCTGATTAACTCAAAACTGCACGGCACGTTCCTATGGCCAATGCTCGCCTTGTCTAATATTGCTCAAGGATCAGCGGCACTTGCGATGATGTTTGTCTTAAAAGATGAAAAGCAAAAAGGGCTCTCGCTGACATCAAGTATTTCTGCTTACTTGGGCATTACTGAACCGGCGATGTTTGGGGTGAACTTGCGCTATAGATTCCCGTTTATTTTTGCCCTGATCAGTTCAGGGATAGCTGGTATGTTTATTGCCTCACAAGGGGTACTGGCAAGTTCAGTCGGCGTTGGAGGCATTCCAGGAATCTTCTCGATCATTCCGAAATATTGGGGGGCATTTGCCATCGGAATGGTGATTGTGCTGATCGTCCCATTCATTGGTACCCTTTTATATGCAAAACTTAAAAAGAAGGATGTATCACAAGAACTTAACTAGTGGTGGTGAAGGAAATTGAATCAACAAACAAACGAACCGTGGTGGAAAAAAGCCGTGGTCTATCAAATCTATCCGAAGAGCTTTTTAGACACAACAGGCTCTGGTACAGGTGATATCAATGGCGTGACGAAAAAGCTCGACTATATTAAAGAGCTAGGGGCGGATTGTATTTGGCTGACCCCTATGTATGAGTCACCACAGCATGACAATGGTTATGATATTAGTGATTATACAAAAATACATGACATGTACGGCACAATGGCTGATTTTGAACACATGCTGAAAGAAGCACATGAACGAGGGATCCGTGTCATCATGGATCTAGCCGTGAACCATACGTCGATTTTCCATGAGTGGTTTCAAGCCTCCCGAGAGTCGAAGGAGAACCCGTATCGAGACTATTATATTTGGAAGGAGCCGAAAGCGGACGGCTCTCCTCCGAATGACTGGCAGTCAAAGTTTGGCGGGCCAGCGTGGGAATTAGATGAAGCGACAGGTGACTATTATCTTCATTTATATGATGTTACCCAGGCAGACCTCAACTGGGAACATGATGAAGTGCGCAGGAAAGTATATGACATCATGCACTTTTGGTTTGAAAAAGGGATCGATGGATTCAGACTGGATGTCATCAATAACATTTCAAAGGATCAACGCTTTTTAGATGATGCCGGGCAATCAGTGCAAGGTGATGGACGTATGTACTATACAGATGGGCCGAGAATTCATGAATTTTTGCATGAAATGAACCAGGAAGTGTTTTCGAAATACGATAGCATGACCGTGGGGGAAATGTCTTCAACGAATATTGCAGACTGTATTCGGTATACAAGACCTGATCGGCAGGAGCTGGATATGACGTTTAATTTTCATCATTTAAAAGTCGACTATCCTAACGGTGAAAAGTGGGCCATTGCGCCATTTGATTTTCTAGAGTTGAAATCAATTCTGTCAGAATGGCAGACGAAAATGCATGAGGGCGGCGGCTGGAACGCACTCTTTTGGTGCAACCATGATCAGCCACGCATCGTGTCTAGATACGGTGATGATGGCACGTACCATCAGCAATCGGCGAAGATGCTGGCGACCACCATTCATTTGATGCAAGGCACTCCTTATATTTATCAAGGTGAAGAAATTGGGATGAAGAATCCTCGCTTTGAGGACATTTCGTCATACCGCGATATCGAATCACTCAATATGTACGAAGTCATGCTTGAAAAAGGGAAAACAAAGGAAGAAGCTTTGGCGATTTTACAGGTCAAATCAAGAGATAACGCAAGGACACCTATGCAATGGACGTCGGAAAAAAATGTGGGGTTCTCAAAAGGTACGCCTTGGATTGAACCAGCTCAAAACGATATTTCAGTAGAAGCTGCATTAAAAGAAGAGACGTCGATTTTTTATCATTATCAAGCCCTTTGCAGACTTCGCAAAGAACTTGATGTGATCACCTATGGCAGCTTTACTTTACTGCTTTCAGATGATCCAAAGGTGTTTGCGTATGTGCGAGAAGGCAAAGATGAGAAGATTCTCGTGATCAACCATTTTTATGCAGGCGAGACGGACTTTACACTTCCAGATGAGTTTGCAAAGGATGTCAATGACATGAAAGGGCAAGTCCTGCTGTCCAATTATGAGGATGTGCCGGCAGATATCAAGGGATTTACGTTGCGCCCATATGAGTCAATCGTTTATCATTTAACCAAACGCTAGTAAATGGGGCGGAAGGAAAATGAAAGAGAATAAGTTTCGAGTGATCTATGATCAGCTCGCAAGACGAATTGAACAAGGTGAATGGCAGGATAAAGGCATCCTCCCATCAGAACATGAGCTGTCTGTCATGTATGACACATCCCGTGAGACGGTGAGAAAGGCATTAAACATCCTTGTGCAAAATGGCTATATCCAAAAAATTCGTGGGAAAGGCTCAGTATTGCTGAATCGAGAGAAAATGCAGTTCCCAGTTTCGGGTCTTGTCAGCTTTAAAGAGCTTTCCCAAACGCTTGGACGCAAGACGGTAACAACGGTTCATGAGTTCGGTTTAATCAAGCCAGATCAGTATATTCAGTCTCAGCTGAAAATCAGTGGGCAGGAGGACGTTTGGGAAGTCATTCGCTCTCGCAATATTAGCGGAGAAGAAGTCATTTTAGACAAAGATTACTTTTTGCAAAAACATGTGCAGGTCTTGTCTAAGGACATTTGTGAAGGATCGATCTACGAGTATATTGAAGGAGAACTTGGGGTTTCGATTAGCTACGCACAAAAGGAATTTGTGGTCGAGCCATGTACTGAAGAAGATGAGAGGTATCTTGATTTGAACGGGTTTGATCATGTGGTGGTGGTGAAAAATTATGTGTTCTTGGAGGATACGAGTCTATTCCAATACACTGAAAGCCGCCACCGGCTAGATCGTTTCAGATTCGTGGATTTTGCTAGAAGAGAGAAGTAGACAGGGCCGAAGCTCTGTCTATTTCAGGTTGTAGGGAAACAAGAGCAACATTCTAGGAGGACAAATGATCAGACTGAATAGACCACTCAAATTACGAGATTTAGAAATTTTTAGCGTGATGAAAGATCACAGGATTTTATGTTATGTCATCATTGAAGACACGCGAAAACCGTTTACGGAAGAAGATAGAAAATTAGAGCCATTATGTTATATGGATGAAGAAGACATTCAAGCGATTTTGAATGTGTTTCATATTTCAATTATCAGTGATGAAACATTAAGTGAAGAAGATTTAACCCTTGTGAAATCGTACTTTGCTGAATTTGTGAATAACACGAACTTAACGAATTTCATTACGAGAGAATATGTTCAAGAGGATTTATATGCCGTTGATGATGAAGATGATATCATGTTCTTTAATAGAATGCTGCGTCATATAGGGTCAGATGATGTGAAAGAATTTGATGATCGTCATTGGATGTATTTATCCCAAGATTGATAGTGAGATGGAAAAAGGACAGAGCCGAAGCTCTGTCCTTTTCTTTTAAGAAGACATCTTGATTCGTATATTGAAAGTCATTCAAGATACATAAAAATCCAATGATATCAAAAGATAATGTGGTTATCAACGGAAGTCACCGATTTGGAAACCATTTTACCCAGTCTGATACTTATACCAGAAAATGAATTAATCTAGAACATGAAGACAGTATGTAAAAGAGTTTCTGCTATTAAATTAGTAGAAAAAAGGTTGCAGGGTCTCGAATTCTGTATATTATTTTGTAATGAAATGATAATATATATATAGGATTTAGGGAGGATGTACTAATAGAAGAAAAATTTGAAAATCGAATAGGTGTATTCTATTTTATAAAAAAGTGCATTAAAAGAAGATCAAGAAATTGAAAGTAAGAACGAGGAAGTAGTGTCCCTCCTAAATATAAAAGAAAATAACATAATGAAAAATTTTGTGGAGAGTGAATGAATGTTTAAGGATGAAAAAACTTTCGATAGTGAAAAGAGTGTAAAGTATGTATTTAGAAAATCTTTCAAAGAAACAGATGCGCTTGTCATTGTCTTTTCTGCATTCCAAAAAATTGGTTCACCCCCTAGCTATAACTATGTTCGAACGATAGAAGAGTTTGATTGCAATAAATTGTTCATACTAGATGATTTCGGGGCAAGGGCTTCTTATTATTTGTGTGAAAATAGGGACTTTTCGATTGAACGCTCGGTAATAAAATTGATCAAGAAAATCATCGAAGAAAATGACATAAAGACAGTCATATCTGCTGGATCTAGCAAAGGTGGATACGCTGCAATGTATTATGGAATAAAATACGGATTCGATTTTATAATTTCTGCTTCTCCGCAATATTTACTAGGTGACTATTTACTAGAACAAACGAGAACGAACGAAGTTGTAAAATTTATGGCCGGGAATGACTTAGAGAGAGATCATATTTTTTTAAACACGATAATGAAAAATATGATAATCAAAACTCACAACAAGCCAAATATTTTGATACATTTAGGTAAAGGCGAAATGTCTTATCAAGAACATGTACTGCCTTTAACGAAAGATCTAGATGATGCTGCATTACAATATAATCTCGACCTAGGAGATTATGATAAACATAGTGATGTAGCAAAGGCATTTCCACCAATATTAAAGAGGAAAATAAGGGAATATATAGGATACCCAAGTCTGGATATTGAGATTCAAAGAAACAATGTTGATGGCAGTTGTAAATTTATTGCAAAAACAGAGACTGATAATAAAGTTGCTTGGTATGTCTATCAAAACAATAAAAAGATAGATGCAAAAAACTATTCACTAGACAAATTTTATGATTTAAAGACAACAAATCATGGGGAATACAAAGTTAAGGCATTTGCACAAAATGAGAAAGGGCTAAAGGTATCTTTATTTTCCGAGCCAATCATTATTCAAATGGAACAAACTATTCAGTCGTAATTAGTTAAAGGAAGACAAAATCATTGCATGAAAAAAGACAGAGCCGAAGCTCTGTCCTTTTTCTATTAAGATGATACTTTGTTTCGTGTGCGCTTGCGCTGGTAGTAATAAAGGATACCGCCTGAGGCGAGCATGAGCAAGCCAATTAATACCGCTGTATACATCATCGTTGCAGTATTCGGCAGTGTGCCGCCTGGCATGCTGCTTCCATCCTGACTTGGATCCGAACCGCCTGGAGCAGAAGTTCCACCGTCTCCGCCATTTTGGTCTGGAGCTGTTCCAGCAGCTTCACTTTGATTGAGTACGGTGTATTCACTAAAGTGCTCCGTTTTACCTGAGACAATCCCGTTTTCGAATGAACCGTTATTTGTTTTGGTATAACGGTTTTTCTCACGATCGACATAATAGACACCTGGTTTTTTCGCTTTTTCAGGCGCATCTAATGTAAAGGACAGTGTGACAGGATCTTTAAAGGTAGAGACATTTTTCTGATCTTGTTTGATTTGGAAATCGTATGTGTCGGTTAATGCGTTTTTCAATTTATTTGTTTTTGCCATTGATATATCTGCTTGTTGCTCTGACAAATTGGAGAGCGGTAATGCTAGACCGACTTTGTCATGATAGATGGTGACGTTTGGATCTTGCTCTCGTTTCTTCAGTTCAGCTACTTGCCCTTTTGATAGAGACAATTGAACCTTTTTCGCTTCGGTTGCTTTGTCTAAATAGAGCAATGTTTTGTTCGTATGCTGCACATACGTTTGGAATTTCTCATCATCTTGAATGTCATAGACGCCTTTTCCTTTCAAGCGAGGAAGGAATACTTCTTTCACTCGATGGTCGATGACTGGAGAGATATGACCGTCTGCCTGTTCAATTTGTTCTTTGAAGATTTCATAGTCAACATAGCCTAAGTCTTCACCATGAGACGCTTCTGTAAAGACGCTGTAGCCATCACCGCCTGTGCCGACGAATGCGTTAGTCGCCACGCGGTATGTTTTCTGATCATCAATGTCAGTCAGATTGCCCTTTTGATCTTTCAATTTGACATCAATCAGTCTGCTGCCAGCTGGTTTACTCAGTGTAAACGTATATTCAATACCGGCTACATGAGGGAATGCGCCTCCGCCTTCTTCAATGCCTGAAAGACCTTGTTCAAGCGCTTTTTTAATTTGACTGCCTTTTAAATCTGCGACATATAGTGTGTTTCCAAAAGGCATCACAGTTAAAATATCCCCTAATGTGATATCTCCTTTTTCAATGCTGCCTCGAATACCGCCGCCGTTTGTAATGGCAAGGTCAGCCCCAGCAGATTCTTGTGCTTTCTTTAACATGCCATCTGCAATAAAGTTTCCAAGGTTCGTTTCCTTTGCACGGACGTGTTCACGCTGTCCATCTAAGAAAACATCTGACGTCCCGACTTTTTCGGTTTTTAAATCTTGGATATCTGCCTTGTACTGATCAAGAATCGCTTTTGCGTCCGCATCTTCTTTCACAGAGTCGTCGATCGTGATGAGGTCAAAAGTAGATTCTTTTGGCTGTACGACGCCTTTTTTGTCAAAGGCCACGTCTACTTTTCCTAAAAATTGTCCGTAGTCTTTTACTTGCGCAACAATCGTTGGTTCTTTTTTATTGATGACCTTTAATTTTTCAACAAGAGTGTGGGTGTGACCACCAATGATGAGATCAATGCCATCTACTTTTTGAGCCAGTTCTAGATCACGGTTATAGCCGATATGTGTGAGCGCAATAATTTTATTGATTTTTTCTTCAGTTTGAATGGTTTTGACTGTTTCTTTTGCTTTTTTGTATGCATCTTGAAATTGAATGTTAGGACCACTGCTGGATGTAATGGCTGTGTCTTCAGTGGTTAGACCGAATACAGCGACCTTTTCACCATTTACATCAAGCAGAATGTAAGGGTAAATGCCAGCTTCTTTTTTCTCACCAGCTTTAAATGTTGCTGGTTTTTTCACTAAGTCGCTTAACTGTTTTTCCTTAGAGACATTCACGTTTGATGACACGATCGGGAAGTTCGGTTTTTCAAACTGGTGACGGTTTTTAGCATCTACACTGGATGCGTCACCTGTCAGGAATTGACGAAGGACAGATGGACCTTTGTCAAATTCATGATTCCCAAACGTCATGGCATCGTATTTCATTAAGTTCATCAGTTTCAGATCGGCAAGTCCTTGCCATTTTGTGAAATAGAGATCACCAGAGAAGACATCTCCAGCGTCTAATAAAATATTGTTTTCGCTTTGGGCGCGAACTTCTTTGATCTTGGTTGCGCGTCTTGCTGCATCATCCAGATGGGCATGTGTATCGTTTGTATGCATCACCGTTAAATGCCAATTGTCTGTTGCAGGTGGTTCTGTTGTACCATCATCTTTAAACGCTAGCTTGTACACGCCAAGTCCGTCTGTGCTGGCATTCCGAATAAAGTCGACGCTGCTTGATTTCTCTGCGAACGGTTTTGCAAGTAGAGAAGATTCAAAGGTGACTGTTGCGCCTTTTACTGGTGCAATGGACCAGTTTTGATCTGCGCTTGGGTTAATGGTTTTTTGTTCAATAATATAATCCATCAGCACTTGGCGGTTCTCATCTGCTGAGGCAAGCACGACTTTATCTTGTGTGAGGTGCGGGAAGCCTCCGCCGCCAGATGCACGGTAATTGTTTGTCACGACTAAAAATTCTTGATTGTCAGAAACGGGTTTTCCGTTGTAAGACAAGTTTTTGATGCGGTTCGCACTAGCGTTAACAAGTGTGCCTGTTGTGCTGTATTTAGCAGGCTGTGTGACATCTACTTGGTACGTCACACCATCGATTACATCAAAATTATATGAGCGGTATTCTTCGTTTAAAATAGGCTGTTCATTTGAAGTATTTGGTTTGATTTGGTTAAACTGACCAGCAGACATTTCAAGCCAGTCTTTTACTTCACTGCCTTTTAGTTTTACAATCTGTACGGTGTTATCGTAAAGATAGAGATCGCCGATGTTTTTAATCGCTAAATCACCTTTTGCGATATTTGTATAATAGTTCACACCGTTGCGTCCGCCGGCTTTAAATGGCGCACCCGCAGAGAGAATCGGCAAGTTTTTGTACGAAGTATCTTTCATTTTTTCTTGTGCATACCATTTCTGGGCATCTGTCACGATTTGAATAGAAGGGTCATCCATCACTTGAGCGAAAAAGCTGTTAATGTCTGCTTCTGTTTTTCCAACTGGCTTTCTGACGTAATCTAGGGTGTTTTGGTGAGTTGTTTGAATGGCATTTTTCACTGTACTGTTTTGAGATGTCACCCCGGCAACGGATTCGATTTTGCCTGTTCCGTCTGTGACTTTCCAGTTGCTTCCGTCTGGTTCTAGCGTTAAATCAATGACCCCGAGGTAGCTTCCCCAGTTTTTTGACATGACGACAGGAATGCCATTAATGGTTCCCTTTGCGACATCAAATTTGTCAACGCCGCTATATTCAGCGCTTGGGAATGTGCCATGCTGGTGGCCAGACACAATCGCATCAATGCCTTTTGTTTTCGTGGCAAGGTCAAAGATCATATTTTCTGATCCTTTAGGTGAAGCTGTTTTTTCAATTCCTGTATGAGCAAGAGCGACGATGACATCTGCGCCTTTTGCTTTCATTTCTGGAATGGTTTCATTGGCAGACTCCACAATATCTTGCACTTGAACTTGTCCATCTAAATGTTTCTTATCCCACGTCATAATTTGTGGTGGTACGAATCCTATGTAACCGACTTTCACAGTTTGGGAGGCTCCGTTTGCATCTTTAAAGGTTTTATCCTGAATGACATAAGGAGTAAATCGGTGTTCTCCGTTTAACTTTTTGACGTTCGCATTGACAATCGGGAAGTTGGCGCCCGCAATGGTACCGTCAAGAAAAGATAAACCGTAGTTAAATTCATGATTGCCGAGTGTACCTGCATCATATTTTAATTTGTTGAGTGTATGAATAATGGGGTGAACCTTTGTTTGATTGATGATGCTGTCTTTTTCATTTTTATAAACGTATTCTCCAAGAGGGGTTCCTTGAATCAGGTCTCCGTTATCAACAAGGAGTGTATTAGGATTTTGTGAACGGTGCTTGTCAATCAGCTCGGCTGTTTTTGCCAAACCGAATTCATTTGTTTCTTTGTCGCTGTAATAATCGTAATTCATCATGTTCGCATGAACATCCGTTGTGGCTAAGATACTGACCTTTACGGCGCTGCCGCTTTCTGTTTCTGCATGAGTAGGTACTGCTGGGAGAATGAGACTAATCAACATAATGGAAGTGAGCAGAATAGACAGGTTTTTCCTTCGTTTAGACCTATGTGCTTGCTTCTTCACCTGATCTCCGCCTTTCTAATTTTTTTGACCACAATACCTATTGTAGAAATGTTTCGTTAACTTTTGTAGTTATTTTTTGCAGATTATTGTAAAGATAACATAAATCATACGAATTACCTTGTTAAGGGAATGTGAATGAGTCTAAATGCTTATTTTTATGAAAGGGGGTTTTCTCATAGGGATAGGATGTTTGATTTCAATTGGTGGGGGTATAGTGTGTAGTGTAAACGATAATCAAGCAGGAGGGTTTCTACATGGGTAAGAAAATTGCAGTTGTCTTAACAGATTACTTTGAGGATGTTGAATTCACCGAGCCTGCAAAAGCCTTTAAAGACGCAGGCCATAAGATCACAGTAATTGAAAACGAAAAAGGAAAAACAGTGAAAGGAAAGCAAGGAGAGGCAGAAGTAAGAGTCGATGCGTCTATCGATAACGTGAAACCAGAAGACTTCGATGCACTTCTGATTCCTGGCGGCTTCTCACCAGACATTCTGCGTGCGGATGATCGCTACGTGCAATTCACAAAAGCCTTTATGGACGAGAAAAAACCAGTATTTGCGATCTGTCATGGACCGCAATTGCTTATTACAGCGAAGACGCTGGAAGGAAGAGGCGCGACCGGCTATACATCCATTCAAGTAGATATGGAAAACGCAGGCGCCAAATTCAAAGATGAAGAAGTTGTCGTTTGTCAGGATCAGCTTGTCACAAGCCGTACACCTGATGACATTCCAGCATTTAACCGTGAATCATTAAAACTGCTCGCAAAATAAGTAGTTTTGACAGGATAAACAAAGCCAGCACCTTGCGAGGTGCTGGCTTTTTCTGTGCATGGATGTAAGAAAGCGGCGTCAACCGCAATTCAGTATCAGGTGCACGATTATTTTCTTAAGCTTTTCAGCTCGCTTGCAATGGCTTGCATTTCACTTGGGCTGAATGAAGATTTTTTCATCACCATTTGGTGAAGAAATTCAATATCTTCATACTTATCTGGACTGAAGTCTTCGGCTTTGATGACTCCAATATTCAGCATATTGAGCTTTTGCGAAATGTCTTCAATCAGCTGATTGACTTCAGCCGCTTTTTGCTGTGACAAGGGCGGCACGTCCTTTCCTGCATGTGTCGAATAATATGTCTATTTTAACAGAAAAGCAAAAGAATAAAAGGGCTATTATGACGACACTGAAATGTTTTTTTCCTTTTTCTCCTCTTTGATCTTATCAATGATTCGTTTGGATTCAAACACCACAACACCTGATAAACCGATGAGGCCAATTAAGTTTGGAATGGCCATCAGCCCATTGAGCATATCTGCTACGCCCCAGACGAAGTCATTCTTAAACACGGCACCGAAAAAGACAGCTATCACAAACACGATGCGGTAATACATGACGTACGAATCCTTCGCCAAATATGTAAAGCATTTCTCTCCATAATAGGACCAGCCAATGATGGTTGAATAGGCAAATAGGAGCAGCCCGATTGCCACGATGGTTGAGCCAGCTGGACCGAGGAAGTGAGCAAAGGATAACGAAGTCAGCGCATCACTTTTTTCTGTTAAATACATATCTGCCATAACAATCGTAATGCCAGTGATAGAACAAACAATGATGGTGTCAATAAACACTTGCGTCATAGAGACGAGCGCTTGACGGGCAGGCATATCCGTTTTCGCAGCTGCAGCAGCAATTGGTGCTGATCCAAGTCCAGCTTCATTGGAAAAGACGCCTCGCGCGACACCCCAGCGAATAACGGTTCCAATCGCACCACCTGCCACGGCTTGACCTGTAAAGGCATCTGAGAAAATAAGACTGACTGCGCCAGGAACAAGATCAGCATTCATGACAAGAATGATGAGCCCACAAATGACGTAAAATAAAGCCATGACTGGTACAAAAATAGATGTCACTCGGCCGATACTTTTAATTCCGCCTAAAATCACGAGTGCCGTAAAGGCGGTAATGATGATACCTGTTACCCATGTTGGAATTTGAAAAGTAGAATTCATGACGCCTGAAATGGAATTAGACTGTACCAGGTTGCCGATCCCAAAGGCAGCACTGGCACCGAAAACAGCAAATAGTACCCCTAGCCATTTCTGTTTTAAGCCATGCTCTAAATAATACATAGGTCCGCCAGACATTTCGCCTTTTTCGTTTTTGACCCTGTATTTTACAGCCAGAACAGCTTCTGCAAACTTGGTGGCCATCCCGAAAAATGCAGCAAACCACATCCAAAATACTGCACCAGGACCACCTGCAATGACAGCTGAGGCAACACCGACGATATTCCCTGTACCGACAGTTGCAGCAAGAGCCGTCATTAATGCTTGGAAATGGGAGATATCTCCTTCTGATGTTTTGTCTTGTTTTGAAAAAGCGAGCTTTAAAGAATAAGGAAGTAATCTAATTTGAATGAAGAGAACGCGAAAGGTGAGGTAGATTCCAGTACCAACAATTAAAATCAACAGGGGAGGCCCCCACAAAAAATTGTTCATCGTCGTGACAAATTGCTCAATGATTCCCATCTAATGTCCCCCTTTGTTTGTGTAATTCTCCTAAAGTTTCTCCTGTTTTTGTGTAATTTGTCAATGCCGATGGGAGTTTTTCTTGCAAAGTTTCCAAAAGAAAAAGGGCTTGATATGATAGAGAAAAGGTTTTCCAAAGGGACTCTTAGGGAAAAGATAGGAGGAGAATGAAGGATGATTCATGTATTATTTGTATGCCTCGGCAATATTTGCAGGTCACCGATGGCAGAGGCGATGTTTAGAAAACGAGTCGAAGACGAAGGGCTGAGTGAACACTTTGTGATTGATTCAGCAGGCATTGGTGGCTGGCATCAAGGCAGTCCTCCGCATGAAGGAACACGAAAGCTGCTTGATGAAAAGGGTATCAGCTATGAAGGAATGACGGCAAGACAAATCATGGATAAGGATATCACCACATACGACTATATCATTGCGATGGATGCTGAAAATGTAGGCGCCCTCCGCAGTTTAGCCGGCTATGGAAAACATCACTTTATTGGCCGTCTTCTTGACTTTGTAGAAGACGACGATCGAGACGATGTGCCAGATCCTTATTACACTGGGAACTTTGAGGAAGTACATGATTTAATTGAAACAGGAATTGATCGTTTTTTGACGTATGTAAAAAAAGAGAAACACCTTTAACGGAAAGGAGATCAGATGAGATGGAAGAGAACAAACAAATCGTGCTTCGGGGAGCTGTTATAGGCGCAGCCTGCGGCATATTGCTGACATTATTTCATCGCCCAACAAGGATTGCATTAAAAGAAAAATGGAATGACTGCCAGCAAAAGCTGGATGAATACCGCCTGGAGCCTGGCAAGATGTCTGCTTGCGTGAAGGGAAAAATGGAAGAAACGAAGCAATTGATGAGAACGGTCTCGGATGATTTGTCTTTTCTGAATGAACAGGTGAATCAGTTAAAGGAAACAACACCAAAGGTATTAGAGATTATTGAAGAAACAAAGGATCACTTTCAAAAGAAACAGAAAGATTGATCATTGGAGATGAGGCGTATGGGTTTTGTTAAAGCGTTAATTGGACGCTTTTTGCTGCATGAAGGACCGGCAAAATCAGCTGAACTTGCGTATTTCTTTTTGCTTTCATTATTTCCGTTTCTCATCTTCGTGCTGACGCTTGTTGGTTATTTGCCGCTGACATCAAAGGATGTTCTAAGTGTCATTTCTGGTTATGCGCCAGAGGGAGCGCTTTCGATGATTGAATCCATTGCCGAAGAGACGCTGAATAACCGTAACGGCGGATTGTTGTCATTCGGGATTATTGCGGCACTTTGGTCTGCATCCAACGGCATTAATGCGGTGGTCAGAGCATTTAACCACGCTTACGAAGTTGAGGAAAATCGTTCCTTCATTCTCGTACGTTTAACATCAATCATCTTAACCATTGCGATGGTGCTTACGATTATTTTTGCCTTGATGCTGCCTGTCTTTGGAAAAGAACTTGGCTTATTCGTTGCCAAATTAGTAGGGCAGTCAGATGCGTTTCTCACCATTTGGACCGCCATGAGATGGATTATTAGTCCACTGATTTTACTGATTGTTTTTACATCCCTATATTATTTTGCCCCCAACATCAGGCTGAAATTGAAATTTGTGCTGCCAGGCGCCATATTTGCATCTGTTGGCTGGATTCTTGTCAGCATGCTGTTCTCATTTTATGTAGGCGAATTTGCTAACTATAGTGCGATGTACGGAAGCATTGGGGGAATCATTATATTAATGATCTGGTTTTATTTAACCGGCATTATGATCATCCTCGGCGGCGAGCTCAATGCGCTTTTACATAAGCGTAAAATCGTACCAGGCAAGGTGTGAAGAAATCCGGGCATCCTAAAGGAGAACGAACATGTTCAATCTTGACGGATGGGGGAATACCGAATGTCTAAACAATCGAAAAAAGGCGGAAGCAACACAAAACAAAACAAAGGCCATCAGCCAAAGCACAAAACAAGCGGAAGTGCGAATGGGCAAAATGGGTATCACTAGATGAAAAAACTCCTCTGCATAGGTGCAGGGGAGTTTTTAATGATTCAATATCCGTATATAACGCTTCAGGAGAAAAGTTGCATCAGGCTTTGGCTGATAGTGAGGATCGAGCTGAAACCCTGCTTTCATCGCAACACGTTCACTTCTGACATGACCAACAGGACAAAAGATTTCAAATCCATCGACTTCAGGAGCAAAAGTATCTGTCATCCATTTCACTGTTTTGGTCACAATACCTTGCCCTTGTGCATCTTGACCAATCCAATACCCAATATTGCCTATCCGATGCTGAAACGTCATGCGGAACACCCCAATTAATTGATCGTTTAATACGATACCCGCTTCTATGTCTTTTCGTTCAGCATAGGCAGTGTGGGCAGATTGAATAAAAGATTGAACATCTTCTATGCGATAACAGTGATTCACCCATGGTAGCCACTCTCCCAAGTGAGTTTTATTCTGCTGGATAAGTGCAAATAATGTCTCTGCATCGGCTACTTGTAAACACGCCAATTTTAAGTCATTTGAAATGTTAAATGTAAACAAAATAGATCCTCCATTTAGTTACTTTCAACCACTGCCAGCGTCCTCCCAAATCGAACACAGCAAAACACAAATAAAATCACGATACTGACAAGATAGAGTAAATTCATGCCCTCAAACGTCTGCACAAAGAATCCGCCAAGAACCGGACCGAGAATACTTCCTGCACTAAACGCCATCCCGCACATCAAATTCCCAGCAGGCAGCAGATGCTGGCAATAAGTCCGTCATATAACTGATGCCAAGTGAGAAGGTCGAACCTACAGCCATACCTGCGATAAAGAAACAGATCGCAACAGCCAAAACGGACTGAATGAAAATCCCTGCTAAAAGGAAAAAGAATGAACCGACGAGTGTCACAACTAAAATCATGAGTCGTCTGCCGAAACGGTCACTCAGCATCCCAAGAGGAAGCTGAAAAACAATACTCCCAATCGCAAACGCAGGTAAAATAAACGCAACAGCATCTATCGTCACCCCACTTCTCAGCGCATACACAGGGAAGTTACTATTGAGCGTCGTTTCTAAAAAGCCATAGCAAAACGGCATCATAAACGCTACCCAGCCAAATTGAAACGCCTTCTTGAAGCGCTTCAAACTATTTGTCTGCTCTGACGTCTGCATTTCACCTGTATCAGGATATGTATTTTTTAAAACAAACACAAGCAGCCAAATACACAAACTAACTGCACCAGACACAATAAACGGCAAGGATGGATTGATTTCAATGAGTGGTGTTAAAAAAGGGCCAGCGGCAAAACCGAGTCCAAAGGATAACCCATACAATGAAATATTTCGCCCGCGATTTCTAGATGAAGAGGCATAGGTTACCCACGTCTGTGTGGAGAAATGAAGCATATGATCACCGATGCCGATCATCAGCCGCAAGAAGAACCAGACGACATAAGATTCAATAAAGACAAAACTAAATAAACTTAAAAAGACAGCAGCGCCCCCAATGACGATCAATGGTTTAAATCCGAAGCGGCGCAGCGGCGCTTCCATAAAAGGAGACGCAAGCAGCACGCCGATATATAAACCGGTGGCATGCAGTCCGTTTAACGTCGGGGAAGTGCCGGCATGTTCGAAAATAATCGAAATAACTGGCAGTAACGCTCCCTGTGAAAAACCAGATACGGATACAAGTAAAATTAAAATCATAAAATGAATTCTCGACATAAGAAGCTCCTTACAAGTTCATGCTTTCATCGTACAATGGAACCATAGGGGTTTCAATAGAAAGGTGGAAAAGGAATGAAGCTGATATACGAAAATGATCGGTGGATCGCAAATGCTGATCAAAGGCAGCTGCCTATTTCGGGAAATGAAGAAGCGGGATACAGGCCGTATCAATTGTTCACCTCGGCTATTGCGGGCTGTTTTGGAGAAATGGTCATTCATGTTTGCCGAAAAAAACGAATATCCTATCAAGGGCTGACCATTACACCTGAAACGACAAGAGAAGGAACTGTAAACAAAATCACTCATATTCATTTACATATGATCTTTGAAAGCATCAGCACCTCTGATGAACAGCTGGAAAAAGTAATGAAACTTGCGTTGAAGCATTGCTCCATGGTGCAATCCGTGAAAGGAACGATTGATATCACCCTTTCACACGAACGAATCTAAATGTATATGATGCCGGCACTCACGAAAGAATAACAGTCAGATATGATGTAAAGGAGATTGGCTGTATGAATCGTTTGTTTCTTGTGATTGTCGCAATCGGTGTTCCATTATCTGTAATTGGTAGTTTTCTTCATTTTCCGCAGGCTGTCATGTTCGCCGTCTATTGTATCGCCATCATCGGTCTTGCAAGTTATATGGGAAGAGCGACAGAGAGTCTTGCCATTATAGCGGGACCAAGAATTGGTGGGTTATTAAACGCTACTTTTGGAAATGCAGTGGAATTAATCATTTCATTTTTTGCATTAAAACAAGGACTCACCGCCATTGTCCTTGCTTCACTCACTGGCTCAGTGATCGGCAATTTACTGCTTGTGGCTGGACTGTCTTTTTTCGTTGGCGGATTGAAATTTAAACGACAAGAGTTCAATGTCCACGATGCAAGGCACAACTCTGGGCTGCTTATGTTTGCGATTATTGTGGCATTTGTCATTCCAGAAGTCTTTTCCATGGGGATGGCAGAAGATCGTCAATTTGTTTTAAGTATTGGCATTAGCATTGTGATGATTTTGCTTTATGTCGCAGCACTCTATTTCAAACTGGTCAGCCACAGGGGTGTTTATGTTGCCAAGCAAGAAATTGCGAAAGGGGGAGCCGCGACGGAAGAAGAGACACCAGAATGGTCTGGGAAGTTTGCCACGGCGATTTTACTCCTTGCGACAATTGCTGTGGCGTATATTTCAGAGCGGCTCGTCCATACATTTGACACGGTCGGAGAACAGTTTGGCTGGAGTGAACTGTTTATCGGGGTCATTATTGTGGCGATTGTCGGTAATGCAGCAGAACACGCTTCTGCTGTGATTATGGCGTATAAAAACAAAATGGATGTCGCAGTGGAAATTGCTTTCGGTTCCACGCTTCAAGTCGCCATGATGGTCGCACCGATCCTTGTGATCAGCTCTCTGTTTTTTGAAAAGCAAATGCCACTGATCTTCTCATTACCAGAGCTCATTGCCATGGCATCCTCTGTTTTACTGACGGTCATCCTTTCAAATGATGGGGATACGAACTGGTTTGAAGGTGCTACATTGCTCGCTGCCTATTTCATTATGGCGATTGGATTTTTCCTTTTATAATCTTTTGTGGATAAGGGACGTCTTTCGGGAAAATACTATGGAAAAATGAATGAGAAAGAGTGATGATATGAAAAAGATGCCCCGCATCATGTTTGTTGTTCTCTTATCCTTAAGTTTTCTATACAGCTTTCCAGCCGAGGCAGCAAAGCCGTTTAAGGTGCCATCGTCTGTCGCCAGTATCTCAAAGGAAAATACGTATCCAAATGCGTCACAAGATCAGCCGCTGCTCCAGCCGAGCGAGCTGACGGCCGAATTGTTTAAAACAACAAGTGTACCAATTGAAAATACACATTTGATTAAAATGCTGAATGAATCCAGTATTTCAGGGACGCCATTAGCTGTTGGTTACCGCGCGACCATTTTCCTTGGAAGATGGGCACTTAGCTATGATTCAAACGAAACCGTCGCCAATTGGGAATACAAAAAAGTGAACACGAATCACATTGATAATAGAGGCGGAAACAAAACAGCCATCGGCAAATATGTGCAAAAGCAGCAAGTAAAAGTAAGTGGAGGGCTCACAGCAAAAGTACCAAACCCAGAAGATGTGAAAACATTGATGATGCAAAAAGCCATCCAAAAAACAAAACTTCCGCTCGCCTTCGACACAGTGATTGGTGCAGGAACAAAGCGAGATCAGTCCTACCACGTATCTCCGAAAAAAGCAGCATCGCTTCATGCCTATGCACCAGCGATTAATGAAAAAGGAAAGGTCACATACGGAGAAGTGTATCTTGTGCTCAAAGGAAATAAACGCAAACTCGTCGTGAAAAATGTGACCTCACAAGGAATCGGTGCTTGGATTCCTGTTCAGGATCACCTGACGTTTGGGTTTCAAGGGATGAATTAAAAACAGTCATCTCCTCTTACCAAGGGGAGATGACTGTTTTTTGATTAAGATGTCCTATCTTTTTTCTTTTTCATTTCATGAATGTAAAAATCAAAGGCGTTATATAAATACCATATAATGAAAAAAAAGAAAATGATTTTAGTGAATATCGTCAAATTGTTGAAAATAAAGCATAGGCCAATATAAGGGAGGATCATAAAGCCAGAATACGAAAACCACCATGTTTTAAAAATGAAACTCAACCCCTTGGTTATTTGTGGGAATGACTCTATCTTCATATTACATGGTCTTGAGTAGAACGTAAACCTTACCAAGAAAATAAAAAAGCCAACGCAGAAGTTGAATGAATCCAACAACTACGATGGCTTAGCTGATTATTCCCCTAAATCCACATTATGATAAACCTGCTGCACGTCTTCAAGCTCTTCTAATACATCGATGAGTTTTTCAAATTGTGCTTTCGATTCATCATCTAATGTCACTTCGTTTTGAGGCAGCATTGTGATTTCGGCGACAGTAAATTCTTCTACGCCTGCCTGTTTGAACGCTTCTTGAACTTGATGGAATTGATCTGGTTCAGCGTAGACGATCACCGTATCATCTTCTTCCATAATGTCACGTACATCAATGTCTGCTTCCATTAAAAGTTCAAGCGTTTCTTCTTCACTTTTCCCCTCGACACCGATCACCGCTGTTTGGTCAAACATGTAAGCAACAGATCCACTGACGCCCATATTTCCGCCGTTTTTCCCAAATGCTGCACGAACATCAGACGCTGTGCGGTTGACGTTATTGGTCAGGGCATCAACGATCACCATAGATCCGTTTGGACCAAATCCTTCGTAACGCAGCTCATCGAAGTTCTCTTCTGCGCCGCCTTTTGCTTTTTCAATCGCACGGTCCACAATGTGTTTTGGGACACTATATGTTTTTGCACGTTCTAGGACAAAACGAAGTGCTTGGTTTGATTCTGGATTTGGCTCACCTTGCTTGGCAGCCACATAGATTTCACGCCCGAATTTTGCGTAAATACGACTTGTATTGGCATCCTTTGATGCTTTCTTTTCTTTAATGTTGTTCCATTTACGACCCATCTTATTCACTCTCTTTCAATTAGTAAATACACAGTATGAGGGTCCCCATGCTGCATGAAATCAATCTGCTTTCTATTATACATGAATCAGTCAAGAGGATAGAAGTAAGAGGGCTGAAAAGAAAAGAATTCCTTAGCTGATATGTCCAAGTTGTTCAAGCGTCTTATTTTTCTCATGCGGTCTAGTCAGCTCATCACACCGAATGATTCTACCATCTAATAAAGTAAATAACGCCATCACATCTATTAGACCGTGGTCTCCTGTGGACAGCTCAACATGTACAGTGTAACGAAAACACCCTTGCTGAGTCTCTTCATCAAACAACATATCATGAAAGGCGGGGATGTCGAGCTGTTTGGTCATGACTTTTAATGTGGAGAGATGCTTTTTAAATTCATCAAGGGAAGAGACCTTTCCATCAGTGACTTGCTGATAATCTGAAGAAAAATAAGTCTCCACCTTTTCTATATCTAATTGGATTAACACCTCTTGATACATTTGCTTAATAAAAAAAATCGCTTCAGTTTTTCTCAATGTAAACATCCTTCCTTTTAGTTAATTGGTTAACTATATAATATTATAATTAACCGGTTAACTAAAAACAATCAAAAAAATAACCCCATCACAAATGAGGTTATTTTGCAGGCTGTGGATAGACGAGATCCTCAAGCAATTTCACATCATGCTGATGAAGTTGTGTGATCATTTCTTTTCGCACAGCGAGGGCGGCTTCGAAGTATTTTTCATCCTCGACCATTCCTTTTACGGTGATCTCAATCCCGCGATTCAATTTATTGAGCCCCATAATGCCATGAACCTGAAAAGGTTCAATGGCGTTTTGGAATTCATCTTTTTTCAGTAAATCATGATGCATTTGATTTAACTGATCACATGCTGTTTCTAGCGCCTTAAAAGCAATATCAGGATTTTGGTTTGCGCTGATCAAGACTGACTCTGTGATACGCATGTAGTGCATATTGTAGTTTTGGATTTGACGAATGTCTCCGTTTGAAATGGTTAAAAGCTTGCCGCTCCATTCTCTAATTTGCAAAGACCGGAGACCAATTTCTTCAATGGTTCCGTTAAAAAGATTATTGACCGTCACATAATCACCTTTATGAATTTGCCTTTCATAAATGAGGAAGATGCCGGCTAAAATATCACGAATCAAGGTCTGAGCGCCAAAACCAATGACAATTCCAGCCACACCAGCCCCCGCAAGGATTTTCCCAAAGTCATGAAAGAATAAAGAAATCACATATAAGACAAAACATATGGAAGCTGTATACTTTGAAACCGATTTGACCAAGCTCTCAATCGTTTTTTTCTTCTTGTCTTCAATGAATTCAGTGCGTTTAAAGAAAATCTGAAGCGCTTTGTTGATCATAAAGACGGCAAGCCAAAGAATGAGTCCAACAAGGAGAATTTCAATGTATTTGTTCTTGACCACTGTCAGAAATGTTTCGTCCATCTATCGGTTACCCCCTGGCTGTACGAGAAGTAAAATCAACATCTTGATAATAACTGTTTTTCACAAGAACATTCGGACCAAGGCATTGCACACTTGGGCAATGACAATTCAGTTCTTTTGCCAATTTTGTGTTCATCCAGCGTGTATAAGCTGATTGCAACGTATCGGTTTCAATATTTCCTAATGGTGGTGTATCGCCAAAGTCTGTCACAATAATATTCCCATCAAAAATATTCACATTCAACCGTGAACGGCCATCAGGGTCATTTCGTACTGTCACATTTTTCGCTTGACGCAATCGAGTCAAGAGGCGCTGGTCTTCTTCATCTGTGCTGCATGAATAAAATGGCAATGTGCCAAACAGCATCCATGTGTTCTCATCACGAACATCGAGTAACTGATGAATCGCATCCCGCATTTGTGGAAGCGACAATGATTCAAGGGCGCTCGCAAAATCACTTGGATACATCGGATGAACTTCGTGGCGCTGGCATTTCATCTCGTCCACGATTTGACGATGGATGTGTTCAATATAAGGAAGCGTACGCTTATTCAGCATCGTTTCAGCAGATACGGTTACACCCGCTTTCACAAGGGCCTGACTATTCTCAATCATGCGGTTAAACAATTTCTCACGCTGCTCAAAGGTTGGCTTTCGGTCCATCATTGCAAAACCAACCGTAGCAAACTCTTCGACCGTCCCCCAGTTATGTGAAATGTGTAGGACATCCAAGTATGGAATAATCTCTTCATATCGAGCCAAATCAAGTGTTAAATTCGAATTAATTTGGGTACGGACGCCGCGTTCATGGGCATACTTTAATAAAGGAACGACATATTCCCGTACAGATTTCAGAGACAGCATCGGCTCTCCGCCTGTAATGCTAAGGGAACGCAAGAGCGGTACTTCATCTAAACGGCGAAGCAGTAAATCGAGTGGCAGTGCATTCGGATCTTTTGGCTGCAAAGTATAGCCAACCGCACAGTGCTCACATCTCATGTTACACAACGTCGTTGTCGTCAATTCAATATTTGTCAGCTTCATTTCTCCGTAATCCTGCACATCGAGATAGGCTTCCCAAGGGTCGAATGCAGGTGTAATCGGACGAAGTGCTGTTTTTTGGTTCATGGTATCTATCTCCTTTTCATTCGGGCAAACATAGACCCGCCAACAGTTAATTTTAAGCCCCATCACCGTTATACGCAAGAGGGGACACAATTGATTTACAAAGGAAAAAAAGATAAGCTATAAACAAATGCTAAAGGGAGTGTATCTATGGGCAAGGCAGCAGACAGCAAAGAGCAGCAGGTTGATTATTTAAAGAACCGATTAGATATGTTTATGAATGTGATTGATTCATTAGATCCTGAATCCACAGACGTTGAGGATATAGACAGACTCATCCAGATGATTGACGACCTGGAAGCGAAATATGAACGGTTTAAAACCGATTGGAAGGAAGAATAGCTCGCGCTGATGCGGGCTTTTTTCTTTAAATTGGCAGGTCAAAAAGTGTATGAGTACCCGGTATATTCTGCACAATAGAAGAAAAACCGGGAAGTGACGTAAATGAAAAAATGCATACTGATCTGTTTATGTGCGCTTTTTGTATCGATGCCTTTTTCCAACCTAGAAGCCGTGTCTAATCAGCCGATTCATTGGGGATTTGCTAAAAGCAAAGAGCACAAGCCAGCAGATGCCGGCAAGGAACTGACGACACTCTTAAAGAAATATGATGCTTTCTATTTAGGAAATACGAAAAAGAAAGAGATTTATTTTACATTCGACAATGGCTATGAGAATGGATACACACCCAAAATCTTGGACGTGCTGAAAAAACATCAAGTACCGGGCACCTTTTTTGTGACTGGGCACTTCGTAAAGGACCAGCCTAAGCTCATCAAACGTATGGCAGAGGAAGGTCATATTATTGGCAACCATTCCTATCACCATCCAGATTTAACAACAAAGAGCACGAAAGAAATCAAAGAAGAGCTGGATCGTGTCAATGAAGCGGTATACAAAATCACAGGAAAACAAGATAACCTCTACCTTCGTCCACCGCGCGGAGTGTTCAGTGAAAGGGTACTAAAGGAAACGAAACAGCTTGGCTACCAAACCGTTTTCTGGTCAGTAGCGTTTGTAGATTGGCACATCCACCATCAAAAAGGAAAACAGTATGCGTACAATCAAATGATGAAACAGGCGCATCCGGGTGCCATTTACTTACTTCATACCGTCTCAAGGGACAATGCCGAGGCACTTGATGATGCCATCACTGCTTTAAAAAAACAAGGATATACCTTTAAAAGCTTAGACGATCTCATGCTTGAAAAAGTATGGCATCTCCCTCAGCTATAGAAAAAAGCTTGCAGACATCTGCAAGCTTCAGCGTGTAGACAAACCCTCGCATTCTTTGTCAGTCCTGCGTGCCGGTGCTCACGAATGTCAAATTCGCTCCGCGCCGGTACTCGTCCTTCCTAGAATTCAAAGGTTTTCTATCACGCTGAAACGAAGACAAAGGGCTAAAATCAAGTTCATTTTAGCCCTTTGTCAACAATCCGAAGCTTGCAGACACTGCAAGCTTTTTGACTTATCCTTCTCTTATTTTACGTTGGAACAAAAGGGGACGATGACGAGTAAAGGAGTCAATCAAGCCCTCACCGAAAATCGTGATGCTTTGCTCCCAAGGATGTCCTAGTAAACCCCAGGTCATCTCTTTTGATAAAAAGAAATAGTAATCCCCATTTGGGAGCACAGGAACTCTCCATTCTCCAAATTCATCTTTTTCAAATGAGCCGTATGGTGTGATCCAATAGCATTCGTGCTGCCAATCAAGTACCTGCATATATTCGCCGGTTCCGGTGATATTCTCCTGAAAAGACAGCAGTGCCTTCTTTTCAAGGTCTTCATCCGCACTTAGGAGAGAAGGGTCCTCGAAATAAGCAGAGATATCATATGTGATGTAAGGAGATGGTGCTTGAAAACCGGGAAAGCGAGAGATGCTTGGGTTAAATTTAAACTCTTGATCAAATGTTTTCCATGCGTACTTTAGTTCTTTGTCTGTCAGTGGAATCCAGTTTTCCATAGTATCTCCCTTTCAAGCACTTCTCTCAAAAAACTATTTGAAAATCCTAAACCATCCTTTATGTTTAAACCACAAAAGCATCCCTGAGACAAGCAAACCCATGAAAATCAGTACGCCAAAATAGCCATATTTCCAGTGTAATTCAGGCATGTTATCAAAGTTCATCCCATACACCCCAACAATAAAGGTGAGTGGAATAAAAATCGTCGAGACAATGGTCAGTGTCATCATGATGGCATTCATTCGGTTGGAATTTAGTGTTTGATAGCTGTCTCGTAAATCGGCTGTCATATCACGGTTTGACTCAACGATCTCTGTTAGTTTCAATAGATGATCATAAATATCATTAAAATATGCTTGCCGGTTTGCATCGCTTTTCATCATATTCGTGTTCACAATTCGATATAAGAGGTCCCTCATCGGGATAATGGTTCTGCGCAGTTTGAGCAAATCGGATCGAATACCGAATACTTCGTTCATTAATGTACCATACGTTTTATGCCCTTCTTCATCCTCGATTTCATTGAGCCTGTCCTCAATTTGATAAATAATAGGAAAATAATCATCGACGAGCTGGTCAATCAGCATATAAGCCATATGCTCTGGACCGCTCTCTCGTGCTTTGTCAGACCCTTTGAGCTTTCGAATGACTCGATCAATGTAGGGCGCTTCCTTCAAATGAAAAGTAACGATATAGTTTTCTCCAACAAACAGGTCGACTTCTTCAGATCGAAGTGTTTTTTGATTGAGGGCATGAAGGACGAAAAATAAATACCCTTCATAAAAATCAAGCTTTGGCCGCTGTAAATAATGGAAGCAATCTTCAATCGCAAGCGGATGGAACTGAAAAAATTCCTTTAACAGTGCTGCTTCCTTTTCCGTTGGCGCATAAAAATCAATCCAATACCAGGCAATATCGGGGCTTGAAAGCTGCTGCAATGTTGCATGTTCAATCAAGTCGCCGTTTTTTGTCACTGCAAGTTTTTTCAGCATGTGCACCCCTCCAGACTTGCATTATATCATGAAGCAGCAGCGGTGAACTTATACGTTTTCACCATAAAAAAGCCGATCTCATCGCTGAGATCGGTCCAATGTGCGTGTATGATTGATGGATAAAGCGAGAATTAAGGACGATGGAACGTAACGAATTTATTTTGACGGTCAAACCAGCCTCTAAATGCCCAGTTATCCCAGCCACCATCGCCGTTGTTTTTAAATGTACCGCTCTCAAAAACCCAAATACCGTAAACAACATTACCAAGGTTAGCAGTAGCGAAAGTTTTCACGCCATTAAAGCGGTCTTCATAGTTTTGGCTTAGGTTAAAGACCATGACGTTATATCTGCCGCCAGCAGCATAGAATGTGCTTTCCATTACACCTTTAACGAATCCAGAACGGTTGGCATTTGCATTTACTGCGTTAATGATTGCATTGGCAATTCCAAGGACATCGAAATTGACGTTAACATTAGGACTAGCTGTCGTTCCAGCTTTACCTTCAGCAGCTTTGTTTAAAACAGTTTGCTGTAGTGTAGTAGAGACGGGTGCTGATGATGTTTTTTCAGCAGCGTCAGCGAATACTGGTAGTGTCGAAGAAACAGCAGTGGCAAGGGCAACAGAAAGAATTGTTTTTTTCATTGGTCGGATCTCCTTTGTTTTTAAATTTTGGGTCTTCTTTTAGTAAAACGTGAAACTAGGTGAAGCCGGTTATCAATGAGGTAAATATGTTCCTGCAAGATGAAACAAATGATTGCCTAATCCGCTAATTCCTTTGTTCACCTCCTTGATATGTCATAATTATACAAATATTTTTGAAACAGAAGATATCACCCATAGGTTCTATTTCTAATTTAAGGAAAATGATCCTAAAATGTTGAAGATTGCTGTCGAATTTTAGCTAAATTCGACTAAAAATTTTCATCTATCCAAAAGGAGAATGACCATAAATAAGGAAGATATAACTGATAAATTCTTGTACTCTTTATATTTAAAAGTATTCAATATAGAGAATCATTCATGCAAAGTGAAACAATCACATCTGCGTGTGTTGACAGAAAGGAAGAGGAAAAACATGTGGGAAAAACACCTATTGGTTGAACCGCCCTATCACTTCGATCAAGTGCTGAGACGTTTGTCGAGCGATCCATTAAAGGCGGTCGATCTGGATAAAAGAGAAATCAAAGTACCGATGAGGCTGAATCATAAACCGTACATTGCAGTCGTTCAAGCGACAGGAACAAAAGAAGCACCTTCGTTCCGGGTACAGGCTAACGGGCCGGAGGAAGCCATCCTTTCTGAGGTGAAGCGGATATTTGGCATGGAACATCAATTACATGCTGTGCATGACCATTTTGCTCAAACAAATCTTGCGCCCATTTTTGACCGTCATATCGGAACGCCGCTTATGCTGGATTTCCATCTATATCATTGCTTGATGAAATGCATCATTCATCAGCAGCTCAATCTTGCATTTGCTTATGAGCTGACGAAACGGTTTGTTCATACGTATGGTGAGCAAATCGACGGCGTCTGGTTTGACCCTTTACCGAAAACCATTGCATCACTTGAAACCGACGATTTGAGAAAACTGCAATTCAGTCAGCGAAAAGCGGAATATGTGATTGATGTCTCAAAGCGAATAGTGAGCGGCTCTCTGGATTTAGAGGAATTACACGACTTAACGGATATTGAAATTGAAGAACGTCTGCTTCCGATTAGAGGGATTGGACCTTGGACGGTTCAAAATGTCCTCATGAATGGACTAGGAAGACCAAATCTCTTTCCAATGGCAGATATCGGGATTCAAAATGCGATCAAACGTCACTTTGACCTGCCAGAAAAGCCAACAAAAGAAGAGATGGCAGTTTTAAGCAAGGAGTGGGCACCTTATTTAAGCTACGCCTCCCTTTATTTATGGAGAAGTATAGAGACAGATAAATAATTGAAAGGCATTTTCTCTCTTCGTCCAAGTCGTGATATACTATTGAGATGGAATAAAATGAGGACAACCGATAAAGGTTTAAATAGAACGGAGAGAATAAACGTGAAAGAAAAACAGCAAGGAGCCCTTCTGCAAAAGGGGCAGCAGTTCCCGCTTACCATTAAACGCCTTGGCATTAATGGGGAAGGGGTCGGTTATTTTAAAAAGCAAGTGGTCTTTGTCCCAGGTGCCCTTCCAGGTGAGGAAGTAGTAGTGGAAGCAACGAATGTTCAAGCGAAATATGCAGAAGGTACGGTGAGGAAAGTTCGCAAGCGCTCAGAACATCGAGTGAAACCGCCGTGCCCAGTATACGAAGAGTGCGGAGGCTGTCAGCTTCAACATTTGGCGTATGAGCAGCAGTTAAAGGAAAAACGCGATATTGTCATTCAATCAATGGAGCGTCATACAAAGCTGTCGGTTGAAAAGATCGACATTAGACCAACAATTGGTATGGAAGATCCGTGGCACTACCGGAATAAAAGTCAGTTCCAAGTCGGAAGATCACATAGCGGCGACATCATCGCAGGGCTTTATGGGCTGAATTCTCATAAACTTGTCCCAATCAAGGAATGTATCGTCCAGCATCCGAAAACGAATAAAACAACAGGCGTCGTCCGCAAAATTTTAGAAAAATTCGGCGTATCTGTCTACAACGAACGGACAAGAAAAGGCGACGTGCGTTCGATTGTTGTGCGTGTCGGCTTTGAAACAGGTGAAGTACAAGTCGTCCTTGTCACATCAAAGCCTGAGTTTCCAAAGAAAAAAGAAATCGCCGAAGCCATTCAAAAACGTCTGCCAGAAGTGACGTCTATTATGCACAATATCAATGGCGAAAAAACATCAGTCATCTTTGGGCATAAAACATCGCACCTAGCTGGCAACATGGTCATCCAAGAATTTTTAGGAGACGTCTCATTTGAATTGAGTGCACGGGCTTTCTTCCAATTGAATCCGAAGCAGACATTAAAGCTTTACGACGAAGCGAAAAAAGCGGCCAAACTGACTGGCAAAGAAAAGGTCGTCGATGCGTATTGCGGCGTTGGAACCATTGGAATGTGGCTCTCAGATGGAGCAAAAGAAGTAAGAGGTATGGATGTCATCAAAGAATCAATTGATGACGCGAAGAAAAATGCCAAAAAACACGGCATGAAAAACGCAACTTATGTGACAGGTACAGCCGAACACTGGCTGCCAAAATGGGTCAAAGAAGGCTTCCGTCCCGATGTTATCGTCGTTGACCCGCCAAGAACAGGCTGCGAACGCACTTTCCTAGACACCGTCAAACAAGTCAAACCAAAACGCTTTGTCTACGTCTCTTGCAACCCATCTACACTAGCAAAAGACCTCGAATACATGTCAAAAGACTACAAGATCGAATACATGCAACCAGTGGATATGTTTCCGCATACGGCGCATGTGGAGTGTGTAGTGTCTTTATCTCTTAAATAAAAAGGGAATGACAGCTATGATAGACCAAAATGCATTCAAACGATTCCAACTATATATGGACCCACAGCAGACGAAATTGGTGGACCGAAAACAGCAATAGAAAAGGCAGTAACTAAATGAAAAAACCCTTCCAACAGGAGGGGTTTTACTTTAACTAACAATCTATTTTTTCCTAAGCTCTTTTTTCGTATTCTCTTCTATCATTGTACTTAGACCTCTATAATGAGACATCCATCATGAACTCTCGATTCTCAAACAAAATCATGTCTTACTCAAATATCAGTTGAATGAATTTTGGAATGAATGTCAAAAATCAAGATTCTTACAGGGAGTTATTGAATATGAGACTAAAAGAACATGAAATATAACAACTTTATATATTCGTAAGAGGCCCACCTATTATTTAATCATTAAAACTGCAAAATGATAATTGGAGGGATTATGATGAATGACAAACAGTTTTCTTCATTTATAAAACAAGCAGATGAACCTTTTGTTGGGTGGGATTTCTCATTCATATCTGAAACTGGAAGAATGAAAAGTGAGTTGCTTTCATGGTCATATGGTAGTATAGCTACTTCTCTTGTTCAAAGTGCAAAATCAATGCTGGACATGGGAACAGGTGGTGGAGAGTTTTTATCAAAATTAAGACCTTTTCCAACATCAGTTTATGCTACAGAAGGTTACTTACCTAATGTACCTGTCGCAAAAGAACGATTAACCCCTTTAGGAGTTAAGGTAGTTCAAATTTCTAATGATGAAAATTTGCCGTTTGAGACTGGAAAATTTAATCTTATCATCAATCAACATGAGTCATTTTCATCTCAAGAGGTGAGAAGAATTATCTCGAAAGAAGGTATTTTTCTAACTCAACAAGTCGGTGGACTCGATTGCATAGAGATTAATGAGAATCTAAGGGTACCAATAAATGAAGAATTTATTGATTGGAACTTAAAGCTAGCTTTAAAAGAGATACAGGAGAATCATTTTGAGGTGTTGAAAAGTGCTGAAGAGTTCCCCATTCTAAGATTTTATGATATCGGAGCATTGGTGTATTATCTAAAAGCAATTCCTTGGCAAGTGCCAGGTTTTGAAATAAGTAATTTCAAGGATGAATTATACACCATTCATAAAACCATTGAACAAAGGGGTTATTTTGACGCAAAACAACACCGATTTATTATTTTAGCTAAAGCAATTTAGTTGGAAATGGAGCCTTCGATCTATTTGAAGGCTCCAGCTTAATTCTGAACTAATGTCATTCCTGTATGCACGATACATGGCCTGAAAATGTTTCCTTTTATTATTGTCGGACTTGAAAGCATTCTAAAAAAATAGAGGAGGATAACGATGAGTCAATTTGAGATTCTGACAAAATACATACCGAAGCTTCAGGAGGATCATATCGGAGAATGGGTGATCGATCAAGAAAATGATGGAACAGCTGAACGCCCAATCCAGATGCCTTTTGTGAATTATTCAGAAACGGTCCAACGCTTTATTGAAGATGTCTATACCTTTGCAGAACAGCATCAAGAAATGGAACTTACCCACTATAGAGAAATCCTCAAAGAAAATGGCATTGAATGGGGAACGAACGATATGGAGCATGTGGACATCTCAAATTTAAATGCACAGTGTGTACTTGCTCTCATCATGGGGGTTTTGAGAGCTGAGCGATTTAGTGAGGGAGCCATATTCAATTTCTTTAAAAGTGGAGCGATCTTGAAATGGCTTGAAAGATTAAAAAACCTAGATGTATGAAAGCTAGGTTTATTGTTTTTGATACGAGATCACGAGCATGTGAATTGCTCCGCTCCTTGACGAAATAGATTAAGCAGCAGCTGCTTGGTGTTTTCCAGAGAGAGATGGGGGTCCTTATGAGTTAAGACTCCTATCGGGATAAAAGGGTCCTCCATTTCAATTGGAACTTTCACAAACTCGTCTGACAATGGGGTAGAGGAAAGGACGACGCCGACAGAGGGAAATCCCTTTAGAAATGATGGAATGGCTGAAATCTGGCTGACGGTATAAGTGAAGGGCTCCACATTTATTCTTGAAAGTTCCTTTTGTAACTTCATGTGATATAAACAACTTTCCCCGCCTATGATCAGAGGCTGTTCATAAAGTTCCTTGATCAATGAGATCGTTCCAACTTGATCTGCCTGCTGTTTTGCAATAATAAAAGACATTTCCTCCTTGTACAACTCCTCAAACGGAAGTGTGTTCATCACAGGTTCCCCTGCAATAGCAAAATCGATCTCCCCCTGGAGGAGCTGCTTGTGAAGGAAATCTGTATTACCGATGATAAAGTGGCATGTGATATTCGGTTTTTGCTTTCTGAATGTTTGAAGGACGGAAGGAAGAATAGAGACAGCAATTGGTTCTATGACGCCTATATTCAAGGTTCCGATTTCTTCTTTTTGGAGTTTTTGTGATTGCTCTAATACAAAATGCCAATGGAGTATCAACTGATCAATCTCTTTGGCAAACAATTGTCCTGAAGGGGTTAATTCAGCCTCCCATCCTCTTACAAACAATTGAAATCCTAACTCCTTTTCTAATCGTTTAATCTGATTCGTTATGGTCGACTGTGCATAATTCAATTTTTGAGCGGCTTTTGAGAAGGTCCCTTCCTGAATCACGGCTTGAAATGCTTTTAACTCTTTTAGGTCCATTTCTAATATTCTCCATTCGATATATGAATACGTTTTTATATATTATTCAATTATATAAAACGAGTATTGGGATGTAAAATGAAGTGAGACAGAAAAAGGGAGATGACATACATGCCATTTGTAAAAGTCAATTATATGGAAGATGAGTACGATAAAGAAAGCTTAACTTCTATTAGCCAAACGATCATGAAGGCTCTGATAAAAGAATTTCAAGTTCCTAAAAAAGACTACTTTCAGGTATTCAGTTCACATAAGAAAGAAGAATTTTTTTATGATCCCCATTATCTTGTTCGTCATGAAAGAGATCATTGTCTTTTATATATCCAAATTACATGTGGTTCAGGAAGAACCGAGGGACAGAAGCAATCTTTATATAAGGAAATAGCTGACCAGTTGTATAACAAACTCCATATATCAAAAGAAAATGTATTCATTATGCTGATTGAGACAGGCTTGGAAAATTGGTCCTTTGGAGAAGGGCTTGCGCAGATGATCAAGTAACGGAACGATTGAAAGGGGAAATAGCTATGCATCAACCAATCAAGCAAACTGTAAAATTCACTCTCGGAGATTTTGCTCCAGCATTTGTTGAGTATTCAGAAAAAGTTCTCTTTGGAGATTTATGGAGAAGGGAGGAACTTTCTCTTAGAGATCGCAGTATGATTACAGTCTCAGCTTTAGTAAGTACGGGCAGTCTGAATCAGCTGGAATACCATTTACATCTTGCCAAAGAAAATGGTGTCACGAAGAACGAATTGATTGAAGTCATCACTCATCTTAGTTTTTATATCGGATGGCCTAAAGCAGCTTCAGCACTAGAAGCGGCTAAACATATTTTGGAGGACAAATAAAATTCATCAAACAACGAGCCCTATTTGAGATAGGGCTTTTTTATATGCGAATAAATTGTATTTTAAAATCTTCTATTGACTTTCCCCTTTACTGAAAGGTTTATACTGTGATCAGATCAACAAATCGGAGGAGATCAGGATGTTCAAGATTGGCGATTTTTCTATGTTAAGTAAAGTCCCTGTCAAAACCTTAAGGTACTATGACCAGATCGATTTATTAAAACCTAAACAGATCGATCAAGATTCGGGATACCGTTATTACTCAGCTGAGCAGCTGCTTGAGGTCAATCGAATTTTTCTCTATAAGGAATTAGGCTTTACGTTAAAACAAATGGGGCAGCTTCTTCGTGAAGATATTTCGGTAGAGCAAATTCAGGGCATGTTTCTCTTGAAAGAGAGTGAGATTCAGCAATTGATCGAAAGAGAACAACAGAAATTAGCGCGTATTAAGGAGCGGATGCACCTCATCAAACGAGAGGGGTGTGTTGAAAAAGAACAGGAGGTCATCATCAAATCGGTTGAAAGCAAACGCATCATGTCTTTTCAATCCAACGGAACTGTTGAAGAAATCCCTTCATTCTTTCAAATGTTTCATCATTTATTACATAAACATCAACAAGAATCGATCTCGGGACCGCAAGTGGTGCTATGGAGAGAATCACTGGATAAAGAAAGTGAGTTCGAATTTGAGGTGGGGTATTCCGTCAAATCGTTCAGGTGCTCGCTTCCTCAGGGAATGACAATTCGTACGTTACCTGCAGAAGACACCATGGCGACACTCTTATTTCATTCACATTCTCCATCCGCACAAACTGCTTGTGTTGACCTGGCGACATGGATCGAACATAACGGATACCGCGTGAAAGATGATCAGCCGGGCCGAGAAATCTATTACCCATTGTCAGAAAATGAAGAAGGCAGACTCATTGAAATTCAAATTCCTATTAAAAATGAAATCAAATCGTAAACATGGCCCAAAGGAGAAACGTCACGATGAAAAATAAAACCGTTGTCTATTTACTTGCTTTAGCAGCTTTTTTAATCGGAACGATCGAATACATCATTACTGGCATTATTCAAATGGTCGCACATGATTTACATGTCACAACGTCTACTGCTGGCTTATTGGTCACATCTTTAGCACTTTCGGCCGCAATCGGCGCACCGATTGTCATTGCACTAACCATCAATATGGACCGCAGAAAAATATTAACATGGGCGCTGATCATTTTTATTTTAAGTAACTTTATCACAAGTATCAGCCATTCGTTTGAAATGGTCATGATCACAAGAATTTTACAAGGAATCAGTGGGGGAACGGCGATTGTAGTGGCAATGGCTGTGGCAACTCGTCTTGTGGAACGAGAAAAAAGAGGAACAGCGATTGGCATCATTTTAATGGGATTAAGCAGCTCCTTGGTTTTAGGCGTTCCAATCGGGACATTTCTAAGCAGTATGATCGGATGGAAAGCATTATTCGCAGCCATTGGAGTGATCACGCTTATTCCGCTAATTGTGGTGTATAGGCGGATCCCTTCTATGAAAGAACAAGAACCGGTGACGCTTCGTATGCAATTATCGATTTTAAAAGACAAGCGAATATTGCTTGCAGTGGCAGTCACGTTATTCTATGTAGGGGGATATTCGACTTTATTTACCTATTTAACGCCTTTCCTCCAAAAATCAGCCAACCTAAGCATCACAGAAATCAGTGGCATTTTATTACTAGCGGGAATATGCAGCTTTTTGGGATCAAGCCTTGGAGGGATGGCAGCAGATAAAAAAGGACCCATCTTCACGATTTTTTCTGGCATCATCTTGCAAATCATGATGCTCATGCTACTAGCATTTGTCACAGGGAATCTCGTGGTCATGGTGGCTGTTATCATGATATGGATGATCGCAACATGGAGTACATCACCAGCTCAGCAGCTATATCTTGTAACCCTTGTTCCGAAATCTCCTGATATTGCATTAAGTGTCAATACATCATTTATTCAATTCGGATTTGCTTTAGGCTCGGGGGTAGGGGGGATTGTGTTAAACGGAACCTCTGTATTGAACCTAAGTTGGCTCAGCGCCGGTACGGTTTTCCTTGCGTTACTCATGACCATTCTCATGGTGGCGTTTGACCGATTTTCTCAACATATGCGTTTGAAGGTGATCGAGCAAGGAAGCTAACTTAAATTCAATTTTGTATGGAAGGGACTACTTATTTCGGGTAGTTCCTTTTTGGTTTGAAGAATGCACCAGTAAAGTTGTTTATTTGATACAATAGGGGGCAATATCCAAAGATTGAAGGCATTCATATATTTCTTTTAAAAACGATGAATATCAAACAAAAGAACCACTAGATGAGGAGAGAAAATAAATGCAAATCAGCGAAGAGATCATCAATCGAAAAGGTGCTCGAAAGGGGACTGATATCCCTCATGACGTCTTGTTCCTTTTGAATCAAGGAAAAATAGAGAGTGTGAATTTAACTGAATGGCTGGCTGTCAATCATCTGACGTTATTACATCATGTTTTGCCATCCGTTGGTTTAGACCATCATTTAGACGATGTATCATCTGATGTCACTCAACAAAAGGCTGAGTCTGGAATGAAAGCAATTCGTCTCATCGGTCAATTGTTAGATGAAGTGTTGCAGAAAGAGAATGGGGAAAAACAAGCGGAAGTGCTACAGGCGTTTACTCACCATGTATCTGATAGCGTCCGCTGTTGGGCTGCTTATATGAACAAACCCCGTTTATCAACTTTGGAAGAGAAATTGGCGTACATTCAACCATTTGCAGCTGATCCTCATTTTGGAGTTCGAGAAATTGCGTGGATGTCAGTGAGAGAAAGCCTAACGGATCAGCTCGATCAAAGTATAGAACATTTAACAGCATGGGCTAAAAGTAATGATGAAAATATTCGCCGATTCTCAGTAGAAGCTATTCGCCCAAGAGGTGTTTGGACAAAGCATATTGAGTCATTAAAACAAGAGCCAATGAGGGCACAGCCTATTCTAGACTTGCTCAAATCTGATCCATCAACATATGTTCAAGATTCTGTAGGAAACTGGCTCAATGACGCTAGTAAAACACAACCAAATTGGGTCATAAACCTGTGTGAACAGTGGTTAAAAGATTCTGATACAAAAGCAACTAGCAGAATTGTCAAGAAAGCCAAAAGAACGATTGTGAAGGGGAATTTTTAAACACTAATATCAACTGATTAGACAGTCCATGAAAATGAGTAAGCAGTCAATTCAGCGGTTTGAGAATAGGACTAAACCCATAGAGGCAAGCGAAAAAGTAAAGGGAATTACTCTTTACTTTTTTCGTGTGTGAAAAACCAAATTCACAATAGAAAGGAAAAATATTGAAACATTTTTCCGATAAAAACGTAGTACAGATAGAGCGATTATCAAACCATTTGAACGGGGAGGAGTATAGTATGGAACAAGCTGTATTAAAAAAGATGCGAATAAAACAAATAGCAGCGTCTAATTTAATATTTGGCATCATGATGGTGATCTTTTTTATGATTATTCAAATTTCTGAAATACGATTTACACATTTCTTTTTTTGTTTAGGCATTCTAATGCTTTTTCAAGGTGTATTGGGCTTTATCAAAAAAGGAACAACAAAGTCTTTCATTCCTCTTTTCGAGCAGGTAGCTATTTATGAAAAGGAGAAACTGGGTAAAGAATGGTACAAAGAAAAAAAGATGGAGAATATTTGGAAATTGATATTGAGTGGACTTATGTTCTTTCAGTCGTTTAATATTCAAAATATACCGAATCCATTCTTTGACATAGAACCTATTTTTCTCATTTTCTTCTTGGTTATTTCTTTAGCTCTTATCAATGTAAGTATGCTTTTTCGAATTAGAAAAATCGATCGATCTACTGAGAAACACGAATTAAAAGGTTATACAAAAGAGTCAAATATGATGGCAATGGCTTTAGGTTTCTTGACCATCATCATCCTATTCGGCTTTATCGTCATATTCGTCCTTCCATAAGATAATCACTTAACAGATTGAGGTGAAACAAATGAATGAAACTCTACAGCATCTAATAGATGATACAAGAAAGAAGTTCGGCTTAGATGATTATTGTTTAAAAAACTACGAGTATTACCGAAATGTGAATATGTTTAATGAAACAATTTATAAATTGTGTATGGAATGGTTTCCTCCACATCAAACGGCACCTGTGGACGAAGATTTAAACCCGGATGGCACAGCCGTGATAGAAGTGAATTTGAATACAGGAAAGGTTGAGAGTGCTGTTTTTGTCATGGGTAAAACATATGCAAAGGAGGGTGTGTGCTTTGATAGCGGTCAGAATGACGCCATCAAATGGATTGAACAAGAAACAGGGTTGATATATGGAGAGCACTTTCACTTGCATAAGGAGGAAAAAGGGGAGCTTATTTTTGAGGAAAAAATTGCTGGTGTACCAGTGACCCCTTCGGGCATGATTGATGTGAAATGGGATGAACATGGACAACTCATTTACTTTGTTCTTCACGGCCCATTTGTTTCTATAAAAAAGTACAGGGCTGAAAAATATACGTTGCTCATTGAGAAGATTGAAAGCTTAGCCGTTCAGCAAGTGCAACGAATCGAATGGCCTTCCTTTGATCAGAATAAAATTCGTCCAATTTATGCGTTAGAAGAAGTGTATGTAAAGAATGATGGAACCGGAATCCTCCCGTTTGAAGGTACGATACAGGAACATCAATGTCTCAATATCAACCAAATCATCAAATGGGATGAACCAATAACTGAACCTTTTGTAAGAAAGGAATTAAATATTCAAGAAGACATCTCAGATGATCAAGCCTTTTCAATTGAACCCTCACCAGATACAATGCCCATAACAGAGGAAGAAAAAGATAAGTGTTTGAAAGCAGTTCAAAAATTGTTGAGTCAGGAATATCCTAACGACACCGGAAAATGGGTTTGCATTTCTCTTCATCGTGATCATTACATTCATGCAACAGTAAAAGCAAATAGACAAGAGAAAAGCTTGCTTACAGATAAAATCTTGATATTCATTGATGCCCTTACATTTGAAGCCGTTAATTACATAGATAGAAAAGAAATGTTTAAGGAGTGTGGCATGTTGGATGAACTCCACCCCCCTGGCGAAATCACCCTGACAAAACAAGAAGCCTTCGAAAAATTAAAAGATCGGTTAGAGCTGACCCCCATCTATGTATATGATTTTACAGAAAAGCAGTATGTCTTATGTGGAAAACTAGATTGTCATGATGGAGTGGATGCAGTGAGCGGGGAAGTCATTCCTTTACAAGATATTTGAATTGGCACTTTACGCTATTGAAAGAACAGTCAGTGCTGTTCTTTTTTTGTCCCATCTCCCTCTTTTTTGCAGAAAAATGGAATATTGTAGCAGGAAGTTGTCGTTTCATCACGAAAGAAAACAGGTAAGAATATGATCATAGGTCCATTGTTTGGATTCGTGGTGGAGTCAATGAGAAGACATAGGAAACGTTATACATATTAAACATTCGTGACAGTACAGTTGATCTACAGTATCAAGTCTAAAAAGTGAATGATCATGTCTCAAGCCGTATGCGAAAATACGTGTACCGAGATCATATGATGAGTTGGTTCCGTTTGTTTTTAGGTGAGTTTGAAGCCAAGTTAGAAGAAAGTGAGGATATCTACCTTGAGTACATTGGAAGTGTTTCGTCAGTTTTTGGTTGACCATTATCCTGCGTTACAAGATGAGCTTTGGCTAAAAGATGTTGATACCCTTCGAATCTCTCCTATTCTTCATCCTTTTCTGAAAAGCAAGCTGCCAGATGGGATTGAAAAATTCACTTGTGTCCTATTCACGCAGCAAACAGATCAAACCACTGCCCCGCTCAAAGTATACCTTCTATTAGATGAATATGGGCAATCGCTTTACGCCATTGATTTGATGAATGAACAAATCGTGCTTCATTAATACAGAACCAAAAAGCTGCTTGAGCTTGTCTCAGCAGCTTTTTTTATGATGAACATCAGTTTGTCATATCAACCAATCTGCGGTGCAAGTTGTCCAATTCTTTTTTTGTTGGAAAAGAGCTGATCAGCAGCGTAGATCGAACGAACTGAAGAGGAAGCTCAGTATCGGTCACAATCATATCAATCCCAAGTTGATCCATCGTGACATCATTTAACGTATTTTCTGGACTTGTGAAAATGTGAATGAGAGGAGGCACACTTAATTTAATTAAATCAGCAATAAACAAACTATGATAATAACCTAATGTTGAAGTAACAAAAATGTTCAGCACGTTTCTCCGTTCCATCTCCAAATGAACAAGTCCTCTCCAGGAAGATGTAATGATACGAATCAATTCCCGTTCATTTTTCACAAAAGAAGCGAGGATATCGTCTGTTTTTAACTCTTGGATGATATGACTAATCCTCGAATAGAAGTAGGGAAACTGTTTTTTCACCTCTGATAAATAGCTCGATTTCTTTTTGAAAAGGAATCCATCTCTCACGGTAATTTCATTGGAATACACATAATATTGGAGAAGAACGAGTGTCATCACCTTACGATTCGCTATTTCTTGATGAAAAATCGACTCCAACTGGGTGATAAATGAATGAATGGCATCATAGAGGCGTGGTGTATGCGACTGAAAGAACGTCAATTTTTCTTCGACAGACTCAATTGATTTAAAGTGTCCAATAGCTGGTTCGATCAATAGCAAAAAGACAAATTCATGATGATCCAGCGTCACATCAAATACGTCTTTGGCCATTCGGCAGATGTGCTCTTCCCATCTTCTAATTTGATCATAGATTCCTTTAGCTGTAGAGGTTTGTTTTTCTTCATTCATTGAGTATGTATATTTACGGCTGATTGTAAAACCTTTTCGCATTCGGTGAATGGAAACGCCGAGCCACAGGCAGTATTTATCTATCGCGACATCTGGTACATTGACTTCGAGCACCTGAAATAGTTCTTGTAATAAATTCACTGCGTCTTGTTTTTGAATATCATCAAATGGCCAAAGGCGGCTTCCATACACTTCAAATAAAAATTCAACAAAGAATTGACGAATCTCCTTCTCATTTCCATGAAACTGCATACTATCTGGGCGTAACTCGATGTCATAGGATGTAAGGATCGAGTTGATTTTATGAATCGTGTTATACAATGTGGATCTACTGATATTCAGCGTTTCCATCCATTCATAGAAAGATCTGTTTTCTTCAAAAAAAATGCCGTCAATCAATCGAATTTCAATCGTATCCTTTAGAATTTCTTTGATATAGTAATCCACGCGTATCGTCTGCGTATTACAAATGGATATGCCTTGTCTTGGCTTTATGTGGATTAACGGTTCTCCATTCTCTGTTTGGAACGATTTCATTTGTTCTAAATCGCTTTGAATCGCACGAACCGAGCCGATACGTTCATTCGATATCTCTTGAAGGCTCCACCACTTATTTTTGGATACAAGCAATTTTAAAATGTTTATCCATCTCTTTGATTTATTATCAATGAGCTCCATCAAACAACTAACTCCTTCCTTTAGCTTGCCTCTATATTATGAAGTTCACTTAAAGAACATTTGATTCTCAAAATAGGCATGAAATGATTGTAATGTTTAGGCTAAATCGTTTTGTCTTCACTTTTCATGATAAAAGAGAAAAAAATTAGACGAAAACAAATGTTATGCCCTGATTCTCCATATTTTTCTATTGAAAGGTGATAAATATGCCAAGAATCCTATAAAAATGGATCATTTTAGATATTTTGTTTATTTTTTTGCTGCTCAAACGGTAAATGTAAGAATAAAAAGCATCGGCTTTTTGATTACCATATGGAAGGGAGTAGAAGGAATGCGATCTATATGATGCTGAACTATCTCACCATACATACCATATGAGTCATGCTTGTTTTATATGAACGTTCTATATGTGAATATATGCTTATATATGCATGTACTAATCATTTGTTGTTCGTTCCAGTATAAATAGAAAAATTCACATTTATTCTTTTCATGTTCCCTCTCACTATTCCCCATTGCTATAGACCCCTATCCAGCTACTATATCTACTACTCATGATGACCTTTCAAACTCATGGTTGATCAACTCATTTTATTCATAGGGTCTTAAGATGCAATTTTTAGAAAAATTTGATCAGAAGCGGAGTGATTGATCAGACAGTATACAAATGATTTTTTAATCGTTGTTGAAAAATAATTGTAGAAAAGGGTGGATGTATTGAAAAGAATATTATCGGTGGCACTGATGACCGTGTTAGTCATACAGTCTAGTATATTAGGAATCTTGCCTTTAGCAGGGGCACAAGCTAAAGACATTCAAGAGAATATCTATGGGAATATTGAGTTTGCTGATAGCGAAGGCAACAAGTTATCAAACATAGAAGATCAGCAAGTTAGAAAGGCCATTGTGCATTGGTCTATTAAAGGAATTGATCTCAAAAAGCAATATCCGTATATTCTCTCTCTTCCTTCAGTCATGCAGGTAGAGAAGGAGCAGAAAGAACTCATTACTGTCAATGACATACCTGTTGGTGAGTATACCGTTTCGAAACAAAATGAAGTGACGGTCACATTCAATGAGGATATTGAGCTTGATCCGAATTTAGAAGGATCTATAGATATTGACGTCACCAGTATAGCTGAGAAAAAAGAGAAAACAAAGCAAAACGAGCGTGAAGAAAATCTTTTAAAAGATGATTCAACCTCATCGGAGAAAGACAAAGCTGCTAACAATCAAGAAACTGCTCAAAAGACACAAAACGATGAAAATGAGTTATTAAAAAACAAAGTGAACGTGTCTAAGCGTGTAGGGCTGCAAAGTGTTTCCAAACAAATGCAGATACAAGAAAATCTCCTTACTGATGCCAAATTAATTTTTGAAGATCAGGAAGGTAATTCAGTTGATAAGCCTGACGTCAACTCACTGATTTCCATTAACTATAAGTGGGCCATCCCGAATGGTCATAACTATAATGGCGGGGATGAATTCCATTTCAAGGTTCCAGAGGAATTAGTCATTTACGAAAAAATCGATCGACTCGAGATGAAATTTAATCAATCGATCATTGGTTATTTTTCTGTAGATGAAAGCGGAAATGCCTCCATCGAGTTCACAGATTTTATTAAACAATATTCAAATATCCAAGGAACACTTCAAGTGTGGACGCAATTAGATAAAAAAACAGTGATCACTGAAGAAAAAGAAGTGGTGATTACCCCGATTGAAGGCAAAGATACGATATCGATCCCGATTCAATACATTCCAAATGGTCCAAATGTCTCTAAAAAGGGAGAACCCAATCGATCTTACAATGCTGAAACCATTCAATGGACAGTCGATTTTAATATGGACTTAGATGATGTGAAACAAGCGAAACTGTTAGATCCGATTCAAGAAGGTCAAGCGTTAAAAAAAGATTCAATCAAGCTTTATCGTGTTGATACAAAGCTAAATGGTGAAACATCGATTGGTCAGCTGCTTGACGAAAACCACTACACAATCGGCCAAACAGCAGATGGTCAAGATTTCACGATCGAATTTAAAGATGACGTGCATCTCGCTTACCGTCTAATGTATGAAACGGACATTACGAATCAAGATCAGTCTGCGTTTCGTAATAAAGCGTCCCTTGTCTCTGCTGATAAAGTGATTAGTTCAGCAGAAGGAACCGTGAATGTGACAAGAGGCAGCCCTTTAAATAAAAAAGCCGCCCACTACGATCCAGTCACACAAACGATTACTTGGGAAATTCGGTATAACTATAACGAAAAAAAGCTGGCTCAAAAGGATGCTTTGATAGAAGACTTCTTTAACGGCACACAGGCGCTAATATCAGACTCAATTCAAGTCAAAGAAGTCACAATTGATCAGAACGGCAACGAAGCAGGAACAAAAGCATTTGAAAATTACGTGGTTCAACCTCAAAAAAAGGATGAACAAAACGGGTTTACCTTGCAATTCAATCAAGAAATTCAATCGGCTTACCTGATCACATATCAAACAAAAGCAACCGAGCGAATTTTCGAAGCTGAAGACATTATCAATACTGTAACAGCTGGCAAAGAGAGCGAACAAGGGAAGCAAAGAATTGATCAGCAAATCCTAACGAAAAATCAAGGAACACCGAATTACAAGAACAAGACCATTCCATGGCATATCACCTTCAACAAAGATCAACAAACCATGAACAACGTAATATTAAAAGATACGTTCACAAACGAAGGATTGACGCTGCAAAAAGATAGTTTAAAAGTGACGACAGGTAATACAGTGCTTGAAGAAGGCACAGATTATCAAATCGTTGAACATGCAAATGGATTTGATATTCAATTTACGAAAGAAATCAAGACCGAACATACCGTCACATATACAACGTCTTTTGATTATGAAAAAAGAGCAGATAAAGATCAAAAGAACCTGCGTAACCATGTAAAACTTGAATGGGTAAATGAAGATGGCAAGGATTTGACGAAGGAAAATCAATCTGTCTTTACGCCTGACACATACACGCAGTCAAATGGGTTCAAGAACGGAACATATGATGCAAAGAAAAAAGAGATCACATGGAATATCGGTGTGAACTATAATTTGAAACATCTAGAAGAGGCGAAAATCGAGGATTTCATTCAAGGAAATCAGCGTTTGCTTAAAGATTCAATTATCGTCTACTCGCTTGATTTACAAGGCGGGGAAAATGGTGCGGAAGAAAAAGAGGTATTAGCGAAAGAACATTATGACATCAAATTCCTTGAAAATGAAAAGGGAGAATCAGGCTTCGAAGTCATTTTCAAACATGCCATTGATTCCCCATACAAAATCACGTATCAAACAAGTGTTGAAGGAATGGATTTAGTACAGAAAACCTACGAAAATAAAGCGACCCTTTATGATGGAAAGACGAAAGAATCAGACGTGAATGCTGTGGTGTCCATTCCAAATGGAGGAAAATACACGAGCAAATCAGGAAATCAACAAGGGAAAGTCATTGATTGGAAACTGAATATCAACTTTGGTCAATCAACAGTCCAAGATGCGACGATTATAGACCATCCGAGCAGTAACCAAGCCATAATAGAAAACTCATTTCATCTCTATTCGACAACAATAGATGAAAAGGGGCAAGTGACTAAAAAGGATGAGCTGGAAAAAGGGAAGGATTATGAACTAGACCTTGAATTCGATCCAGATTCTTTTCAAATCAAATTTAAAGAAGAAATCACGAGACCCTATATTTTAGAATACCAATCTCTCATTTTAGATAAGGTGGGAAGTACACTTCAAAACGAAGTAACGTTTAGAGGTGAAAATGTAAAAGAAATCAAAAAGGAATCCGAAGCCTCAATTGTGGTCAAACGTACCGCTGGCATGGGAGATGGCACAGGAGCGATTGGCGCTTTAACCATTAAAAAGGTAGATGCGAGTGGTGGAAAAGCGCTAAAAGGAGCAAGCTTTTCTCTGACAGATGCTGCGAGCGGTATCGTCATTGGAACAAAGACAACAGATGAAGAAGGAGCTCTTCGATTTGATCGTCTTCTGTATGGTGACTATATCGTGACAGAAGAGAAAGCACCTGATGGTTATTTGAAAACGAAGGAACCGATCAATGTCACGATTGATCAGCCTTACGAATCAGGAGATCAAACGAAAATAGGAAACAGCATGACGGTGCAAAACCAAGAAATCCGCCAGCATGTGAAGCTCACGAAAAAAGACAAAGAAACGGGTGCGGCATTAGAAAATGCAGAATTTGAACTGAAAAATGAATCTGGAGATACCGTCCAAACCCATTTGAAAACAGATGAAAAAGGAGAAATCCTATTCAAACATCTTGAGCCAGGTTCTTATTACTTTGTTGAGACAAACGCACCGAAAGGCTATCAATTAAATCAGCAAAAATGGCCGTTCACCATTAAAGAAAATCAAACAGAAACAACGGTTGTCACCGCAGTAAATGACATCATCAAAGGCTCTGCAGAATTGAGCAAAATAGGTGAAGGCGGAGAGAGACTAGAAGGTGCACAGTTCAAGCTCTTAGATCAAGATGGGCATGAGCTAAATGGTGCGCTTGTCACAGGAAAAGATGGCAAGATCACGATCAATGAACTAAGACCGGGTTCGTATCAGCTCATCGAAACAAACGCACCAGACGGTTATGTATTAGATGAAACACCCATCACATTTGAAGTACCACTCGATCCAAAAGAACCAGTCATCATTTCACAAAAGAACCTCTATGAAACAAGTGCATTAGAAGTGATGAAAGAAGGGGAAGATGGCAAGAAGCTTCAAGGTGTTCGATTTGAAGTCTTGGATCAAAATGACAAAGTCGTGCGTAAAGATTTGACAACAGATGAAGATGGGAAGCTGTTGGTCGATGACCTCAAACCGGGCAAATATCAGCTTGTGGAGACAGAGAGTATTGATGGTTACCAAAAGAAAAATAAACCTTATCCGTTTACCATCGAAATCGCACAAAAAAAACCGGCAGAGATCAAAGTGATCAATGATCTCAAAACTGGAGCTGTCCAGCTCACGAAACTCGGTGAAAAGAATGATGTGCTTGAAGGAGCAGAATTCAAGCTGGTAGATGCAAATGGAAAAGAGATAAAAACAGGTCTTGTCACAGATGAGAACGGGAAGATCATCGTCAACGATCTGAAACCTGGAACCTATCAGTTTGTTGAAACGAAGGCGCCATTCGGTCATGAGCTTGACGAAACACCTGTCACTTTTGCTATGCCATTTAACCCTGAGAAGCTGGTCAGTGTGAAAAAAGAAAATAGCCGCACAACTGGCGGAGTGCTGTTACACAAAAAAGGTGAAGATGGGAAATCATTAGAAGGGGTTGTCTTTGATCTATCTGATGCCAAAGGAATGATAGTGGCAGGAGGAGAAGGGATTACAACCAATCAGGATGGAAAGATTACCTTCACAGGTTTAAAACCTGGGGAATATCAATTTGTTGAAAGAAAGAGTCTTGAAGGCTATGAATTGAGTGCGAAACCACTTGTCTTTGAAGTTGAATTAGGTCAAAAAGACTTGATTCAAGTGGAGGCAATCAATCAGCTCAAGAAAGGTTCTGTAGAACTCACAAAAATAGGGGAAGAACAAGAAAGATTGAAAGGCGCAGAATTCACACTTTTCAATGATGATGGTAAAGAATTGATGTCAGGTTTAACAACCAACGAAAAAGGCATCATCACTGTCAACGATTTGAAACCAGGCGCTTACCAATTGGTTGAAACGAAGGCTCCTTTTGGACATCAACTTGATGCAGAACCAGTAGACTTCAAGATTGATTTCAATCCAAATCAACTGGTGAAAGTGACGAAAGAAAATATTCGGACGACAAGTGCTGTGAAGCTTGAGAAAAAAGGGGAGGATGGTCAGTTGCTCGCTGGCGTGACCTTTGACCTGATTGATGCGCACGGTCAGCGTGTGAAGAAAGACTTAAAGACAGACAAAAACGGTCAACTGACAGTCGATCAACTGAAGCCAGGAACCTACCAATTTGTCGAAACAGCAAGCATTGCCGGCTATGAATTGGATCAGACACCTGTCTCATTTACGATTCGTTTAGGTCAAGACAAACCAGCAAAAGTAGAAATGATCAACAAACTGACGCCGGGAGCAGTGGAACTGACCAAAGTGGATGCTGAAGGACACACGCTGGAAAACGCAGAGTTTGCTCTTCAGAGTAAAGACGGGAAAACGCTGAAGAAATCACTTGTAACGGATCAAAAAGGAAAGCTTCACATCAACGATCTAAAACCGGGAGAATATCAATTCGTTGAAACGAAAGCGCCTCATGGCTATGAATTAGATGATCAGCCGATCCGGTTTACGATTGAGAAAAATCAGCAGAAGCCTCTTCAATTAACAGCGAAGAATCACTTGATTTTAGGAAGTCTGCGTATCATAAAGGTAGACCAGCAGACTGATAGAACCTTAAAAGGTGCAGCCTTTGACATTCGTACAAAAGCCGGGAAAATCATCAAATCTGTGACAACAGGAAAAGACGGAGAAGCCATTGTCAAAGGGCTTAAACCTGGTGAATATACACTCACAGAGACGAAAGCTCCAAATGGTTATGTAGCGTTAAAAAAACCACTCGCTTTTACAATTCAAATGGGCGAAGTGGAGATCAAGACATTGATTGTGAAAAATGCTCCAATGAAGAATGAAGTGGACCACACAAATCCTCCAGCTTCAGATCAAGGGGATCAACATCCGCCTCATGACTCAAACGGTGAATTGCCAAAGACTGGGGAAGAATGGCTACGTTATTTGATGTATGCAGGGATTTTACTAGTAGTGTCTGGAACTGTTCTTCTTGTAGTCAGAAGAAGGACCATTCAGTAAAAGGAAGGAACGAGTGTATTGATGAAAAAAAGAACCTTATTAGGCAGCTTTTTGGTGGTCGCGGGACTAATGCTCATCTCCGTTCCTTTTCTATATGAGTGGCGAACTTCTCAAGAGACAGCAGCCATGGAACAGGCATTGAAAATGATTGAAGAAAATGACAGTGATGCCCTTTCTTCTATTCCACATTTAACTGTGTCAGAAGAAGACCTGCGAGATACGATGGAGCTTGAGATCCCGTCAATTGATTTAAACGAAAAAGTGCTACCTGTTACATCAAAAGAAAATTTAAGTATTGCACTGACTCAAATCAAATCTCATCAAATGCCAGGGGAAGGAAATTTCACGATTGCAGGCCATAGAGGGTATAGAGGCGATCGGCTTTTCCGGCAGCTGCCAGAGGTGCCTAAAGGAGAAAAAGTCGTCTTACATCATCAAGCAGAAACATACGAATACAAAATTGTCAGCTCAGCTACGATAGAACCGACGGATGTTGATGTACTAAAGGATCGCGGGAAAAATGAACTGACATTGATTACTTGTACTCTTGATGGCCAGAAACGATTTGTCTTAAAAGGAATACGAATCAATGCTTCAAAGGATAAGCAATCGTCGGATGTATAACACCAACATAATAGATGATGAGTTTGATGGAAAAGCAACGCTCACGACCGACATGTTACACCAACTGTTAGTAGAGCATTATCCCACTTTAAAAAACGAACGTTGGGATGTGGATATAGATACAATTCGGATTTCGCCTATTCTTCATCCTTTATTAAGAAGAAAGATCCCGATAGGTATTGAAAAATTCACATGTGTTTTGTTCACGCAGCAGACAGGGTCCTTTGGAGAGCCTTTGATTGTATACTTTTTATTGGATGAAAAAGGCGAATTGATTTACGCAATGGATTTCTTGCTTGAGCAGCATAATCCACATTAAACGAGAAATAAAAAAGCAAGATCTTTAATGAACCGGTTCGGTTTTAAGGTGGGAAAATTGTATTAGTCATATAATGAGGACTCTAATTCGTATATGAATTGGAGTTCTTTTATTTGTTTATATGAAAGAGTACGAGCTATCGTCAAGACCTGTGCAGAATATATGGAGGATAGTGAAAGCGAAGTCGTTGATATGTTGTTGCTCCATATTTTAAATGAAAAAGATTTTATAAAATGGATTGAAAACAGACGTAATCATCGGTGGATTGTGGTTAAACGGACCAAAGAAGACCATCTCGATTTTATCCCTTTCCCTGTTTCTTCGGAAAAACTCTGATAAAATTCATTTAGATATCCGTCATTAGTAGGTATGGAGGTAAAAGAATGTTAAAAGAAGACCCTGAATATATTTTTCGTCATGATGCACGACCAGAAGCTGTTCATGATTTAGCCGATGTAGATGAAAATGCCACTGAGTTAGTAATCACAGGAAAAACAAAAAATATTGAAAGGTTGAACTCTTTTTCTAACCTGACGAAATTGTGGATTTACAAAGTGGGCCAAAAGGAATTCAATACGATCTTGAGCGTAGTTAATCCCAAAATGCTCTATATGCGTGAACTGAGAGTAGAAGATTTATCAATCATCAGTTCTCTTCAAGATGTTGAGGTATTGTCACTTGAATGGAATACAAAGGCACAAAGTTTATGGGATCTATCAAAAAACACTTTTTTAAAATCTTTATCCTTAACAGATTTTTCAAAGTTGAATGACATAGCTCCTTTGCAAAAAAACACTGATTTAGAATGGTTGCAATTGTCAGGCGGGATTTGGAATACATTAAATTTAAATACGCTTCAACCTTTAAGGTACCTTAAGAATTTAAAATATCTGTGCTTATCAAATATAAAAGTGAAGGACGAGTCTTTAGAGCCAATATCGGCATTAGAGGGACTCAAGGAACTTGACATTTCAAACCAATTCCCGACAGAAGAATACGCTAGATTATCCGTCACCCTTCCACATACGAAGTGTGATCGTTTTGCACCATACATCTTTTTATCAAGTCCTATTGTAGATAAAGATGTAATGGTGATTGGAAAGCGGAAACCGAAATTAAATTCAAAAGTCGATGGAGAAAAGTTGAAAAAATACGAAAAACAATTTAAAGCGTACCAAGAAAAGTATAAAAATTAACTTAAAAAGCAATGGATAATCTATTCCATTGCTTTTTCTATTACGCAAACAACTTCAGCCCAACCACACCTATCACAATCAGCAGCAAGCTGAGGATACGAATCATGTTTTTCGGCTCTTTAAATAGAATCATATTAAACAAGACAGAACCCGCTGTTCCAAGTCCAATCCAAACCGTATAGGCAACGGAGACTTGAACGGAAGAGAACGAGGCGTACAAAAACAAAAAGGATAAGGCAAATCCGCCGACAAATATAATGCCTGTCGTGAGTTGCTTTTTCTTACTAAACATATTGAGACCAATGGTTCCGCCAATTTCACAGGCAGAGGCCAACAGTACAAAAAACCAGCCCATTTATATCGCTTCTCCTTTCTGCTCATGTGCATCTCCATCAGACACCTTCAGTCCAATAATTCCGAGAATTAAAATGCCCATAAATAAGAGCTTTTCTAATGAAAACGAACCGCCGAACAGCGCATAATCCATTAAAGACGTACCAATCGTTCCAACTCCGGCAAACACGGCGTACACGGTCCCTGTCGGTAGCTTCTCGCAAGCTTTCATTAAAAAATAAAAATCAACCGGGATCAGGCAGATAATGATCGCCCACTCCCACACAGCATCTGCTTTATTTAAACCAAACACCCAAAGTAATTCAAATAAACATGTGAGTGCGACATACATCCAGCTTTTTTTCATCGTATTTCCTCCTAAACCTTAAAACTGACGATTCGTCATTTTGAAGCCAAAAAAGAGCGTACAGCAAGTGCTGTACTCAGATTGTCGATAAAGGGCTAAAATGAACTTGATTTTAGCCCTTTGTCTTCTTTTCAGCGTGATAGAAAACCTTTGCAGTCTAGGAAGGACGAGCACTGGCGCGGAGCGAATTTGACATTCGTGAGCACCGGCGCGCAGGACTGACACCGAATGCGAGGGTTTGTCTACACGCTGCGTACAGCAAGTGCTGTACTAAGTTAAGGTGTCTCTATACCGAGTGCGTAAAGAAGGAATTGCTTGACCTCTCGCTTTTGAATCAGAACCTCTTCTGTATCTGTTTCTGTAAATAAGTACATTTGCTCAGCTGATGATTCAAGTAAACCGATAATGAATTTCGCAGCATATTGACAGTTCAAGTTCGCACGTACTCTTTTGTCCTGTTTTGCCTTTTCTAAAAAAGAAGCGACCCATTTGTAAATCGGTTCATAAATATCTTCCCATTCCTTTAAATGCTCGGTGGCAGCTAAACCTGAGTAGGTGAGGGCAAGGACATCACGGTATTGCCTTGTAAAAGCGAAAATGAATTCAACAAGCGCATCTGCTTGATCGAGGACATCTGCATGCTGAGTTAATTCCTTTTCGATCGCAGGCACCATCTGTGCGATCAGATGTTCAGCGATGGCAGGCATGACAGACAGCTTTGAAGGAAAATATAAATAAAACGTTCCTTGCGCTACTCCTGCTGCTTTCACAATATCCGAAATGGTCGTCTTTTCGATTCCTTTTTCTTTAAACGCGTCAATGGCAGCAAGCATAATCTTATCTCGTTTCGACACATCATCACCGACCTTAAATGACTGAATGTCAGTCAGTTTAGCGGAAAAATGACGATTTGTCAATATGGGTTTCTCGTCATTGAATAGGAGAATAAGTGATGAATAGATGCGGGCAGGCCTGAATAAGCTGTAAATATGGTCAAGCATTATGTGAGAAAGGGGCAGCTCTCCGTATGACATTCAGTGCGATGTTTTCCATGACTTATTTCCTCTTGCTCGTCCCGCTCTATTTACATATGAGATACAGACAGGCGAAAAAACAAAAACGATTTATCTATTTACGAACTGAAATCGTTCTTGCCTGTCTGTTTATGTATACAAATGTTTTATTATATTTGACGGTCTTTCCTAATCGTTTTTCCGCACCAAGGGATCAGGTGAGTGTCAACCTCATGCCTTTGCAGTCCATTTATCAAAATCTCCATGCGTATCATCATGGCTATCCCAATCTTGTTTTTTTAAATTTGGCAGGGAACATTTTGTTATTTGTGCCACTTGGTTTTTTTCTTTATCAAGTATTCCGAACCTTGCGCTGGCAAAAGGCGATTCTTGCTGGCTTTTTCTTGTCAACAATAATTGAAGTGCTTCAATGGATATTCTCGCAATCTGGTATGATTACAAGAAGCAGCGATATTGATGATATTCTCTTAAATACACTTGGCACAGCGCTAGGTTGTATGTTGTATCGGATGTATCAACGAAGGAAGGAGAAAATCAAGTGAAGCGAGTTTGTATCATTCCATGTGGGGCGAAGAAAATGTGGGACGTCCATCCAGAGGCAGGGAGCCAGCCGGCGAACCTCGTTTATTTAAGTCCGCTGCATCAGCGTACGAAAAGCTATGCCCGAACGTTCTTTTCAGACTATCTAATCATTTCAGCGAAGCATGGATTCTTAAAGGCAGATGATATTATTCATGAAAATTATGATGTGGCTTTTGGTACACTGCATACTGATCAGATAACAAGAGAAGCACTAAGTCAGCAATTTCATGAAAAACATCTCACTGCATATGATGAATTAGTGATACTAGGTGGAAAGAAATATCGAAAGGTGATCGATCCGTTATTACTTCCTCATCAGACAGCGATTTATCCGCTGGCTCCATATAAAGGAATTGGCTATATGCTTCAGGCGTTAAAGCAAGCCGTTGAGACAAAAGTAGAACTTCCGCCGCATATTTAACGTATTCACATCTACCGGTAAGCAGGGTTTTGATCATTAAAAAGAGAATGAATGAAGTAGCGATGCTGATTGTTTCATATCTTTTCAGTAGCCACTAGCGTCTGCATCGCTCTTGAAGAGGTGGCTCAATGAAAAAGGGGGCGTATGAACATGACAACCATCTATTTAGCTGGTGATTCAACCGTTTCATCTTACCCAGATCGTCCTGTTCAAGGAGGGTGGGGAGAGTTTTTACATCGCTACACAGCACAGGGTGTGAGCGTCGACAACCGCGCAATCGGTGGAAGAAGCTCAAAAACATTCATTGAAGAAGGACGGCTTGATAAAATATTGGCTGACATTCAGCCTGGGGACTGGCTGTTTACACAAATGGGGCACAATGATGCTTCAACGGAGAAGCCCGAACGGCATACAGATCCTTTCACAACGTATAAAAGCTATTTGTCTCAATATATTCACGGAGCAAGAGCGAAAGGAGCTACACCGCTTTTATTAACCCCTGTCGGCCGCTTTCATGAAAAAGACGGAGAATATATCAATGATTTCCCTGATTACTGTGCCGCGATGAAAGAACTAGCCGATGAAGAAGAAGTTCTTCTCGTTGATTTAAATACAGTTAGTCTCCAGTTTTATCAAATTTCCGGCATAGAGAAAACGACTTCTTACTTTATGCTGTCAACAGGCATTGAGGATCGCACGCACTTTACAAAAGAAGGAGCAGATGCGATTGCAAGACTTGTTTCGCTGGAATTAAAGGACCTTGGATTAACGATTGTGTGATGGATGACAGGACGAGAAAGCGCTCGTCCTGTTCTTTTTTTGCAGAAAGCTATTGATTCCCTTCACCAGAGTAGACTACAATAGGTACATATGATAATGAGAATCAATATCACTTATAAATAGATCAATCGATGAAAAAACGGAGGGACTCAAATGACAGAACAACTTGAATTGTTTGACGTCACCATTATTGGCGGCGGTCCAGCAGGAATGTACACTGCCTTTTATAGCGGGATGCGGGATTTAAAGACGAAGGTACTGGAGTATAACGAAAGCCTTGGCGGAAAAATCCTCTTATATCCTGAAAAAGTCATTTGGGATGTGGGCGGTTTGCCGCCAACAAGAGGTGAACAGCTGATTCAGCAGCTAGAAACGCAGGCGAAAACATTTGAACCAGAGATTGCGTTGAATCAAAAAATCACGCAATTCGAGCGGGATGAGAATGGTCATATCCTGCTGACGGCTGAAAATGGCGATCGTCATTTGACAAAGACCCTCATCTTAGCGATGGGTCACGGAATTCCAGTTCAGCGAAAACTTGAAATCGAGCATGCAGACCGTTATGAAGTAACAAACCTTTATTACACCGTGCAGGAGCTAAAGACGTTTGCAGGAAAGCGGGTGGTCATCTCTGGAGGCGGAGATTCAGCTGTTGATTGGGCCAATGCCCTCGTTCCAATTGCTGAAAGTGTGACCGTTGTGCATCGTCGTGATATGTTTGGTGGACATGAAAAAAACGTCGCCAACATGAAAGCATCTAGTGCTCGCATTCTCACACCGCATGAACTCACAGAGCTTCATGGTCAAGGTGACAAAATTGAAGCCGTCACCATTCAGCACTTAGAAACAGGCGACATCGAACGAATCGAAACCGATGCTGTCATCGTCAACCATGGCATGAAAGGTGATTTAAGCGTTCTATCAGAATGGGGACTCAAGCAAGGTGAGTGGGGACTCATCGAGGTCAATGAAAAGATGGAAACCAATTTACCTGGCGTCTATGCAGTTGGCGACTTATGCACACATAAAAGTAAAGTGCGTTTAATTGCCGGTACGTTTGTTGATGGAGTCAATGCACTCAATAGCGCAAAGCTATACATCGAACCAGAAGCAGAAAAAGTAGCGTACGTGTCTTCACATAATGAACGCTTTAAAGAGAAAAACAAAGAATTACAAACGGCTGGAGCGCGATAATCACCATTCGGTCAGACATTGAAGTGCTAAAATGGTTTATTTTAGCACTTTTTTATATGGAAGGAGAAAGAGAAAATGACCGCCTATACTCATACAATTCTTCGCATGAAAGAAAGCAGTAAACGATCTCTTTCTGTGAAACAAACGGACTCATGGCAAACATCTTCACTGATGTTCTTGACTACGGACGGTGCGGTGAGACTTGACATGGAAGGAATTCGATATGAGCTAAACGCCAAAGACAGTGTGTTGATCCGCTCAGGAATAGATGTCATGGTTGAATCTTTATCCAGCGAGCAAGTAGTGATCTATACTGTCACATTTGACCAATTCACTCTGGCACATGATGCACAAAATGAATTGGTCTATAAGGTGAATTATGATCATCTCCCTGATAACGGGGAAGTGGTGAAAGGCTCTGCCGTCCTTTTTTCTTACATCAAACAAATACAGACGAGCCAAATCATACAAGAACAGGCGAAATGGCTGGAAGAAATCATGTCCATTTTCCGCAAACAATCCAAGCCATACAACGAAAAAGTGCATTATTCGATTAACATGATCTTGCAGTATATGGCTGAGCATTATGATCAAAAACTAACAAGAAAAGACTTAGCTCATAAGATGGGGTTTCATGAGAGTTACTTTTCTACCTTTTTCAAACAAAGTATGGGAATGAGTGTGACAGAATACATTGCACAAATTCGAATAGACGAAGCCAAAAAACGTCTTTTGCAAACAGACGATCAAATTCAAATCATAGCACGGCAAGTCGGGTATGCAGACAGTTTATATTTCAGCAGGAAGTTCCGTCAAAAAACAGGAAGAACGCCCAGTCAGTTTCGAATGAACCGAAGACCAGAGCGGATTGCTGCTTTTCAATTTGTCGGGTCATTGGTTGCAATAGGCATTGAGCCTGTTTGTATTGACGAAGAAACCGATCTCCATTCAGATATACTCAAAGAACATCTAGCTAGTTCGCTCGTCATAAATGAACATACGCCTGATGACGTCTTTAAATCACTTCAATTAGATGTCATCATCGTCCCTAACTATTATTATTCAAAACCTGCATTGATCAAGCGATTGGAGCAAATCGCACCTGTTCTTGTTCTGCCATACGCCGGTCATCATGCTGTACAAGAAGTACTGTCTATAGGACGCCTTTTAGGAAGAGAAAACGAGGCAAACGAATGGGTGAAACGATTTGAACAGCTTAGTCAACAGGCAAGAAACAGCCTGTCTTCCTTTAGAGAAAAAGGCGAGACCGTTGCAATCTATGAAATGAGAGGACATGACAAAGTGTATATGTGGTCCTATGAGGCAAGAGGGGCCTTCTATCTTTACGAAACGCTTGGCTTAAAACCTCCAAAAGCCATTTTAGAAGAAGTTCTTCTTCCTAATCAACATACAGTCATTCCTTTAGAGAGACTTGGAGAATACGAGGCGGATCATATGTTTTTTATTGTCTCTGACCAATATGGGTGGTATAGGCAAATGGACAAGCGAATGGAAGAAAGTGATGTTCTTCGTCAATTATCGGCTGTGAAAAATGGTACCTTTTATCCAGTAAAACTGGAGGAGTTTCGATTTGATGAAGGAGAGCGTGCACTTCTTTTGATGGACCGGTTTGTCTCTCAATTGACACAGCCAGCCTATCCAACAATTGTCCATATGTAAGTTGCGAGAATCCTCCATAGACCACGACAGATGAGGTTGATAGAATACATGAGACTAGTAATTGATAACTATTCTCATTTGTAGTGGCGAAAATGAAGGAGGAATATGGAGATGAAAAAGACGTATTGGATATGTGCTGTCATTCTTCTAATGATATTGACGGCTTGTGGCAATAAAGAACAAGCCAAAACAGCAGAATCAAAGCAAGAAACGAAAACGGTTGAAACAGTGAAAGGAAAGATAGAGATTCCAGCTGAACCTAAACGAATTCTCGTAGATGGATATTTAGGGAGTGTGATTGCACTTGACGTTCAGCCTGTTGGATCGACCACGCAGGATTTAAAGAACGTACACTTAAAGGGCAAGATAAAAGGAATAGAGGACATCAGTGACGAGCGTTCAGCTGAAAAAGCACTTAGCTTAAAGCCTGATCTGATTATCACAGCCGTACAGGATGAAAAAGTCTATGATGTGTACAAAAAAATAGCCCCTACCATCGTGTATCCTTACGGTTCTTTCAAAGATGCACATGAAGAATTAACGACGCTGGCAAAAATTTTAAATAAAGAAGAGGAAGGAAAAGCATTTCTCACCGCCTTCGATCAACGAATTGAGGCTGCTAGGAAAAAAGTGAAGTCTGCTTTAAAAGAGAATGAAACGGTCTCGATCATGGGCGCTTTTAAAAATGATGTCTATGTATATGGTAACGGAATTTATCGAGGCGGGCAGGCATTATATCAGCAATTACAGGTAAACCCGCCAAAACAGGTCAGAGATACAATTTTAAAAAGTAAAACAGGGTATGAAGTCATTTCTTATGAAACCCTTCCTGAATATGCAGGAGACTACATTTTCATTGATGAAAGCAACGGCGGAACATTTGATAAAAACAATTCTATTTGGAAGAGTCTAGAATCTGTCAAAAAAGAGCAGACCTATCAAATGGATACAGAGTTCTTCTGGCCTTACGATCCGATTGCAGTAGCCAATCAAGCGGAAGAGTTTGCTGACATATTGACAGAAATGTCTGATCGGTAGGAGGTCTGTCAATTGTTAAAGCGTTTCTTCTCATACTACAAACCATATATGGGGCTGTTTATATTAGATTTTTCCTGTGCGGTACTGGCAGCCTTACTCGAATTATCCTTTCCCCTTGCCATCAGTAAAGTGATGGACGATTTACTGCCAAATGGTGATTGGGATGCCATTTGGTTTTGGGGCATTCTGCTCCTCAGTTTATACGTGATCAGCTCTACGATGCATTATGTCGTCACCTATTTTGGGCACAAATTAGGCATTAATATAGAAACGGATATGAGGAATCAGCTATTTTCTCATGTACAAAGAATGTCCTTTCGCTTCTTTGACAAAAAGAAAACGGGAAAACTCGTGTCCCGTATGACAAATGATTTAATGGATATTGGAGAAATCGCGCATCATGGCCCGGAGGATTTATTTATCGCGATCATGACACTCACGGGTGCCTTTGGCTTGATGCTGTCGATTAATTGGCAGCTGGCAGTTCTCACATTTATTGTCGTTCCATTCTTGATCGGATTATCCGTCTACTTTACGAAAAAAATGTCTGCTGCTTTTGATAAAATGTTCTCGAGTATTGGTCAATTCCATTCACGTGTGGAAAACAATATTAGTGGCATACGTGTTGTGAAAGCATTCGGAAATGAATCACATGAAATGGACCGATTTATTGAACATAACGAGCAATTTAGAAAGACAAAGCTAACCACATATCAAATGATGGCTGTGCATACCGCTGTCAGTCATTTTCTTATTAAGAGTGTGACAGTGTTTGGCCTTGTATGCGGCGCATGGTTTGTGCTGCAAAAAAATATGACGTATGGAGAATTTGTATCATTTGTGCTATTAACAGGCATCTTCTTAGGACCCATTCAACAAATCAATGCAGTCATTGAAATGTATCCAAAAGGTGCAGCAGGCTTTAAACGATTTGCATCACTCATCGATCAATCACCTGATGAAAAGGATGCGAATGATGCCATTGAAGTTGATCAGTTAAAAGGGGATATCGTTTTTGAGCACGTGTCTTTTCAATATGAATCAGACAAACCGGTTCTTCATGACATCAATCTTGAGGTGAAACAAGGAGAGACCATTGCGGTCGTAGGTCCCTCTGGTGCTGGGAAATCGACGCTTTGCAGTTTGCTGCCACGCTTTTACGAATGGCAGGAGGGTACCATTACAATTGATGGCATAGAGACAAGAAAGATGACACTGTCTTCGCTGCGGAGACAAATTGGTGTCGTCCAGCAAGATATTTATTTATTCCATGGGACCATCCGAGAAAACATTTTATACGGAAAACTCGATGCATCTGATGAAGAAGTGTGGCAGGCAGTGGAGAAAGCCCAACTGAAGGATCTTGTAAATAGCTTGCCAAATGGGCTTGATACGATCATCGGTGAACGCGGAATGATGTTATCTGGCGGACAAAAACAGCGTATCTCCATTGCACGTATTTTCCTTAAAAATCCGCCAATTTTTATTTTAGATGAAGCCACATCTTCTCTGGATACGGAGACAGAATCCTTTATTCAGGGCTCACTTGAAGAACTATCTGAAGGACGAACCACGTTTATTATTGCGCATCGCCTAGCAACCATCCAGCATGCTGACCGGATTGTGGTTTTGACAAAAGAGGGCATAAAAGAGCAAGGCAGGCATGAAGACCTGCTGGAAATGGACGGGATGTACCGGCGTTTGTATGAAACACAGTTTAGAATGTAAAAGAGGAAAAGCCGGCATATTGCCGGCTTTTTAGCGTGTGATCATCATCCGACCATTAACTGCGGGGGGCAAATAACATCACACTGACACCAGCTAAACAGATCAAAGCACCCATCCAGTCATAGAAATCAGGGGTTTTGCGATCGACCCACCAGCCCCAAAACACAGCGAGAACGACAAAAACACCGCCATAGGCCGCATAAACCCGCCCAAAGGTCGGGAACTGCTGGAATGTAGGGATGACGCCGTAAGCGACCAAGATGAGGCTACCTGCGATTCCATAGCTGACGGGTTTTGCTTCACGCAGCCACAGCCAGACAAGATAACCGCCACCTATTTCAGCCAGACCAGCTAATAAAAAAAGAACAATCGTTACAATCATTGACGGACACTCCAGTTCTCCTGTTTCGTTCTATTATGACATGTTGAAAGGGTGCGTTCTACCTGATGTAAATTGAGAGACGAATGAGAGTTTGCTAAAATCAACTGAACAGTGAATGAAACACATGGATTCTTGACTTTCAATGAGGCGGGTGATCCAAATGGTCAATCCATCCGTTGAGTATGTACATTCTCATGAGGAACACATTTCCTTTTTCAGCGCCCTTTTTTTCTTCTTGAAAAAAGAGTAAAGTACAAAGGAGGCTTATCTCAGCAATTTGAGTGATGAGCCATACGTGAAGATTTCATGATGAATGCATAATGCTCTTTCTCATGAAAAAGGAAGGAGATGACCATGGACACACTGAAGGATTTTGAGCTGTATCACAAGATCAAACATGATCGACATAAGCCCTCGCTTGAATTATTGTACGATCGCTATGAACGTGTGTTATATTCGTTTATTTATAAAATGACTGGAAACCGTGAGCTGGCGGAGGAAGTGCTTCAAGAAGTCTTTATCAAGCTCTGGCGCGGCATAGGAGAATACAATACAGATAAAGGGAAATTTTCCTCATGGTTATTTATGATGTCACGAAACACGGCAATCGATCTATTAAGGAAACACCGAAATGAAACAGCTCTTGAAGATGAGCATATTGAATACTTGGCAGATCATCAAGAAGATGTGTCAAAAGAAGTAGAATGGAACGAAGAAAAACAAATCATACGTGAAGCAGTATCAACATTGTCGAAAGAACAGCAAACCATCATCGAAGATGTCTATTTTAAAGGAATGACACAAAAGAGCATTGCGGAAAAACTAGGCATCCCTATTGGAACGGTGAAGGGAAGAGTTCGATTGTCATTGAAGCATTTACGAACGAAACTGTCTCGCGGAGGAAAGGAGGAGGAAGAGGCATGACTCAGTGTAAACATCAAGTCATTGATTACTTTAACGGGCATTTACAAGGAGAAGAAAAGACGCAGTTTGAAGAACACATCAAACATTGCTCGGATTGCAAAGAAGAGCTTGAAGAACTGACATCGCTCATGTCTGATATTCCGTTTCTAGCAGAGGACGAAACGCCTCCGGCAGGGATGAAAGGCCGCATTTTATCAAGAGTATTTGAAGAAGAGATATCAGAGACAACAATCGCTGCAACATCGAACCCGCCTCAAGATCTCAAAATAGTGCGTGATGCAAATGAGACGAAACCGCCAATGAAGAAGAAAAATCAATGGCTTTTGCCTCTCGTTGCCGCACTACTTCTCATTTCTGCAGCTGGGAACGTGTATTTCTTAACAAATGGAACAGATCAAGCAGAACAACCTGTCAAAGTTGTTGCGACAAAATCACTGGCATCTGCCGAATCGGCAAAAACAACGGGTGCTTTTTCAGTGATTGAGCATCACGGCAAAAAAGAGCTTGTCGTGAGTGCCGACGGATTAAAAGGCCAGCTTGATTCATCAGCTGTTTATCAAGTATGGCTCATTAAAGGAGATCAGCCCGTTCCGGCCGGTGCCTTTAAAACAGATAGCAAAGGGGAGGGCACCGTCACCTATGCGTTATCTGAGAAAGAAGCAAACGAATCATGGGATACGGTGGCTGTCACCCTTGAACCAAAAAAGGATAACAAGCTTCCGCAAGGTCCTGTCGTACTGAGTGCTGCATTTTAAGCTTGATTCATGAAGGATGCCTTTTTCAGGGCATCCTTTTTTGATAGGCAGAAGGAACCTTATGACAAATGAGACGTACTACATATAGAGGTGAGGCACATGCAGCGATACATAGAAAAACAACTATTTCTCTTATCAGCTAGACATGCATTTACCGCATTTTATTTTTTGGTGATCCCATTCATTATAAAAGACCTTTTTGAATCAACTCCTTTATTGATGGTCATGATCTCTCTTTTTATCATTCATCATCTAGTGACAAGTATGGTATGGTTTTATAAATCAAGAAACATTCGAAAGCGTCAATCAGGTGACCTAACCAAACGGGGACATCTCGTTATCCTGATCATGCAGAGGCTCGAACAGCTCATGATGCTCGGTTTTGTGATGTTATTGATCAGTGGATCGATGCAGGGAGACATTGTGACGCTATTATTCACAATTTTTCTGTTCATCGTCGTTTTCTTTCAGCACATTCAGTTTTATTATGTTCAGTACTTCTTTAAATCGAGCGGCTGGTTCACCTATGTCCTCTCTTTACAAAAGGCTCGTCCTTCTTACATCGTGAGGGAACGAAGGGCTTTGAAGAACTCCTAAATGTGCAATCGCTTGCTGACTGATCCATCAGCATCAGAAATGTATGATAAAATGTGGAAAAGAAGCATGGAGAAAGGGAGTGCGAGCGAGTGAAAGCAGTTGGATTATTTGAGTATTTGCCAATTGAGCATGAACAAAGCTTGATCGATCAGGAGGTGGCAAAGCCCAAAACAGCTGGCAGGGATATTCTGGTGAAAGTAGAGGCTGTGTCGGTGAATCCAGTGGATACAAAGGTGAGGTCACCGAAGAATCAGAAAGAAGAAGAACTGAAAATTCTTGGCTACGATGCAAGCGGTACGGTGATGGAAGTGGGCGAAGCGTGTACGTTGTTTCAGCCTGGTGACCATGTCTATTACGCAGGAGATATCACGCGACAAGGCTCAAATAGTGAATACCAGCTTGTGGATGAGAGAATTGTGGCGAAAAAGCCTGCAAATCTCTCTTTTGCCGAAGCAGCTGCCATGCCTCTTACAACAATTACGGCATATGAAGCGCTATTCGACCGAATGCATATGAAGCGGGATGCAGAAGGCTCGACCTTGCTGATCATCGGTGGAGCAGGCGGAGTGGGCTCTATCGCCATTCAACTCGCCAAATTAGCAAAGGCGACTGTGATCGCCACTGCATCAAGACCTGAAACAAATGAATGGTGTCTCTCATTAGGGGCTGATCATATCATTGACCATCACCAGCCGCTCTTAGCGCAGCTTCGGGAAAAAGGGATTGGCGAAGTGGATTACATTTTATGCTTAAATGATACAGATGGCCATTTCAAAGGGATGGCAGAAGCGATTAAACCTCAAGGGACGATCTGTACCATTGTTGAAAATCAGCACCATTTAGACATTCAATTACTCAAAAATAAAAGTGCTTCATTTGTATGGGAATTCATGTTCACACGGCCGATGTACAAAACCTCGGATATGATGAAGCAGCACGAGCTTTTAAAAGAAGCGAGTACATTATTTGAAGAGAAGAAGTTAAAACATACATTAACAAAGGTGCTCAGCCCCATCAATGCCACCAATTTGAAGCAGGCACATCAAACACTTGAGCAAGGGAAGATGATAGGTAAATTTGTTCTAGAAGGATTTTAAGGAGGGGCAGCAGATGACATCATTACAATATCCGATTGGCTTATATGAACCGGTGGACCAACAAACGAAAAAGCAGCTGGAGGCATGGATTGATGAGCTGGCACTCATTCCTCAAAAGTATGAAGAGGCAGTTGTCCCATTGACAGATGATCAGCTGGATACTCTATATCGGCCAGGAGGATGGACCGTTCGTCAGCTCATTCACCACGTAGCGGACAGCCATCTGAACGCCTACTTGCGATTTAAACTTGCGCTAACAGAAGAAACACCGCACATACGTCCATATGATCAGGAGGCATTTGCTTCACTTCCTGACAGCAAGGCGCCTATCAGCCTATCACTGCCGTTAATCAGCAGTCTGCATCGCCGATGGGTCACATTACTTCGCGAGATGACAGAGGAAGATTTCAACGCTGCATATTACCATCCAGCCGATCAACAAACGGTGTCCTTATATGATGCAACAGGAATGTACGTCTGGCATTCACAGCATCATCTCGCCCATATCACGGAATTAATCAAAAGAAATCAGTGGAAGTAAAGGAGTCAACACATGTCTAGTAGAAGAATTGTCGGCGCTATGTTTATCTGCATGGCGGCATTGTTTTATATAGCAAAATTCGTTTTGTTTGAGATTCGTTATGGTGGAAATGTAGGCGCAGAAAGAACGATCGAGGAACTGGAAGATATACTCCCAGGCGGTACGTGGATCAGCATCATTTTTCTCATTATCGGTTTAGGTTATCTCTTGTGGGATGACAGGGAAGTCATTCGTCAGTATCTTTTGAACCCAGATAGACAAGGAAAAGAAGAATGAAAAAAGACGGACCTCAAGTGACCGTCTTTTTTCCTTTTTTAGCCACGTTCGGGACGAAGTGCTTTTTCTAAAATAGCTAGACCTTCATTAACTTTTTCTTTTTCCTCGTCATTGAGCCGTTGCAGGGAATTTTTAATTTTTTCATGCCCTTTTTGATAAATACTTCTGAAAATATTTTTCGCTTCCTCTGTCAATTCGACGACAATGATTCGACGATCACGCTCAGAATGCTTTCGTTCCACAAAGTTCGATTGTTCTAACCGATCAAGCAGCCCTGTCATATTGGACAAAGAAGCCCCCATTTTTTCAGCAATTTCGGACACTTTAAGAGAGCCATGGTTATTGAGCAGCATGAGCACTTTCATTTGAGGCATACTCATATCAAGCTTCATCCATTCAGAAACATCTCCAAGTCCTGCAGCAGTGAGCACTTTCATATACAGCACCCATGTCTTTTTCTCCTCAGGAGATAGGATTTCCTCTTTTAGTACGGTGGTGTCATGAATATTATATTCCACGCTTGTTCACTTCCTTTAAGCGGCTCTTTTCTTTATATTACTGATTTTTACTTCTAATTGAAAGTATCATGAAGCTTTTGAATGTTAAACTGCATGAATTAAGTGGTATTTGTTGTATAATAATGGTCAGTTGAAATTAATGAAGCAACTTAGAAAGTTGGGAGAAACATGTGGAACAAAAAAACGGGTATGACGATCTTAAAAATGCTCTTTCCGATCGTGATCATCCTTGTCTTAATTTTTGTCGCCAAGCAGGAGCTGAGCGGCCTTTCCATTAAAAAGACGTTTTATATTATTGACAGCTTGAATCGAATGGACTTGTTTATTCTTGTCTTTCTTGGACTTGTCGCTGTTTTATCCATGTCCTTATATGATTTTATTTTAAGAAAAAGCCTTGATATGCCCATCAGCGGCTGGAAAACGATCCGTATTTCTTGGATCGCCAACTCCTTTAATAGTGTGCTTGGTTTCGGTGGTTTATCAGGAGCAGGGCTTAGAACGCTTCTATACAAGGAATACATAAATGATACGAAAAAACTGCTGAAAGGCATTGCCCTTTTAACATCCTCTGTTCTGCTGGGTTTATCTATTTTCAGTGATTTGATTTTAGTTAGGGTCCTGCCAGTTGAAAGTATTATTAGTCAGGAGCCGTGGTTATGGGCATTTGTCATTATTTTTGCTTGTATTGTGCCCATTTACATCATCATGGCGTCCATTCGAAAAAGCTCGATTGAGAGCGGTGAAAACGGACTGAAGCACCCGATCTATGCTTATATTGGTGCATCGTTTTTAGAGTGGCTGGCAGCTGGTCTTGTCATGTACATGGCTGTTGTCTCTATGGGGATGAACGTTGATGTCCGAATTGTATTAGGCGTCTTTGCGATTGCGTCAATCGGCGGTTTAATCAGTATGGTTCCGGGCGGATTTGGTTCGTTTGATCTGATCTTTTTACTCAGTATGCAATACATTGGGTTTGATAAAGAGATGGTGCTGACAGCGCTTGTTTTGTACCGCTTCGTTTACTCCATTTTCCCGTTTATTCTTGGACTTTGTCTAGCGGCATACGATTTAACTGGAACAACACTCAGGCGTCTTGAGGGCAATCCGAGAATGGCGCCTGCTATTGAAACAACAAACGTCTTAATTGTGTTGCACCGAGCGCTGCTCATCCGTTTATTGTACGGATCTTTGTCCATTTTAACGTTTGGAAGCGGTTTGCTCATTATGGCTTCCGTTGTGCTTCCTGTTGATCGTTTAGGTGTGATTACAACCATTCCACGCTTTTTGTTATCAGGATTTAATGGTCTTTCTTTAATGTTCGGGATCATTTTAATGATTTTGTCCATTGAAGTGTATAAAAGAACAAAACGGTCTTATCTATTGACAATGATTGCCCTAGCAGGCGGCTTTGTGTTTACTTTACTAAAAGGGTTTAACCTGAGTTTGATCTTTATATTGCCGGTCATCATGGTGGTATTTTTCTCGCTTCGAAATCAATTTGTGAAGCAGCAGGCCCCTTATTCTTTGAATCAGTTTGTGGCCGCCGCCGCCGGATATTTACTCGTGTTGTTTAACTATAATGTCATTGGGAACTTCATTTGGATGAAAATTGGTCATTTCCTAAGCAAGGACTATTTGGTTCATAATGAACGGCATATCACGATGACCAGTATGATTGCTTTAATTGGCGTCCCTCTTTTCTTTTTCATTAGCAAATTGATTTTTAATAAAAAAGCAGTTCCAATCGGCGAAGAAGCCGATGAAGAAAAATTAAAAACTTTTCTCGAAGAAAAGGGAGGAAATGCTCTTAGTCATCTAGGTTTTTTGGGAGACAAAAAACTGTTTTTCTCAAGTGATGGAGAGGCGATGCTTCAGTTTGGCCGGATTGGCCGTTGCGTAATTGTGCTTGGAGATCCTTCTGGGCGTAGAGCCTCTTATCCGCTTGTACTGGAAGAATTTTTGGAGCAGACAGAAAAAGCAGGCTATCGTGTCGCTTTTTATCAAGTAGAACGTGAAGGAATGGCGCTTTATCATGACCTAGGTTTTCACTTCTTTAAGCTTGGGGAAGAAGCGATGGTCAATTTAGAAACGTTCTCTTTGTCAGGAAAGAAAAAATCAAACTTACGGGCTGTCGCAAATAAATTTGAACGAGAAGGCTATACGTTTGAAATGCTGGAGCCGCCCTTTTCAGAGGAATTGATCTCAACCTTAAAACAAATCTCTGACAGCTGGATGGGCAAGAAAAAAGAAAAAGGATTTTCATTAGGCTATTTCAATGAAGACTACCTTCAAAAAGCACCGATTGCGATTTTAAAGGATGAACAAGGGCAGATCATATCTTTTGTGTCCTTAATGCCGATGTATCAAAAAGGAGAGATATCCATCGATCTCATGCGTCATATGCATGATGCACCGAACGGGATGATGGATGCACTCTTTATCCACCTGTTTCAATGGGCGAAAGAAAAAGGCTACACATCCTTTAACATGGGAATGGCGCCATTATCGAATGTTGGCACGTTCCATCAGTCCTTTCTGACAGAACGTTTGGCGAGTGTCATCTTCAATAACGTCAGATATATGTATAGTTTCAGCGGCTTACGGTCGTTTAAACAGAAATATAAACCAGAATGGCGCGGAAAATATTTAGCGTATAAAAAGAATACATCACTGCCTGTCACAATGGTGCTCGTCACTAAGCTGATAGGAATGGACCCAAATCGAAAACGGCGTCCATAAGTCCAAAGAACCTTTACCTTTCACTAGGTGAAGGTTTTTTTAGACAAAAGAATAGCAAAAGTGGTAAAGTTGAAGGGTAAGGGGGATGTTCACATGACACTAAATGAATGGTTTACAAAGGGATTAGCTGAACGTACATATGTACACAACATGGAGAAAAACCGTGAAAACTTACTCACGGTGTACAACCAGTACGCAATTCATCAAAAGGAAAAAGAGCTGCTTCAAAAACTTCAAAAGAAAAAGCTCAGAGCGCTTGTGATCACGGCAGATTGGTGCGGTGATGCGATGGTTAATGTACCTATTTTCATGCGTATTGCAAATGAAGCACTGATTGATGTGCGCTATTTCATTCGGGACGAGCACCTAGACCTGATGGATCAGTATTTAACGAACGGGACCGCAAGATCGATTCCGATTATCGTCATCATTGATCAGGACGGGAAAGAAGTGGGGAAATGGGGACCTCGCTCAGCAGAAGCTCAGCGCTTTGTCGACGAGAAAAAGCCGGATAAAGATGCACCCGATTTTGAGGAAGCATTTAAAGTGTTTGCGAAAGAAGCCGCACATCACTATACGACAGATCGTTACTTATGGAAAGATATTGAGAAAGAAATAGTAGAAGTTTTGGCAAAAATATAAACCAAAAGACTACTTCGCCGCAATGGGAAGTAGTCTTTTTTTATCTTGTTTTTGCGTTTTACCTACAAAACACCGCATAAAGATGTAGAAAAACCGCAGAATTCTATCAAATACCGCAGAAAACCGCAAAGCATCACGATTTTCCCAACCACTTTTAGTTGAAAAACCTCATATATGACATGAAATCAGCTATTTTGCCCTTATCTAAAGGCTCATATAACGCACGTCGGATGGCTTTTTCCCAATACAAGAGGCCCAGCAACTATAGTAATCTAGTTGTAATCTCCTTTGAACGAACTAAAAAAATAAATGAAGGAAAAGGGCTGGCGATCAATTTATGAAAAAAATCATCTATCTCGATCAAGAAAAAAAGAAGCTCGCTGAATCAAAGAAAAGAGAACAGCGTTCCATCAAATCACTCAGACTGCTTGTGTTTTATGACGGACAAAGTCCTTCATGTGCAAAAGCAATTGACCTGTTGAAATCACTCGATTGGAAAAACCGAATTCACTTTGAATCATTTAGAAACTCACAGCTGCTGAGACTGAATAAAATTAGTGAAGAGAAGGCAGAGAAACGAATCGTGTCTATTTCTTTAGCGAAAAATCAAAAAAACTCAGGGATTTATACGTGGCTGAGAATGGCTTGTCACATCCCTGCATTATGGGGAACGGTCCCATTCATTGTACTCAGCATTTGGCTTGGCTTTGGGCAGCATGCTTACGATTATTTTGCGAGAAAACGGTACATTCATTCTGTCGAACAAGTCACCCGTCCCGATACAGATCAACAAAAGACCATCTAATCATAGAAAAAGCATGACCTTCGATCGGCAGAAGGTCATGCTTTTTTATAATACGGGATATATGATGCTAAGTGATCAAGCAGCTTCGTTGTGTAAGACATATATGCACGCTTATCAAGCTCAGAAACCGCATAGGAAAGCAAGGTTCTAAGAGCAAACAAGTACTCATTGTGGAGCTGATTGTGTTCAAAGTAAGGAATCGCTGCTTCTACTAAATAAGTTTTCAAATCATGAGGATTCTCTTCAATCATCAATTTATAGATTTTAATCATATATAAACAGTTTGGTTGAATACGAGGCTGTTTGAGCAGCTCGTGTATATATGGAAGCGCCTTTTTGCGATCATATTCCGCATACAATGTCGCGATTTCATAAAGCGTTTCACAGTAACGATCTTCTATCTGTTCTTGATTAAAATAATTGAGTGAATCTAGTAAATAAGGCACAGCGGATGAGAAATCGCCTTGGCGTTTTAAGAGAACCCCGTAATAAAAATAAGCTGTCATCTTAATATAAGCATCAGGGTGAAGCGATGTGTGTAAAATCACTTCTTTTAAATATCTTTTAGCTGTTTGAAAGGCCTTTAATTCCAGTGAGATGACCCCATGAATGAGTGTACAATGAATGACCCGCTTGAAATTATTTTTTTGTCTATACAAATCCATTGCTTGATGTGTGGCCTCAAGCGCATCACCGAGATGTCCCATGGCTCCAAGTGCTTTTGCATAGTGATAATACAGGTCGCTCTGTTCAACAGAAGCGTAAGAAAAGCAGCTTTCAAGTCTTTTCAATCCTTCTTCGAGCTGACCGATTTTAATCTGGTGGATGCCATCTAGATATTCAAACGTTTCTTTTTCTGTGTCAATAAAGGTTTTTTCAAACTTCTTAAGCACGCGGTGCGTTTTTAAGGCAAGCTGCTGTTTTTCTGTTAATAAATAAAATTGAAATAAGGACAAATGATACTGAATCCCTAAATCTAGCGAAAAGAACTGTTCCTCGTGATGAATGATCATTTCTGCATTTTGCTCTGCTTGATCGAGCGCATAGAAATACATGTTCATCTGAAACTCATCGAGCAATGACAGCAGATGACGCGCCTTTTGCGACAGCGTTTCTTGACTTATTCCAAGCCGTTCAAGTAAAAGATTGATCGTATCTTGATTGGCCTCTTTTGAGCCATTTTCAATTTTACTTAAATGAGAGACAGAACAAATTCCTTCTGCCAACTCCGATTGGGTCATATTTTGTTTATAACGATAGAGTTTGATGATTTGCCCAATATTGATTTTCATTCCATTCAGAAGCCTCCCTTCCAATCATGGGTTGAAAGCTTTTTGAAAAAATAGCCGCATGAGACAAAGTGGAAATACCTGAAATCATTTCATCATCTTGGCTTTTTTCTCAAAATTTGTTTAAAACGTAATATGATTGTAACATTACTTGAAAAAGGCAAACAACTTTTTAGCAGAGAGGTGAGGTCTTATTTGCAAACAGCACATGATCATGTTTATAATGTGAATGAGAATCAATTTCAATTAAGGTTGATTGAAAGGATGACATATATGCCAGAAACAAAACAACAAACAGAAGCGTTAACGGTTCGAGACGCTGTCAGATATAGACGATCGATTCGAAAATTCAAAGAAACGCCGGTGAGCATTGAGCAGCTTCAGCCATTATTAGAGGACGCAGTCTATGCACCCAATCATAAAATCACGGAACCTTGGCGTTTTTTATATGCAGTGACGGATGAAGCAAAAGAGGTATTTGTTGAGCGGTTTATTGCTTTCTTTAAACGCAACAATCCAGACGCAAAAGAAGAAAAGATCAATCAGTACAGAGATTATTTTTCTAAAGTACCAGCACTTTTACTTGTTGTTCTAAAAGAAGACGAAAATCCAGTTGTGAGAAATGATGATTTTGCCGCTGTGAGTGCGCTCATTCAAAACTTCCAGCTGCTGGCTTGGGATCAAGGAATCGGTATGGTATGGAAGAGCGGCCGTATATTATACGACAAAGGGTTTCAACAGGATATGGGATTAAAGGAAAACGAACGCTTTGCCGCGATTCTTCACATCGGTTATCCAGAAGAGGTGCCTGAGGAAAAGTCACGTCAGAAGGCATCAAGCCTGCTAACTGAAATCAAATAAAAACAGACCTTTTGATAGGGTCTGTTTTTTTTACTTATTGTTTTTTGGCACGCTGATCGGCTGCTTTCATACGTGCCATCGCTTTTACGTCATTCGGATCTGCAAGTTCTTTGGAAAATTCAACATATTCGCCATCCGTCTCTTGTGCCGCAAGCTGGTGGTTGGATTTTTTGTGTTGGTCTTTTTTCAAAGCTTTTCCCTCCTTTACAAGATCACTTTAGTTATGTGCTTGTAAAAGAGGAATATCCGTTTTATTTGTTTCTTTTTTCTGCTGCTCTTTCCGCTTTTTTGAATTCCTGCTGATACAGAACTTCCTGGGTTTTCTTCAGTTTTGAAGTCGGCTGGTGTTCTTTTTTCTTCATCAAAATCGCCCCCTCATCTCATTTTTAATAGGATGGGTGTTTTTGACAAAATTTATTCCTCTGAATGCAAAATCGCTTCTTTTAGCTCAGGGTGTAAAAATTCATAAGAAGACAGCAGTGCCTTTTTCGGCAGAGCACGTTGACCTTCTAATACAAGCAATGACATGTCGCCAAGTGCGGTTTTGATGACAAAGGACGGCACCTTCAGCCAGTGAGGGCGATGAAGGGTAGATGCAATAGTTTGTCCCAGCTGCTTCATTTGAACAGGATTTGGAGACGTGACATTGAGTGGACCTGATATGTGTTCATGCTCAATGGCATACGCAATGAGATGTGCTACATCCTCCACGTGAACCCAAGATACCCATTGCGAGCCAGAGCCAATCGTTCCACCAGCAAACAGCTTGTATGGCAAGGTCATAAGAGGAAGTGTGCCTTTTTCTCCTAGCACTACCCCAAAGCGTGTATAAACTGTGCGAATACCGAGCGCCTCAATTTTTTGCCCTTCAGCTTCCCAAAGTTTTGACGTATGACTTAAAAAGTCTGTATCGGCTGGAGGGGCCTCCTCCGTAAAGTCTTCTGTCTTGGAAGTGCCGTAGATACCGACAGCACTTGCTTGAATGAGCACAGATGGTTTCGATTCCTGCGCTTCTATAATGCGTCTCACTTCTTGTGTGGATTGAATACGGCTGGAGAGAATGCCTTTTTTTGCTTTGTCCGTCCAGCGTGTGAAAATGGATTTTCCAGCAAGGTTAATCCATACATCAATCGCAGGCAATTCATGTTCAGGTTTAGCACCATCTGTCAGCCACTGCACGTAATGTAAATGATTTTGTTCGGATTCCTTTGGATTTCTTGTTAAAATATATAGATGATGTCCTTCAGCTGCGAGCACCTTTGTGACATGCTGGCCGATAAACCCGGTTCCTCCGGTAATGGCGATATTCAATTGACATCTTCTCCTCTCATATACATACCTATATCTTTCACGATTTTGAATCAGAAGAAACATCCTGACTGTTTGAAAAAAGGAGTGATCACAGGATGCCCTATATTACGAAAATCTCTGCTCAGAAAAACAATACAGAACGCGTGAACATCTTTCTTGATGAAAAGTACGCTTTTAGCGTTGATCTAGATGTGCTCGTCCAGCATGATTTGAAAAAGGGAAAAGAGCTGGACGAAGCCGATATCATAGAGATTCAATTCGGTGATGCAGTAAAAAAAGGATTTCAGCAGGCCGTCGATTATTTATCGTATCGGATGAGATCAGTGAAAGAAGTCACCGATTATTTGACGAAAAAAGACATACCAGCACCTGCTATTAGTGAAATTATACACAAATTAAAACATTATAAGTATGTAAATGATCTTGAATTTGCAGAAGCGTATGTAAGCACCCACCGAAAAACGAATAGCAAAGGCCCGTCAGTGCTAAAAAAAGAATTAAAGCTGAAAGGCATAGACGATGACACCATCGAACAAGCACTATCGCAATATCCAAATGATTTGCAGCTAGAGGAAGCAGTGAAACAAGTACTAAAGCTGGTTAAGAAAGAGAAAAACCGGTCCGCAAAAGAAATTGAACAGCGTATCAAATTGCAGCTTCAGCGAAAAGGATTTTCATTTGATATCATTGATAAAGCCCTTCAAGAAGCCTATGATGGACAGGAAGAGGAAAAGGAAGAAGAAGCCCTTCACTATATGCTTGAGAAGGCAAAACGCAAGGTAGGTTATGACGGATCATTTGAGAAAAAAATGAAAGTAAAGCAATTCCTTTACCGAAAAGGATTTGATCTTGATACAATTGATCACGTTTTAGACAAAGGGGAATGACAGATGGAAAAACGCTATAGTGAAATGACAGAATACGAATTAAAGCAGGAGATTGCCGCTCTTTCTGAAAAAGCAAGAAAGGCTGAGCAGCTAGGCATTGTGAATGAATATGCCGTGTTGGAGCGGAAAATTGACATGGCGAAAGCCTATTTATTAGATCCAGCTACTATTCAGACGAAAACGACCTATCACATCAAAGATACAGACGAGCAGTTTTATGTGGAGTATTTAAATGGGGTTTTTGCTTGGGGCTACAGAGTATCAGCGCCAAATAAAGAAGATGCCCTGCCGATTTCAATGCTTACGCAAAAGGACTGATCCCTAGAGATCAGTCCTTTTCTTTACTTCGAACGTTGTTTACGGACGTTGTTCTGAAGTACGATGTCGTGCTGCGTTTGCTGCGTTTCTCCGTTGACCTGAGAGGCAGAATGTTTAGCATTCGCCCATGGTTGAGGGTAAGCGGTTGTTCTTAATTGAACAAAGTCTTCCATATACGATTTCCCATTTGAACTCATATCTCAAGCACTCCCTTTGGAAAAATTAGCGTTTCCCTGATGCCCTCATACGTTCCTGTGGACGTGTATTCGTCTCACCGTTCGGCCTTTTAGACGCATAAGCATCTGTGGCCCCTGGTTCGCCTTCAAACTTGTGATTCACTTGATTTGGAAAGCCCTTTGCTTTATTACGCATACTGATTCCCTCCAAACAATACAAATCATTTGCGTCTTTTGAAGACGTAAGGGTAGTATATGAAAAAAGAGATTTTTTTAAAAAGGCACTTTCTGCTAGATGAAGGAGGAACCAGTATGGAACAATATTTTGAGCGATTAACCGAACAACTAATGGAAAAAAACAATATGCTCACATATGAAGAAGCACGTACATGGGTAGAGCTCCTTTGGAGTGATTTTGAAACAACCTATGCAAAGGCTGGCCGCAAGTATAAAGGACAAGAAACGACTGAACGGATTGTCCGAGAATGGATCGAAAGCTACGGCGCTCAGCTGCATTTATTTCAAAATAAACAATCGAAGGCAAATGAGCATCTGCAACAAAACGACAAAGGGCTGCTGCATTAAAAGGGTTGCCCTTTTCACTTCCACTCATCTTTTTCAACAAACAGGAAAATATATAATTGACCAAACAATTTTATGAAACAATACCCAGTCTGTGATCAAAATTACAGGCTTTTTACAATGGATAAACTTAAAATTACATTAAATTCATGTTGGTGAAAATCACTGGAAATAAAACTCTGATATAATGTAACGATTAAGGATACATGAAATTTATGGATAATAAAAAAGGGTTTTGTTCCCTGACAAAAAAGGAATAATGAACATAACAGACAATGTGAAAAAAGTGAAGAGAAGGTGCGATATGGTACAGGAACTGCTCTCTGTTATAATTCCTTCTTACAATGAAGGTGAAAACATCAGACGAATCTTTGAGGCACTCGAGGAAGAGTTTCGCGATTTTCATTATGACTTTGAAATCATCTTTGTGAATGATGGAAGCAAAGACAATACGCTTCAATACATGAGAGAGCTCTCTCTCAAAAGTGCAAAAGTCAAATACATTTCCTTTTCTCGTAACTTTGGAAAAGAAGCTGCAATTTTAGCAGGTCTTGAGCATGCAAAAGGGGAAGCTGCGATCATTATGGACGCCGACTTACAGCACCCGACGTATTTGATTCAGGATTTTGTTAGAGGCTACGAAGAAGGCTATCATCAAGTCATTGCCAAGCGAAACCGTAAAGGGGACAGCAAGCTTCGTTCTTACCTATCATCGATGTATTATAAAGTGATGAACAAGGTGGTCGAAGTGGACTTGCGTGATGGTGTAGGAGATTTCCGCTTAATATCCCGTCAAGCGATCGACGCATTGCTTCAACTAAAAGAAGGAAATCGTTTTTCAAAAGGGCTTTTTTGCTGGATTGGTTTTGAAGAAAAGGTCATCTACTATGAAAATGTGGAAAGACAGCACGGTGATACAAAATGGTCACTGAAGAAATTATTTAACTATGGCATAGATGGCGTTATTTCTTTTAACAACCGCCCGCTGCGTATTTGTTTTTATACGGGTATTTTGATCTTATTTCTCTCTTTGATTTACATCGTGGCGACCTTTATTCAAATCGTCAGAACGGGCATCATGGTACCGGGTTATTTCACTTTAATCTCAGCTGTGCTTTTCCTCGGTGGTGTTCAGCTCTTGAGTCTAGGTGTGATCGGAGAATACATTGGCCGGATTTACTATGAAACGAAAAAGAGGCCGCATTACTTAATTCAAGAATCAAATGTCATGGAACAAGAGACAAGCTCAAAAGAACAAGACCGAGTGTTAACACAGTTATTTAAATAATGTGGAGTCAAATAACCGGCAAGCACGAATCGCTTGCTGGGTTGTTTTGTTTCAATGGACAGTGGATCTTTTGTAGAAAGGATTTAGATGATGAAACGTAGATGGATACTCATTGGAATGTGCCTCATTCTCGCTTTATTAGGACACTCCTTTTTCTTATATGAATATACGCAAGGCCGATATATGACGGGAGATGGGGATGGCATTTCGCAAATGCTCCCGTTTAAAAAGCTGCTGTATGACGAATACGTCAAAGGAAACTTCTTTTATTCCTATCAATTTGGTCTAGGCGGCGGTACATATACACAATTAGGTTATTATTTTACAACGTCGATGGTCTTTATGGTCACAGTCGCTGTTGTCTGGCTATTAAATGCGCTTCACCTTGTACAGTCAACAGACATTCACTTTTGGGCAAATGCTGTCATTTGGCTTAGTGTGATCAAGCTGACAGTCATTCTGTTCATCGCATATCGTGTGCTCCTCTCGATTGTGCAGCATAGGCTGGGGGCGCTGACAGGTGCCGGTATTTACGGACTGTCTATTGTGTACTTTCGGCATCAAACATTTTGGGAGTTTTTCACCGACAGCATGATGTGGCTTCCGCTGCTTGTGCTCGGGGTTGAACGTATTTTCAAAACAGGCAAGCCGGCTTGGTTTATTACGGCTTGCAGTCTCATGCTGATCAATAATTTTTACTTTGCTTACATTCACTTTATCTTTTTAGCCATTTATCTTGTCTTCAGATATATGATTAAGCTTCAAAGCGAGGAGCGAGGCTGGAAGGTGTTTTGGACCCTTGCGATCTCTACGCTGTTATCGTTTGGGATCAGTGCTGCCTTTTTTATTCCGTCTGTTTACGGCTTTCTCAATAATGTAAGACCGCCGTATGAACAGGCAATTCCTTGGTTTGAGCTGCATGATCATCTGCTGTTTACAAGCAGGGTGTATTTATTGCCGGTCATCTTTCTGATTTGTCTGTTCCTCGTTCCGCTATACCGGAACAGATGGTTTTTCATGTTCACATCGATCAGTGTTCTGCTGATCATTTTTCACTACAGTCCAAAGATGGCGAGCGTGTTTAATGGTTTTTCAGCACCGCAGTATAGGTTTGAATACATTCTTGCCTTTACAGTTGGAGCGTCTGCTGCCATCACGATCAAGCATTTTGCGCAAATCGAGTGGAAGTGGAAAAAGCGTGCGGTATTAGGCGCTTGGATCATTTTTCTCCTCACTGTCGTTTTATCAGAACACATGGATGTCGTTGTATTTACCGGAATAGGACTGCTTGTGATCAGCTTGTTCTTCCTTTCCATACATGCGGGGAAACGTCTGCACCTGCGTCTTTTTTCTGCTGTTTTGCTTATCATTAGTTTATTGACGGCAGGTGTTTATCAGCAGGGCTACTTATCTGAAAGAAGTAATATCAAGAAAGTCTCAAATACGTATATGAAAAGCGAAGCGTATGCGGGTTCAGAGCAAATGAAGCTGATTCAGCAAATTCAAAACCGCTCAAAAGATGATCCGCTTGCCCGGATTGATTGGATGAATGGTGTACGTAACAACACGCCATTATTTGAAGGCTTTCAAGGCATGAGTGCGTATTCAAGTATATTGAATCAGCATCTGCTCCATTTCTACTGGAATGACCTGCAAATTGATATGGGGCGGGAAAGTGTTAGCCGGTATGCCACAATGGGGAACAGAGCGAATTTATACAGTCTGACCTACGGGAAGTATTATATGAGAGACAAATCGATGTCTTTCTCACCGCCGGTTTATTTTAAGCCCATATTGGAAAGCGAACATTATGAAGTGTATGAAAATACACGCCCGCTCCCATTTGCAAGAACAACGAGTACCGTCTATTCAGAAAAGTCACTAGAGCATGCGTCAGCACTTGATAAAGAACATGCGATGTTGCAAGGTGTAATCTTAAACAAAAAAGGAAATGCTGAAATCGACCAATCGCCTGATCGAATAAAGGATACAAACATTCATACTGAACAAGCGGTATACGAAAATGGCGTGCTTGATGTATACGGGAAAAAGGGCGGGCTGAATATCACCCTTCCAGATGATATGGCCCGCGCTGGGGATGTGTATGTGAGCTTTTATGTGAAGCGGACCGACCGTAACGAAGGGTTTCAGTTATCTGTGGATGACTATGTCACATCACGCAAAAGCAATACGTCTATCTACAAAACAGGCGTTAATGACGTGACGATTCGAGTCCCTGCGGAAAAAATCCTTTCCATACGAGTGCCAAAAGGGACGTATGAGCTGAGTCAATTAAAGCTGTATCATGAGCCTTACCGCACCCTTGCGCGCGCATATGAAAAAGAAAAACAGGATGATGGCAGCCAGCAGGTGAAGCTTAAAAATAACCGCTTTACGATTTCTTATGAGAACAAGCGCGGCGATGATTATATGATTCTGCCAGTACCATATGAAAAAGGCTGGGAGCTCACAGTAAACGGTCAGCAGACCGATATTGAACAAGCCAATTATGCGTTTATCGGTTTTCCAATAGAAAAAGGAAAAAACGAGATCGTGCTAACCTACTATCCGCCTTATATCAGAATTCTCGCATTGATTTCACTCGTCAGTTTGATCGTTGCGATCCTCTATGCACGGAGAAAACACAAGAAACACCACTTTTCAGCATAAGTGGTGTTTTTTTTATCTTTCATCTCATACGTAAGTTTCTTCATCCCATTCAATTGTGTATTCGTTCATTTTTTTATCAATATCGTTCTGAATACTCATGTGCTGAAATAGCGCATTCAATTCTTCTGTCCTCTTTCTTCGATCCTTTTCATAATAATAGAACGCATCTCGATAATCATGATCCCTTAGCATCTTTGCTATGAGCATGGCATCTTCTAGACTATACGATGCTCCTTGACCAACAAAAGGGTTCGCCGTATGTACCGCATCACCTACAAGAACAACACGTCCTTTTGACCACACAGGAAAATCCTTTATTTCATAGATACTTCTTGGAAAGAACATGTTTGTATGATCGATGATGTCAGAAAGATGTTTAGGAATGTTCCAATGTTCCATTTGTTTATATAATAACTGTCGGATGGTTTCTTTATTGGCTTTCTCAAAATGTTTTGTAGGTAACTTCTCAGTACACTGAGAGAAAGCTTGCCATAAAATATTCATTTTATTTGTTGGATGCGCTTTCCCAAAAATGAATTGAAAGTTTCCGTCATTGTAAAAATAACTTGTTGCCTCATCCAATACAAAATCCTTTACAAACGATACTCCTTGTAGTCCCCAAAAACCGCTATAGTCTAATTTAGCATTAAACGCAATAGCCTCTCTTGTTTTAGAAAAAGTTCCATCTGCTCCTATTACGATATCACCTGTTATCACAGTTTCATCTTCAAAAAGAACCTGAACGGAATGAGGCTGCTGTTTGATCGAGGTTAACTTTTTGTTGTATTTCACTTCTATTCCTTGGCGGTGAACTTCTTTTAAAAGTGATTTGATGATTTGGTCTCTCATGACGTTCAGTAAAGGAGCATCATAATATTTTTCACTATAATTGTGAAAGATCGCTTCTACTTCATTTTCACTGTTTATTTGCTGGATCTTCTTTATCACGGTTGCATTTGCTATCACTTCATTTTTACACCCGATTCCATCCAAAATCTTTACCCCATTCGGAGAGAGTAAAAAACCTGCTCCTGTTTCTAATTCTTCATCTGACCTGCTTTCATAAATCGTACTTTCCATTCCAGCCTTTTTTAAAAATAAAGCAGTAGCCAATCCTGCTACACCACTGCCGATAATGATCACATTTTGAGATTTCATCATTTTTCCTCCCTTTTTATAAACAGACCGGTCGGTTTATTTCAGTGCAAAAAAATAAGCTTTTTCATATAGGACAGAGTATCACAATTCCCCCCTTTTCATTTGGTAATTAAAGTATATGATAATATGTTAGAAATGATTTCGCAAGAATGAAACTAACCAATTTCTGATCAACTTCTTTTAAAAACATGAAGGGGATAACAAAACATGAACAAAGACACCGTGATAAAACACTATGAACACACCCTTGAATGGGTGCAGTCACTAACGAAAGTAACAGAAGAAGAATGGCGTAGCGCCATCGCTGATGGAAAGTGGAGCATTGCTGAGATCATCGCACATTTCGTTCCATGGGATGAATTTATTTTACACGATCGCCTAAAGGTATTTTGGAACAATAAAGCGTTACCTCAGGCACCTGATGTGCATGAAATGAATCAGCAGTCAGCCGAAAGAGCAAGAAAGGAAGAGAGAAGCGAGACGATCGGGCGGTTTATTGCTGTCAGAACATAATTGCTTCAAGAAATGAAGAAAATCGAAACATCTCGCTGGACTACACCCTTTCTGATCGGTCAAATCGAATTGACGTTATCAAGTTATTTTCAAGGTTTGATTAAACATGATCTCCATCATATGGAGCAGGTCAAACAAGCGCTCTCTACAGAAAGACGATAGCGTCTCACGAAGCTTCCTTATCAAACGAAAACGACGCATAATCAAACAAAAAATGAAATAACCAAAGACTTAGCGCAAAGAGAATTTCTTCAGAAGTAGTCAGCAAAATGCCGTCAACTAATTCGTCTGATACATAGACAGCACCCCAAATAAACAAAAGGTGAAATAAAACGGCATAGAAAATGATGGATCGTTTTTTGGACCGACACTTACGAACAAACCGCATGAGCACGTGTTCCAGATGTTCAAAAGAGATCCCAAGTACAACATAGGTGCCCATAAACAGTAGCAGCGATAAAATCGAATGATAAAAAGCACCCGTCAAATGAAAGAACAGCACACAAAACAACAAAAATATGTAACAGACAGCCGACGCCGCCATGAGCCATTTCAGCCCTTGCCATAAAGCGTGAACAGGTTGCTGCATGGTAAACAACACTCCTTTACATGAAGATACCTGCAAAAAGGACAGCCTTTTTGCAGGAAGGTGGAATTAATCCTCTTTTTTAGGTGCAGCGATAACAGGATGTTTTTCAGTATCAAGCAATTTCAAGAATTCTTCGCCTTGATCTAAATGATCCAAAACAAGCTGTTTCGGTGTGACCGCAAGCCACTGATTTAGCGAGATATCTGCATAATGATCGCTCTTAAAGATTTCTAAGAAATAAAGCGGTTCGTCACCTGTATTTTCTACATAATGCCCCATCGCAAATGGCACATAGCCAACGTCTCCCGCTTGATAGTTGAAGGTTCTTGCATGTCCATCAGAAGCAAAGACCGTCATTCGTGCCTTTCCAGAAATGAAATATTGCCATTCATCCGTATTTGGATGCCAGTGCAGCTCACGGATGGCACCTGGATCAACTTTCACAAGAGCGGATGCAATCGTTTTAGACGCTTTAAAATTGGTAGAGTCCGCAATCCACACTTGTCCACCGCTTGACGTAATTGGCTTCTGTTTTAACAGCTCATATTTAAAGGAATTCGGGACCTCTCCTTGCTCTGTTTTCACCTTGTCACATTCAAGGGAACCAGGAATTCCTTTTTGGAAAATATACTTCTCTTTCTCTGGCAGCTTCTTAAATTGCTCCTTTGTCATTCCAAAGTTTTGGAGCACAACTTCCTCTGGCGTATGGGCAAGCCAATCAGTCACTTGGAACGTACTATTTTCAGAGAAAGATCCATCATCAAACACAAGCAAGAATTCAGCTCCCGGTTCAAGTGCTTGGATAGAGTGCGGCAAGCCTGAAGGGAAGTACCACAAATCACCCTCTGTTACATCTTCTGTAAAATTGCGCCCCTCTGCATCAACCGATGTAATTCGGGCTTCCCCATAAATCATGTACGCCCATTCCGCTTCCTTATGCCAGTGCAGCTCGCGAATTGCACCAGGTTTTAGCCGCATGTTCACAGAGGCAAGACTTTTAGAGATTGGCAGTTCACGTACCGTTACCTCGCGGGCATAGCCGCCTTTTTCTAAACGGTTGTGCGTATCAGAAAAAGAATATTTCATGTTGGGAACCGTTCCATGATCGGTTTCTGGTGGCGTGAGCATATCTGGGTTTTGTCTGTCTCGCTCGAGATTACGTGGAATTTTGACCGTTGCTCCTTTTTCTCCTCGAATCGGCTGTGGTATTCCATTTTGCTTTTCACTCATGATAAAATCCCCTTTCAACATCGTATTGTGTGAGGTGACAAAATGCCTTTCATTTCGCCCTCGCTTTCATAAGGTGAAACGAATCAAGAAGATGTCAATCTGATTCATCATTTTTTTGAACAGCGACCAATCGTTGGATGAGTTTGCTTAATTCATCAAACTTTCGTTCAAAACGTGTCAGCAAATAAACCGTCAAAATGGCAGGAAAGCCAGCCTGACCGAGCTGCTTCAGCCATTCCTCCGAAAAAAAGGTCTCCATTTGTCTCACCTCCCAGCGGATGCTCGTCTTCTCTATAAGTGGTATGAAAGAAGAAATAGGAAATCAAAGGGGGAGAAAATGAACCATTAGACCCGTTTCACAAAGTTTACTTTTTTTAACTTTTGTCCACTTAATGCAAGTAGAGAGAACAAAGGGGAGGATGCACATGGATTATCGGCTGTTATTGAAAGCAAAATGGAAGGAAATCGTTGACCACCCGCTCATTCAGCAGTTTTTAAGCAATCCTAAAAACCAGCAGTTGCTCCGGCAAGTCATGGAAGAGCCAAACGAAGAAAATGCGAAAAAACTAGATTCCGAGTTCAAGCAGTTTTATCAAAAAATCCGCATCATCAAGTATATTTCCACAATGATCCGCATCTTTTCAGTCGACTTTGACAAACGAGTGAAAAAAAAGCAGCAACGTTTTCCGCTCATACTCGATCATCCTGATACGCAAGAAGTGAAAGACCCTGTTCAAACAGATACGTATGAAGCTGTGCTCTTTAACCAACAAGACTTAGGGGAGCACCTGCAAGACCCAAGATTGTACAAGGCCTATCAGCAGCTCACAGAAAAACAAAAAATGGTTTTAACCCATATTTATGTCGAAGGCCAAACGATGAAGGAAATAGCCGACCGGCTGGGCGAATCAAGACAAAACATCTCAAACATCCACAAAAAAGCGCTCAACAAACTAAAAGAAGAAACAGGGGGAGATGTCCGTGCAAGAAGACAAAATGACCAATGGAGAAATGGAAGAACTCATTGAAACCTTCACACCCATGATCAAAAAGAAACTACAAAACACGGCATATCAAGAAAGAGAAGACCTCGAACAAGAACTCTATATCAAACTCATCGAAAAAGTAGACTGGCTGATTTACCAAGAAGGACCTGGCTTTTGGGAGTTTATTGTGGAATATATGACGAAGATGTAAGCACAAAAAAAGACTCGCTCACACAGAGCCGAGTCTTAATTTTTTTTGCAGTTTTTCTTCACTGAAAATCCAGCCGGTATAGGAATTTTTGATTTGGTGGTCCATGTCGATATGGCAGATTGCAACAAAAGGATAGTGACCTTTGCTGCGGTAGCGCAAATCAATGAACCGTACCTCATAATGATCCTTGTATTTATCTACTTCCCACCGGTAGACAGGGGAGAAGGAGAGAAAGGCTGAAATGTTTTCATCCTGTTTGGCAATTTTCATAATCTCAGTATCAGGGACCGGCACACGGTTAAAGGTGTCTAAAATGATAATCTCACCATTCATACTGCGTCCAACATGGAAAGAGGATTTACATTTCACAGCAATACGCCATTGTCTAAACTTCATTGTAGGCGAAATGATTATTTCCTCAATCTCATCGAATCGTTCACGAAGCTGACGTTTAATCTGAAGCTGCATAATGACCCTGACGATATAGTAACAGAAAATCACGGCATACAGCGTAATGAACGTATAGCCGGGATGTCCGCCAATCGCCCATACGACAATGGCGACAAGATGTGTAAAAAAGATAAACGGATCAAACGTGTTAATGATCCCAAGCGCTACCCATTTCTTTGAAAATGGACGAATGGCCTGCGTGCCGTAAGCATTGAAAATATCGACAAACACATGAAGCACGACGGCTAATAGTGTCCATAACCAAAGGTGAAGTAAATTTGCCCCCGGCACAAATGGGAAAATCACAGCCGGAATTAGCAATGACCAAAACAGTACAGCCGGAATGGAATGAGTAAATCCCCGGTGATTTCTTATATAAACTGCATTATTTTTTAGTTTTAGCACAGTATCAATGTCTGGTGCTTGGGAGCCGGCGATGGTCGCGATCATCACGGCGTGTGCCATGTGTGGATCTGCGCTGACGGCTGGATCTAAAAGCGCAAGTCCCCCAAGAGAAATGCCCATTACTACATGAGTACCAGTATCCAATTGATTACCTCCTAGTTGTCATGCTTAGGAACAATCATACAAAGTATACGTCTCTCATCAAGACTATGTGCAAAATCACTTTTGCTTTATCCCGATTTAATGTAACATGTTAACGTATCTACAAACAGTATACAACAAATAAGGTTCTTTTCAGAACGTTAGCCCTCGGTCCAATGAGAAGGAGTATAGATATGAAAGACATTCAAGAAAAGCTGGACCGCAAAGATATTGCGGGCTTTCAGCATGATTTAATCGATTGGTATGAAAAAGAACAACGTACACTTCCATGGCGTGAAAATCAAGATCCATACCGCGTCTGGGTATCAGAAGTGATGCTCCAGCAAACGAGAGTGGATACGGTCATTCCGTACTTCAATCGGTTTATGGAGCAATTCCCGACGGTGAAGGATCTTGCTTTAGCTGATGAAGAAAAGGTCATGAAAGCATGGGAAGGTCTTGGCTACTACTCACGAGTGCGTAATTTACAGGCAGCTGTGAAAGAAGTCTATGAATCCTACGGGGGCGTTGTTCCTGATACGAAAGAACAATTTTCAAAGCTGAAAGGTGTAGGCCCATATACGAGCGGCGCAGTGCTGAGTATCGCCTATAACAAGCCATACCCTGCGGTAGACGGCAACGTGATGAGGGTCATTTCCCGTATCTTGTCCATATGGGATGATATTGCAAAACCAAAAACGAGAAACATTTTCGAATTTGCGGTTGATCAGCTCATTTCCCGGGAAAAGCCGTCAGAATTCAATCAAGGGCTAATGGAGCTAGGTGCGCTTATTTGCACCCCAACCTCTCCTGCATGCCTCATTTGTCCTGTAAACATGCATTGCTCGGCACTTGAGGAAGGCGTTCAGCATGAGCTGCCGGTGAAAAGTAAAAAGAAAAAGCCGACTGCGAAATCAATGGCAGCGGTGGTGTTATTTGATGATGCAGGCCACCTCTATATTCATAAGCGTCCAAGTACAGGTCTGCTTGCGAATTTATGGGAGTTCCCAAACATGGAAACAATGAAGGGAAGAAAAACGGAAAAAGAGCAGCTGATTGATTTCTTAAAAGAGGAAGCGGGTGTACAAGCAGAACTTGGTGATTTAGAAGGCACCATTCAACATGTATTTACCCACCTCATCTGGAATATTTCTGTTTTCTTTGGACGTGTGACCTCTGTATCTGATGACACGATGCTGAAAAAAGTCACAACAGAAGAATTTGAGGCATATGCTTTGCCAGTCTCACATCAAAAAATATGGAAGATGGCACTTGAACAGCCTAGTCATATTTAACCGTTGTACCATGGGTATAATCGGCTTCATTTCGGTGCAGACCCCCGCGGTTTTCAATTTCAGAAATGATTTCTCGATACTTAGATTGCCCTTCTTCGTTTAAATAAGGTAAAATTTGTTGGAAAGCATGATGAAAAAAAGCAAGCTCAGTATCTTTCCATTGATCCTTTGACATCATGCCAAGCTGGCTTAAATCGCGTCCGACATACATGAATGTAACCTCCTAATAGGAACTTTCCTATTAGTGTGAAGCGAATGGACGAAAACTATTCAAATCAGGAGATGAACCATAATGAACAAGCGTAAATGTGCACTAATTACAGGCAGCAGTAGAGGTGTTGGGAAAGAAGTAGCCCTTCGCCTGGCTGAAAAAGGATATGACATTGTCATTAACTATGCAAGAAGCAAAAAAGCAGCACTTGAAACAGCTGAAGAAATTGAAGCGATGGGTGTTAAAACATTAGTTGTCAAAGCCAACGTTGGTCAGCCAGAGAAAATCAAAGACATGTTCCAGCAAATTGACGAAACGTTTGGCCGTTTAGACGTATTTGTGAACAATGCGGCATCTGGCGTTCAGCGCCCAATCATGGATCTTGAAGAAAATCATTGGGACTGGACCATGAATATCAATGCGAAAGCCTTGTTATTCTGCGGACAAGAAGCAGCCAAATTAATGGAGAAAAACGGCGGCGGACATATCGTCAGCATTAGCTCACTAGGCTCTATCCGCTACCTTGAAAACTACACGGTGGTCGGTGTATCTAAAGCAGCACTAGAAGCGTTGACACGCTACCTATCCGTTGAGCTGTCACAAAAAAATATCGTCGTGAATGCCGTATCAGGCGGCGCCATTGATACAGATGCACTCAAGCACTTCCCAAATCGTGAAGAGCTATTAGAAGACGCTAAGAAAAATACACCAGCAGGCCGTATGGTGGAAATTAAAGACATGGTCGACAGTGTAGAATTCCTTGTATCAGGCAAAGCAGATATGATTAGAGGACAGACGATTATCGTCGATGGCGGACGTTCTTTGCTTGTTTAAAAAAATTATGAATAAGATGTACACCTTCTGCACAAATTAATGTGCGTGGAGGTGATAATGATGGATAAACAACAAAACAAAACAAACGCACAACAAGTGAAAAAACAAAACCAAGCTGCTGCACAAGGCGGTCAATATGGCACTGAATTTGCTAGCGAGACTGACGCACAGCACGTAAAAAAATACAACCAAAAAGCTGAGCAAAACAAACAACAAAACAGCTAATCACTGAAACAAAGGGAAGCACTTCATCTACGAATGAAGTGCTTTTCTTTTTGCCTCTCCCCACCATCCGACAAAACCTGTAAAACCTCTACATAAACAGTCAAAGGACTTCTTCCTTCTTTCAAGAAATGGTATAGATACAAAAAGTCGATACGAATGAAAGGGAGGAGTTAGATGTCTGATTTCGATCAGCTTGTCAGAGAACAAATGCAGCTTATGGATCAGCTGCTCGATGTACAAGGAGAACTTGATCTGTACTTAGAGACAGAAAAACAATTGCTGCAAGGTGAAAAAAAGGAAGAGCGGCATAAGCTTCATGATCAAATCAAACAGAAACGAGAGGAACTGCAAAAAGTCCAAACACTATTTACAAAACAGACTGAACAAGTCATCAATTCGTATAAACAAATGGAGAAGAGCTCAACCGTCATGTAAAAGAGTGTGCCGTTCAATTGGGTTGAATGGCTTTTTCATTTCATTTTTTAATGATGTAACGGTATAATATAATAGAGACATGTTTAGTTGGGAAATTAGGTCTTTGGACTGTTAGGTTTGTTTGTTATAGAAAGTAGGGGAGAAAATATGGGCTATCCCAAGGAAGGAGAAACCATCCAAATTCAAAGCTATAAACATAATGGCTTGATCCACAGGATTTGGAATGAAACCACCATTCTGAAAGCAACGGAATTGTGTATCATTGGTGCAAACGATCGAACAATGGTGACTGAATCCGATGGCCGAACATGGATGACAAGAGAACCGGCTATTTGCTATTTTCATGCAAAACAATGGTTTAATGTCATTGGGATGCTTCGAGATGATGGGGTGTATTATTACTGCAACATCAGCTCTCCTTTTGCGACAGATGAAGAGGCGATTAAGTATATTGATTACGACTTAGATGTCAAAGTCTTTCCGGACATGACGTATAATATTTTGGATGAGGATGAATATGCAGATCATAAGAGGCAGATGAATTATCCAAAAGAAATCGATAGTATCTTACGAGAGCATCTAAATACATTACTGCATTGGATTCACCAGCGGAAGGGACCGTTTGCTCCAGAATTTGTGGATATGTGGTATGAACGTTTTTTGCGTTATACAAAATAAGTAACAGCAGCTAAAACCTGTTTGGCTTTTCAAAGCCAACAGGTTTTTGATTGCGTACGGATAAGAGGCACTGATAGATTGGGAAGGAGATTTACATGGGGGTCATAAAACGTTACATGGCTTTTGTAACACCGTATAAAAAACAGATTGCATTGACAATGGTGATCGGAATGATTAAGTTCTCGATCCCCTTAACATTGCCTCTGCTTTTAAAGTATGTCATTGATGATGTGATTCAAGGCTCTGGATCGGCTGAAGAAAAAACATCCACTCTCTTTATTATTATGGGAATCATGCTTGTATTATTTTTAGTGATGAGACCGCCTGTTGAGTACTACAGACAATACTATGCGCAGTGGACAGGCAGTAAAGTATTATTTGATATTCGGGAAAAACTGTTCTCGCACATTCAAAAGTTGAGCCTTCGTTATTACGCCAACACGAGAACAGGGGAAATTATTTCAAGGGTCATCAACGATGTGGAGCAAACAAAGGAATTTGTCATCACAGGGCTTATGAACATTTGGCTTGATTTGATGACCGTCCTGATTGTGATAGCCATTATGTGTACACTGGATCTTAAACTCACCATTGTGTCTGTCATTATTTTTCCGCTGTATGCGTTAGCAGTGAAGTATTTTTACGGACGGCTTCGCAAGCTGACAAAAGAGCGGTCGCAGGCACTGGCTGAGGTACAAGGGCACCTGCATGAGCGAGTACAAGGAATGCCTGTCATTCGCAGCTTTGCGATTGAAGAATACGAACAAGAGAATTTTCACGATGAAAATAAAAATTTCTTAAACAAAGCGATCAATCATACGAATTGGAATGCCAAAACATTCGCTGTCGTCAATACGATCACAGACATTGCGCCGCTGCTCATCATTGCTTTTGCTGGTTATACCGTCATTAACGGGTCGCTTTCAATTGGGACAATGATTGCCTTTGTCGGCTACATTGATCGGATGTACAACCCGATTCGCCGTCTCATTAACTCATCGACGACTTTAACTCAGTCAGTAGCATCAATGGATCGTATTTTTGAGTTTATTGATGAACCGTATGAAGTAACAGACAAGCCGAATGCAAAAGAAGCCAATCACTTAAAAGGAGAGGTAGAATTTAAAGATGTGTCGTTCCGTTACGAACATACACAGGAAGAGATTTTACACAATATCTCCTTGAAAGTAGAAAAAGGCCAAACCGTTGCGCTTGTAGGAATGAGCGGCGGAGGGAAGTCGACACTCGTCAGTTTAATTCCAAGATTTTATGATGTCACAAGCGGATCACTCGAAATTGACGGCATTGATATTAAAGAGTACAAGGCAAGAAGCCTGCGGAATCAAGTCGGGATGGTGCTCCAAGATACATTCTTATTCAGTGACACCATTAAAGAAAATATCGCTGTGGGAGACCCGGAAGCATCCTTTGAGAAAATTGTGTCGGCGGCCAAAGCGGCTAATGCCCATGAGTTCATCATGTCTCTTCCTGAAGGATATGACACAAAGGTAGGAGAACGTGGCGTAAAGCTATCAGGCGGTCAAAAACAACGAATTTCAATTGCGAGGGTATTTCTTAAAAATCCACCGCTGCTTATTTTAGACGAAGCGACGTCTGCACTTGATTTAGAAAGTGAACATTACATTCAAGAAGCGATGCAAAAGCTGGCAAAAGATCGCACAACTTTTATTGTTGCGCACCGTTTATCAACGATTACACATGCGGACCTCATTGTGGTCATGGAGCAAGGCGAGATTGTGGAAAAAGGAACACATGAGGAGTTAATGAACCGAGACAGCCACTATCGCCATCTATTTACCATTCAAACATTAAATTAGTAGAAGCCTATCCGATTCTAGCGGATAGGCTTTTTTATGCTTGTCAAAAACATGACATATTTCCCAGCTTGTCTCAATACAATTTTAAAAAGTATGACGGGGTGGTGAAGATGTGAAAGAACAAGAAGTATTGCTAGATGTCAAACAGCTGTCTATTGCCTTTCAGCAAAAAAAGCAGAGAGTGCCGATCGTCCATGACATCTCATTCTCTATTCAAAAAGGAGAAACCTTAGGTATTGTGGGCGAATCTGGCTGCGGGAAAAGCATCACATCCATGTCTTTAATGGGGCTGAATCACCAAACAGAAACAACAGGTCACATACAATTTGAAGGTCAAAACCTGCTGTCACTGTCGGAGAAACAATGGCGAGAGGTCAGAGGGAATGACATCTCAATGATTTTCCAGGAACCCATGACTTCTCTCAATCCACTCATGACCATCGGCAAGCAAATGACAGAAGCCCTTTTCACACATCAGACTATCAACCAAAAAGAAGCAAAAGTGAAGGCGGTAGATTTGCTTCAAACGGTTGGCCTGAAACAAGCAGCGTCATTACTCAAAAAATATCCACATGAACTATCGGGCGGCATGCGTCAGCGTGTGATGATTGCGATGGCGATGCTGTGTCACCCAAAGCTCATGATTGCAGATGAACCAACGACTGCACTTGATGTCACCATCCAAGCACAAATTCTTCGTTTGCTCAAAAAGTTAAATGAAGAGATGGACACCGCTATATTATTTATTACTCATGATTTAGGCGTCGTGCGGCAAATATGCCAGCGTGTCATGATTATGTATGCCGGTCGAATCGTAGAAGAAGGAACCGTTGACCGTATTTTCCAAAAACCTCTCCATCCCTACACGAAAGGTCTTTTCGCCTCTGTTCCATCATTTAAAGAGAAAAAAGAAAAACTCATGTCTATTGCGGGTCATGTACCTAAGCCAGGAGCTATTCAGTCCGGCTGTCAATTTGCACCACGCTGTCCATATCAAATGACGCAATGTCTTGAAAAAGACCCATCTTTACAATCCATTTCACACAATCACCGCGTCGCATGTTTTCTAATGGAAGGAGGAGAAGACACTGAATCACCCACTGTTGCAAGTGAATCAACTGACGAAGCGTTATGACACATCGGCATTTTTTTCTAAACACAAACAGACGACTTTGGCTTTAAATCAAGTGTCCTTTCACGTGAAAGAAGGAGAGACGCTCGGCATTGTGGGCGAATCTGGCTGCGGGAAATCAACCCTTGGCAAAAGCTTAATGAGATTAATCGAACCGACTTCTGGCTCAATCCAAATGAAAGGAAAAGAAGTGACGCTTCTGAAAGAACGAGACATGCGTTCCTTCAGAAAAGACATTCAAATGATTTTCCAAGATCCATACGCTTCCTTAAATCCACGAATGAAAATCAAAGACATTTTAGAAGAACCGCTCATTGTTCATAAACATGGAACAAAAGCAGAAAGACAAAAGCGGGTAAAAGAGATGCTGCACATTGTTGGGTTTGACCCATCCTATGGAGACCGTTATGCGCACCAATTCAGCGGCGGTCAGAGGCAGCGTATTGGAATTGCTAGGGCGCTCATTACTCATCCAAGTCTTGTGATTGCCGATGAGCCAGTTTCCGCTTTAGATGTATCGGTTCAAGCGCAAATATTGAATTTAATGCTCGAATTGCAAAAGACGCTTTCTCTGACGTACTTGTTTATTTCTCACGATCTAGGCGTTGTCAAGTATATGAGCGACCGAATTGCAGTGATGTACGCTGGCCGTATTGTAGAAATGGGTCCTGCGGAGGACGTATTTCACAAGCCGCTTCATCCTTATACATCGCTTCTTCTGAAATCCATTCCACATATGGATCACGTGCTGGAAACGCAGGATGTGTCAGCGGAAGAATCCACCCTGGTGTCAGAAGATGGCTGTCCTTTCTATAAAAGATGTCCAAAAAGGTGGGCGCAATGCTTGCAAGATGTTCCGCCTTTGTATGAGGAGGAAACAGGCCATGCAGCTGCGTGCTATTTATATCAAAAGGAGGAACACAATGAAGAAGACATGGTTATTCAGTAGTTTCATTTTTGTGCTGGCACTTGCGTTATTTTTAGGGGGCTGTTCATCTTCATCAACATCAGAAGAAAAAGCCACCAAAAACACTCTCGTATTTGGCAGAGGAGGGGACTCTACGTCACTTGATCCGATTACAACAACAGAAGGCGAAACCTTCAAGGTCACAGAGAATATGTTTGAAAAGCTTTTGAATTACGGTGAAAAAGACACGACTATCCATCCGGGCCTCGCAACAGAATGGGATGTTGCGAAGGACGGAAAATCGTACACGTTCTTCTTAAGAGAAGGTGTGAAATTTCACGATGGCACAGACTTTAATGCAGAAGCAGTGAAATTCAACTTTGACCGCTGGATGAATGGAGATGCCGAAAAATTTCCTTACTACGGCATGTTTGGCGGCTATAAAAAAGATAAAGGGCATGTCATTAAAGACATCATCGTTAAAGGAGAGCATGAAATTGAATTTCAACTCAAACGCCCGCAAGCAACATTTCTGAAAAACATCGCCATGTCACCATTTGGTATCGCTAGTCCTGCAGCAGTTGAAAAAAGCGGTGATTCATTTAGAGAAAACCCAGTGGGCACAGGACCATTTAAGTTTAAAGAATGGAAGCAGAGCGACCGTATTGTCTTAGAAAAGAACGAAGATTACTGGCAAAAAGATAAACCAAAACTGAAACAAATCATCTTCCGCTCTATTCCTGAAAACTCTGCTCGTTTAAATGCGCTTAAAACAGGCGAAATCGACTTAATGGATGGCGTCAATCCGTCCGATTTAGATGGCATTAAAACAGACAAAGCGCTCCAGCTGATTGAGAGACCATCCATGAACGTGGGTTATATCGGGCTGACAGTGACTAGAAAGCCGCTTGATAACAAGTTGGTTCGTCAGGCACTAAATTATGCAGTTGATAAAGAATCAATCATCGAGTCGTTTTATGGAGGGCTTGCTGAACCAGCAAAAAATCCACTTCCTCCGTCATTAGAAGGCTACAATGACGAGATTGAGCCATATCCATATGATCCGGAAAAAGCAAAAGAACTATTGAAAGAGGCAGGCTTCCCTGACGGTTTTCGCATCAAGCTTTGGGCAATGCCTGTGCCGCGTCCATATATGCCAGACGGGATGAAGGTAGCTGAAATCATTCAGTCAAACTTTGAAAAAGTTGGTGTCAAAGCCGAAATCGTCACATATGATTGGGCGACTTATTTAGATAAAGCAAGTAAAGGCGAAGCAGATGTGTTCTTATTAGGATGGACAGGGGACAATGGCGATCCTGATAATTTCATCTATACATTATTAGATAAAGACAGTATTGGCGGTAACAACTATACATTCTTCCAAAACGATAAAATGCATGACATCCTCATTGAAGCTCAGACCGATACGGATCAAAAGAAGCGAAATGAATTATATCAAGAAGCTCAAGAAATCATTCATGATGAAGCACCTTGGATTCCATTAGTCCATTCAATTCCAATGCTCGCCGCATCTAAAGATTTAAAAGGCTACCAGCCGCATCCGACTGGTTCCGAAGCATTGACTGACGTATATTTCGAATAAGCAAATAAGGGAGATCGTTCGATCTCCCTTATCCAAACAATGAAAAGGCGGTGAAAGCTGTTTGTTTGCTTATTGTATGAAGCGAGCAGGAATGCTCATTCCAGTACTGATCGGAATGACCTTAGTTGTATTTTCTATTATTCGGTTTATCCCTGGAAATCCGGCGCAGGTCATCTTAGGACAGCGGGCAACGAAAGAAGCAGTAGAGCAATTGACGATTCAGCTTGGTTTAGACCAGCCGTGGTACGTACAATATGGTCACTACATGCTGGGGCTTTTAAAAGGCGATCTAGGGACTTCCATACGAACAGGAGCGGCTATTGCCCAGGAAATGAAGCCTTACTTATTCGCTACATTAGAATTGACTTTCTTCGCTATGTTGCTGGCGATTATTGTCGGTGTGAATGCCGGAATCATTAGTGCATGGTTTAAACATTCTTTCTTTGATTATGTGGCCATGTTTATTGCTCTCATTGGGGTGTCCATGCCGATTTTTTGGTTAGGCTTAATGGGACAGTGGCTATTCTCGATTGAATTAGGTATTTTGCCGACTACAGGACGAGAAAACGTCAGAAATCCGGTAGAGTCGATCACCTATATCCATACGTTGGACACGCTTTTGCAAGGACGATTTGATCAATTCTTTGACAGCATCAAGCATTTAATTTTACCAAGTACCGCTCTCGCAACGATTCCTGCTGCGATTATTGCAAGGATTACGAGGGCAAGTATGTTGGAAGTTCTTCATTCAGATTTTATTCGAACAGCAAAAGCAAAAGGGGTACGTTCATTTTTCATCATTTATCAGCATGGGCTGAAAAATGCGCTCATTCCGATTTTAACGATTATTGGTCTTCAAACAGGTCTCTTGCTAGGCGGAGCCATTTTAACAGAAACGATCTTTGCTTGGCCGGGAATTGGGCGATATATTTACGATGCAATTAGCTATCGTGATTATCCTGTCATTCAAACTGGCATTCTTGTTGTTGCGCTCATATTTGTGCTGATCAATTTCATTGTGGATATCTTGTATGCAGTCATTGATCCGAGGATTAAATACTAGTGAAGGGAGAGTGACGACATGGAAGCGCAAAAAGAGCTTCAAGCACCTAAACAAAAGGAAGAACGCTCTCAATCACTGATTCTTGAATCGATGAAACTGTTCTTTCAGCACAAGCTGGCGGTCATTGGCACTGTGATTGTCTTTTTATTTCTGATCCTAGCAATCTTTGCACCGCTCATTGCTCCTTATGGAATCAACGAGCAGTCACTAGGCGAGCGATTTAGTGCCCCTTCAGCTGCGCATTGGTTTGGTACGGATGATTTCGGGAGAGACATATTTTCTAGAGTCGTGCATGGAGCTCGGATTTCATTATGGGTGGGTTTCTTCTCCGTTCTCGGGTCGGTTATTTTAGGGACATTGCTTGGGTTGATGGCAGGTTACGGCGGTAGATTACTGGATGCTGTCATCTCAAGACTATTTGATATTTTACTCGCTTTTCCTAGCATTCTATTAGCGATTGCGATTGTTTCCATCTTAGGACCTTCCTTACAAAATGCCCTAATTGCCATAGCGATTATTAACGTCCCCACATTTGGCCGGCTGGTTCGTTCAAAGGTGCTGAGCATTAAGCAAGAAGAATATGTTTTAGCAGCAAAGGCAGTCGGGATGTCACACCGCCGCATCGTTCTTCGTCACATTCTGCCAAATAGTATGGTGCCGGTCATCGTTCAAGCGACGCTTGCGATTGGTACAGCCATTATTGAAGCGGCGGCTTTAGGATTTTTAGGATTAGGTGCACAAGCGCCAAGTCCAGAGTGGGGGAAAATGCTTGCCGATGCGAGACCTTATCTCGTACAAGCGCCATGGACTTTATTTTTCCCGGGGATTGCGATCATGCTGACGGTTCTTGGCTTTAACTTGATGGGAGATGGATTAAGAGACACCCTTGATCCTAAAATGAAGAAAATAAAATAAGACCGATTCTAAGAATCGGTCACAGCGTGTAGGCAAACCCTCGCATTCGTTGTTAGTCCTGCGTGCCGGTGCTCACGAATGTCAGATTCGCTCCGCTCCGGTACTCGTCCTTCCTTGATTTCAAGGGTTTTCAATTACGCTGAAAAGAAGACAAAGGGCTAAATAAAGATCATTTTAGCCCTTTGTCAAAAATGTAAGCCCGATTCTAAGAATCGGGCTTTTCGATTTAAGCTTCTTTTTCTTCTGTCTCAATCTCACTATCTTTTGGGTGATACGTTTGGAAGCTTGTAATCAAAGTATCTAGATGCTCCAATTCATCACGGTATTCAATAATACTCGACATCACATTCAGCATATTGTAATCCAGCAAGTCGTTTTCTTGATTTTGCTGGTGCTGAATAAATGATTTCGTTAATGCTTCAAGACGAAGAGAGCATTCATTTTGAAATTCATCGTCCTGCGGTTTCATTTTTCCAACAAACTTCATCAAGGTACGTTCATGCCAATAAAGTAAATAATCAATCTCATCTGTTAAGCTCTCTCTGAAATGCTCTGGCATCAAATGAATTTCATTTTCTAATTTATGAAGCTTTTTCAGCAAGTACAGCGCTCGATTAGACGTCATGATTGCCTGTCTGAATAAAACAAGCTTTCTAGATTTGACATAAGTTGTTTTCTTTAAATAGCTTCGTTCTTCTTTGTATAACAAGTAAATGTGATCTAATTTGATCATGCGTTCTTTTATTTGATCGATGTCATCCTTTAAAGTGGAATGATCAGTAGACTGTCTGGAGCTCAGACGGATCCATTTTAAAATCTCCTCCGTATTTTCCATAATGTGATGAACAAGCTTTGTTTCATACTTTGGCGGCAGGAAAATCAAATTCACTAAAAATGAAGAAAGTACGCCTAACACCACAGTTGCTGTTCGAATTAAGGCAAAGGAAAGGAAATGATCCCCTGCACTTTCTAAAATCGCGATGACGGTTACGAGTGCAATCGGAATCGTGTGTTCAATCTTCAGCTTTAAATTAATCGCAATGACCATGACGGCAGTTAAGCCGATGATGACTGGTCCTGTGCCAAAAAGCAGACCGAACGTAATGGCAAGTGCTGCTCCAATAATATTGGCTTGCACTTGATCAACAATCGTTAAAAATGATCGATAAATAGATGGCTGGATAGCAAATACAGCTGCAATTCCCGCGAAGACGGGTGTCGGCAACCCAAGCCATGTTGCCAGGTAAAGCGCGAGTACAATGGCAATACCAGTTTTTAAAATACGGGCTCCAAGTTTCATTGGTTTTGTCCCTGCATTCCTTTCTTTTCGATAATAGATGACCACTTGTCATATATCATAAATATTTTGATGAAACAACTAAGTAATATACAGCGGTCTTCCGAAATATTCAAGTGATTTTTGAAAGTTCATGAAAACATCAAAAGAAGGTATTGAGAAAAAATGTAACAGATTCACTCGCTTTTGACAATCAAGAGCTGGTAAATAAAAAAACAGACGCATGAATTTACGTCTGTTTTTCTCTTCATTATGATTGTTTCAGCTGTTCAAACGCGTGATCTACTGCTTTGAGCGTTTCAGAAATATCATTTTCAGTATGTGCAATGGTTAAGAACCAAGCTTCATATTTAGAAGGAGCGAGGTTAATACCTTGTGCGAGCATGAATTTAAAGAAACGGGCGAACATTTCACCATCCGTATTTTCAGCCTGCTCGTAGTTCACAATCGTTTCTTTTGTAAAATAAATGGTGAGAGCACCTTTTAAGCGATTCACTGTAATATCTACTTGATGTTTTTTTGCGTGGGCTAAAATTCCCTCTTCTAACATAGCCCCGAGTTGATCAAGACGTTCGTAGACCCCGTCTTGTTTTAACACTTCCAAGCATGCAATACCAGAAAGGATCGAGGCGGGATTTCCTGCCATTGTGCCAGCTTGGTAGGCTGGTCCAAGCGGGGCGACTTGCTCCATAATTTCTTTTTTGCCGCCGTAAGCGCCGATTGGAAGACCGCCGCCGATAATTTTACCTAATGCAGTGAGATCAGGTTTTACTTGAAGCAAGTCCTGTGCACCACCATACATAAAGCGGAAAGCTGTAATGACTTCATCATAGATGACTAGAGCCCCTTTTTCATGAGTCAGGTCATTCACCTGCTGCAGGAAACCGTCTTTAGGCTCTACGATGCCAAAGTTCCCGACAATTGGCTCAACAAGAACAGCTGCTACTTCATCACCCCAGCGGTCTAATGCTTCTTTGTAGCTGTCTATATCGTTGAATGGAACGGTAATGACTTCATTTGCAATACTTTTAGGCACGCCCGCTGAATCTGGTGTTCCTAAAGTGGAAGGTCCAGAGCCAGCCGCAACTAGCACAAGATCAGAATGACCGTGGTAACATCCGGCAAACTTAATGATCTTTGTTCTACCTGTATAAGCGCGAGCGACACGGATTGTCGTCATCACAGCTTCTGTACCTGAATTGACAAAACGAACTTTATCCAAAGCAGGCATCGCTTCCTTCAGCATCTTAGCAAAAGTGACTTCATGCTTCGTTGGTGTTCCGTAAAGGACACCCGTCTCGGCTGCTTTCGTGATGGCTTTTGTAATATGAGGATGAGCATGTCCCGTAATAATTGGACCGTATGCTGCCAAATAGTCGATATAACGGTTTCCGTCAACATCCCAAAAATAAGCGCCTTCGCCTTTTTCCATTGCAACAGGTGACCCGCCGCCCACTGCTTTATATGAACGAGATGGGCTGTTAACCCCTCCAACAATATGCTCCAGCGCCTCTTGGTGTAATTTTTCTGATTCGGTGAATTTCATAAATAGCCTCCTATCTCAACGTATCACGTCGTCTATCATTATTTTAACATGCCGATGCAAGCGTCCTTAGTTGAATATCTTCTCGAAATTGGATAGGCTAATGAAAAAATAGGTTGGAGGGATTGTATCATGACAATCGAAGTGGGGCAGCAAGTACCTGATATTGAATTACTCGGTGATAATGGAGAGAAAGTAAAGCTCTCTGATTTTAAAGGGAAACACATTGTCCTTTATTTTTATCCAAAAGATATGACGCCAGGGTGTACAACGGAAGCCTGTGATTTCCGTGACCGCCATCAAAGCTTTGCGGAATTAGATGCTGTGATTATCGGCGTAAGCCCAGACGGTCAAGACAAGCACCAAAAGTTTAAAGAAAAACATGACTTACCTTTCCTGCTTCTTGTAGATGACGAACAAAAATTGTCTGAAGCTTTCGGTGTATGGAAGTTGAAAAAGAACTTTGGTAAGGAATACATGGGAATTGAACGCTCAACGTTTCTTATTAATAAAGAAGGAAAGCTTGTGAAAGAGTGGCGTAAAGTAAAGGTGAAAGATCATGTGGAAGAAGCGCTTGAGGAACTGAAAGCTCACGCTTAATATGTTGACGTAATGAGATCGGCAGTCGTGCCGGTCTTTTTTGTATAGAAGAATAGGTAAAAAAGAGGATTGTAATTGACAAAGTTTCGGCTCTGGGGGTACACTATTTATAAAGATTATAATATAAGAATATTTTTGAAAAGAGAGGTGCATGATGAAATGGCTGCTCACGAACTAAAAGATGCTTTAGACGCTCTAAAAGAAACCGGTGTTCGAATTACTCCGCAGCGCCATGCCATCTTGGAGTTTCTCGTAAATTCTATGACTCACCCAACCGCGGACGATATATATAAAGCACTTGAAGGAAAATTTCCTAATATGAGTGTAGCAACGGTTTACAACAATTTACGAGTCTTCCGGGAATCTGGATTAGTAAAAGAATTAACGTATGGGGATTCCTCAAGCCGATTTGATTTTGCGACATCTGACCATTACCATGCGATTTGTGAAAACTGCGGAAAGATCGTTGACTTTCACTATCCTGGCCTTGATGAAGTAGAACAGCTTGCATCCCATGTGACAGGCTTTACAGTAAGTCATCATCGCTTGGAGATCTATGGCACTTGTCAAGAATGTGCAAAAAAAGAAAATCATTAATGAAAAAGCTGACCAGTTGAATGGTCAGCTTATTTTTATGACTTTTTTCGATTGTAGGATTCATCAAACTCTTTGCCTTCTAATGCTGGATCGAGTGTAAGTGGCTCTCTGCAATGCATGCACATGTCCACCCGCCCAAGCACTTTTGTTTCTTTCTCACAGCCTGGACATACGACCCGGACTGCCTTCGTAGAAAGCATACCGATCCAAAAGTAAACGGCTGTACTCAATCCAATCGATAACACGCCGAGTAGCATAAAGAAGGTCGACAGCCAGACCGATTCCTTGAAGAACACACCGATATACATGATCAAAAAACCAACAAAAACCAAACTAAGTGCAAATGTTCTGATTTTATTAATCTTACTGGAGTATTTCGCCATCCCTAGTCCCCCTTATCTCCAATATAGCACATTTTACCTTTCTGTTTGAATTAGTTATAGAGTTTTGTGAATAAATTGCTTATAATGATTCAACGATCTTTTTTCATGTATTGAAGGAATTTTGATTCTATGAGGAGAAATACATAGCATTAGAGAAGAACCTTACACCCGAGTATTGGAGGAATCACTATGGAAAATCTTCTCCGTCCTATTTATCAAGAGAGAGCAAGTCATCCAGATACATTAGCTGTGATTATAGTAGAAAGAAGACATAAAGTATCTTCTGAGACGGATAACTTTGATGCAGCGCTTCTAGTCATCGTAAAGGATGCGGAAGAACCGTTATTTATTAAGCACTATGAATCCGATCACCAAACAGCTTCTTTAAATGTTGTCACAGATGATCAGTTGAAGGAATGGATTACCTTAGGTACCAACAGACGGATTATTGATTGGATTTTAAACGGAAAAGTCCTGTTTGATCGAAATGAATATATTTTCAACTTGATTGATGAACTGAGTACATTCCCGTTTTCTAACCGTAAGCTCAAAATTGGTTTAGAATATGGCAAGCTCATTCGTAGATATATAGAAGGAAAAGCATTTTTTGAATCAAATCAATTCCTCGATGCATATAATTCCATTGTGCATGCCCTGCATCATCTGGCGCGTATTGAAGTGATTGATAAAGGCTTCCACCCAGAAGTGACCGTTTGGAACCAAGTACGTCATATGGAGCCGGAAGTATATAAACTTTATTCAGAGTTGATTGAAAGCCACGAAAGTCTTCATAAACGGTTAGAACTTTTATTCCTAGCGAATGATTTCTTGATTCATTCAAAAGCAGAAATTGGTGCGGCTCATTTGCGTCATGTCATGGAACAGCAGGAAATTTGGCTGTTTGGCGAGCTTCTTGCACATCCTGATCTCAAACATTTCACACCTGATCTTAGTGTGATGATTGATTTCTTTGTGGAAAAAGGAATTGTGCTAGTAGAGCCAATTGAGACGAAGGGACAAAAAATCTATCATCGAGGATATTTTGTTAAAAAAGATATTGACGCATGAATATTATGATGGTATATTATTAAACGTCGCTAATGAGCAACCGAGTTGCTTTTAAAGAAAAGCGGACAAAAAGAAATTTAGAAAAACACTTGACGCACACGGTGCTCAAATGTTATATTGAGAAAGTCGCCTCTGAGCGACAATGAAGATGATCTTTGAAAACTAAACAAGACAAAACGTACCTGTTAATTCGAGTTTTTATAAAAAAATCCTATGATACATCATAGGTAGTCAGTCAAACGCTGACGAGGCAGGAAATGATCACATGCTAAGTTCGCTACATCGTGTAGCAACGCATGTGTGATATGCATCCTGCATACCTCGGAGAGTTTGATCCTGGCTCAGGACGAACGCTGGCGGCGTGCCTAATACATGCAAGTCGAGCGGACAGAAGGGAGCTTGCTCCCGGATGTTAGCGGCGGACGGGTGAGTAACACGTGGGTAACCTGCCTGTAAGACTGGGATAACTCCGGGAAACCGGAGCTAATACCGGATAGTTCCTTGAACCGCATGGTTCAAGGATGAAAGACGGTTTCGGCTGTCACTTACAGATGGACCCGCGGCGCATTAGCTAGTTGGTGAGGTAACGGCTCACCAAGGCGACGATGCGTAGCCGACCTGAGAGGGTGATCGGCCACACTGGGACTGAGACACGGCCCAGACTCCTACGGGAGGCAGCAGTAGGGAATCTTCCGCAATGGACGAAAGTCTGACGGAGCAACGCCGCGTGAGTGATGAAGGTTTTCGGATCGTAAAGCTCTGTTGTTAGGGAAGAACAAGTGCAAGAGTAACTGCTTGCACCTTGACGGTACCTAACCAGAAAGCCACGGCTAACTACGTGCCAGCAGCCGCGGTAATACGTAGGTGGCAAGCGTTGTCCGGAATTATTGGGCGTAAAGGGCTCGCAGGCGGTTTCTTAAGTCTGATGTGAAAGCCCCCGGCTCAACCGGGGAGGGTCATTGGAAACTGGGAAACTTGAGTGCAGAAGAGGAGAGTGGAATTCCACGTGTAGCGGTGAAATGCGTAGAGATGTGGAGGAACACCAGTGGCGAAGGCGACTCTCTGGTCTGTAACTGACGCTGAGGAGCGAAAGCGTGGGGAGCGAACAGGATTAGATACCCTGGTAGTCCACGCCGTAAACGATGAGTGCTAAGTGTTAGGGGGTTTCCGCCCCTTAGTGCTGCAGCTAACGCATTAAGCACTCCGCCTGGGGAGTACGGTCGCAAGACTGAAACTCAAAGGAATTGACGGGGGCCCGCACAAGCGGTGGAGCATGTGGTTTAATTCGAAGCAACGCGAAGAACCTTACCAGGTCTTGACATCCTCTGACAACCCTAGAGATAGGGCTTTCCCTTCGGGGACAGAGTGACAGGTGGTGCATGGTTGTCGTCAGCTCGTGTCGTGAGATGTTGGGTTAAGTCCCGCAACGAGCGCAACCCTTGATCTTAGTTGCCAGCATTCAGTTGGGCACTCTAAGGTGACTGCCGGTGACAAACCGGAGGAAGGTGGGGATGACGTCAAATCATCATGCCCCTTATGACCTGGGCTACACACGTGCTACAATGGACAGAACAAAGGGCTGCGAGACCGCAAGGTTTAGCCAATCCCACAAATCTGTTCTCAGTTCGGATCGCAGTCTGCAACTCGACTGCGTGAAGCTGGAATCGCTAGTAATCGCGGATCAGCATGCCGCGGTGAATACGTTCCCGGGCCTTGTACACACCGCCCGTCACACCACGAGAGTTTGCAACACCCGAAGTCGGTGAGGTAACCTTTATGGAGCCAGCCGCCGAAGGTGGGGCAGATGATTGGGGTGAAGTCGTAACAAGGTAGCCGTATCGGAAGGTGCGGCTGGATCACCTCCTTTCTAAGGATATATGGAGCAGCGTACGTTTTTCGTCTTGTTTAGTTTTGAAGGATCATTCCTTCAAAACATGTCTCTAGCGAGACAGGATTGTTCTTTGAAAACTAGATAACAATAAGTAATACATTCACATTGAATGCAATGCAAAGTTCATCACACATAGTGATTCTTTCTAAAGTAAGAAATGGTTAAGTTAGAAAGGGCGCACGGTGGATGCCTTGGCACTAGGAGCCGATGAAGGACGGGACGAACACCGATATGCTTCGGGGAGCTGTAAGCAAGCTTTGATCCGGAGATTTCCGAATGGGGAAACCCACTGCTCGTAATGGAGTAGTATCCATACTTGAATACATAGAGTATGAGAAGGCATACCCGGGGAACTGAAACATCTAAGTACCCGGAGGAAGAGAAAGCAAATGCGATTCCCTGAGTAGCGGCGAGCGAAACGGGAACAGCCCAAACCAAGAGGCTTGCCTCTTGGGGTTGTAGGACACTCTATACGGAGTTACAAAGGAACGATATAAGCGAAGAGGTCTGGAAAGGCCCGCCAAAGAAGGTAACAGCCCTGTAACTGAAATGTTGTTCTCTCCAGAGTGGATCCTGAGTACGGCGGAACACGTGAAATTCCGTCGGAATCCGGGAGGACCATCTCCCAAGGCTAAATACTCCCTAGTGACCGATAGTGAACCAGTACCGTGAGGGAAAGGTGAAAAGCACCCCGGAAGGGGAGTGAAATAGATCCTGAAACCGTGTGCCTACAAGTAGTCAGAGCCCGTTAACGGGTGATGGCGTGCCTTTTGTAGAATGAACCGGCGAGTTACGATCCCGTGCAAGGTTAAGCAGAAGATGCGGAGCCGCAGCGAAAGCGAGTCTGAATAGGGCGCATGAGTACGTGGTCGTAGACCCGAAACCAGGTGATCTACCCATGTCCAGGGTGAAGTTCAGGTAACACTGAATGGAGGCCCGAACCCACGCACGTTGAAAAGTGCGGGGATGAGGTGTGGGTAGGGGTGAAATGCCAATCGAACCTGGAGATAGCTGGTTCTCTCCGAAATAGCTTTAGGGCTAGCCTCAAGGTAAGAGTCTCGGAGGTAGAGCACTGATTGGACTAGGGGCCCCTACCGGGTTACCGAATTCAGTCAAACTCCGAATGCCGATGACTTATCCTTGGGAGTCAGACTGCGAGTGATAAGATCCGTAGTCGAAAGGGAAACAGCCCAGACCGCCAGCTAAGGTCCCAAAGTATACGTTAAGTGGAAAAGGATGTGGAGTTGCTTAGACAACCAGGATGTTGGCTTAGAAGCAGCCACCATTTAAAGAGTGCGTAATAGCTCACTGGTCGAGTGACTCTGCGCCGAAAATGTACCGGGGCTAAACGTATCACCGAAGCTGCGGACTGTTCTTACGAACAGTGGTAGGAGAGCGTTCTAAGTGCAGTGAAGTCAGACCGGAAGGACTGGTGGAGCGCTTAGAAGTGAGAATGCCGGTATGAGTAGCGAAAGACGGGTGAGAATCCCGTCCACCGAATGCCTAAGGTTTCCTGAGGAAGGCTCGTCCGCTCAGGGTTAGTCGGGACCTAAGCCGAGGCCGAAAGGCGTAGGCGATGGACAACAGGTTGATATTCCTGTACCACCTCCTCACCATTTGAGCAATGGGGGGACGCAGGAGGATAGGGTAAGCGCGGTATTGGATATCCGCGTCCAAGCAGTTAGGCTGGGAAATAGGCAAATCCGTTTCCCGTGAAGGCTGAGCTGTGATGGCGAGCGAAATTTAGTAGCGAAGTTCCTGATTCCACACTGCCAAGAAAAGCCTCTAGCGAGGTGAGAGGTGCCCGTACCGCAAACCGACACAGGTAGGCGAGGAGAGAATCCTAAGGTGATCGAGAGAACTCTCGTTAAGGAACTCGGCAAAATGACCCCGTAACTTCGGGAGAAGGGGTGCTTCTTAGGGTGTTAAAGCCCCGAGAAGCCGCAGTGAATAGGCCCAGGCGACTGTTTAGCAAAAACACAGGTCTCTGCGAAGCCGTAAGGCGAAGTATAGGGGCTGACGCCTGCCCGGTGCTGGAAGGTTAAGAGGAGCGCTTAGCGTAAGCGAAGGTGCGAATTGAAGCCCCAGTAAACGGCGGCCGTAACTATAACGGTCCTAAGGTAGCGAAATTCCTTGTCGGGTAAGTTCCGACCCGCACGAAAGGCGCAACGATCTGGGCACTGTCTCAACGAGAGACTCGGTGAAATTATAGTACCTGTGAAGATGCAGGTTACCCGCGACAGGACGGAAAGACCCCGTGGAGCTTTACTGCAGCCTGATATTGAATGTTGGTACAGCTTGTACAGGATAGGTAGGAGCCTTGGAAACCGGAGCGCTAGCTTCGGTGGAGGCATCGGTGGGATACTACCCTGGCTGTATTGACCTTCTAACCCGCTGCCCTTATCGGGCAGGGAGACAGTGTCAGGTGGGCAGTTTGACTGGGGCGGTCGCCTCCTAAAATGTAACGGAGGCGCCCAAAGGTTCCCTCAGAATGGTTGGAAATCATTCGCAGAGTGTAAAGGCACAAGGGAGCTTGACTGCGAGACCTACAAGTCGAGCAGGGACGAAAGTCGGGCTTAGTGATCCGGTGGTTCCGCATGGAAGGGCCATCGCTCAACGGATAAAAGCTACCCCGGGGATAACAGGCTTATCTCCCCCAAGAGTCCACATCGACGGGGAGGTTTGGCACCTCGATGTCGGCTCATCGCATCCTGGGGCTGTAGTCGGTCCCAAGGGTTGGGCTGTTCGCCCATTAAAGCGGTACGCGAGCTGGGTTCAGAACGTCGTGAGACAGTTCGGTCCCTATCCGTCGCGGGCGCAGGAAATTTGAGAGGAGCTGTCCTTAGTACGAGAGGACCGGGATGGACGCACCGCTGGTGTACCAGTTGTTCTGCCAAGGGCATCGCTGGGTAGCTATGTGCGGACGGGATAAGTGCTGAAAGCATCTAAGCATGAAGCCCCCCTCAAGATGAGATTTCCCATTCCGCAAGGAAGTAAGATCCCTGAAAGATGATCAGGTTGATAGGTCTGAGGTGGAAGCGTGGTGACACGTGGAGCTGACAGATACTAATAGATCGAGGACTTAACCTATATTCTAATGTGAAGCATGAACATTGTTATCTAGTTTTGAGAGAACATTTTTTGAAATATCTCTTGATTTATTTGTAATACATAGTATAATATCTTTTGTCACTAAATTGTCTGGTGATGATGGCGAAGAGGTCACACCCGTTCCCATACCGAACACGGAAGTTAAGCTCTTCAGCGCCGATGGTAGTTGGGGGTTTCCCCCTGTGAGAGTAGGACATCGCCAGGCTTTCTTCATTCCGCAGTAGCTCAGTGGTAGAGCTATCGGCTGTTAACCGATCGGTCGTAGGTTCGAATCCTACCTGCGGAGCCAATTTGGAGAGCTGTCCGAGTGGCCGAAGGAGCACGATTGGAAATCGTGTAGGCGGTAACCCCGTCTCAAGGGTTCGAATCCCTTGCTCTCCGCCACAATTTACATAATAAAGGGCCCGTTGGTCAAGCGGTTAAGACACCGCCCTTTCACGGCGGTAACACGGGTTCGAATCCCGTACGGGTCACCATTTTTATAGAAATACATACCAGCATTTTATTCGGAGGATTAGCTCAGCTGGGAGAGCATCTGCCTTACAAGCAGAGGGTCGGCGGTTCGAGCCCGTCATCCTCCACCATATCTTTTATATCGTCGCGGGGTGGAGCAGTTCGGTAGCTCGTCGGGCTCATAACCCGAAGGTCGCAGGTTCAAATCCTGCCCCCGCAACCAAATTTCTCTTTATTGGTCCGGTAGTTCAGTTGGTTAGAATGCCTGCCTGTCACGCAGGAGGTCGCGGGTTCGAGTCCCGTCCGGACCGCCATTTTTTAAAAAGAATACTTGGCTCGGTAGCTCAGTTGGTAGAGCAACGGACTGAAAATCCGTGTGTCGGCGGTTCGATTCCGTCCCGAGCCACCACTATTTGCCGGTGTAGCTCAATTGGTAGAGCAACTGACTTGTAATCAGTAGGTTGGGGGTTCAAGTCCTCTTGCCGGCACTGTTTTTCAAATGTGGAGGGGTAGCGAAGTGGCTAAACGCGGCGGACTGTAAATCCGCTCCCTCCGGGTTCGGCGGTTCGAATCCGCCCCCCTCCACCATTTTTATTTTCATAGGGGCATAGTTTAACGGTAGAACAGAGGTCTCCAAAACCTCCGGTGTGGGTTCGATTCCTACTGCCCCTGCCAATTATATGATTCATAACATCTATGGCGGTTGTGGCGAAGTGGTTAACGCACCAGATTGTGGCTCTGGCACTCGTGGGTTCGATTCCCATCAATCGCCCCATTTTATTATTGGGCTATAGCCAAGCGGTAAGGCAACGGACTTTGACTCCGTCATGCGTTGGTTCGAATCCAGCTAGCCCAGTTGATATGCGGAAGTAGTTCAGTGGTAGAACACCACCTTGCCAAGGTGGGGGTCGCGGGTTCGAATCCCGTCTTCCGCTCCAATTATGGCGGCATAGCCAAGTGGTAAGGCAGAGGTCTGCAAAACCTTTATCCCCGGTTCAAATCCGGGTGTCGCCTTTTTTGAAAAGACTGCCGGGGTGGTGGAATTGGCAGACACACAGGACTTAAAATCCTGCGGTAGGTGACTACCGTGCCGGTTCAAGTCCGGCCCTCGGCACCATTTTTTATTTATTATAAGTTGCGCTCTTTAATGATCATGCCGGTGTGGCGGAATTGGCAGACGCGCACGACTCAAAATCGTGTTCCTCACGGAGTGCCGGTTCGACCCCGGCCACCGGTATCTATATCATCGGTAGTAAATACGATGAAATCAACGTTTCTTACACTTTGTAAGGAACGTTTTTTATTTATCTTCAATACGATTCTTATAAAAATATCGTGTACATATAATCGTGTGCTTACCTGTCATTAAACAAGAATGTTAAAGGAGGGATACATTTGGAGATAAGGTTTGCTAATTTATCAGATACATCGGTAATACATGATTTAATGATAAAGGCATTTTTGGAGTATAAAGACGAAGTGCCACCTTCAAGTGCTTTGGAGGAAACTGTGCAATCCGTTTTAATTGCCTTAAAAGACGGAGAGAGGAGTTTAATTTGTTATATTGATAATCAGCCAGTTGGAATGGTTCGCTTTAAAATAAAAGAAGATAGTTTATATTTTTATAGACTATCAGTAATTCCAGAAATGCAGGGTCATGGTATTGCCAAAAAATTATTAAGTTTTTTAGAAAATTTTGCAGTACAAGAAGAATTAACTAGTATATTCTGCAAAGTTCGTATGACCGTGACTAGAAACATAAAATTGTATAGTTCAATGGGGTATAGCATCTACGATGAGGAAGTTGTACATAAGCCAAATGGTTTAAGTATAAAAATTGTTTCAATGATGAAAAAACTTGGTTAAAAAATTATCGATTGGAGGGTGAATTTCATGCATTTGATATGTGAAATTGAAAAAATAGAAGATTATTTGCTTGAATTAAACCAAGTCAATTATACTAATCCTATTATTAAGTCTAATGCAGATGAACTTTTTAATCCGGCTCAAACTGAAATTGAAAAGACAAAACTTGCTTATGAGTATGTTCGTGATGAAATATCTCATTCTTGGGATATACAAGGGAAACGGGTAACATGTAATGTATCGGATGTATTAGTGTATAAAGAAGAAATATGCTATGCAAAATCTAATTTGTTAGCATCTTTATTTTAAGAAATGTTGAATAAATAGCATAATGCCAATGGTTCAAGGGTTCAGACGTTCAAGTACGACTCAAAATCGTGTTCCTCTGGAGTGTCGGTTCGACCCCTGCCACCGGTATCTAGTTTAAGATATTCTTTATTATCGTCAATTACAGAAGAATTAAGGAATATTAACGTTTAAAACGTCTTTCTACAAATTGTAGGAGGACTTTTTTTATTTGTTGTTTACCTGATTTTTCACACGAAAAAATTACTTCAAATTGTGTTCAAAGGAGATTAACTTTTACTTTATTGATGGTTACCTTATGATTAAACTAAAGGGGCAGGACAATTGAAGATGGATTGGATCAATTGTACATAGGAGGTGTTGTAATGATTACAGTTAAAAATGCTGAAAGTTATCTTAAAGATAGCATCGGTGAAGATACCGATGAGATAAATAAGGTTTGGGAAACATTTAAGGCTTTTTCAAAGGAGACCGTTGAGGGCGAAGAAGATAAAGAAATTTTATTTCAGTGTGGTGTCTATGATTTTACAGGAGAGGAACTATTTCATCTTGATTTTGTACGTCAGTTTACAATTTATGAAGAAGATGATTATTCTCACATGGAACAACTGCACTGTGAATTTTTATTTAAACCAACAAACGAGTTAAAAAAGTTAAAGGTAGTAGAAGAATGGTCAATGGATTATGACGATATAGATCATTTTTTTCATCATATTGAAAGTATTCATGAGTTTAAAATTCCTTTGACTTTAAAGCCGATAAAATCAGCAATATATCAAGAAGAACTCTAATTCTTATTTCATTAACGGCTGCTTTACTTTAAGAGGGTATACCTTGCCTTTTTGGAATCATTTATCACGGAGTGTCGGTTCGACTCCGGCCACCGGTATCTATTAAAAGTTTGGTTTTTACCGTGAACCTAACGTTTCACCCTCGTGGTGAAACGTTTTTTTGTGGTTTAAATGAGTTATTTAGATGAAAATAGAATCCTATTAGAAGAGAATGAGCATGTACTACTTTTAACAGAATAAACTTTAGATGATTTGCAACATTTGGTACGATACATTTAACCATATAAGGAAACAGAATGGATTAGCGCATTCACATAAAACAGTGAATTACCTTTGTGTAACTAAATGAATATTTGTGGGTACATGCACATCTTTAGCTTGCATCATCATTGTGACCCAGTTTGGGGGAGAATTTATGAAAAAACAAAATGATCATGAAGAGTTATTGACAGGTGGAAATGTCTCCAACGTATATCGTTCGGGAGATACGGTTCGCAGAGAGGTAAAGTCAGACAATATGAATATACAAAAGCTGCTAAAGCATTTAGAAAAAAAGAATTTCTCCTATGCTCCAACGTTTTTAGGGGTTGATGAAAAAGGTAGAGAGATCTTGTCCTTCATTGAAGGTGAGGCCGGTCATGATCCCTTAAAAGAATACATGTGCTCTCACAATGCTTTAAAAGAAATAGCGAAAATGCTTAGACTGTACCATGATGCTGTTTGTGATTTTCCCATTTCAGACGATTGGGAACGAATGGACAATACGCCTAACAACATAGAGGTTGTGTGCCATAATGATTTTGCGATGTACAACATCATTTTCAACAATAAAAAGCCAGTGGGAATCATTGATTTTGATGTAGCTGCCCCTGGTCCAAGGCTTTGGGATATTGCATATACTCTCTATACTTGTGTCCCTCTCAGTAGGTTTTTTCGTACTGAAACAGGGGAGGTCGTAAATTATCATTCGTTAGAGCATGCAGCCCATATAAAGTATAGAGTCAAACTGTTTTTTGAAGCTTATGTTGAGGAAATACCAGAAGGTTATGTGGACATGGTGTTGCTGCGTTTAGAAGGTTTATGTCAATACATGAAGCGAAAAGCGAGTGAAGGGGATAGAGCTTTTCAAAAAATGATTCATGACGGGCACCTTGAACATTATCAAAAAGACATACAATTCATTCATGAACGCAGAAAAGAATGGATTTGAGGATGCCAAGGGTTTTATAAAAGAAAAAGGATAACTCATCTTTTTACTAGTTTCATGTGGATGTTACAATTGGTTATAATAGTTCAATAGAATGAATGTAAAGAGGCGGAGTTGTTATCTTGCAAATGAAGACGATATTACAGACTATTATTGAAGATGAGCGATCACATGATTATCCGCTTTTTAGACAGTACTGTGTAAGGAAAGAACAGGGTCTGCGTAAAGATGCGTTAAAGGTTCTTCAGTCTTTTGTTGAAGAGATGAATAAGAATGAATTTGCAGCACGGCGTTCATTTGTTGCTTGGCTGTTTGATTACATTGAACGTTTTGAGGATGGTCATTATTTGCTTGTGTATCCATTGGTACACGGGGTGATCCACCCTGTTCTTCGAGAGTGGGAAAATATTGATCCAATGGATGTGAGACCGTATCGCTGGCAAGGCTTGTTTGTGCATCAGGGGGAAGGGCTGCCCTATTTATTGAAGGCATTAGAGATGGGAGGCAGCAAAGAGCAGCGAGTGATTGTTCAAATTTGCAAAACCTATTTCTCGGCTTTGTGGTATTCGTTTCATCATATACATGAAGATCTTTATTTAAGCACCTATGAGAAAGATCATGAGCGAATTCAAGGGATTCAAGATGTCATGAAACTGATCGAAGATAAAAATGTTCAAAGCAATGTTGAAAAACTAGCAGTCTACTATAACCAGCTTTTATCGGACTGGAAGGAATTTCAGCAGACGGAGACAAGAGGCTTTGTGAAATGGTGTGCGGATCGTAAAAAGCCCTATGAGTGGGTACAGACATTTTACTATCACCGATAGTTGTTTTTCATAAGAAAAAGGCTGGGGTCAACCCTGCCTTTTTTATTTATGCCATATTCTTTCTATTTCTACATGGCCTGGTTTAAAATATTTCAGGATGTAGACATCTGGATTGCTTAGTTGTTCCCACTCCTTGAATCCAATTGCAGAATCGGCGTGTTTTAGAAGCAGGCTCATAATATTGCCATGAGTGGCGAATAAAGTATGATCTCTTCCTAATTTTATTTGTTCATAGAGTGCCTCTACAATACGATTCATCGCTTCTTGGCTCGATTCTCCGCCTTCACAGGTCATATGCAAGTCCGAAAAACTGAGCTTTAGTTTTTCATACCAATCTTCCATTGGTTGACTGCTTAACCTACGTTCAGAGAGACGCTTGTCAATTTGTACCTTGATCTGTTTGACATGAGCAAGGGGCTCAGCGGTTTGGATCGCTCGTTTATAAGGACTTGAGATGATCTGATTGAGCTGAATGCCGGAAAAAAGCTGTGCGAGTTCATGCGATTGTGTGATGCCTTGAGGCGTTAAAGACGCATCCTCGGATTGTCCATCTGCTTGACAGTGTCTGACGAAATAATATGTCTTCATAGGGGGTACACCTTCCTCTAAGTATAAAAAAATCATCCAATATTGGATGAGGGTTCACGAAAGTTTAGGTTCTATTTGTTCGTGTCTGCTTCTTTGTATGGATCTATGAGTTTGGAGGTTAGGTCTAAGTTGAACAAAAAATCATCTATGGTGTCTGTGCCAAAGGGAAGGGTGGAAAAATTAATTGGGATGCTGTCTTCTTGCGTTTCTGAAGTAATCGGCTGTTTGTGCTGCTTTTTTCTCCAGTTCTTAAACAAGCGCATGTGAGGCCCCCTTTTCTATAAAAAGATGGATTTATACATAATATACGGGGAGAGTTGTCCGAGCGTCAATTGTTTTCTTCAAAAGGATTTATTACATTTGTACGGAAAGAGCCACAGCTAAGTGCGGATCTTTCCGTGTTTTGACATGGCACGGTGTATGGCTTGTTGTACCTTTCGTTCGCATCTGATGTTGTATGGCTTCTTATGGAGTTTACTCGTCTTAAATTGACCAATTACACGGCGGACTCCTTGATCATAAATGATCAGCTCTCTGCTCGTTTGATCATTTAATAACGCTTGAAACCAGCTGTATTTTTTTAGCTGTGTTGCATTCCGTGATATATCTTCTTCATCTACCTGTAGAAAAGGGATATACAGAGCAAGATTGAAGATGTCTAAAATGAATCCCATATCACTGGCCCCCTTCATATCGTTTATTACGTTTAGAAAGGGGAATGGTTCCTTTCAATTGGTTTTAAAAACAATCCCAGTGCATGAACCATTCTTTATTGTCTTTGTCGTAATAGAAATACATCGTGCCGTTATCACCAATCATGAACCGAGGTTTTTCTTCAGAGGCGATTTGCAGCATGAATTCTCCTGACATCTGGTGGGGAGGAGATTGGATGTAAGCTCCGTATCCACCGATTTTTGTGAACGAGTAGTTTGAGTAATGCTCGAAGAAATGATCTGTCGCTTTTTCACTTTCATTAACCTCTGATAAGTCAACGTATGACCAAGCTTCTTCCCAACATGGATAATCCGGTTGTTCACCTTCGAGCCACTCTATCTGGAAAGGTTTCATTCCTTTCACGTCTTCAGGGGTCTCAGCGATTTCTAATCCTTCCATTGATGAATATTCAATGAGTTTCCAGCCCTCACCGTTTTTGGCGATATCGATCGGAAGGGTTTTCTTGTTGATGAAAATTTGAATCAACTTACATTCATCAAAGCCGTTCATTCCCCCTGGTACTTCGGGTAAATACATTTGTAAAATGGGAATCATAGCTCCATCTTGATCTGCCGGCCACCCTTTATCACGTTGGATGAAAAAATGACCAGCAAACCAGCTGTACTTAGATGGATCAGGGCGAAACCCGCCTATTTTGGCTAAAATAGGTGTTTTTCCTAGTTGATTTAATTCGTCAAAAGCTTTGATCTTCATTTATCTATCCTCCATTCTTTAGCCAGCAATGTGTGCATCTTGGAACGTTCCATTCATATTGCCAGAGACAATGATGACATGTCCCCAAAATAAATCTCCGTCATGATAGTAGGCTTCGAATTCTCCATTTGGATAAGCATGGAGGCTTTCAAGAGAGATGCGGCTGATAAATTGATCCGGTGTGATCTCTTCTGAATTTTCAGCGGAGTCGTCTTGTTCCTGCCAATCTTTTGCTAGTTCAATCAGCTGATTTGCTGCATATGACTTCATGGAGGCATCCCATGTCGTCTGCTCTTCTACGAGTTGTCTAGCCGTTTTCAGAGAGTCATTCATTTCTTCCTCTTCTTCAAGATTGAAGTAAAGAAGGCACTCCTCATTGCCCCACTGGATGGTTGTTTCAAATAAGTCTAGTCCTTTCACTAATTCAAAGGTACCCAGCTTGTCATCGTGGTAAAAGATAGGTTGTTGAGCTTCTTCTAATATTTCTTGAAGTTCCTTATCTTCAGTATCTGTATCAACAAGTGAAACGAGCATGAATTCACCTTCACCTTTACGTACTTGAAGTGTGACGATAGATTCTTTATGTAATTGCGCTTGTTTTTCCCGTAATCCCTTTTCATCTGTTAACCAGCACAGTCTTACTTTTTCGGTTACGATGCGGTCTTTTTCCTTCCATGCAATGAGTGGGATTGAAGCAGTCCAAAGAGTTTCTTTTCCCGCTTTTCCTGCGCCGACTCCAGAAGGTCCTGTAACAGCCATGATGTCTATCACTTCTTCTGAGAATCTTTGTTCAAATATGTTGACTTGTTTGTTTGATTTCATAGAATGTCCCCCAGCTTGATTTATTTGATGGAGCTATACCTTTATCACACCGTACATTGGCAGGGGAAATCAAGCTTTTTTTGCTTAAAACTGTTTTTTAGGTTTGTGGTAGCAGAGAGGATACATGGATTGCTGGAGGTTGAGTCACAATAAAAAAGCAAATTGGTTCGGATTTTGTATAAATTTGGCTAAGTGAGTCGAAAAGCCTAGGTGATTCTTCCTTTTCTTTATAATTACTTTGACACGATTAGATGAAAAAAGTAAAGTAGTACTGAGTGATTTACAAAACCTTCATCATTCTCTGAAACATGAAGCGGCAGTAAATTTAATGTAAATGGATATTTTTCCTTTTATTTACTCGTATTTTTTTTGAAACTTATGATGCTTCTTATTCGTTATATTAAAGGAGCACATGTAACCTGCGGAGAAAAGAGCATCGGAATGCTTGGTGCAGAAGATTTACATTTGCAAAATCAATGTAAATTTTTTATGATTTCATTTATATCAGATCGAAAATAAGAAAGAAGAGGTTTTATGAAAAAAATATTTGCGAACAAATATAGCTTTTTTGTTTTGGCTGTTCTTCTATTTTGGGCAAAATCGTACACAGCCTACAAAATGGACTTTAATTTAGGAGTGAAGGGATCTTTTCAAGAGGGTCTTCTCTTATTAAATCCATTCAGTTCAGCCATCGTGTTTTTAGGACTTGCTCTCTTTTTGAAGGGGCGTAAATCGGCCATTGTTTTAATTGTCATTGATTTTATTATGACCGCACTTTTATATGCGAATGTAGCGTACTATCGTTTCTTTGATGATTTTTTAACATTCCCCACAATGAAACAAGCCGGTAATCTTGGGGGAGGTATGACTGGCGGTGTGTTAGCAAGTATTAAGCCGCATGACCTTTTGTACTTCCTTGATATCATCATTTTAATTGCCATTGTCATTTGGAGACCAGAAGTGAAGAAGTTCCAAATGAAAAAAACTTTCGCACTGCTGATTGTGGCTGCAGGTGTTGGACTGTTCTTCGTTAACCTACACTTAGCTGAAAAAGATCGTCCAGAATTATTGACGAGAACATTTGATCATAAGTATATTGTGAAATATTTAGGTGTTTATAACTATGCGATTTATGACGGCGTGCAAACCGCACAAAATGCAACGCAGGTAGCAAATGCGAGTAGTGATGATTTAACGGATGTCGTGAACTATACGACCTCTCACTATGCGAAACCAAATGCAGAATACTTTGGTCAAGCAAAAGGGAAAAACATCATCAAAATCCATTTAGAAAGCTTCCAGTCATTTTTAATTGACTACAAGTTAAATGGAGAAGAAGTGACGCCGTTTTTAAACAAACTAGCTCATGGAAAAGAAGATTTTACGTATTTTGATAACTTCTTCCACCAGACTGGTCAAGGGAAGACTTCTGATGCTGAGCTCATGATGGATAATAGTATGTTTGGCTTGCCAGAGGGTGCAGCGTTTGTGACAAAAGGTGAAAATACTTTCCAATCACTTCCTGCCATCTTAGATCAAAAAGCAGGCTATACGAGTGCAGTGCTTCACGGGGATTATAAATCTTTCTGGAACCGTGATACGATTTATAAACATATGGGAATTGATCAATTCTTCGATGCATCTTATTACAACATGGATGAAGAAAACCTTGTAAACATGGGTCTGAAGGATAAACCGTTCTTTAAAGAATCAATCCCAATGTTAGAATCAATGAAAAAGCCATTTTATGCACACTTAATGACATTGACCAACCATTATCCATTTAATTTAGATGAGAAAGATGCGACAATCGCTAAGGCAACAACTGGCGATAAAACAGTGGATAATTATTTCCAAACAGCGAGATACTTGGATGAGTCATTAGAACAATTCTTTAAGGACTTGAAAAAATCAGGTCTGTATAAAGACTCAGTGATTCTATTATATGGTGACCATAACGGTATTTCTGAAAACCATAACCGTGCAATGAGTGAGATTCAAGGGAAAGAAATTACGCCATATCAAAATGCACAAAATCAGCGTGTACCGCTCATGATTCGGATCCCTGGTAAACAAGGCGGCGTGAATCATACGTATGGCGGTGAAGTAGACGTGATGCCGACGCTTCTTCATTTGCAGGGTATTGATTCAAACGAGTTTGTGAATTTTGGGACAGATCTATTTTCTAAAAAGCATGATCAAACTGTTGCATTCCGTAACGGAAACTATGTGACACCAAAATATACCCTTGTAGATAATACCGTCTACGATACAAAAACGGGTAAAGTTGTGAAACAAAACAAAAAGACAGAAGCGATTAAAGCCCGTGTTGATAATCAGTTAAGCCTTTCAGATAAAGTGCTGTACAGGGATCTTCTTCGATTCCATAAGCTATCTGATTTTAAACCAGTGAATCCATCTGATTATTTCTATGGTAAAACAAACAAAGAGACAGAAGCGGATTCTTCTGCTAACTAACTGAGTTTTGGGCAAGCACAGAAAGGTGCTTGCCTTTTTCTCTCTTACAGCTTGATTTGTTGGCAAAATATGTTTATATTTAGGGAGAAACAAGCGTGGCGCTAGCGGTCAGCTGGCGATAACTCATTTTGTCCTAGGGGATTTCAGGAGGAGCTTATGACAACAAATACAAAAACACAAAAAAAGAAATCAGAATTATGGGGCTGGATCAAAGCCATCTTAATCGCATTTATTGCTGTTTTTATCATTCGTAACTTTTTATTCGCACCGTATATTGTAAAGGGGACTTCTATGGAACCGACACTGCATAATACAGAGCGGGTGTTTGTGAATAAAACAGTGGATTACTTCGGCGATTATAAACGCGGACAGATCATTGTTCTTGATGGGGAAGACCGCAGTACTCACTATGTGAAACGATTGATTGGTTTACCTGGTGATAAAATCGAAATGAAAAATGACCAGCTATATGTGAACGGTCAAAAAGTGGCGGAGCCTTATTTAGCATCAAACAAAAAGAAAGCTGCCGCAGATGGCACCTTGCTGACACCTGATTTTGGTCCTCTTACAGTCCCTAAAGGAAAGTACTTTGTCATGGGTGACAACCGCCAAAACTCAATGGACAGTCGCAACGGTTTAGGTCTTTTTACAAAGAGTGATATTCAAGGGACAACATCATTCGTGTTTTATCCCTTCCAAGATATTCGATTAATCAATCACTAATCAATAAGAAAAAGCACACAGGCGTGTGCTTTTTTTGTTTGGTTAAGACTGGCTTTTTGAAATCGCCTGTTCTAGATCTGCCAGAATATCTTCAATCGCTTCTGTTCCAACAGATAAACGAATAAGTTCTGGTGTCACCCCTGTGGCTTTTTGCTCTGCTTCACTTAATTGCTGATGCGTTGTGCTGGCAGGGTGGATGATGAGTGACTTAGAGTCGCCTACGTTTGCAAGATGTGAGAAAAGCTGAACCGAATCAATGAGTTTTTTTCCTGCGTCTTTGCCACCTTTAATGCCGAATGTGAGGATGGCGCCTTGTCCTTTTGGTAAATAAGTTTGAGCCAGCTCAAAGGATTCATGGCCTTCAAGACCTGGATAGCTGACCCATTCTACAAGAGGATGATCTTGTAAAAATTGTGCTGTCTTCAATGCATTTTCACTGTGGCGTTCAAGGCGAAGATGCAATGTTTCTAAGCCTTGCAAGAGTAAAAATGAGTTGAATGGTGATAAAGCCGCCCCTAGATCACGTAAGAGCTGTACACGTGCTTTTGTGATATAAGCCGCTTCACCAATCGCTTCTGTATACGTCAGACCATGATAGCTAGGGTCTGGTTCCGTCAGTCCTTTGAACTTATCACTATCACTCCAAGGAAACTTGCCGCTGTCGACGATGACTCCGCCAATGGATGTGCCATGGCCGCCGATGAATTTCGTCGCTGAATGGACGACAATGTCTGCGCCAAATTCAATCGGTCTTAACAAATAAGGGCTGGCAAGTGTGTTATCCACAATTAGAGGGATATGGTGCTTGTGTGCAATGGCTGATACGGCTTCAATATGTAAAATGTCGCCTTTTGGATTTCCGATGCTCTCTGCATACACGGCTTTTGTTTTATCTGTAATGGCTGCTTCAAGTTCTTCAAGGTTTGAGGAATCCACAAATTTCACTGTAATTCCGAGCTTTTTTAATGTATGAGCAAATAAATTATATGTGCCGCCATACAGACTGCTGGAGGATACGATTTCGTCACCAGCTCCTGCAATGTTTAAAATGGAGTAAGTGGTCGCTGCTTGTCCTGAGGAGACAGCAAGTGCACCAATTCCACCTTCAAGCTCAGCGATCCGTTTTTCAAACACATCATTTGTCGGGTTCATAATACGTGAATAAATATTACCGGGTTCCTGAAGTCCAAATAAATTCGCCGCATGCTCACTATCTCTAAAACCGAAAGAGCTTGTTTGGTAAATAGGTACAGCTCTTGAATAGGTGGCTGAATCCAGTTCTTGACCTGCGTGTATTGCTTTTGTTTCTAAACGAAATTGAAGTTCTTCTGACATGTGTGTATCCTCCTTTTGTTAGATAAAACCAACTACTTTAATAAGAAATATTTAATAAGACTATAAATCTTGTTTAGTGCACGGTCAATCATTTTTTAGATAAATCTGAAAAAACAATAAATATAGTTGACATGTCGGAATAGTATGTATTAACATAAGCATACTGAAAATACCAACAAGAATCGCTGATCGGTCAACCGAAGGCTCGTTCACTCAGACATGAGTGAAGGGCCTTTTTTTATTTTAATCAGGAGGGAAGTTGAAGATGGAGAAAAAGAAAAAACGAAAAAAATACAGAAAACATATGGATATCACATTAGACATTTTGATTGAGCGTAACAAATATGAGATTTACAGCAATCAAGAACGAATAGAAGCCATTTACGATCGTATTGATGAAAAACATACAAGGTCGAAATAACCATTTTATAAAATATAGTTGATTTATAGGAATAATATGATTTAGGATGGTGCTAACAACTCAATATGAAAAGCTGATCGGACAAAACGAAGGCTCTTATCTCTCTTTTGGGATAAGGGCCTTTCTGTGTATCTATCTGATGACAAGAGGAGTGAACTTGCATTGACTATTTCCATTGATATTGTGGATAAGTCTTTTTGGAAAGACAAACAAACCATTCAAGTACTTGAAAACGTAAGGCTCACCATCGTTCCTGGTGAATTCGTGACGGTGATTGGTCCGAGCGGTTGCGGGAAAAGTACATTGCTGAAGATGATTGGAGGCCTTGATACAGATTATGATGGGCAGATCGTGATAGGAGAAAGGCGTGTGGTAGAACCAGGAATGAAACAGGGCTTTATCTTTCAAGAGCATCGCTTGTTTCCATGGCTGACGGTCGAAGAAAATATCGCTGCCAATTTCAATTTAAAACAGGTGGCTGTTCGCCGCAAAGTGGATGAATTAATTGAAATTGTTCGGTTAAAAGGTTTTGAACACGCCTATCCACATGAGCTTTCAGGCGGGATGTCACAACGTGTTGCTATTGCAAGAGCACTTCTGCGTGATCCGGAGATTTTATTGCTTGATGAACCTTTTGGTGCGCTAGATGCATTTACACGGAAACACTTACAGGATGTACTGCTGGATATTTGGCAGGAGAAAAGAACAACGATGGTGCTTGTCACTCATGATATTGACGAATCCATTTATTTAGCCAATGAAATTGTGCTGTTACAAGCAAGACCCGGCCGAATTCATAAAATCCTTCCTGTGAACTTACCATTCCCGCGGAATAGAACGTCAACAGCTTTTCAGAGCTTAAGACAAAAGGTGCTTTCAGAATTTGAGAAAACAGATGAGCTGTTACTGACGAAAGGCTCAGGAATTTAAGGAGGTCAAATTGAATGAAAAGGCAAAAAAGGATCGTTCTCTTTCTGGGTATCCTCCTTGTATTAGCTGGGTGTGGTCAAGCAGCGAATGGATCAGAAGACAAGGCGAAAGAGATTCGGATTGGGATTCAGCAAAGTCTAAGCCCACTTCTTTTAGCAAAGGAAAAAGGGTGGTTTGAGCAATCATTTGAAAAAGAAGGTGTGAAAGTCAAGTGGGTGGAGTTCCAAAGTGGTCCTCCCCAATTCGAAGGACTCGCCGCCAATCAATTAGATTTTTCACAGGTTGGTAATTCACCTGTTATAGCTGGTCAGGCAGCAGGTATTGATTTTAAGGAAATTGGTTTATCTCAGGATGGGTTAAAGGCGAATGGGATTTTAGTGAATAAGAACAGTGAGATTCAAAAAGTAGAAGATTTAAAAGGGAAAAAAATTGCCGTTGCCAAAGGAAGCAGTGGTTTTGACTTTTTATACAAAGTATTAGATCAGGCTGGTTTATCTGCAAAGGATGTTCAGATCATTCAGCTTCAGCCGGATGAGGCAATATCTGCGTTTGAAAATGGATCAGTTGATGCTTGGTCGATCTGGGAGCCGTTCTTATCACTTGAAACGATAGAAAAGGGAGCAAAGCTACTGGTTAATGGAGAAGCGACCGATTTATATTCACCTGGATTCACACTTGTCAGAACCAAGTTTGCCGATGAGTACCCTGAACTAGTGGTGCAATTTTTAAAAGTATATGACAAAGCGGTGAAATGGCAGAAAGACCATCAACAGGAAGCCATTACACTTTATGCTCGTTTGAAACAATTAGATCAGAAGGTGGTGACACAAGTATTAAACAATACAGAGCCGCTCAATGAGCCCATTTCTAAGAAGATCATAAACGCCCAGCAGCATACAGCTGATTTTCAATATCAAACAAAGGCGATTCAGCGGAAGATTGATGTCAATCAGGTGGTAGATAATTCGTTTATTGAAAAAATGCTGAAAGAGGAGAAGAGTTGATGAAAGCTGCATCTAACCCAGCCCTTGTGACTAAAACTGAGCGAATGAAGAAAAAAAGGAGAAAAGCTTCATCCTTCATCATGTTAAAAGGACTTGTATTACCTGCTTTACTCATTGCGATTTGGCAGGGAGCTGCTGCTTCCCAAATCGTTTCTTCTACTGTACTACCTGCACCCACTGTCATTGCGGCATCTTTTCGTGAGTTGATTCGTTCCGGTGAGCTGTTTGGCCATCTTTACATCAGTCTCTACAGAGCAATATGCGGGTTTTTACTTGGGGGAGGTTTAGGACTTGCGATGGGTCTGTGTGTCGGTTTTTCTAGGAAAACCGAGCAGTATGTAGATCCGACCTTGCAAATGCTGAGAACAGTTCCTCATTTAGCGGTGACTCCTTTATTTATTCTTTGGTTTGGTTTTGATGAATCAGCGAAAATTTTATTGATTGCACTTGGGGCTTTTTTTCCGATCTATATCAATACTTTTCTAGGAATTCGCAGTGTAGATAACAAACTTTTCGATGTGGCTCGCGCTTTAGAGTTTAATCTGTATCAAAATATCACAAAGCTCATTTTACCTGCTGCCCTTCCTCATATTCTTCTGGGCGTGAGGCTTTCATTAGGCATTGCCTGGCTTGGTTTAGTGGTGGCTGAATTGATGGGGTCGAGTAGTGGAGTTGGCTACATGATTATGGATGCAAGACAATTCTCGCAAACGGATAAAGTGTTTGTAGGGATTATCATCTTTGCGGTAGTTGGTAAGATGACTGATTCATTTGTACGGCTGTTAGAAAAGCGACTGCTCAAATGGCGCACAAGTTATCAAGGTGAAAAATAACAGGAGGCGATATGATGAATATTCTATGGTTTATTCCAACGCATGGGGATGGGCGTTATTTAGGATCATCGAAAGGGGCAAGACAGGCAGACTATCCGTATTTTAAACAAATTGCTCAAGCTGCCGATCAGCTTGGGTACACAGGGGTCTTGCTGCCTACTGGTAGATCTTGTGAAGATCCATGGCTGACAGCGGCCGCTTTAGCTGCAGAAACAACCCATTTAAAGTTTCTTGTGGCTCTTCGGCCAGGGTTGATGCAGCCATCTGTTGCTGCTAGAATGACCTCCACATTTGATCGGCTTTCAGGCGGGAGACTGCTGATCAATGTTGTAGCGGGAGGAAGTAAAGAAGAACTTGAAGGAGACGGGCTATTCGTTTCTCATGATGAACGTTATGAGGCAACAGAAGAATTTTTGACCATATGGAAGAGGTTATTGAAAGGAGAGAATGTTCAGTTTCAAGGGAAGCATATGCAAACACAAAATGGACGGCTGTTATTTCCACCAGCTCAAACACCACATCCACCCGTTTTTTTTGGAGGATCATCAGAAGCAGGCATTCAAGCCGCTGCAAAACATACAGATGTTTATTTAACTTGGGGCGAGCCGCCTGCACAAGTAAAAGAGAAAATCGCACAAGTGAAAAAACAGGCTGAAAAGGAAGGAAGAACGGTGAGATTTGGTATTCGACTTCATGTCATTGTGAGAGAAACGGAAGATGAGGCTTGGCAAGCAGCGGAACATCTGATTCGTCATTTAGATCAAGAAACTATTGATGAGGCGCAAAAGACTTTACAAGGGATGGATTCAGTAGGGCAAAAACGAATGGTTGAATTACATCAAGGGAACAAAGAGAAACTTGAAATTAGTCCGAATCTTTGGGCAGGAATTGGTTTAGTTCGAGGCGGGGCAGGAACAGCCCTCGTCGGTGACCCGCATACAGTAGCAGAACGAATAAGAGAATATCAGTCTATAGGTATTGATACATTTATTTTTTCTGGTTATCCGCATTTAGAAGAAGCTTATTATTTGGCAGAACTTGTTTTCCCGCTTCTCCCATTTAAAAGAAGTGATGACGCAGGACCACATGTGCCTGCTGGTGAAATTATTGGGAACAATTACTTTCCTGATACAGCCTCTGCTGCAAGTTCCTCATAAAAAAAGCAAAGCAGCCACACTTATCGGGCTGCTTTGTTTTTATTTATAGAAAGAGAAGCGAGTAAAAGGATATATGCTGTGGAAGAAGGCAAGGGCTTTTTTCCCAACAGGCTTTCTTGTATATACATATTTTAAGAGACAAGAGAAGAAGGAAAATGGGCTCACTCTTTTGTCGGAATTATCAGTGAATATGTCATAATTGAGATGTTAACGACATATATTTAGGACTTTTATATCTGATATATCGGAGGAATTCTTTCTATCTCAAAAAAATGAAAGAATAAATAAACGAGATGATATAAATGAACTATTTGAAAAAAGGCAGAAAAAAGATGGTTCAATTGCCAATATATGGGTTTTGTGGTCCTTATGTTGTGGTGAAAACTAGTGAAAAAGGAAGAATTCATCCAGTTGAAAATGAATAATTGATTAAAAAGTCACATTTTATACGAAAATATGTTCGGTCAAAAATGGGATCTTCTGTTGATGTTTGGAGTGTGACGCCTATGATACGATCATCATAAGCTGGGAGGTGAAAAGTATGACTTATGCAGCGCCGCAAGTTGACTATTCCACTATGGAACCTGCTATTATGGACCAAGCTTGGTTCTTAGTATTTATTGCTGTCCTTCTTGGATTGGGGGCAACAGTTGTTCTAGGAGCAGCAGTTTGGTGTTTAGCAAACGGCAAGGGTAGCTTTACAGGAGCCGTTCAGTGGGAAAGTGGCTTAAAAGTCCAAATTGAATGTAAGTAGCTATACTTAGGATTCATCTTTTTACTTCTTAGATAAGACACCAGGGCTAAACCGTCTGTGGCGGGCGGTTTAGCCTGATCTGTTTTTAAAGAATATGCAGACACTTGGAGGTTATATGTTTACGATCGAGAATTTAACCAAGACGTATAAAAATAACGTGACTGCTGTCAATGATTTTCATTTGAAAATTGCCCCTCATCAAATCGTTGCTGTGGCTGGACCAAATGGATCCGGTAAAACAACGATGATTAACTGTGTACTCGGCATCATTAAGCATACAGAAGGAACCATTCATATCAAGGATGTCACAAATGATGATCCATCCTTTAAAAAACAAGTCGCCTATGTTCCAGATGATCTGCTGCTCCCTGAAGCATTGACTGGTGCTGAATATTTAGATTTTGTTTCTTCTATGTATGAATGTAAAACAATTCAAAGAAGAAATCAACTAATTGAATTGTTTGATATGGAATCAGCTTTATCAAGACCGATTGAAACCTATTCCCATGGAATGAAAAAAAAGACACAGCTGATTGCTGCCTTTATGCTTGAGAGTCAATTAGTGATCATGGATGAGCCCTTTAGAGGACTTGATATTGAAGCGGTTATAAACACAAAGAAACTAATGAAACGTTATGCCGAGCACCATGGTGCAATCTTGCTTTCAACGCATGATATGCTTTCAGCGGAAGAGCTGTGCCACAAGATCGCCATTATTTCTAAAGGAAATAAAATGGATGAAGGGACGGTTTCAGCCTTAAAAGAAAAGTATCAATCAAGCACATTGGAACAGGTGTTTCTGAAAGCTTCAATGTTAAGTGATAGGGGTGCACATTTTGATGAAATCATTAATCATTTCTAAAATGATGCTTAAAATGTGGCAGCAGGAGATGTATAAGCTCTTTGATACTCAAACGAAGCGAATCATTGTGGTCTTATTCTTTTTGTTTGCAGTCACAATGGGAGCCATCATCGGATACAGTTTTACGGGTGTCTTTATGAAGGCTTTCTTAAATGGAGATGAACGTTCACTTGGGTTGTTGGTTGTGTCGATGGCAATCAATGCATCCATTTTTACAAGCTTGTTATTTGTGCTGATCAAAGTCAGAACACCTGAACAAGATCGTTTTTCTATGCAGCTCAGCTGGTTTCCGCTGTCTACCTTTCAAAAAAGTCTTGGTTACTTCATTCCGATGGTGACAGTCGTGACAGGGCTTGTTTTATTTTTCATCGGGATCTTGCTTTTACCTAATTTTATTGCACAAGGGATCAGTATTTTCTTTATTCTTACGTTCTTTTTGATGGTGCTGTTGCAATCACTCTTTGTCTTAACACTGCTTCAGCTCATTTACAACGTGACTTATTTACTCGTACTAAAATTAAAATTACCGTTGCAAAAATTTGCAGCGATATTTGTTTTATTAGCGCTAGTTGTAGCGTATGGAATGACACATTTCGACATCAATCAAATACAGCAATCATATGTACAGTTTGATTATCATTTGATGTATTTTACAGCGCCGTTTTTCTTAGCGTCACAAGGGATGTCTCCTGACGGGGTGAATTATGCGATTTTGATCCTCTTCATCCTATTATCTGCGGGAGGCGCATTTATTTCTCTTGCTTTAATGCCAATTATGGCTGAGAAAAAAGCGTTAACCTTTCTGCACAAACTGCCATTTTCATCTTCAAAAAAGTGGTCTCTCATTGTAAAGGAAATAAAGTCACAAGTGAGAAATGAAGAAAATATTTTAAATTTTCTCATCCTCCTTATTGTCATTTTATTTGTCCGTTATCAGTTTGCCTTCCGCTTTGAAGGAGAAGCTTTTTTTGTCCTATGTGCGCTAGCTGGGTTAACAGCTTTTAATTCATTTGGCAATGACAAACGTATGCTTGGGATGTATAAAACGTTCGGTCTAAGGCCGTGGGAAGTGGCTCTTTATAAGTTTCTCGGACTTTTGCTCGTTGGTGTGATCCAAATTGTTTTATTTATGATCACAACACTGACGCTACCGGATCAGATCTGGATCGTGTTGATTGGTGCTGCTGTCTTGTGTAATGCAACGGCTCTCTTTTATGTGGTGGGTATTTTATTGCCCCTTGATCGAAATAATCCTTACACAGGCATTTTCTCGTTTGGAGCGCTTATTTTAATCATGATTCCGATTGTATTTATTGGAAACTATGTGATAGGGGAATCGAGTCAAATGATTCAGTGGCTGCTTGTGGCAGGATTTGAATGTCTGCTCATCTTTGCCATATATAAAGGTTTTTCATGGAGGTATTCACATGATTCAACTTCTTAACACTAAGCTAAAGATTGAGCGGGTGCCGGCACTTGCGCCTTATGTGACTTTACAAAAAAGGCATTTGACTGATACGCAGTACGGAAGCTCACTTCCAATTAACGAAAGTGCATATCATATGTTAACGAAAGTGGATGGTCAAAGGACAGAGGCGAGTATTACGGCAGAGCTCGCCGATTTGTTTCAAGTCGATGAGTCTGTGATTGCCCGCGATTTTTATCAATTGATGATGGGGCTGAATCAGCATCACTTGCTATCGATTCATTATCAATCACCATATCGAGCTGTCACAGCCTGCTGTCAATTTTTTAAACAGTATCAAGTAAAGATGAAAGAGCGGTTTGACTGCACGGGTCATTCATTTCTTCACATACTAGGCACGGCTCTGCTGATGGTGACGCGTAAAATCATTTTTTTCTGGGTGCTCTTTATGATCATGGCGGGAATCGCCTTTTTATTTATTCCTGATCCATCGATTGCAGCCATTGCGATTTATTTTACGATTATTTATTTTGGATTAATTACTGGAACTGCCTTGCATGAGGCGGCACATGGGTATGCACATCGGAAGTTCGCCGGCCGGGATGGTCCTCAAGGCTTTTTTGCGAGCGATATGATGTCTGTGAAATTTGTGAGGCCTGTTTTAGATCCGTTTCAGAAAAAACAGGTGTGGATTACACTGCTTGGTCCGCTTTTGCCGGGGCTCATTGGCACAGCCGGAATCATTGTGACTGTTTTATTTCTAAAAGAAAATCCGATTTCGACAGGGTTTTTCATTTTTTCAATCACGTATTTTATTCAATTGCTCTACCTTCTTCCGTTTATGGGGGATGGTAAGTCTATTATGAAGCAGTTATTGCTTGGTGGAATGGGAGGACAACGATCATGAACGTTCAGGCAATGAAACAAGGTGCAATTGTTGGTAGTTTCCTAGGTTTCTTAGGTTTTCCGATGCTGACCATTGGTGTTCTGTTCTATCACTTATTTCAATCAAAAACAAATAATGAATTATTATTTAATAGTCTTGCTTTTGAGATGGAAGGTTCGTCTGCATTTACGTTCCAAATCAAACCAAACTTTTTTATTTATATGGTTGTCATTTTTGCTGTCAGTTTTCTCATTGTGGCATTCCTATCAGCCATGAAACAGAAAAAAGCGAAAGATTAGGAGAATTCTCCTAATCTTTTTTTGTATAATCAACCAAATTTTAGTATAATAAAAAATAAAAGTATAAAAGGGGATATCAATGATTAAGAAATGGAGCATTCTTTTATTGACTGTTTTTCTATTAGCAGGATGCGGCGAGAAGGCTGCAGAAACAACAACGACAGAGAAAACGGTCTCTAAAATAGAAACAGAGTCTGACTCTAAAAACCAAGTAACGATTGAAAAAATGAAACTGACAAAAAAAGAAAAGAACTTACTAGACGCATCAACGACGAATGAAATAGTAGCTCTTACACTTAAAGGATTAACGAAGAATGATAAGAGTATTACTTTTATCGGGAGCCACTACAAAAATGGCCGACTAGTTGATAAGGAAGTATCTTCTTCGACTTTTACGTTACATCAGGATGGAACTGACCAAACGATGAATATACTTTTACAATTAAGAAATGAGAAAGATACATATGAATCACAATTTAGTATGTGGTCAGACAACAAGAATGAGGGAATGACAAAAGCAACAGCAAGTTTTCCGTTCAAAATAAGTGATTATGTTTTTTCTGCACAATCTGATACTGTCAAAGTCTCTTCTGGAGGAAAGGCACTGATTGCATATACAGCGGCAATGGGAAAAGACGGGAATTCACCGATGCTTGAAAGGATTGAGAAAAATCCTAAGCAAGCGCTGAAGAATAAGTCACATGCCTACTTATTTTATATCCAGCTCGATAAATAACTATCGTAATATATATGGAGAATATGAAATTTTTTGACGAAAAATCTTCATATTCTCTTGACGAATTGTTAAGAAAGTTGTAACATAATAAAAGTCAACGCAATGATGTTGTCTTTAAAAGATTGATGCGGGTGTAGTTTAGTGGTAAAACCTCAGCCTTCCAAGCTGATGTCGTGAGTTCGATTCTCATCACCCGCTCCAATACATAATTTTGTTTATAACGCAGTATTTCGTTTCATAGATAAACGAAGTGTTGCGTTTTTTATTATGTCAGTATAATGTGAAAAGCACTGTGACCTACAGTGCTTTTTCAATGAGTTCATATTTGCTTTCTCCACCATGTATTTGTATAAACATCTTCGTCAAGGATTGTATAAGTGCCTCACTCTTTTCCCGGGAAATAGATGGTGGGAAGAGAATGATTTGAAGAATGCTTTTTGTGTCTTGAGAAATTTGAGCTTTATTTGCTTGAGAAAATAACCCTTTAAGCTCTGCGCCATCCTGCCATTCAATATGACCAGTTTCATTTTTGGATAATGAAAGAGGCCCTTGCAATTGATCGGCATCTAATGTAAGGATAGGCAAGAAATATTTTAATGAAAAAAATATCGACAAATCCTGTACGGAATTGGTCGAGTCAATAAATTGTTCTTTTTGAATATCAGCAAGAAGCGGAAGAAAGGGGACACCTTCTAGAAGATTCGTCCATTCTTTGATCGCTGGTACTTCTTCCAAAGTTTGATCTTCATATTCAAAAAACAAAGATTCTTGAAACAGGCGCAGTCGGCCTTTTAACATTTGAGGGGATTTTCCTATCTCAATATGTGAATATTCAATCTGTCCAACATGGATAGACGGGCTTTGAGGTTGGGAGATTTCCATTTGTATCTTCACAGTGACTCACTCCAATCGGTCATGATACACTCGTATTATACTGAAAACAACTGAAGAAACAAAGAAAGGAGGTTTGCAAGGTGATTCATGTTGGACAATTAAGAGAAGAGTTAATTCAATATGCGAACGAAATTGGTGTCGATAAAATTCGATTTGCGAGTGCTGATACATTTGATTCATTAAAGGACCGCCTCATCTTACATGAATCGTTAGGGTATTTGTCCGGTTTTGAAGAGCCTGATATCGAAAAACGAACAAATCCTGCTTTGCTGCTTCCAAAAGCAAAATCAATTGTCGCCATTGCGCTCGCATACCCTTCCAAAATGAAAGATGCTCCTCGAAGTACAAAGGATGCAAGGAGAGGGATTTTTTGCAGGGCTTCATGGGGAACTGATTATCATGTTGTGCTGAAAAAAAAGCTCGACATGCTTGAAGAGTTTTTGCGCAGTAAACACGAAGATATACGGACAAAATCAATGGTGGACACAGGTGAATTGTCTGACCGTGCTGTAGCTGAACGTGCTGGCATTGGCTTTAGTGCAAAGAACTGTATGATTATCACACCAGAGTTCGGATCTTATGTCTATTTGGCTGAGATGATTACAAATGTTCCATTTGAACCGGATGAGAAAATAGAAGACCAGTGCGGAACTTGTAATAAATGTGTGGATTCATGCCCAACGGGTGCTCTTGTGAATCCAGGCCAGCTCAATTCTCAAAGGTGTATTTCGTTTTTAACACAGACAAAAGGGTTTTTACCTGACGAATTTCGCTCGAAAATAGGGAATCGGTTGTATGGATGTGATACGTGCCAAACGGTCTGCCCAATTAATAAAGGGAAAGACTTTCATCTACATCCTGAAATGGAGCCGGACCCTGAAATTGCAAAGCCGCTCTTAAAGCCACTGCTGACAATCAGCAATCGTGAATTTAAAGAGAAGTATGGTCATGTTTCTGGATCATGGCGAGGGAAAAAGCCTATTCAGCGGAATGCCATTTTGGCACTTGCTCACTTTAAAGATGCATCTGCTTTGCCAGATTTGGTTGACCTGATGCATAAAGATCCAAGACCGGTCATTCGAGGTACGGCTGCTTGGGCAATCGGTAAAATTGGCGATGGTCAGCAGCTTTCAGAACTGGAAAAAGCCCTTGAGCGGGAAAGTGATGAAGAAGCAAAACAAGAGATCATCAAAGGGATTGAATTGTTACAAACACCTTTAAATACTAAATAACCTCCCATTGAACATAGAATGAACCAAACAGAGATGTTAAAAAAAGTTTGGTGGTGTCTGTGTGAAACAATTATTAGAACAAACGTTAGAAGACAGACTGGCATATTTATTAAATGGCAGTACGATCAAACAGCCGCAGCTGATGTCTGATGTGGACGCTGTGGAGCGAAAGAAAGAGCTGTTTGCAAGAAGACAAGTTGAGATTGTCAAGGCGAAAGCAAAAGCAAAACTTCTCGATTCAGCTATTCAAGATGATGGAGCTCAGCAAGTACAATATCTCGCGCACCTCACTTATGTCTGTAAGGATATAGACGATTCTTTTTATTTAGAGGAACAGGTTGAGAAAAGAGAAGCGTTTCTTTATAACGACATGCTTGTGAAAGATCGGATGATGTTAGAAGAACGACAAAAGGAAGAGCCGGTGGATGAGCGCTTCCAAAATGAAGACCAATTTGGAAGAGCTTTTCACTATGACCGGCGTGCAGCTGTTCAATATGCTGAGACGTATTGGAATAAACGGAATCCAGCCTATAAAAATTTCGAAGATAACTGTACGAATTTTATTTCACAATGTCTAAAAGCAGGGAATGCGCCAACGAGAGGATATCCGAACCGTGGATCTGGCTGGTGGGTTCGTCCACATACGTGGAGCTACAGCTGGACGGTGGCACATTCGATGAAAAATTATTTAGCGAATTCCAAAGCGGGGTTGAGAGCAAAGAAGCTCAAGGAGCCGCAGGAGCTTCAAATAGGTGATGTTATTTGCTACGATTTTGAGGGTGACGGTAGGTATAATCATACAACCATTGTCGTTGATCATGATAAAGGTGGAATGCCTCTTGTGAATGCACAAACGTATGACAGCCGTATGCGTTACTGGTCGTATGAAGATTCAACGGCTTATACACCTAGTATTCGTTATACATTTTTTCACATTTTGGACGATGCTCCGAAGGATAGTTAATGGTATAATGTTGAGCGGAAAAGAAAATTAGAGGTGAACTTTTTTGGGACTTCATGTCGTTTTATATCAACCAGAAATTCCAGCTAATACTGGAAATATTGCGCGAACATGTGCAGCAACAAATACAACACTTCATCTGATTCGTCCGCTTGGTTTTTCGACAGATGATAAAATGCTGAAGCGTGCAGGACTCGATTATTGGAAATATGCCAATGTCGTCTATCATGATTCATTAGATGAATTATTTGAGGCTCATCCGAAGGGGCAATTTTTCTACATCACAAAGTTTGGGCAAAAGCCGCATACAACGTTCGATTACTCGCAGCTAGATGAAGACTATTTCTTCGTATTTGGCAGAGAGACAAGTGGATTGCCAAAAGATTTGATTGAACGGAATATGGATCGCTGTCTTCGTTTACCGATGACAGAGCATGTTCGTTCACTGAATCTATCGAATACGGCAGCGATTCTTGTGTATGAGGCGCTTCGCCAGCAGCAATACCGAGATTTGATATAAGAACATGATAAAAGCCGAGATCCCATCTCGCTTTCAGTGAATATGTAAGTGCTGAAAACAACGAATTAAATAAAAAAGGATGTTCCGCTGATGGAACATCCTTTTTTTCATTTACCAGGCTTGCCTTCGTAGCCAGCTGTGAAAATGGATACTAAAAACGTAATGATGACGCCCATCATAATGACCGTTCTCATATAAGCTCCCCCTTATCCCGTTGTTCCTTTGCTGCCGGTTTCATATGTTGTGAAGTTCGCCTTGAAAAGCAGGAGATGAAGATCATTTTTCTCCTGTTTTTCCTTTATTATGAAGGGTCTTGCGGATGGTTGTCAATTCAGTTTGCCAATTCGTCATTTTGAAGAACGAAAGCATGTAATAGGACGCCTCCGCATAGATTGTAAAACAGTATCTGATTTCTAGCTTCAATCTTGAAAGAGGAGGTTCATATGGATATTTTAAAGAAAATTGAACAGCACAGAGAAGAAGAGCAGCGACTGAAATGGGAAGGCACCTTCAGCGAATATTTAGATATTATTAAAGAAAATCCACTTGTCGCTCAATCTGCTCATTCTCGCGTTTATCATATGATTAAGGACAGCGGGATTGAAGAGGAGAATGGGGTCAGAACCTACAAATTTTTTGATCAGGAGCTTTTTGGTTTAGAGGAATCATTGGAAAGGCTAGTGGAAGAGTATTTTCACCCTGCGGCTAAACGTTTAGATGTCAGAAAGCGTATTTTATTGTTAATGGGCCCAGTCAGCGGCGGGAAATCGACGCTTGTCACAAGGCTGAAAAGAGGGCTTGAAGAGTATTCACTGACAGATCATGGCGCAGTCTATGCGATTAAAGGCTGCCCAATGCATGAAGATCCGCTTCATCTCATTCCGCAAAATCTGCGGGAGGATTTTTATAGAGAATATGGCATACGTGTGCAGGGGAATTTATCACCTTTGAACTTGATGAGGCTGGAAGAGGAATATGATGGCCGCATTGAGGATGTGAGAGTGGAACGAATCTTTTTCTCAGAGGACAAACGGACCGGCATTGGTACTTTCAGTCCGTCGGATCCGAAATCTCAGGACATTGCTGACTTAACAGGAAGTATTGATTTTTCAACGATTGCTGAATTTGGTTCAGAGTCAGACCCGCGTGCGTACCGGTTTGATGGAGAGCTCAATAAAGCGAATCGTGGAATGATGGAATTTCAGGAGATGTTAAAGTGTGATGAGAAATTTCTATGGCATCTTCTTTCATTAACGCAGGAGGGAAATTTTAAGGCGGGGCGTTTTGCGTTGATTAGTGCGGATGAATTGATTGTTGCACATACGAATGAAACGGAGTATCGGTCATTTATTTCAAATAAAAAGAACGAGGCTTTACACTCAAGAATTATTGTGATGCCGATCCCTTATAATTTAAAGGTGACAGAGGAAGAACGCATTTATCATAAGATGATTTCAGAAAGTGATGTCTCAGATGTTCATATTGCGCCGCATACGCTAAAGGTGGCTGCGATGTTCTCTATTTTGACAAGGCTGAAAGAGCCGAAGCGGTCTGATATCGATTTGGTGAAAAAAATGCGACTGTATGATGGCGAAAGTGTCGAAGGTTTCCAATCTGTTGATATTGATGAGATGAAAAAGGAATTTCATGACGAAGGAATGAGCGGAATTGACCCGAGATATGTCATTAACCGCATTTCATCCACTATTATTCGAAAGAACATGGAATCCATCAATGCACTGGATGTCCTCCGTTCCTTAAAAGAAGGACTCGATCAGCATCCATCGATCTCAAGTGAAGATCGGGAACGTTATTTGAATTTTATTTCTGTCGCACGAAAAGAGTATGACGATATGGCGAAGAAGGAAGTTCAAAAGGCATTTGTGTATTCCTATGAGGAGTCTGCGAAAACTCTCATGGATAATTACTTAGATAATGTCGAGGCGTACTGCAATAAAAACAAACTGCGTGATCCGTTAACAGGTGAAGAAATGAATCCTGATGAAAAGCTCATGCGTTCAATTGAGGAACAGATCGGCATTTCTGAAAACGCCAAAAAGGCATTCAGAGAAGAAATCCTTATTCGGATTTCGGCTTATGCGAGAAAGGGCAAACGCTTTGATTATAATTCTCACGAGAGATTACGAGAAGCTATTCAGAAGAAACTCTTTGCCGATTTGAAAGATGTCGTGAAAATTACGACATCGACGAAAACGCCGGATGAGCAACAGTTGAAAAAGGTCAATGAAGTAGTGGCGCGATTGATTGATGAGCATGGCTATAATTCTACAAGTGCAAATGAACTCTTAAAATATGTAGGCAGTCTTCTGAATCGTTAATAAATGAAGGAGGCATTATTGGCGCAAACTAGCACCGGTAATGTCTTTTTTAAAAATCATCGTCATTTCGACGACGGCCAGCATACGATAATGGAATCGATGGGTACAAGAATTGTCCAAAAAGGTGAGGAGGGGGATGGATGTCCCGGCAAGAAAAAAGTCAGTTTATTGTGTCTCAGGAAGACTGGTCCCTCCATCGAAAAGGCTTTGATGACCAGCAGCGTCATCAGAAAAAAGTCAAAGAGGCGATTAAAAACAATTTGCCGGATCTTGTCACAGAGGAAAGCATCATCATGTCTAATGGCAAAGATGTGGTCAAAATTCCGATCCGTTCTTTAGATGAATATAAAATTCGGTACAACTATGATAAAAATAAGCATGTAGGTCAGGGGGATGGAGACAGCCAAGTTGGCGATGTGGTCGCTCGGGATGGATCTGACAGTAAGCAAGGGCAGGGAAAAGGTCAAGGTGCTGGAGATCAAGCCGGTGATGATTATTACGAAGCAGAAGTCTCATTAATGGATTTAGAGGAAGCGCTGTTTCGTGAGCTGGAGCTACCAAATCTTAAACAAAAGGAACTTGATGATATCGTTGTCGAGGAAATTGAGTTTAATGATATTCGCAAAACGGGGTTAACCGGTAATATCCATAAAAAACGAACAATGCTGTCAGCATTTAAACGAAATGCCATGACAGGAAGCCCTTCCTTTTATCCTATTTATCCAGAGGATATTAAGTATAAGACGTGGAATGAAGTCACCAAACCAGAATCAAAAGCGGTTGTCCTAGCGATGATGGATACGAGCGGAAGTATGGGGCTTTGGGAAAAATATATGGCGAGAAGCTTTTTCTTTTGGATGACACGTTTCTTGCGGACAAAGTATGAGACAGTCGAGATCGAATTCATTGCTCACCATACAGAGGCGAAGGTCGTAGACGAGGAGCATTTCTTTTCTCGGGGAGAGAGCGGGGGAACCATTTGTTCTTCTGTCTATCGAAAGGCACTAGAGCTCATAGACGAACGATATCCCCCGTCACGATATAATATTTATCCTTTCCATTTTTCTGATGGTGACAATTTGACCTCTGATAATGCACGGTGCGTGAAGCTCGTTTCTGAAATTATGAAAAAAGCCAATTTATTTTGTTATGGTGAAGTGAATCAATATAATCGGCATTCTACGTTAATGTCAGCATATAAACATATTCAGGATGAGAAATTTAAGCATTATATTTTGAAGCAAAAATCAGACGTTTTTCTCGCATTAAAAAAATTTTTTCAGCAGGAAGAAGTTCTTTCTTAAAGAGAACATTCAAAAAAACCTTTCAGCATAAGGGCTGAAAGGTTTTTTGTGTGGAGAAGGAAGGGATCACCAGAAAAAAAGTAAAACTTTCTCTTTGACATTTCAATTTTCATTTATTAATATTTAATCTTGTTAAATATAAGTTTTTCAAAAAAGATGCCGATTGTCTTTTCTTCTTTTTCTGCTTTTTGCTCATAAGTGAACAATAAGTATAAATGGGCTGCACACCATTTTCAGCGGAGTAGAAAAAGGGGAAACAGGCAGCTCTATGAGCTTGTTTCATAATCTGTCAGATGATGGGCATTCTAAGTTTGCTAAAGCAGATGACACTATATTTTTATACATGAAAGGAGAAACAAAACATGAACAGAGGGCGTTTATTGCTAACGAATATTATTGGCCTTATTGTGATTCTTGCCATTATTGCCGGAGGTGCTTATTACTACTACGAAAGCACAAACTTCGTAAAAACAGATGAAGCAAAAGTGACAGGTGACATGTACCAAATTACAGCGCCAGCAGCTGGACAAATCAAAGGCTGGGACATCAATGAAGGTGACGAAGTGCAAAAAGACAGCACAGTTGCAAAAGTTGAAGGAGAAGCAAAAACAAACATTAAAGCAGTGGCTGATGGCACATTAGTCAAAAAAGAAGTACAAAACAACCAACAAGTGCAGCCTGGGACAGTTCTTGGTGAAACGATTGACCTCAGCAAGCTTTACATTACAGCGAATATTAAAGAAACAGACATTAAGAACATTGAAAAAGGCGACAAAGTGGACATCGTTGTAGACGGCGATCCTGATACAACATTTGAAGGAACAGTTGAACAAATTGGTTATGCAACAAACTCAACATTCAATATGCTGCCAGCAACAAACTCAAGTGGTAACTACACGAAAGTGACACAAAAAGTAGCAGTGAAAATTTCAATTAAAAATCCATCTGACAAAGTACTTCCAGGTATGAATGCTTCTGTCAAAATTTCATCTTAATGATGACTGATATCAAAAAATGAAAGGAGGTTGTCTGAGATGGCAAATCAACCTGCAGCGACAAAACAGGGAGCAGGCTCCTTGTCTTTACTGATCATTTTAATGGCCGGTTTGTTCGTAGCGATTTTAAACCAAACGCTTTTGAACGTAGCCATGCCCCATTTAATGACTGAATTTAATGTGAGTGCGACGACAATTCAGTGGCTTACAACAGGTTACATGCTTGTCAATGGTGTGCTCATTCCGTTATCTGCGTTTTTAATCACACGTTTTGGCCAGCGCAGCTTATTCCTCGTGGCGATGATTTCATTTACACTAGGGACTTTTATTTGCGGTATTGCGCCAAACTTTTCGACGATGCTGATTGGTCGTTTGATTCAGGCAGTCGGTGGCGGTATCTTACAGCCGCTCGTCATGACAACAATCCTTTTTATTTTCCCTCCAGAAAACAGAGGGAAAGGAATGGGGATTTTTGGTCTTGCGATGATGTTTGCGCCAGCTGTCGGACCAACGTTATCTGGTTATATTATTGAACACTATTCATGGCGTATTATGTTTTATGGACTTGTACCAATCGGTGCGATTGTCATTATCGCGGCTTTCTTTATGTTTAAAAATATTGTAGAGCCTAAAAAAATCAAGCTGGACACTCTTGGTGCGATTCTGTCGATCGTTGGTTTTGCTTCGCTTCTATACGGAGTGAGTGAAGCGGGAAGTGATGGTTGGACAGATCCAATCGTTTTATCTACGATTATCATTGGTGCGATTGCGATCATTCTCTTTATTTTCCAACAGCTAAAAGCGGATAATCCGATGCTTGATTTCCGCGTGTTTAAATACAGCATTTTCTCATTATCAAGTGTTATTAACATTATTATTACCGTTGCCTTATACACTGGGATGTTCTTACTACCGATCTACTTGCAGAACCTCGTTGGGTTTACTGCACTGCAATCGGGGTTATTAATGCTTCCAGGGGCACTTGCGATGCTCATTATGTCCCCAATTTCAGGGATCTTGTTTGATAAATTTGGACCTCGTCCACTTGCCATTGTGGGGATGCTGATTACGGTTGTCACCACATACGAGTTTACACAGCTTACGATTGATACATCTTATAGTCACATTGTGCTCATGTATGCAGTACGTGCCTTTGGTATGTCACTCTTAATGATGCCAGTCATGACTGCTGGGATGAACCAATTACCGCAGCATTTAAACAGTCATGGTACAGCGATGTCAAATACACTGAGACAAATCAGTGGTTCGATCGGTACGAGTTTGATCACGACGATTTATACAAATCGCACGACATTCCATTATTCTAATATGGCAGATCAAACGAATACAGCTGATCCGTTCTTTATGAATTCATTCCAGGCGGCTGTCTCTAATGTGATGCACCATATGGGCATGACAGCAGAAGCTGCTCAAAAATATGTGTCGACCCAGCTCTTTACGAAAGCACAAGTTGATTCAAATGTGATGGGCATCAATGATGCTTACATGTGGGTGACATTATTCTGTGCAGCTGGTGTGATTCTCAGCTTGTTCCTGCGAGATGTACGTAAGGATAAAAAGCGAAAAGAAAAGCAGGATAAGAAACAAGAAATGACATTGCTTCCAGCACCTAAGGAAGCAAACCAAGATGCAAGATAAGTGTGGAGGGACCGTACATGAAAATTTATGTCGTATACGATAGTGAAGGTGACCATACAAAAGCACTTGCAGAAGCGATTGCAGCTGGCGCAGGTGAAACAGAGCAAGCTGAAGTGTTCATTGATCATGTGAAAGATGCGGATATCCGCAAGCTTGATCAAATGGATGCAATCATTTGGGGCTGCCCTGGTCACTTTGGTACCATTAGTTCTGGATTAAAGACATGGATTGACCGTCTTGGGTATTTATGGGCAGAAGGAAAACTCATCGATAAAGTCGGTGCCGTTTTCTGTACCACTGCGACAACACATGGCGGATTAGAAATGACGATGCACAATTTGATTACGCCGATGTTCCATCAAGGGATGCTTGTGGTCGGCCTTCCTGGAAATGTTCCAGAAAATGCGTTATACGGCTCTTATTATGGAGCAGGTGTGACGTGCCCGATTGATTCTGATGAAGTGATTTCTACAGAAGGCATTGAGCTGGGGAAAGCATTAGGAAGACGTGTAGCATCAGTCACTGCGTCATTAAAGCGATAAGGAGAGGGTTCTTTTGGCGACGATTATTGTAGCGTTAGTAGCTGCTGTTCTAGTCATTATCGGATTAGTAGCGTTCAATGTCAGACACGCTTCGGCCGAGAAGGAAGAGATCAAAGAAGATGTATCGAATCATCCTGACGTGCCGCATAGCGAGCCAGAAGTTGCGGCGAGACCTGTAGAGCCTGAAGTGGAAGAAAAAGCGTCAGAGCCTTCTCAGACAGATGATGCTCCGTCAGGTGATGATTTCTATAGACAGGCGCTTCAAAAGTTTAAACAGCCAGAACCACCTGTCAAAGAAGAAGAACCAGAGACGAAAATGAATGATGATATGTATCGTTCTGCTTTACAGAAACTAAAGCAGAAGGACAAATAAAAAGAGAACCTCTTGTCAGGTTCTCTTTTTTTATTACACAAAAAAACCGCCGGCATAAGCCGAGCGGTTTTCCTTCACTCTATAAAGTGCTAAAAGAGCAGATGCTCTTAAATTACGCTTTGTTAACGTTAGCAGCTTGTGGTCCACGGTTACCTTCAACGATTTCGAAAGAAACTGATTGACCTTCTTCTAAAGTTTTGAAGCCTTCGCCTTGGATAGCAGAGAAGTGAACGAATACATCGTCTTGACCTTCTACTTCGATGAATCCGAAACCTTTTTCAGAGTTGAACCATTTTACTTTACCTTCTAACATGAAATTTCCTCCTAAAGCGATCTTAACGCTTAAATTCACTATTCTTGCTCTTACACAAACTTCAAAGACGAAAACTCTTTCAAAACTTTCTTCTTAAAGATGATACGAACAAAAATAATTACCTTTACTTTACCAGTGTTTGCGGGAAAAAACAACTGTTATACGAAAACTTTTTTAAAAATAATTAGCGCTAACAAATTGAGGAAAAAGCCTATGTTAAGTGTTCTCTTTTTCGTCCAGAAAAGCTCACTTGGTTTCGGCCTGACTGCTTTGCTTTATAGAGCTCCTGGTCTGCAATAATCGGTAATTGTTTCATGTTTTCACTTGTTCCTGCATCATAAGCACATCCAATTGACACCGTAATGTGAATAGATGTTCCGTTTTGCAAATAAATTGGCTGATCCGCCATTTTTTTTCGTAAACGTTCCGCAATTTGCCATGTTTTTTCAACGGAACAATTCGGTAAAAGCACAGCAAATTCTTCACCGCCGATCCGCCCAATATAGTCAGAGCTTCTTGTGTTCTTAATCAGCCTTGTTCCGATTTCTTTTAAAACGATATCTCCCTCATGATGTCCATACTGATCATTGATGGTTTTGAAATAATCGATGTCTAGGTAAATCAAGGACATTTGATGGATAGGTTGCTTTAAGTTCAGAGAAAAAGCATCACTTAATATTTCATCGAATTTCCGTTTATTTAAAACACCAGTTAAAAAGTCATAATGAGCTTGGAATTTATACAAATTTAACATCTGATACGCTTTTGTTTGATGCTCAATGACATAAAAGTTAAATAAACCGGCAATATACGAGAAAATCCAATAGGCAGCATGCAGTTCAAACGATCTTTCATTGACGATGGAGATAAATAAACTAGTCGCTATGACGTTGCTCATGGTAATAGATAACAGCATTTTTACGACGTGATTGATATGACGCTCAGCAATTAAAAAGGAAGCTGTGGCGATAAATATCATGGAAAAAATATTAATGAAAGAAGCGACATTGGCTTCGATTAATAATCTGCCAATAATAATCACACAGGCTGCAATGAACGTTTGTGCAATGCCTCCATAAAATGCCGTTAAAATAAGGGGGATATGTCTTAAATCGATGATGGCTGGTCCTGCTTTAATAGAGAAAAACATTAAGAGGACACCGAGTAACCCAGAAATGATTCCTTTAAAAATTTGTCTGAGCAAGGTGTCTTCCTTTTTTAAAAAATTCTCTTTAAACACAAGCATCAATAAATAATGGAAAGTGACAAGAATTGTTAAATTAATAAAGAGGTCTCTTAGCAAAATAAAATCACCTTTTTAAAATTACTAAAATTTGTTGCAAAAGAAAAGGGGAAACAAGATAATTAATAAAAATTTCACTTATGAGGGGTTTAAAATGAGGAGAAAACAATTTCCAGATCGAACAGACTGGCTTTCCTTTTTTGAGACGTGGCCTGATGAAGGATTTGAACGAGATATGCCCATTGAATATCAAGATCTAACGTTTCGGTTTGAGAATGAGGAAGAGCGATTTGTGGTGACGATGTCTCTTGGAGTACAAGAATTTTCTTTGAAGGCTATTCGTAAAAAGGACGCATCCGTTTTAGGAGTATATGCCTTTAAAACTGTGCGACATGTAGAAATAAAAAAGGATCGGCAGCATGAAAAAGAGCTGTTGATACTATTAGATGGTGTGGAACGGTTTGTTATCACGATCGAAATCACCTTCTTGCCTTCCTTCTGCATCATGGTGAAAGAGCATTTTTCAGGAGAATAAACAGGAGCCTTTCTGAAAAAAGGCTCCTGTTTTAGTTATTTGTGCTCGATGTCATTGAGTACTTGCTGAATAGATTCATCATCCATTACATTCATGACACTTTCATCAATGTGAAGAGACTGGGCGTAAGACTCTCTCGGCGGCTGATGAGTTTGGTATGTTTTTGATGATGTTTGATGCTGGCTTGTTTCATTAGGCTGGACAGCGGTGAATGCTTGCTTGATCATTTGTCCTACTTCAGCTGTACCTTTTGAGTCTTTACGTGAATGTGAATGGGACTCATGACGAGATGACTCATGCTGGTGTTGATCTTTGCCTTTCATCATTGAGGACAAATTCATTTGAGTCATTCTGCTAAGTCTTCTCCGTAATAGTGGTGAAAATAATGCAATGATGGCTGTTGATGCTGCGATCATTGCACCAGTACTCATACCTTTTCTCTTTTTAAACAAACGAATCCCTCCATTTGATCGTGATGATACTTCTTCATCATGTTTAGGATGACCAATCAAGGCTGATTTATGAATTCATTGCTGAAATAGAGGATGTGTGCATAAAAAGTCTGCTGGATGAAAAACCTATGAGCAAAAGGAGGGAATCAATTGATGAATAAGAAATGGATGCTATCTTTATTACTCGTTCCAACATTGATCACTGCTGGGTGTGGAATGAACAACCAAGGCGATGAACGAAGAGGAACAATGAAACGACAGTATGAAAATGTCACATATAAGAACGACAACATGAGACAGGATCAACCAAATGTGCAAACACCTCAGAAGGTGAAAGTGGCAGATAAGGCATCAGAGCTTGTTGCCAACATGTCTGAAGTGAAAACAGCGAACGTACTTGTCACAGGGAAAAATGCATTTGTTGCTGTCGTGCTTGAAGGCAATAAAAGCGGAGATGTAACAGACGATTTGAAAAAGAAAATTTCTGACAAAGTCAAATCGACGGATCAACAAATTGATAATGTGTATGTATCTGCTAATCCAGACTTTGTCGATCGTATGGCAGGGTACGGAAAACGTATTAGAAGTGGAGAGCCAATTTCAGGATTCTTCGACGAGTTTACTGAAACGGTTCGACGTGTCTTCCCTGAATCAAAATAGCTACGACAAAAGCCGTATGTCATATGCGGCTTTTTTGTTTGGAACCGCACCTTGCGCACCTGACTGCATAAAGTAAAAAATATATCACCTCTTGTTGATCTTTGTTTTTTCATAGAAAGAGAAAGAGGTTGCAGGATGAATTCAGGTGGGGAGTAAATGAAAGCAAAACCGTCATTAATTCATAAAAAACTTGTAAGCGGAATGATTGCAGCAGGTTTGATTTTTTATGCGTTCACTGCGTACTTGATTTATGTAGCGTTCCAGCTGGCAGGGCAATATCTAGAGGAGCATTCTTCGCCTAAAACGGTCTTAACGGAAGGACTCAATAAGCAAGTCTATGAACATATTCGAATCTACTATGCAGAGGATGAGGGCGCCTTTGTCGATCTGACCATAGAAGCGCTTGAGCAGGCAAAGAAGAGAACGATGTCAGTGTTTCAGTATGAAGCTGATAAACCGTTAGATATCATTTATTTTGATGATAAAGAGACGATTGAGCAATTTGCTGGCATCAAGCATATTACAGGTTTTTATTCTGATGTTGATCATATGATTGGATTATACCCAGATAAACGGGAAGAATTGTTGAAGAAAGAGACACTGCCTTTATACTTTTTCAACACGTTATTCATTCATGAGTATGCCCATTTTGTTTTCTATGAAAAGGTGCATGCATATAAGGTATCTCCAGTCGTCTTTCCCCTTTGGTTCCATGAAGGAACAGCAGAATGGACGGCCTATGATGTGCTGAATGCCACGTCTGAACGGTTTGACGTCATTCCTTTTAAATCTCTTTATTCTGATCAAGACTGGCAAGAATCTCGCACGACGTATGAGACAGATGTTTATTTACAAAGCTACTATATGATCTATGAGCTTGTGCAGCTTTATGGACGAGATGTCATACATGAGATCATGGAGGAAACGGCGAAAACTAGTCGTTTTGATAGAGGGTTTGAACAAGCGACAGGACAACGTCTCACAGATTTTGAAGAGCAATTTAAACTGAATTATCAAAGAAAAAACGGCTGACCTGTAAATAGGTCGGCCGTTGTTTTTATTTAATGAAGCGGTTTTTGCTGATTGACTTTGCTTGGCGGCATCTGCACTTGTCCCTGCATAGGGGCAAATGTAGACGTCATCGCCTGCATATCTTGAGCTGTAAGCTGTGGAACTTGATAATAGCTATGTTTGTTTTGATATAAGAAAATTTCATATGCCATTTCAATAAAGTTCGGAATTTGCGCTGCAAGCACACGTCGCACCACAGGGTTTGTGACCTCTAATGCAGTCATTGAGAGTAATCCAGCATGAGATTTCACGAGACCAAGCATATGTCCTGTAATTCCCGCATCTTTTACATCCTGTAATGATTGATTTGGCTTCTTAGGCTGAGATGGTTTTATTCCGTATGTCACCTGCGTCTGTTCTTTCATCATATAAGTAGATGTTTCTTCACTAGGCTTTTGACCAGTAGAAAAGCAATCTACCGTGACGTTGTACTGGGACAATACAAATTGATATTGTCGATCTAACATGTCGGATAATGCGGGATCTTGGATAAATTGCCGAAAGATCATGTATTGATCCAAAATATTAATGGTCCCTGCCAATACCTCATGTAAATCAAATAACTCATGCCCGCCATGATTGAATTGGGACTGCTGGGCATGTCCTTGAACATTTGTCTGCTGATCGTTTTGCATAAAGAATCCTCCTTCTGTTTATACAGTCTGTTTTAATGTGAGGAAGTTTTCCTCCTTTCATGCAAAAAACATTATTTACAATTAGAGGGTTTTCTTCCTTTTTGTCGAAAAAATGTATCAGACGAATGAACATGGGGGTACCAGATGCAGGACAAAATCATTAATCGTTTGATAGAAGACGAACATGTGCAGGCACCAGTGATTGGCATCGGTGTTTCGCCGTTTGAACAGCATCATCTTGAGGCTTTTTTTCAATCATTTCCGCAGGAATTAAATGCCTCTTTTATTGTTGTGCAAAATCATGTGACAGGCGATTGTGTAACTGATTTGGAAGCACTTGTTTTACCGATTGGCTACCGAGCAAAGCCGATTAAGCATGGTGAGAAAGTCATGAAAAATACGATTTATTTTTGTCCGCAGCATGCAGCTGTGACATTGACAGAAGACAAACGGCTACACATAACAGAGCAGCATCCTACGAACAAGGCGTGTGCTGTGAATTCGTTGTTTCAGTCACTTGCCAATGTGCAAAAGGAAGAGGCCTATGCGATCTTTTTTCAAAAAGGCTATTGTGTAGGAAGTGGTTTGCTTCAAATCGTTGAGCAAGGCGGTACAGCCATATCGTGCAGTGAGACAAATAGTGGGTTTGATCGTATGTATCATCAAACATTTCAAGACCCTTCTGCACTTGCGTCATATATAGCCAACATCATCAACATTCCGCATACATATGTTGCAGACCCTGTTTTGATCAGAATGATTGAACGTCTTGAAATGCATAAAGGAATTGCTTTTTCAACCTATGAGAAGCGCAGGCTGCTCTCTGTCATTCAAAAAAGAATGAGGAGTGCGAACCAATCGATCTCCTTATTGTCCGAGTACGATCGTTTATTAGAGAGAGAACCAGATGAGCTTGATCGCCTGCATGTACAGCTTTTAAGCGGAACGACTTCCTTTTTTAGAGATATGGAAGCCTTTCGAGTATGTGAACATCACATCATTCCGTCGATCATTCAAAACACAATGAAAAATGGGAAATCTCGATGCCGCATTTGGATTGCAGGATGTTCTACAGGTGAAGAAGCCTATTCTTTTGCGATGTTATTTTTAGAAGAAATGAAACGAAGACAAGTGTCCATTGAACTTCAAGTGTTTGCAACAGACATCAACCGGAAAGCCATCCAAAGTGCAAGCAAAGGTGTTTATTCGCTTGAGTCTATGGCACGGATGCCAGAAAAATGGAGGGCGCGATATTTCGAAAAAAAAGGTGACGCTTTTATTGTGAAGCAGTCGCTTAGAAAACATATTGTCTTTGCTCCTCACAATTTATTGATTGATTCACCTTTTATCCACCTCGATTTTATCAGTTGCCGAAATGTTCTGATGTACTTCCAGCCAGAAGTACAAAAACGAGTCTTATCTCGATTCCAATATGCACTAAAGGATCAAGGGATGTTGATATTAGGACCGAATGAAAAGGTACCCAATATCCCTCGTTTATTTCATTTGTTAAATGAAAAGTGGAACATTTACACCCACTCAAACGTTCCTAAATACAATGCAGGTCGTACGGAGTTAAAAGAACGAGCTGTCCAATATATGAAAGAAGTAGAGCAGGAGTATGATGCATGTTTCATCATAGACGATTGCGAGCAAATTCTCGCGATATCAAACGGTGCCTATTCTTTCTTAGCGCATGCAGAAGTTTCAGATGAATTATGTGAATATGTAACCCCTGATTATATGAAAGAGATACTAAGTCAAAGCATTCAAAAGGTGTGGACTGAAGAGACTGAGGTTGTTTTTCAACATGTCCTCATTTCGGAAAATGGAAGAAAGCAGTATGCAGATTTTACAGTGAAACATTTTGATCGCCGTTTTAAAGGAGTATACGTCATTCTCATTCGGATGAGTGAGAGAGGAAAAAATCAAAAGAACGGCAGGGACAAAGGGATGTCAGAGCAGAATTCGGTTTATCAACAGCGAATTGTCGATTTAGAAAATGAGCTCAATGAGGTCAAACAAAAGGAGCAAGAAGCAAGGGCTCAATTAAAAGAAAAAAACAAGCAAATAGAAGTGCGCGAGAAAACAAACGAGCATTTTATTAATATCATAAACAACTTAAAGGTGACAAGAGAAGAACTGTACCGGCCGTCTGTGAAGCCAGAACTTGCCACGTTGTTTGTGGACCGGGAAATGAATATTCGCTATCACACTCCTACAGCTGCCTCTTTATTTACTTCAGCTCAAACCCGGCACCAGCAAACTTTTCAGTCGATGGTGAAGAAGCTATCGAAGGAAATGCTCTATCATGATATTCAATCTGTCATTTCAGATAGGCGCGTGATCGAACGTGAAATTGAAACGAACGAAGGAGAACAATTCACGGTTCATATGACGCCGTTCTATGATCAAGATCGCGAGGGAGCAGTGATGACCTGGATCAAAATGACCGAAATGACGAAATTGAAGCAGGCTCTTCATCTTGCGGTGACAGCACTTGATAACAGCCATATTCATATTGTGGTTGCAACGGGAGAAGGCGTTATTCAGTGTGTCAATCAGCGCTTTTGTCAGTTTGTACAGCAGCATGAATATGACTTGATCGGAAAAGATATTTTTTCTGTCTATTATGCGTTGTGTCAATGTGATGATCTAGCGAAACAATGGGACGTGTGTTTAAGAGAGGGCAGCTGGACAGGTGAGTTGTATTTTCAGGACTTATCAGGGCGTGAGCGATGGGAAAGAGTCTCTTTACACCGAATCGATGACCCTGACAAAATGCAGTCTACTGTCATGCGGATTTCGGAGGATATTACAAGTCAAAAACAGTCTGAGAAAATGCTGATGAAGTCTGAAATGCTGTCAGCAGTTGGACAGCTTGCAGCTGGTATTGCCCATGAGATACGTAACCCACTTACGTCGTTAAAAGGCTTTTTACAGCTAATGATTCAAAGTAAAAAGTATCAGAAGGATTATGCCGATGTGATGATGTCAGAGTTTAATCGGCTTGAGTCTATTATTAACGAATTCCTTGTGCTCTCTAGAAGCAAATCTGTTAAATTTGAACCGGTGAATGTGAATCTTCTGCTCGAAGAAGTCATTATGGTCGTTGAATCTCAGGCGGTCTTAAAAGGAGTGTCGATTCAAAAGAATCTGGCGCCCTCTCTGCCACATATTCAAGGCATTCCAAATGAACTAAAACAAGTGTTCCTTAACATTCTTAAAAATGGAATTGAAGCGATGGATGGAGTAACAGGTGTGATCCAAGTGACTTCATTATTGAAAAACGACCAAATGATGCTGATATTTGAAGACCAAGGAAAGGGCATACCAGAAGACGAGATTGGGAAATTAGGTGAACCTTTTTACACAACGAAAGAAAAAGGCACGGGTCTTGGATTAATGATGACCATTAAGATTATTGAAAGCCATGGCGGTACCATTCGTTTTGAGAGCAAAAGCTTTGAAGGGACACGTGTGATTATTACGTTTCCAAGTAATTGAGATCAGCTTTACATGAAATCCATCCATTCTCAATAATTGCTTTGTACAATAGAAGAGATGAAGTTCAAAGGGGAGAAATCTAATGAAACGTATACAATCCATTCGAATGGTCTGTTGTTTGATTTTGGTGATATTTAGTCTGCAATCTTTACTGCCTAGTATGATGACAGCTGAGGCGTTTTCTTCTTCTGAGAAAAAGGAGACTTTATGGAAACAAACAAAGCCGATGAACATAAAAAAAGCCCGAAAACTGATAGGAGAAACGGTAACGGTGAGCGGAATCGTAACAGCAGATCAATCCGCTATAGGGAATGGGAAACTATCAACATATATTCAAGACAAAACAGCTGGTCTCAATATTTATTCTGCGCAGCCGAAGAATTTTCCAGAACTGAAAGCAGGCATGAAGGTCACGGTGACTGGCAAGGTGACGACTTATAAAGGGCTCGTTGAAATTGTGCCAGATCAAGATCGTCTGAAGATAGATGCTGTGAATCAGCCATTGCCTTCGCCAAAGAAAGTTTCCATTAAACAATTGGAATCGGATCAGGCAAGCAAATATGAAGGAAGATTAGTGAAGGTAAAAGGCTATGTAGAACAAGCGCCAGATCAGCCAGCTGGCGGTGGATACAATGTGGTCATCATCGATAAAAAATATCATAGCACAGTTCTTAGAGTCATGGTTGATACGGGTGCCATTGATCAAGTGAAGACCGGAAAATGGTATGAGTTTACTGGCGTTTTAAGCAGATATGATACGCTGCAAGTACTTCCAAGACACAAAACCGATGTCAAATTGCTGAAGCACCAGCCAAAGCCGCCAAAAATCAAAAAAGAATATGAGGCAACGGTAGATCGTGTTGTGGATGGAGATACCATTCATTTGAAGAAGCCTGTGCTCGGCACAACAAAGGTACGCTTCGTGAATATGGACACACCAGAAACCTACCACCAGCCCAAAAATGAATTAGATCAAAACCAGCTGCGCTTTGGACAAAAAGCGACGGATTATTTAAAAACGCTTCTTTCAAGTGGTGATCGAGTCACATTAAAGATTGGCCCGGAAGCAAAGGATGGATATGGACGTCTTTTAGCTCAAGTCAAAACCAAAAAAGGGCTGAATACGAACCTAGAGCTTGTGAAAAAAGGATATGCCCCTACTTATTTCATTTGGCCTGTTGGAGATGAAAAAGAGTATCGGATGTTCCAGCAAGCAGTGAAAGATGCCAAGGAAAAAGGGCTTGGTATTTGGAATGAAGAAGATCCTCTGCTAGAACAGCCGTTTGAATTTAGAGCACGCGAGCAGAAAAAAGGGCTCACACGTTATGTGGGGGATTCATCTGCAAAAACCTACGTATCACCTGACAGCTGGAATGAGATCGATGTGGATAAACGTATCTTTTTTGCTTCTAAAGAAGAAGCAGAGCAGGCTGGATATCAGGCGTCAGCATCAACCCGTGAAGTTCCATTAACCATTTTAAGCATGAATGATTTACATGGGAAAATTGATCAGCAATATGAGCTGGATGTAAAAGGTGATGGCAGTAAAGGAACATATGGACGGATGGATTATGTGGCGGCTTATATAAAACAAAAGCAAGCTGCGCAAAAAAATACACTGACAGTTCATGCAGGAGATATGATAGGCGGAAGCTCGCCGGTTTCTTCTCTTTTACAAGATGAACCAACCGTTGAACTAATGGAGAACATCGGCTTTGATGTTGGGACTGTCGGCAACCATGAGTTTGATGAAGGTGTAGATGAATTATTGCGCATCTTAAAAGGTGGAGATCACCCGAAAGGCACAAAAGGATACGATGGGCAGAACTTCCCGCTTGTTTGTGCAAACTGCGAATACAAGGACACTGGCAAACCACTTTTACCGGCCTATGAAATCATGGATGTCGAAGGAATTCCTGTGGCTTTTATCGGGGTAGTGACAACATCAGCGGCAGGAATGGTCATGCCAGAAGGAATTAAAGATATTCAATTTACTGATGAAGTCAAAGCTGTCAATGAAGCAACGAAAGAATTAAAGCAAAAAGGGATTAAAGCGATCGCAGTTCTGGCTCATATGACCGCCTCTCAAAATGGTGATACCATTACTGGAGAAAGCGCAAGGCTCGCCAAAGAAGGTGATGACGAAATTGATGTCATTTTCGCTGGCCATAATCACGAAGTGGTCAATGGAGAAATGAATGGAAAATTAATTGTCCAAGCCTTTGAATACGGAAAGGCAATTGGAGAAGTCAATGTCACACTTGACCGGAAAACAAAGGATATTGTCAAAAAGAGTGCAAAGATCCAGTATGTAGACCAGGCTGGTATTGAAAAGGATCAGGAAGCAGCGGACATTTTAGCCCATTACGGAAAAGAAGTGGAGCCGATTATTAGTGAGGTGGTTGGAGAAGCTGGCGTCAAGATGGAAGGTGGCTATTCCAATGATGGTGATACACCACTTGGCAACCTCATTGCGGATGGCATGAGATATTCAATGAAAAGTGACTTTGCCATGATGAATGGCGGCGGTATCAGACAAAATCTCGAAAAAGGACCCATTACTTGGGGAGACCTCTTTAATATTCAGCCATTTGGAAATGTGTTAGTAAAGCTGGACATCAAGGGGAAAGATTTAGTTGATATCATTGAAGCTCAAATATCTCCTCAATTTGGACCGGATTATAGCATTTCAGGCTTTTCTTATTCGTACAATCCGTTAACATATAAAGTAGTCGACTTAAAACTGCCTGATGGTTCTTCCGTTGATTTCGATAAAACGTATACACTCACAGTGAACAACTTCATGGCGACTGCCACTGGAAGTAAGTATGCACCGATTGGGCGGCTAGGGAAAAATCCGGAAACAGGCCCAGAAGATTTAGAAGCAACGGTCGCTTTTGTAAAGAGCTTCGAGGGAGCTTCTATTGTGTATCAAAAAGAGGGCCGAATTCAACAAGCGAAACAAGAAGAAAAGGCAGCAGCAAGCTAAAGAATCATCAGCAAAGACAAAGGAGTTAACGCATGAAAAAATGGCTTGCAGTGATTGTCATGTCAGCGGGAATTGTGGTGCTTGGCTGGGGAATCTGGCAAATGGCTTCTACTCACCTACAAACAGCACATTCTTTAGAGGAAGCAAAAAAGGTCGTAGAAACTGATCAAGGGATGACGAAGGAAAAATTTTCACCTGAAATGGGGAAAGCCTCTGGCATCCTGACCATTCCGAAATTAAAAGCCGATTTGCCGATTGTTGAAGGGACAGATGCGGACGACCTTGCCAAAGGCGTCGGTCATTATAAAGGCAGTTATTACCCTGATCAAAATGGACAAATCGTTTTGTCGGGACACAGGGATACGGTCTTCCGCCGGACTGGTGAACTGGATATTGGGGATCAGCTGAAAATCACTGTACCGTATGGTGAGTTTGTTTATGAAATTACGCATACGAAAATTGTGGATCAGCATGATACATCCATTATTACCTTACAAAATAAAAAAGAAGAGCTTGTGTTAACCACATGCTATCCATTTCATTTTGTCGGCAATGCACCAGAGCGGTACATTATTTATGCGAAAAGAGCATCTGTCTAACGTCAAAAGAGCCTGTATGATCAGGCTCTTTTTCTACATATTGTCCATTAATTCAGCCATATCAGGTGGAAGCGGTGCTTCTATCGTCAGCTTTTCACCTGTGAATGGATGGTTCATGTCTACTTGTTTGGCATGAAGGGCGCATCTGTTTATCAGGTCACGCTTCCCGCCATATAATGTATCGCCAGCTAAAGGATGCCCGAGACTGCTAAGATGGACCCGAATTTGATGCGTTCTGCCTGTTTCTAATCGAAGCTTAACGGCCGTCATCTGTAAACGTTTATTGAGATGGAAGACCTCATAATGAGTCTTGGCGCTTTGACCAGTAGGAGAAACCCTCCTTCTGACGGCATGGTGTTTATCACGTCCAATGGCTGCTTGGATCGTTCCTTTCTTTTTCTTAAACAGTCCTTGTGCGATGGCAAGATACGTTCTGTTAATCGCTTTTTTTGAAAGCATTTGATCGAGTACAGCATGTGCCAACCTGTGTTTGGCAAAAATAACGGTGCCGCTTGTGTCTTGATCCAGCCTATGTATATGTCTGACCCGCTTTTCTTCTCCATTTGCTTGAAAATGGAAAGCGACTAGGTTCGCCAGCGTACCTGTTTGTCCTTTTTCATTTGGATGCGTCGGCCTTCCAGCAGGCTTTTGGACAACTAATAAATGCTCGTCTTCAAAGAGTACCTCTAATTCACCGTATTCTGGCGTCACATCACTTTCTTCCGTCTCAAATAAATCAATGAGAATCTGATCACCTGTACTCACTTTTGCAGCATGGTGGGCAGGTTTTTGATTGAGACGGACTTTTTGGTGCTCCATCCAAAAATGGATAATCGGTTTAGAGGCAGACACTTCGTCTTTTAAAAATTGACTTAAGGAATTGCCATTTTGATGCTCACCTACTTTTAGGGAGAGCGTGTGTCCTTTTATGATCATGATATTCGTCCTCTCTTTGGGTATATATAGGAAACACTTACCTTAGCGAATGACTTTTTTTCTGTGCTATTCTGAATGGAGTAATAACGACAGAGAGGTAGATGCCACGTGAGATTAATGAAAGCTGCGACAGACCTTCAAGAGCAGGCAATTGAAGAAGTATCAAAGGAAATTGAAGATCTTTTATCCCATTCTGTCAATGGAGAAGCGCAGGAAAAACAACCCCCGCTTACATTCATTGATGGTGTGTATAACGGGACAATGGATGATGCTTTTCGTATCTTATCAGGTCTTCAGCTATTACATACCATTATTTTAAAGCCGAAGCGACATATCACAAAACGAGATCGTGAGTTATTTGAACTCAACCGTGAACAAATTAATGCGTGCGGCTTTTCTTTCCCGTTTGATTTAGATGATTTTGCAGGCCGTCACCTTCAAAATGCGTAAAAGTTGGTGTGAACTTCCTTGTTAACTTACAAGGTCGTCGCACATACTATTTTTAAGGGAACGGAGAAACCTTCAAGATCTGTAATACCAATTCCGCTCTTTTTCAACAATGTCTATTCTCCACGAATCGGAGCGCTTGGATCTCTTGCAGAAAGAATCGAACATGACAGGAGCCTGACAAAACGATGCAGGCTCCTTTTATACATAATCATTTTAGCAGACATTCATCTTTGAAAGTCAATTTTATTCACGATATGATAGCAGTATGGAAGATATTTCAGACTTTCGGAAAAAAGGAGTGGCCTCTTTGGTAAAGGCGATTATATTTGATTTTGATGGATTAATTTTAGATACAGAAACACATGAATATGAGGTTCTGCAGGAAATGTTTGCGGAGCATGAATCGGAGCTGCCTCTGTCTGTATGGGGAAATGTGATTGGAACGCAGGCAGGTTTTAAGCCTTTTGAATACTTGGAAGAGCAGTTAGGAAAGACATTAGATCATGAGGCACTCACAGAAGACCGGCGTTCACGTTTTCAAAAGAGAATGAAGGACGAAGCAGCAAGACCTGGTGTAGAAGCTTATTTAGAAGCGGCAAAGGAGCTTGGAATTAAGATTGGACTTGCTTCCAGCTCAGATTATAAATGGGTGTCTGATCACCTGAAAAAAATTGGACTTTTCGATTACTTCGAATGTATCCGCACGTCAGACGATGTGGAAGAAGTGAAACCTCACCCAGAACTTTATTTGCAAACCGCACAATGCTTAGGCGTTGAGCCAAAAGATTGCGTGGCATTTGAGGACTCTGTGAATGGGTCAATCGCTGCCAAACGAGCGGGTATGAAATGTGTCATCGTGCCAAATAAAGTGACGAGCACACTGCAGTTTGAAGAATATGACGCGAGATTAGAATCCATGGCTGAAATCGAATTGCTCCAGCTATTCCATCAGCTTGAAAAAGAGGATCAGTAAGGGGGCAATACATCATGGCAGAAAAACTAGATTTAACGCGATTTGAAAAAAGAATGGTGATTCGAAATATTAGAGAAGAAGATATCGACCGAATCATCGCATTGCAAGAGGTATGCTTTCCAGGCATGGACCCTTGGAAAAAAGAGCACCTTGAAAGCCACCTTGAACATTTCCCAGAAGGCCAGTTCTGTGCGGAATTCGAGGGAGAAATCATTGGCTCATGTTCAAGTTTATTAATTAACTTTGATGAATACGATGATCGTCACACATGGCAGGACATCACAGATGATGGATATATCACAAACCATAATCCAGATGGGATGAATATGTACGGAATTGAAGTAATGGTCAGTCCTGAGTACCGCCGGATGAAAATCGGTCATCGTTTATACGAAGCAAGAAAAGACTTAGCGAGAAGATTAAATTTAAAAAGCATCATCATTGGTGGACGTATCCCGAATTATCATAAATATCAAGAGGAAATGACGCCTCGCCAATATGTAGAGCAAGTCATGCTGCACCAAATTTATGATCCTGTGCTATCTTTTCAGCTGTTAAATGAATTTAGCCTGATGCGGATCAATCCGAATTACTTGCCGGATGATAAAGCTTCCAGCACGTACGCAACGCTAATGGAATGGAACAATGTCGATTATCGCCCGCAATCGAAAAGATATTATAAATCGGCGTTCCCAGTACGTATTTGTGTCATTCAATATGCAATGAAGCAAATTCATTCCTTTGAGGAGTTTATGAATCAAGTGGAGTATTACGTGGATGTGGCATCAGATGCGTCAGCTGACTTTGCCGTTTTCCCGGAAATCTTTACAACCCAGCTTATGTCATATTTAGAAGAGAGATCACCAAGTCTAGCAGTGCAGCGGATCACAGAATATACCGAGGACTACATCAATTTGTTTACAGATCTCTCGGTCAAGTACAACATTAATATCATCGGTGGTTCTCATTTCGTTGAAGAGGAAGGGAAAATCTATAATATCGCCTATTTATTTAGACGTGATGGAACGATTGAAAAGCAATATAAGTTGCATATCACGCCGAATGAAAGAAAATGGTGGGGGATTTCAGCTGGTGACCAAGTCCGGGTATTTGATACGGACTGCGGTAAAATTGCGATCCAAATTTGCTACGATATTGAATTCCCTGAGCTTGCTCGAATTGCAGCTGACAAAGGAGCGAAAATTATTTTCACTCCATTCTGTACAGAAGACCGTCAAGGCTATTTACGAGTGCGTTACTGTGCGCAGGCGAGAGCGGTTGAAAATCAGATATATACGGTCATTTCTGGAACAGTCGGAAACCTTCCGCAAACAGAAAACATGGATGTCCAATATGCACAATCAGCCATCTTTGCACCATCTGATTTTGAATTCGCAAGAGATGGCATTGTAGGGGAATGCAACCCGAATATTGAAATGGTGGTTGTCGGTGATGTCGACTTAGAAATATTAAGAAGGCAGCGTCAAGATGGGACGGTTCGTCAGCTGAAAGACCGAAGAAGAGACGTGTACCATATTGAATATAAGAAATAATCAAAACAAGCGCCCCGCAGTTATGCGAGGCGCTTTTCTGTATGTTTACATTTTCTTTAATGCGAGTGTAGCAAAGTGGGCAATGCTTTTGGCAGCTAAAAATGGAACGTCTGATTTGACAAGAGATTGATAAATCGTTTTTTCTACTTGTTTCCATGTAAGAGCAGGCTCTTCTAAAAGATTTTTTAAATCAGGTCCTACATGCTGGTTGAAAAACTGCTCAAATTGTTCACGTTTTTCTTGTCCGGCAATCACTTCTAATTTTTGTAGCCACTTTTCTTGTTTTTGGAAAGATTGTTCGATGTTTTGTTTAATGGTGTCTGTTGTTGAAGGAAGCTGAAAATCACTTTCTGCTGTCACCTGCTTCGTTTGAATAGATGCAGCATCAGCTGTTTGTGTAATAGGTGAAGCGAATAAAAGGACAGTGGTGGAGAGCATCAAAGATTTTGCGATTGTTTTCATTAAGAAAACCTCCTAGTTCATTTAGTATTGTGCACGAGATTTATTATACATTTTTGTTAAAATAAGGTAATGAGACTTACCGCTTATTTTTTCATGCGACAAAGGGATGCCAAATGAAAAGACGAATATACTGAATGGAAATGATGTTTTACAAAGGGAGAGGGATATGGGGCGACAATCTAAACATCTGTATATCAATTTGCCGGTTAAGCATGTAAATGAGTCAAAGGCTTTCTTTGAACAGCTGGGTTTTGACTTTCAACAAGAACTGACGAATGAACATGCTGCTTGTTTTGTGATGAATGAGACGATCACAGTCATGCTGTTATCACTTAAGCATTTCCAATCCATTTCAGAGAAGGAATTGGTAGATGCCAGAAATGGCGCAGAGGTCATTATCTCTTTACAGGTCGAGACGAGGGAAGAGGTTGATGAGCTTGTAGAGCGTGCGATCGCAGCTGGTGGTTCACCGTTTAAGGAAAAACAAGACCATGATTTCATGTATGGCTGGAGCTTTCAGGATCGTGATGGTCATTTATGGGAAGTGTTTTATATGGATGAGGAGAGAAGCGACCTTTCATAAGGGTGCTTCTTTTTTATTGATGATCAGTGGTATGATAAGAGGGTAAAAAAGAAGGAATTCATCTAGAGAAAAGTAGGTGCTGCATGGAGTTTTTACTTGTCTTAATGCCAGTGTTCGGCATATTCCTTATAGGGTATATTGGGCAGAAGACAATTGGTTTTGATATACATACGCTCTCATCAATGTCTTTATATTTAATGTCACCATTTCTTGCGTTTGAAACCTTTTATCAAAATAAAGTATCGATGGACTATGTGTACTTATCAATATTTGTCGTAGGGCTTTGTCTTTCACTTGTTTTATGTGTCTTCATTTTATCTCGAATTTACGGGTATTCGAATGAAACGTATTGCGCCATGATTTTGTCATCAGCATTTATGAATAATGGAAATTACGGCACGCCTGTTGTCCTTCTTGTTTTTGGAGCAGCTGGTTTAGATATTGCGATTGTGCTAATGGTCCTTCAGCAGCTCGTCATGAGTACGATCGGCATGTATTATGCAGCAAAAGGTGGAGAGGACGCGGGAGACTTGAAGGTCGTTCTAAAAAAAGTGCTGCGTATGCCGGTTGCTTACGGGGCTCTTCTTGGTCTATTATTTCAGCTCATTGACCTTTCATTACCTAAAGAGCTTATGACAGGTGTTCAGCTGGTCGGGGATGCAGCGATACCAACGATTATGCTGATTTTAGGTATGCAGCTCGCAGTGATTTCTTTTAAACAAGTGGATTATCGTAATATTTCCTATGCGGTGCTGCTGAAGCTGTTTATCTCACCACTCATCGCATTCGGCTTTACGCTTATTTTACCGGTAGATGATTTGGTGAAACAAATTATGATTTTAGTTGCAGCGATGCCGACTGCGGCGAATACCACGCTGATGGCTGTGCAATTTCGAACGAAACCTGAGTTTGTCTCAAGCACGACGTTTCTCAGTACGATTTTAAGTATTGTGACTTTACCTGTTTTATTATGGATTTTATCCATGCACCCTCTGGGATAGGGGACGGCAAACAAAGGGGGACTTATGAATGAATGTAGATGTTCATTTTCAAGTAAGTGATGTGTTAAAAACGAAGCATTTTACGCATGCGAAAGTGTTAGCTGGGGAAAAGGGATTGTTTCGGCAGGTAAAATGGGTACATGTACTTGAAGTGCCTGCTGTAGAGGATTTGTTAAACGGAGGCGAGCTGATCTTAACGACGGCCGCAGGCTTCCATGATCAATTGGAAGTCTTTCAGGCGTTTTTAAGACAGTTGATTGACTCAGGTGCGGCTGGATTATGTATTGAGTTTGTACCGCTCCGGTTTGATGTACCGGAAGAACTGATTATTTATGCAGAAGAACGTGATTTTCCGCTAATTCTGTTTACAAAAGAAGTGAAGTTCGTCAATATTACACAGCATCTCCATACGATGATGATTGAACGTCAGTATCAGATGATGGCAGATTTAGAAGCCTTGTCGTCAAAGCTGAATGAGCTTTTACTAACTCCTCATCCGCAGATGGATATTTTGGATCAAGTGTATCAGCATGTGAGAGGGATACTACTGCTGATCCCTGTTCAAGGTGAGCCGATTATTTTATGTGATTCTTCCAAACAAACAGAAGAGCTGGTGATGAATTATTTGCAATATGCTTCATTACCAAAAGGATATGAAGTGACGCAAAAACAAGTCCTTGCACTCAAACAAACCTTTGCAGACCTCGTCCTCATTCATCAATCGAACACACTCTCGGAATTTGAACTGCTTGTGATGGATAAAGGAGCGAATGCCCTTGCCCAGCAAACTTTAAGAGAGCTGTATACAGAAGAGCTGAAGAAGACAAAAGAGAATGAATGGCTGCAAAAATGGTTTCATGAAGAGCATACAGAAAGAGAAATCATAGAACACCTTGAGGAAACAGAAGGACTGAAAAAACCGACCGGCTGTGTGGTGATGCTCTTTCAAAAAAACCACCAAATAGAAGAAATCGCAGGGAATCTTTATTTTCTTGTCTCTTGCCGTTCTATTTTTCAGCGTGCTGGTTTCTATTTGATTGTGTACGAGCATCAAGGACAAACCTTATTTATTTTATTGAATACAAGAAAAGTTGAGGACTGGAAAGAGCGTGCAGAAAAAGCGGCAAACGACATCACGCAATTATATGACCGTGAGAAGCCCGGCGAGGCAGTCATCAATTATGGAATCGGTTCATATTGTGAGCAATTTCAGTACATGAGAAAAAGTTTTCAAGCAGCGAAAGAAGTGCTGCATTTAAAGAAAGTGATGCCGCAACGGATAAAAAGCCCATTTTATCAAGATTTACATATGCTTCGATTGATGCCTGTCATGAAAGAAAGCGGGTTATTAGAATGCATGGTGAAAGAGTATTTAGAGCCGGTGATTTTATATGATAAACAAAATAGCGGCAGGCTCTATCAGACGCTGAATATCTTTTTACAGACAAACGGTTCTAAAAAAGAAACCGCAAGCCAGCTCTATATTGTGAGGCAGACGCTTTATCACAGATTGGATAAGCTTCATGCTTTACTTGGTGAGGATATGATGCAAGCGCCAAAACGTCAAGCGCTTGAATTTGCGATCCTTGCTTATGAATTTTTACAGGGGAATCGCCATTAACGGTATATGTTAGATTTGCCAAGGGATCAAGTAGAGTGTCTCATGGTTCTTTTCAATCAGTTGACGATCTGTCTAATGTAATGTGTCTGGCCCCTTTTTTATAATGAGAGTAACGACACGGGCGGTCTTGTTTCAGTTTCATATGCCTCACTTTTTATCCATATAATGAATGGAGAGGTCATATGCAGGACCGGTTTAAGCTTCTTTGATGATGAAAACGGATACATGGGGGCGTGGGAAGATGAAAACACATAACGCACAAGATCTTCAGGCGAAAGATGATCAGTTCATTTGGCATCATATGAAAGGGACAAACAAAGAAAATGAAAGTATGGTGATTCATGAGGCAGAAGGCGCATGGGTGACAGATATTCATGGAAATCGCTATTTAGACGGGATGTCAGGGTTGTGGTGTGTAAATGCCGGATATGGACGTAAAGAGCTTGCAGAAGCGGCGTATAGGCAATTAAATACGATGCCTTACTACCCACTGACACAAAGCCATGTGCCAGCGATTCAGCTGGCTGAGAAGCTCAATGAATGGCTAGGCGGGGACTATGTGATCTTTTTTTCTAACAGTGGTTCTGAAGCGAACGAAGCGGCATTTAAAATAGCCAAACAATATCATGCGCAAAAGGGAGAGAGTACACGAACAAAATTCATTTCCCGATATCGATCGTATCATGGCAATACAGCAGCAGCTCTAGCCGCAACGGGTCAAGCGCAGCGTAAGTACAAATATGAACCGTTAGGGCAGGGGTTTATCCATGTCGCACCGCCTGATATGTACCGGCATCCTGAAGATCAAGAGAGCTTGGCAAGTGCTGATGCAATCGATCAAGCTATGACGTGGGAATTAAGTGAGACCATTGCTGGCGTCATCATGGAGCCGATGATTACAGGAGGCGGTATCTTAATGCCGCCAAAAGGATATTTGAAGAAGGTGAAAGAAATCTGTGAAGATCATGGGGCGCTCCTCATTGTGGATGAAGTGATATGCGGCTTTGGCCGGACAGGAAAGCGGTTTGGATTTATGCATGAAGAGGTAAAACCAGATATTATCACCATGGCAAAAGGGATCACAAGTGGATATTTACCGCTATCTGCAACGTGCGTGAAACGAGACATTTATGAAGCGTATGCAGGAGAAGATACGTATGACAGGCTACGGCATGTGAATACATTTGGCGGTCACCCTGCTTCCTGTGCGGTTGCGCTTGCTAACCTAGAGATCATGGAAAACGAGCAATTAGTGGAGCGGTCAGGCAAGCTTGGCCAAGACATGCTCGATCGTTTGCAAGAGTTAAAAGAGCATCCATTTGTCGGTGATGTGAGAGGAAAAGGCCTGCTGTTTGGGATTGAGCTTGTGCAGGATCAGGCGTCAAAAAAGCCAGCTGATCCAAGTGTAGTCGGTCAATTGATTGCAGAATGTAAAAAACGAGGATTGATCATTGGGAAAAATGGCGATACAGTGGCTGGCTATAATAACGTGGCACAGCTAGCACCACCGCTAAATATCACTGATGAAGACGCCTCATTCATTATCCATACTTTAAAAGAAAGCATGGCACAATTATAGCAGAGATTTCTCAGCTTCAGATTGTTGACAAAGGGCTAAAATATTATTTATTTTAGCCCTTTGTCTTCTTTTCAGCGTGATAGAAAACCTTTGCATCCCTAGGAAGGACGAGTACTGGCGCGGAGCGAATTTGACATTCGTGAGCACCAGCACGCAGGAATTACAAAGAATGCGAGGGTTTGTCTACACGCTGTAGCAGAGAGGTTTCTCTGCTTTTTTCTATGTCCAGAAAGGATCAGGTTTTAATCGATCTGCTAGGCTGAATGGTCAATGGGCACACTAGGTGTATTGAAAAAAACATGCGATTCTATTACTGTAAGGAGAAGATAGAACCAATACACATTAGAAGGAGACGGCATATGAGTTTTCATGATCAACCCATTCTACCTGCTGTTCGCAATATGAAGCAATTTGAGGAATTTTTAAAAAGTCCATTTACATATGGGGTCTTACTAGATGTTCACTTAGGGCGGCTTAAGGGCATCATGAATGAGGCGAATGCACATCATAAAAAAATGTTTGTCCATGTCGATCTCATTCACGGAATTAAACATGATGAGTACGGAACGGAATTTATTTGTCAGGAAATGAAACCGGCAGGTATTATTTCTACTAGGTCTTCTGTCATAGTAAAAGCCAAGCAGAAAAAGGTATATGCCATCCAGCGAATGTTTTTACTTGATACAAGTGCGATGGAAAAAAGCATGGAGTTTGTCGGAAAACATCGTCCAGATTTTATTGAAGTATTGCCGGGTGTCGTGCCAGATTTAATTACAGAAGTGCGCGAAAGAGCTGGAATACCAATATTTGCAGGAGGATTTATCCGAACAAAAGAAGATGTAGAACGGGCGCTTGCAGCAGGGGCGACAGCTGTCACCACATCGAATACAAAGCTTTGGAAAGCGTTCCAAAAGTGAAAAAGATAAAATGTGAAAATTGATTGACAACGTTTTCATCCTCTGATACTATAGCACTAAGTTAATATCATGTGATGGAGAAACGGAGATCCACAACGACGCTTTACTAGGTGACAAATGACCCTGATGTAAAGTATGTTTGTTGTGGGTCTTTTTTCTTTATCTTTTCTACACATTTATAGGGGATGGCAACTGAACCAGAGGAGGAATTTTTCATGACACCATTTTGGGGTGAAGTCGTTGGTACAATGCTTCTGATTATTTTCGGAGGCGGTGTGTGTGCGGCAGTCAGTTTAAAGAAATCGCTCGCTTATCAGTCCGGCTGGATTGTAATCGCTTTCGGATGGGGATTTGCAGTAGCGATTGCAGCTTATGCCACTGGAGGAATCAGCGGTGCACATTTAAACCCGGCGCTGACAATAGGTCTTGCATTAGAAGGAAGTTTTCCTTGGGCTGATGTTCCAATGTATATTGTCGGTCAAATGCTTGGCGCATTACTCGGAGCTATTATTGTCTTCTTACATTACTTACCACACTGGAAAGCGACAGACGATCCAGGTGCAAAACTAGGCGTATTCTCAACTGGTCCTGCGATTCCGCATACTTTTGCAAACGTGCTCAGTGAAGTCATCGGTACATTTGTATTGGTGGTAGGAATTCTAGCGATTGGTGCAAATAAATTTGCAGACGGAGTCAATCCGCTGATTGTTGGTTTCTTAATTGTCGCAATTGGTCTTTCATTAGGTGGTACAACTGGTTACGCAATTAACCCTGCACGTGATTTAGGTCCAAGAATCGCACATGCCATTCTGCCGATTCCAGGTAAAGGTCCATCAAATTGGAAATATGCTTGGGTTCCTGTTGTTGGTCCAATTTTGGGCGGTGCATTTGGCGGTGTTTTCTATAATGCAGCCTTTAAAGCGAACGTCACACCAGCCTTTTGGATTGTAAGCGTTATTTTAGTTGTGGTATTGTTAGGACTCTATGTTTCTACGAAAAACCAGACAAATGCTGTCAATGAAAGTATGTAAGGGGAGGAAAACACCATGGCAAAAGAAAAATATATTCTCGCATTAGATCAAGGGACAACAAGCTCAAGAGCGATCTTATTTGATCAAGAAGGTAAAATTGCACATACAGCTCAGAAGGAATTCAATCAATATTTTCCGAACCCAGGCTGGGTAGAACACAATGCAAATGAAATTTGGAGCTCTGTTCTATCAGTTATTTCAACTGCTTTAATCGAATCAGGAATTGAAGCAGATCAAATCGCCGGTATCGGAATTACGAACCAGCGTGAGACAGCTGTCGTTTGGGATAAACATACAGGCGCACCCGTTTACAATGCAATTGTTTGGCAGTCTAGACAAACATCGGGTATATGTGATGAGCTAAAAGCGCAAGGGCACGATGAAACGTTTAGAAATAAAACCGGTCTTCTGATTGATGCTTATTTCTCAGGCACTAAAGTGAAATGGATTTTAGACAATGTCGAAGGTGCTCGTGAGAAAGCAGAAAATGGTGACTTACTGTTTGGCACAATCGATACATGGCTCATTTGGAAAATGACTGGCGGGCAATCACACGTGACAGATTATTCGAATGCATCAAGAACGTTAATGTTCAATATTTACGATCTGAAATGGGATGAAGAACTCCTTGATATCTTAGGTGTTCCAGCTTCCATGCTGCCAGACGTCAAACCATCATCACACATTTATGGTGAAACAACAGACTATCACTTCTTCGGTAAAAATATTCCGATTGCAGGAGCGGCGGGAGATCAGCAGTCTGCGTTATTCGGTCAGGCTTGCTTTGAAGAAGGAATGGCGAAGAACACATATGGTACAGGATGTTTCATGTTGATGAATACAGGGGAAAAAGCAATTAAGTCGGATCATGGATTGTTAACGACGATTGCATGGGGCATTGACGGCAAAGTTGAATATGCTTTAGAAGGAAGTATTTTCGTTGCTGGCTCAGCGATCCAGTGGCTGCGTGATGGACTTAGAATGTTTAAAGACTCAAAAGACAGTGAAGCTTATGCTGAGCGCGTTGAGTCAACAGACGGCGTATATGTCGTACCAGCATTCGTTGGTTTAGGCACACCATATTGGGATAGTGATGTCCGAGGCGCTGTATTCGGTTTAACACGCGGTACTTCTAAAGAGCACTTTGTTCGAGCAACGTTAGAATCACTTGCTTATCAAACGAAAGATGTTTTAGATGCGATGGAAAAAGATTCAAACATCTCACTTAAAACATTGCGTGTCGATGGCGGAGCTGTAAAGAATGATTTCTTAATGGGCTTCCAAAGTGATTTGCTCGATGTACCAGTAGAACGTCCAGAAATTAATGAAACGACGGCACTCGGTGCGGCCTATCTTGCGGGAATAGCAGTTGGCTTCTGGAACGACCGTTCAGACATTGCAAAACAATGGAACCTTGACAAGCGCTTTGAACCTAAAATGGAAGAAGACAGCCGTGACTCGTTATACAGCGGGTGGAAAAAGGCTGTAAAAGCAGCTCAAGCTTTCAAATAAACAAAAAGTATGGTATACTTCAAGTAAGTTAATAGAACGGTTGGAGAACTGGAGAGACCGCAAGCACCGAAGTGTAGAAATACGCTTTGGGTGTTTGCGGTCTCTTTTTCTTTACCGTACAACATGGGAGGAACAAGAGATGACTTTTTCTAGCTTAGAAAGAGAACAAATGCTTCAGGACATGACAAAAAAACCATATGATGTGTTTATCATTGGTGGGGGTATTACAGGCGCAGGTACGGCACTTGATGCGGCTTCACGCGGAATGCGTGTCGGTCTTGCGGAAATGCAGGATTTCGCAGCAGGTACGTCTAGCCGCTCAACGAAACTAGTGCACGGTGGACTTCGTTATTTAAAACAATTTGAAGTGAAAATGGTCGCAGAGGTCGGTAAAGAGCGTGCCATCGTATACGAAAACGGTCCTCATGTGACAACGCCAGAATGGATGCTTCTTCCGATGCATAAAGGCGGGACATTCGGTAAGTTTTCAACTTCAATCGGACTTAGAGTATATGACTTTTTAGCTGGCGTTAAGCATAGTGAACGCAGAAGTATGCTAAGTGCGAAAGAAACACTTGCAAAAGAACCGCTTGTGAAAAAGGATGGCTTAAAAGGCGGGGGCTACTATGTTGAATACCGTACAGATGATGCACGTCTGACAATTGAAGTCATGAAAGAGGCTGTGAAATTCGGGGCAGAAGCGGTCAACTATGCGAAAGTAAAAGAATTTATTTATGATAAAGGCAAAGTTGTCGGTGTTGTCATTGAAGATGTCACAACACAGAAAACATACGATGTATATGCGAAAAAAATCGTCAATGCGACAGGTCCATGGGTCGATCAGCTAAGAGACAAGGACCACTCAAAAGAGGGGAAACATTTACAGCATACAAAAGGAATTCACTTAGTATTTGATCAATCTGTTTTCCCATTAAAACAAGCAATCTACTTTGACACACCTGATAAACGAATGGTCTTTGCGATTCCAAGAGAAGGAAAAACGTACGTGGGAACAACAGATACCGTTTACAAAAAACAGCTGGAACATCCGCGTATGACAAAAGCAGATCGTGATTACGTGATCAAAGCCATTCAATATATGTTCCCAGATCTTAACATTACAGAGAAAGACGTTGAATCTAACTGGGCTGGTCTTCGTCCACTCATTCATGAAGAAGGGAAAGATCCTTCAGAAATTTCTCGTAAAGATGAGGTATGGACATCATCTTCAGGCTTAATCACGATTGCCGGCGGTAAATTAACAGGTTACCGTAAAATGGCTGAACACATTGTGAATCTTGTACGTGATGGACTGAAAGAGGAAACTGGAAAAGATTTCGGACCATGTAAAACGAAACATATGCCAATTTCAGGTGGGCATGTAGGCGGTTCGAAAAATATGGCATCCTTTGTTCAAGCGAAAACGGCAGAAGGAGCATCCGTTGGTTTGACAGAACCGATTGCACAAAAATTAGCTGAGAAATATGGCTCAAACGTCAGCAATGTCTTCAAGCGTGTAGAGCAGCTTCAAGGGGAAGCAGACAAACGAAACATTCCCGCATATGTGTTGGCTGAACTTGTCTATGCGATCGAAGAAGAATTGGCTGTAACACCTGTCGATTTCTTCTTGAGAAGAACAGGCAGCCTATTATTTAATATCAATTGGGCAAAAACGTATGCACAGCCTGTTGTTGACTATATGGCAGATCGTTTTGGCTGGGATGAAGAGACAAAACAGAAACATCAAACTGAATTAGACCGACTATTCCATGAAGCAGTCGTACCGCTTGATGCTGAATAAGTAAAAAGCCGATCGTGTATCGGCTTTTTTTATTTTGTTCATCGTTTTTTCATATGTTCATGATATAACATGACATGAAGGATAATTCCATATAAAATAACAGTAGATGTTATTTTATTGATGATAAGAGCTGGGAGGACGACCATGAGTTGGAATACGAATTATGAGCGTTGGATCAATGAGAAGCACCTGGATACTGAACTGAGGGAATGGCTGGAGGCACATCAAGATGATCATCAAGCACTTGAAGACTGTTTCTACAAAAACCTTGAGTTTGGTACTGGAGGAATGCGCGGAGAAATTGGTGCTGGAACGAATCGAATGAATGTTTACACTGTTCGAAAAGCATCCGCTGGTCTTGCTGCGTATATTGCAGCACATGGAGAGGATGCAAAAAAAAGAGGCGTCGCCATTGCCTATGATTCACGCCATAAATCTCCTGAATTTGCGATGGAAGCGGCCAAAACACTTGCTTCACATGGCATTCAAACATACGTATTTGATGAACTGCGTCCGACACCAGAACTCTCTTTTGCAGTTCGAGAACTGAATGCCTTTGCAGGGATTGTTGTGACAGCAAGTCACAATCCGCCGGAATATAATGGCTATAAAGTATATGGAGAAGATGGAGGCCAAATGCCCCCATTTGAAGCAGATCAAGTCATTAAAGAAGTAGATGCCATCGAAAATGAATTAGCCATTTCAGTGGAATCAGAAGAAGTATTGAAGCAAAATGGTTTGATCCGCATGATTGGTGAAGAAATCGATCAAGCGTATATGGAAAAATTAAAAACCATTCGTGTGCACCCTGAGCTTGCAAAAGAAGTCGATGTCAAAGTGGTGTTTACCCCGCTTCATGGAACGGCGAATAAACCTGTCCGAAACGGACTTCAGGCCTTTGGTTATGAGCATGTGACGGTTGTACCTGAACAGGAAAAACCAGATCCACAATTCTCGACGGTCACGTCTCCAAATCCAGAGGAGCATGCCGCTTTTGAATACGCCATCAAGCTTGGCGAAAAGCAAAATGCTGATATGTTGATTGCGACAGATCCAGATGCAGATCGATTAGGTATCGCTGTGAAAAATCATGATGGTGAATTTACCGTTTTGACCGGCAACCAAACAGGCGCCTTACTACTTCATTATTTATTATCTGAAAAACAAAAACTAGGTCAGTTGCCGCCTCGCCCCGTTGTGATGAAAACGATTGTGACAAGTGAGCTTGGGCGTGCTGTTGCCTCAGCATTTGGAGCTGACACCATTGATACGCTCACTGGCTTTAAATTTATCGGAGAAAAAATCAAGCAGTTTGAAGAAAGCGGAGAATACACGTTTCAATTTGGCTATGAAGAAAGCTACGGCTATTTGATCGGTGATTTTGCACGAGATAAAGATGCAGTTCAAGCGGCGCTATTAGCAGTTGAGGTCGCAGCCTTTTATAAGAAACAAGGCAAGTCATTATACGATGCGCTTGTTGATATTTTTAAGGAATTTGGATTTTATAGAGAAGGGTTAAAGTCATTAACCTTAAAGGGGAAAGTAGGAGCAGAGCAGATTTCTGCTATTCTTCATACCTTTAGATCAAACCCGCCAGCTTCTATCGCCGGTCAGCGCATTACGGTCATTGAGGATTATCAATCAAGTCAAAGGCACCTTGTGGCTGAAAAGAAAGAAGAAACGATTCATCTGCCGGCATCAAACGTCCTGAAATATTTCCTTGAAGATGGCTCATGGTTTTGTTTACGACCTTCTGGTACGGAGCCTAAAGTCAAATTTTATATTGCAGTCAAAGGCACATCGTTAACTGACAGCGAAGAAAAGCTGAAACACTTATCAGAAGAAGTCATGAAAGTCGTCTATGACATTGTGGAAGAAACAGCTAAATAAAACATCACAAAGCCATCATGTCATGCATGATGGCTTTTTCTCAGTCAAAAGGATGAGAAAAAATCATCCTTTTTGAGAAAGAGCCGCACAGATGCTCATGGTATAATCAACATATTGATCAGAGAGGCAGTAAAAGCCGGGGGTACACACGATGGGAGATTACCAAGAAAAAGTCAAAACATTAAAAACGTTAAAAGAAATTGCTGAAAAGCTAAATGAAGGGATGGAAATGAAGGAAACGCTTCATGAAGTGCTTCATATGCTTATGGAAGTGACAGGCTTTCAAACAGCATGGATTTATTTTATAGAAGAAGACGGATCGTATGAACTAATGGCAGAAGTATGCTTACCTGAAGCACTGGCAAAGGATCGAAAGCAATTGATGTGTCAAAACGATTGCTATTGCATCAACCGCTACACAAAAGGCTCACTGCAATCAGCGACCAATATCATCAATTGTAAACGGATTGAAACGGCGATTGAGCAAAAGCTTGGAGATACAGAAGGAATTACCCATCATGCAACCGTTCCTCTCCAAGCATGTAAGCGTACGTTTGGCTTATTAAATGTGGCGGCAAAAGGGAAGGTCACATTTACACAGGAGGAGCTGAATCTGCTTGAAAGTATTGCACTGCAAATTGGTACGGCTATTCAGCGTATGAAGCTTGTGCAAAATGAGCAGCAGCATGCACTGCTAGAAGAACGAAACCGGCTTGCGCAGGATTTACATGATTCTGTGAATCAAATGCTGTTTTCCGTGAGTTTGACTGCAAAGGCAGCGCGTCAAATGACAAGTGATCAAAAATTAGGTGAAATGATTGATTTTATTCAGCATTTATCACAAGATGCCCTCATTGAAATGCGCTCACTCATATGGCAGTTAAGACCAAAAGGACTTGAAAAAGGATTTACGACAGCGATTGAAGAGTATGCACAGCTTTTAGGTCTAAATTGTTCATTGTCTTTATCAGGCTGTATGGAAATAGATCATTCAAAGCACGAGACCTTATTTCGCGTATGCCAAGAAGCTCTCAATAATTGCCAAAAGCATGCGGGCGTTGAGAAAGTAGAGGTCAAACTGGAGCAATCAGGAGATACGTTTGGTATGAAAATCATCGATCAGGGAAAGGGATTTCAGTATGATGAACAAATGAGTCTTCCTTCATTTGGGCTGAAAGGGATGGCCGACCGTATCCGAAGAGCAGGAGGTACATTTTGCATCAATTCTGAGCTAGGGAAGGGAACGACGATTGATGTGAAAGTACCATTTTCTCAAGAAAGGAAGGGATTGTCATGAGGGTAGTCATTGCAGATGATCATCACATTGTCCGAAAAGGACTGGTCTTTTTCTTGCAAACCCAGCCAGATGTGGACATCGTTGGTGAAGCATCCAATGGAGAAGAGGCACTACAGGTAGTGAGGCAGACAAAGCCTGACATTGTCTTGATGGATCTTTCTATGCCTGTAATGAATGGAATTGAGGCGACAAAGCAAATGACGCTGGATATGCCGGATGTCCGCATTGTCATTCTGACAAGCTATGCAGATAAGGACTATGTGATCCCTGCTATCCAAGCGGGAGCAAAGGCTTATCAGCTCAAGGATGTCGCACCTGAAAAGCTTCTCACGACAATGATTGAGGTGCAAAATGGTACGTACCAGCTAGAAGGTCATATTACAGCTTTTCTTGTCCAGCATCTAACTGAACCTAAAGAGCAGAAATGGGCATTGATGAACGAACTGACCAATAGAGAACGTGATGTCTTATTTGAAATCGCAAAAGGGAAAAGTAACAAAGAAATCGCCTCATCGCTTTTTATTTCTGAAAAGACTGTGAAAACTCACGTGTCTCATGTGTTATCAAAGTTAGAGCTGGCAGATCGAACTCAGGCCGCTCTCTATGCGGTAGATTATCAAAAAAATCAGCCGAAAGAGCTGTTGTAAAAGAAGAGCATATACAGTCTATATGAATGGTGGACATTCCAAAAGACTTCATGAGTATTTCTCATGAAGTCTTTTCTTCTTTATGAAAGGCGGTTAGTAAAAGGGTGAAAACAAAGAGCTAAAATAAAGTTCATTCTAGCCCTATGTCAACAATCTGAAAGAAAATCAACCTTTTCCTTTATGTGTACATTGGTTCTGCATATGCTTCAGCAACGGCAGCCTCTGAAGCATGGTCGATATACTGCAGGAGTCCATATAAACATTTTTCAACATCTGCATCGTTCCGGTTAAATTGATACGCATGTAAGAAATGCTCAATACGTTTCGAGAGCAAATCATCTTGCGTACGGACCATAAGAATAAGTAAATTATCCCATTGCGAGCGATGCGTATAATAAAGTGCCTTATCATAATCTGCCACATTCATTAAACCTTCTCCTTTCCCTTGAGAAGTCCTCATTAGTTTGCTCGGATCAGGTCGACTTTTTCAGGGGAAAAGTTGGTGTCTGCATAAACTGGGTACCGGGAATTATAGGCTGAATAAATGCTTGATGTATGAAAAAGAACCAACCAGCAAAACCTAAACAAAATAGACATGAAAGTGAGAATATTGATATTATGCACCCGAAATTATGGATGCTTTTTGCAGCAGGAATTGTTTTATTTGGCAGTCTCATGATTCATCCATCTTCACAAGCAGCTGTGCAGCCGGCAGAGAATTGGGAAAGACTTGCGTATACTGCCTTGCAAGATGAATATGAAGGCGCCGCTTTAAACGATTATCATTACATTGGACGTACACAAGTGAATGAAGATCAAACAAAAGATGTGTTTCGCGTGACCGTGAAGGAAGGCTCCACACGATTTGCAGCACATGCAGAAATTTATTTTCATCCAGTGACGGGTCATTTGATTAGTATTAACGTATTTCGGCTATAAAAAAGCACCTCTTTTAAAAAGAGGTGCTCCAGCTGAAAACAAGATCTATTTCATGCTTCCTTGAAGATATGAGCGAATATCCACACCGAGTGAATCCGCTAAACGCTGTCCGTAATCTTCATCTGCACGATAGAAGTTACAGATCGCAAGTAATTTCGTTTTTTCATTTACATCTTTCAAGTCAGCTGTCAGGTTTTTGATCAATGCTTGTTTCTCTTCTTCAGAGTAGCTTCGATATTTTTCTCCAGCTTGTTTGAAATCATTTGGTTTTTCAATTTTTTGTCTCACTATACGGTCACCATGAAGAACGGGTTCACTTTCTTTGTAGTGAGGGTTTTCTTTTGGCTGATCGTCATAACGGTTTGGTTCATAGTTAATATGACCGCTTGGACGAGTTGTTGTCATAAAGCCATCCTGTTGGTTATTGTGAACAGGCGCATAAGGACAGTTCACTGGGATGCGCATGTAGTTTGCACCTAGGCGGTGACGCTGCGTGTCAGGATAAGAGAACAGACGACCTTGAAGCAGTTTGTCTTCAGATGCTTCAATTCCTGGTACTAGGGCACTTGGCGTGAAAGCAGATTGCTCTGTTTCAGCAAAGAAATTTTCTGGATTGCGGTTCAGTGTCATGCGGCCCACTTTTTGCAGCGGATAATCTTCCTCGCTCCACGTCTTCGTCGGATCACATGGATCATAATCTAGTTCATCATAATCACTGAGCGGCATAAGCTGAACGTAAAGATCCCATGCTGGATAATTTCCTTTTTCAATACGATCATACAAGTCTCTTGTCGCATGCTGGAAGTCGTTTGCTTGAATTTCTGCAGCTTCTTCCATCGATAAATTGCGAATGCCTTCTGATGGTCTCCAGTGGTATTTCACATATTTCGTTTCTCCGTATTTGTTTACCCATCTAAACGTATGAACACCAGAACCGCGCATTTCAGCGTAGTTCGCAGGAATACCTTCGTCAGAGAAGAGCCATGTGAGCATGTGAGTGGATTCAGGTGTTAACGTCATAAAATCCCAATAACGGTCAGGATCTTGAATGTTGGTTACAGGATCTGGCTTGAGAGAGTGAACCATGTCAGGGAATTTGAGTGCATCACGAATGAAGAAGATCGGCAAGTTGTTCCCAACTAGATCATAGTTGCCTTCTTCTGTATAAAACTTGACAGCGAAGCCGCGAGGGTCACGTAATGTTTCAGGTGAACCTTTAGGGTGAATAACCGTTGAGAAACGGACAAAAACGTCTGTTTGTTTTCCTTCTTCACTTAAGAAGGCTGCTCTTGTATGTTTCTCCATGCTATTTTCTACTTCAAATACACCATAAGCGCCGGCGCCTCTTGCATGAACGACACGCTCTGGAATACGTTCACGGTCAAAGTGTGCAAGTTTTTCAATCAAATGGTAATCATCAAGAAATGAAGGCCCCCTGTGACCAGCAGTTCTAGAGTTTTGATTATCGCCAACTGGCACGCCTTGATTCGTTGTCAAATTTTTATGATTAGAATTTGTCATTCTTTTTCTCCTCCTGTAAACAAAAAATGGTTTCTAGCAATCTATATACCCTAATTATATTGAATCAAACATGATAGTCAATATTTATTTATAATAATTTTAAATAAATTATTATTACAAGGAGGTAAAGAAAAAGACGAAAGAAATAAATTCTTTCGCCTTAGAGCAGAAGCTCTCTTAGAGCATCTTTGTTTTGTGTTAAATCATTTAATGTGTATTGGTCAAGAACGCGTAAATAAGCAGTGAGTGCTTCATGAAGTACGTGTTTTAATGAACAAATCGGGGAGATAATACAGCTGTTTTTCTTCGGATCAAAGCATTCAACCATGACTAAATCATCCTCTGTATAGCGGACAACCTCACCAATATTAATGCTTTCTGGGCTTATCCCCAGCCTAATCCCACCATTTCTTCCGCGGATCGTTTCTACATAACCACGTTTTCCAAGATGGTAAATGACCTTTGTCAGGTGATTTTTCGAAATGCCATAAATATCGGCAATCTGCTGAATATTTGACAGTTCATTGTTTTCTCTCGAAGCTAAATAAATGAGTACCCTTAATGAGAAATCTGTATAATTCGTAAGTTTCATTTGGACGACCTCTAAACCTAATAGAGTTTTGTATCATCGTAACACATTTTAGACAAAAACTGTTCGAGAAAGTACTAAATGTGACAACATTTAAAACATGCATTTTAAATATTGCTTTTATAAGCTGTCATCCATTACGATAAAGATGTATTTAAAATACATCTTTTGAAAGAAGGAATAACGATGTTATCCACAGATCAAATGAATGCCATTAAACAATCAGCCCCTCTTCTAAAAGCTGAGGGAACAAAACTTGTGACAGTTTTTTATCAAAATATGATCAGACAGCATCCAGAGCTACTCAATCAGTTTAATAAAACAAATCTCATGAATGGAAGCCAGCCAGAGGCGCTTGCCGCAACACTCTATCAAGCTGCACTGCACATTGATCGCTTGGCAGACTTGTTACCTACTGTGAAACAAATTGCCCATAAGCATGTCAGTGTCATGGTGAAAAAAGAGCAGTACCCAATCGTCGGATATCACCTTCTTGAAGCAATGAAAGAGGTATTTGGGTTATCAGAGGAAGATGACACATTGTTGGCTTGGAAGGCTGCATATGACATCATTGCGAATATATTCATCACCATTGAGGCAGAAATGATGGCTGAAAATGTGAAACAAACGGGTGGATGGGCAGATGTCAAACCGTTTATTCTGAAGAAAAAGAAACAAGAATCTCCATCACTCATTTCCTTTTATTTCGTACCAGAGGATGAATCTGAGCTACCAATGTATGAAGCTGGTCAATACATTACGGTGCAGGTAGATATGCCGGGTGAAGCCTATGTATGCAGCAGACAATACAGTTTATCAGATCAATATCACCCATCTTACTATCGCATCACCGTGAAACGAGATGGGCATGTCTCCACATTCCTGCATGATGAAATGAGAGAAGGCGATATTCTTCACGTGAGTATGCCGCAGGGAATGTTCTGCTTGCAAGATGACACAAAAGAACCCGTTTATTTGATTAGTGCCGGTTCTGGTGTCACACCAATGATTGGTTTAGTGAAAACAGCGTCGCATAACAATCAGCCATTCACGATGATTCATGCAGACAGACTAGAGGATGTAACCGCTTTCGAACAAGAGTTTGAACACGTTCTCACTTCATCTCCAGAGGGGCGTATTATCCTTTGTAACGAACAATTTGAAAAGAGTGGAAAGAGTGATCTGGTTGAGAAGGTGGCTACGCGGATTGACCGACCTTTCCTTCAATCAGTGATTGGTGAAGGAAAAGGCCAATTTTATGTTTGCGGTTCTCCAGCATTTACTCAAGAGATGATCCTTATTCTAAAAGCGATGGACATCCCAGAAGAGAATATCCATTTTGAAGCGTTCGGCGGGCAGTCCATGAAAGAGATGGAAGTCGTCTAAACAACTGGCTGAACATCATGTTTTTTTAGGTACGCTCATATAGTAGGGATAAGTCCGATGAGGAGGGATGGTTTCCTTGAGCGTATCTGAAAAGCGTCTTTTACAACGAGCCATTGATGAAATTACAGAAATTGCAGAAGGATTTGGTCTGGATTTTTATCCGATGAGGTATGAAATCTGTCCCGCGGAGATTATTTATACATTCGGTGCATATGGCATGCCAACACGATTTAGCCACTGGAGCTTTGGAAAGCAATTTCACAAAATGAAGCTTCATTATGATTTAGGATTAAGCAAAATTTATGAGCTGGTGATTAATTCAAATCCTTGCTATGCCTTTCTCCTTGATAACAATTCGCTTGTTCAAAATAAACTAATTGTGGCTCATGTCTTGGCACACTGCGATTTCTTTAAAAACAACTGCCGTTTCCAAAACACAAAACGAGATATGGTGGAAAGTATGTCAGCGGCAGCAGAGCGAATTAAAGAATATGAACATATCCACGGTACAAAAGAAGTCGAGTCCTTTTTAGATGCTGTATTGGCATTGCAGGAGCATATTGATCCGTCGCTTGTTCGTTCAAAATTAAGCTGGAATCTCGACGATGAAGATGAATATGAAGAGGACAAACCAAAACGTCAAACGCCATATGATGATTTGTGGGGAATGGATGAACCGAAAACACGTGAGAAAAAGAAAACGATCAAGCAATTCCCCCCAAATCCAGAAAAAGATATTTTGCTCTTTATCGAGGCACACTCCCGGGAGCTAGAGCCTTGGCAGCGGGATGTGCTGACGATGCTGAGAGAGGAAATGCTCTATTTTTGGCCACAGCTAGAAACGAAAATCATGAATGAAGGCTGGGCATCGTATTGGCACCAGCGGATTATGCGTGAACTTGATTTAGATTCAAGTGAATCGATTGAATTTGCAAAATTAAATGCAGGTGTCGTGCAGCCATCTAAGACAGGAATCAATCCTTACTATTTAGGGCTGAAGATTTTTGAAGATATTGAAGAGCGCTACGATCATCCATGCGAGGAATTAAAAAAAGCAGGAGTGACGGAAGGGTCCGGTCGCAGCAAAATGTTTGAAGTGCGAGAAATTGAATCAGACATTTCTTTTATTCGAAATTACTTAACGAAAGACCTTGTGATGAGGGAAGATTTGTACTTGTTTCAAAAGCAGGGGAGAGACTATAAAGTCATTGATAAAGAATGGAAGGCAGTCCGTGATCAGCTAGTCAGCATGAGGGTCAATGGCGGCTTTCCGTATTTGACAGTCATTGATGGCGACTATTTAAAAAACAACGAACTCTATATTAAACATTGGTATGAAGGCATTGAGCTTGATCTCAAATACTTAGAAAAGGTGCTTCCATATTTGTATCAGCTATGGGGAAGAAGTGTGCACATCGAGTCAGTTCTTGAAGGAAAAGAAGTGATGTTTTCATACGATGGAAAAGGGGTTCATAGGAAGTATCTCACTTAATGATCAAAAAAGATGTCTACGACTAGACATCTTTTTTTGTGATTAGCACTTTATTGGTTTTTCAGCAGTTTGAAAATGTGTTTCGCTTGATCTGTATTTTCCATAAGCCCTTTTAGCTGCTCACTTGTTGGTCCATAAGCATAAAATGGTACTTCATCCCCTGTATGACCCGATGTGGTCCAGCCTGTATGAGACCTCGTATTGATGACTTTTTCGATGGCATCATCGATTTGAACAGGATCTTTTGTTTCAGCCGCCTTTTGAATAGAGGCGATTTCCTCTTTTGTGAAATCAAGGTCGATGTATTGTTGAAGCGCAGTCTCGACCGTCATACCCCCTACAATTTTGTTTGCAATGAAATCAGGTGTCTTTTTTGCTGCTTTGACAGGCTGATAATCCCAGCTGCCCGAGCCGTCTGCTCCGAAGGAAAGGCCGCCAGTTGAATGATCTGCGGTCGTGATGACTAATGTGTTTTTATCCTTTTTTGCGAAACGAATGGCTTCTTCAAATGCTTTTTCAAAATCCTTCATCTCACTCATCGCACTGACAATATCGTGGTCATGTCCAGCCCAGTCAATTTGACTGCCTTCAACCATGAGGAAAAATCCTTTTTTGTTTTTAGACAGCTGTTTGATGGCTGAGGATGTCATGTCTTGCAAGGAAGGGGTCGTTTTATCACGATCAATTGCTTTATCGAGACCACCGTCAGCAAAAATGCCTAACAATTTTTGCTGTTTGTTTTTTTGTAAGTCAGCTTTATTGGTTACGTAACGATAGCCTGCTTTTTGAAATTCTTTCGTCAAATCACGATCTTTGCGGACAAAATCGATCAGTCCTCCGCCAAGCATGACATCGACTGTATGCTGTTTGCCAATTTTCTCATCGAAGAAATCATCAGCAATGGCTGCTGTGTTTTTTCTAGACACATCGTGGGCGGCATACGCAGCAGGTGTCGCATTGGTTAATTCAGATGTGACGACGAGACCAGTAGACTTTCCTTTGCGTTTTGCTTCTTCTAATACTGTTTTTAGTTTTTTGCCATTTTTGTTTACACCAATGGCGTTGTTGTATGTCTTTTGACCAGTTGCCATGGCTGTACCAGCTGCTGCTGAATCAGTAATGTTACTTTTAGAATCATCAGGGTATGTTTTATGCATGCCAGTGAGGTAAGGGTCAAACGCTGTTTGCTTGGAAAGATCACCGTTGTGTTTAAATGAGCGGTAAGTTGAAAGGTAAGGTGTTCCCATGCCATCTCCAATGAGCACGATCACATTTTGTACGTCATTTTTTGGTTTCTTTTTAGCCTCAGCTTTGTCAGCCTGTCCAAATTCAATTCCTGAAAAAATACCAATCGATAACACAGATGCGGCTGCGATTGCAGCTATTTTCGTTTTCGAGCTTTTCAACACACTCATTCATTTTGCCTCCTCATTGTTTATGTATCGCTCTCACGTTTACAATGGTAGAGCAGAAGTGTGGATTCCAAATGACAGCACCGTAAAGTTCACTTTAAAATTGTAAAGGTCCACTTTACATAGAATGAACCAAAAAGAGAAATGAATGTATGATTTATCTATGACAAGATGCATTTGTTTTGTCATGATTGTGTAATAAAAATGAAATAAAAAGAACCCTAAAAAAAAATAATTTTTGCCGAATTAATAAGCATAATGTCGTAGGAAGTCAAGACTATTTCTTCTGGTATTCGATCCTTATAATAGAAAGTAGATAAAAATTCGGATCACGATAGATACATACAGGAGGAACAAATGAAAAAACAATTGATCACAGCTGCAAGTGCAGTTCTACTTGGGACGACATTATTTGCCGGAGCTGCCTCAGCACAATCAGTAAAGGTTCAAAAAGGTGACTCTCTTTCTGTTCTAGCGAAAAAATACAAAACAACCGTGAGTAAGATTAAATCAGACAATAAGTTGAAATCTAACACGATTTATGTTGGACAAACCTTAAAAGTGAATGGTACTTCTTCAAAAAAGGTAACGAAAACATCAAAAACAACAACAAAAGTAAAAGCGTCTTCAACGACAGCCACTCATAAAGTTGTCAAAGGAGATACTTTATCTAAAATCGGCAAAAAATATGGAATGACAGTGAAAGAGCTGAAATCGTTAAATAAACTCAAAACAGATCTGATTAAAATTGGACAAAAGCTGAAAGTGAAAAAGACGTCCAAAGTGAAACCAACACCTGTCAAAGAAAAAACAGTTGCTACTTCTTCTTTAAACACGTCTAAACTCGTAGCAGATGCGAAAGCACAAAACGGTACACCATATAAATGGGGTGGAACGACACCGAAAGGCTTTGATTGCAGCGGTTTTATGTGGTATATCATTAACAAACAAACAAAGATTTCAAGACAAACAACTGAAGGTTTTTGGGGATCAATGAAAAGCGTCTCAACACCTAAAGTTGGAGATTTTGTCTTCTTTACAACCTATAAATCTGGCCCATCTCACATGGGTGTCTACCTTGGGAACAACAAGTTTATCCACGCTGCTTCTGATGGTGTGACAATCAGCGATATGACTTCAAGCTATTGGAAGCCAATTTACCTTGGCGCAAAGACATTTGTAAACTAATAATGGATCTTAAGAGACTGCTTACTAGGCAGTCTTTTTTTTTGTATATCGTTTGCGCAGCTCAATCAGTCCTTTATCATAGCTCTCTATGAGTCTAAAGGCTTTTAAATAAGCAAAAGTGAAGACAAGTTATCAAAAGAATAATTTTATTTTCACTTTATAAAAATTATATCAAAAAAGTATAATTTTGTATTTTGTATAATAAATAGAAGAAGCCAAGCTATGATTTGAATAAAGATTGAAGAAAATCTACCCTGATGATTGACAAATATTTTGTTGATAAATAAGAATTTTCACTCTATTTTGAAAAAAAGTGTTTTCATTTTTTAATTTTCATATATAATAATTTTACGCCACTAATTTATTGCGCTAAATTAAATCTAAATATTCAGAAAATAAAGTGAATTACGAAGTGGTGGCGTCTTTAGACGGATACTAAGTTTTGGGAGTGATGGTATGAGCAATTCGTTGTTTAGAAAGAAGAGCATTTCAGAGCTAATTGCGGCAACACAAGGGGAAAAAGCGTTAAGAAAGGAATTAGGTTCATTTGACTTAACGATGCTTGGTATTGGAGCGATTATCGGTACAGGGATATTTGTACTGACAGGTACAGGCGCCGTCACAGCAGGACCAGGACTTGTTTTATCATTTGTGATTGCAGGTCTTGCATGTTTATTTGCGGCATTGTCATATGCGGAATTCGCTTCCACAGTGCCAGTATCAGGATCTGTTTATACATTTACGTACGCATCTATGGGAGAATTTTTAGCGTTTATCATTGGCTGGGATTTGATATTAGAATATATGCTAGCCGCTAGTGCCGTTTCAGCAGGCTGGTCAGGCTACTTTGTGTCGTTTTTAAATGGGATAGGGATTCATATACCGGTTGAATTAACAGCAGCACCAGGTGGTTTAAAGGGTCAAGTGACATATTTTAATCTTCCTGCATTTATTATTTTAATGATCATCACCTTCTTGCTGTACTTCGGTATTAAAGAATCAAAACGAGTCAACAACATTATGGTCATTATGAAAATTGCGGTGATTCTGCTCTTTATTTTAGTCGCTGTGAAATATGTAAAACCTGAAAACTGGACACCATTCGTTCCTTTTGGAACTTCAGGCGTGTTAAGTGCAGCAGCTCTCGTATTCTTTGCATTTATCGGATTTGATGCAGTTGCTTCTGCGGCAGAGGAAACAAAAAATCCATCCCGCAACTTGCCAAGAGGAATCATCACTTCCTTATTGATTTGTACCGTGTTGTATGTGGTAGTCAGTGCGATCATGACAGGCATTGTTCCATTTATGAACTTTGAGGGAGTATCCCATCCAGTGTCTCTTGTTTTACAAGTAGCCGGTCAAAATTGGGTGGCGGGTATTGTAGATGTTGGGGCGATTTTAGGGATGACCACGGTCATGCTTGTCATGCTGTACGGCCAAACACGTGTCATGTTTGCCATGTCTCGTGATGGCTTGGTACCAAAGGTTCTTTCAAAGGTTCATCCAAAACATAAAACACCTTATATCAATACTCTTTTCTTTGGAACATTGTCAGCATTAATGGGTGGATTCATTCCGCTTGATGAGCTGGCAAGTCTAGTGAACATCGGAACACTTTCAGCTTTCATTTTGATTTCAGTTGCTGTCATTGTCATGAGAAAAACACAGCCTGATTTACCGAGAGCATTCAGATGCCCCGCAGTGCCGCTCATTCCAATCTTGGCTATTCTATCTTGCGGACTGCTCATTTATAAGCTTGGCACCATCACATTTGTTCGTTTCTTAATCTGGCTTGCCATTGGGCTTGTTGTCTATTTCTTATATTCAAGAAAGCACTCCGAATTAAACAAAAAATAAGAGTGTACAGAAAAAGCCAGTCAAGTATGACTGGCTTTTTAGTATTAAAAACCTAATTGAAGATCGACATCAATGGAGACGATCGCATAGACACAAACGATGACAAAAATATTCAGAACGACGCCTAGGAAACCTGGTCCAGTGCGGCCTTTTTTAATGAACAGTTCAATCACACCGAATGGAACTGCGGCCATTGCAAAAGGAAGCATTTGAAACGAATAAAATGTCACATTGCTGATAATGGCGAGGTTCAGCATGAGCAGCGATAAAATAGCGGTGCCGACCGAAATCCAGCCAAACACATTATGCTCTTTAAAAATTCTTACCAATTCCATAATTCCACCTCGCTCACTTTGGCCGTTTTAATGCGTTTTGTCTTCACAAATTTCTCTATTTCTTTAGAAGGACCTGTGACAACAGAACCGTAAACCGTGACACCATTTTGATTGATGTAGCGTATTCGGTTAGAGAGGTCAAGTTCAGGTCTGCCAGAGATCGTTTTTGCCCAGGATGGATGCTGGTTGACATAGGCGAGGGCATCTTTGAACTGATCAACCTCTGTTTTTGATGTGTGCTGAAGCTCTTTTAAAAATTCAGAGTCTTTCCCGGGAAAACCGATTGGACGCTGATTTCCACTTAATGAATCTTCTGTTTTTATCGCATTCCAAAGCACTTTCATATCATATTTTTTAGAAAATGAATACACGTCTTTCGGTGTGTATGCTTTGTCATAGGATACATACACTTCACTCACTGTTCCTTCAGGTAGCTTGTCTAGAGTAGTGAGTGTTTGTTTTTTTGATGTATCTGCCTGAGACGAAGGGTGCGTAAAGAAATCCTCCGTATTACGTGCGCTGTCGCCATAATAAGAGATCGTAGGCTGCTTTAATTTATCGAAAAACATTTCGATTTGTTCACTGCCGATGGCTTCTGTTTTATTGCCAATTTGTTTTTGTAGCTTAAGTTCTGTGTTCATACCAAATAGTTTGACTTGCCCTTTTAAATCCTTCATATCAATGGCGACATTCGGTTTTGTTAGGGCGACTGTTACAGCGGCCGTTTCCATAAAATGATTGCCTTTACTGTCTGCTCCGCCAACGCCGTAGTATAGATAACTACCTAGTGTACAAAGCGGTAAAATAATCAGCGTAGATATGACAGCAAGCACAGAAATACGTAAATAGGACTTTCTTTTTCCGTATTGTAAAATGGCTTTTTGTTTTTCAGGACTGATGGAGAAGTCTGTCCAATCTGAGTCATTCAGTTCTTGGCTTAAGCGTTTTTCATTTTCTTCGAGCTCTTCTTCAAACGCCATCATTTCTTCTTCATTCATCTCGCCATTATTATACTGTTCCCATCGCTTATTAAACTCTTCATTCATCATTAACACCTCTGTTATATAGTGCTTTTAGGCGCTGCCTTGCACGAAATAAAACACTTTTAAAATTTGCTTCAGTAATATTCATGACCTTGGATGCTTCTTTGTAATTCAGTTCTTTTAAATAATACAATGTCAACGCTTCCTTGTAGTTATCTGGAAGCTGCTCCAAATACATGTTGAGGACTTCTTTTATTTCAATCTGTTCAGCAGGACTTTGTACAGACGTTTGTAAAAGGCCGCCAATGAGATCATCCGATATGGTCACTTCTTTTTTATGTTTCCTGACATAATCAATAAAAGCATTTCGTGCCACCTGAAATAACCAAGGTTTCACTTTGCTATGGTCGTAGGAATGAATATGTATATAAGCACGCATAAAGGTTTCCTGCAATAAGTCCTCTGCCAAATGTTTGTCTTTTGTCATGGAGAGCAGAAACCTGTAAACATCGTTCATATACATTTGATAAATTTCATCGATCGTCACTGATTTTTCTCCCCTCTATGTTATACACGCATAAGAAAGGCATAAAGTTGCACGAAACTTCTCATAGGCCGTACATTACTCATCTCTTTCACCGAATCAAAATCATTTCTCCTTATCATAGCGAAATTTGCATCATTTATAAAGTGTTTTCAATAGAACAAATCAGGAAAAAAACTCAAAAAACGACAATTTTGGACACATTTCTTCCTCTATTCTCTCCTAAAAACACATACTTGAATACAGAAGGAGCGGTCATCTTAAGTGAAAAGATAATTTTAGTGAACCGTCTCTATTTTATCAGCAGGAGAAAATTTTTAGTACCAGGTAATAAAAAATTTGTTATAATAGAAACAAATCCTTCATTCTTCAAACAAAGGAAGTGCACTATGTATAAATTTTCAGGCTATACCGTCAAAGCATTTTTTGCTCTCCGAGGCGGAATCAAAGTATATCAAAAAGAGAATCTGCCAACAGACCGGGGGTTTGTCATTGCTTGTACGCATGAGGGTTTTGTGGATGTTCTTGCATTAGGCGCAGGAATTCTTCCGTTTGAGATCCACTACATGGCGAAAAAAGAATTGTTTGCAAATAAATGGATCGGCGGATTTTTAAAGAAGATTCATGCTTTTCCTGTTGATCGAGAGAATCCTGGGCCAAGCAGTATTAAAACGCCCATTAAATTATTAAAAGAGGGGAAAATCGTTGGGATTTTTCCAAGCGGAACACGTACAACAGAAGATGTTCCTTTAAAAAGAGGGGCCGTTACGATTGCGCAGCTCGGCAAATCACCAATCGTTCCAGCAGCGTACAAAGGACCTTCTAATGCAAAAAGCCTTTTTAAGAAGGGAAAAATGCGCTTAATCATTGGTGAACCGATTGAGCTGTCTGAATTTGATCATCTGCCGCCAAAAGAAAGATTAGGTGCGATGACAGAAGTATTAAACACAAGAATCAAAGAACTTGAAGCTAAGTTAATCGAAAAGGGATAAAGAAAACGACCACTTGCTAAGGCAAGGGTCGTTTTTTTCTTAAGAAGCGCCTTCTTCAGCTGCTTCTAATAGTTGTTCGTTTAGTTTTTTGACTTCGATGTATGCCACATGGTGTCCATCGACTTCATTAATGATAAATTCATAGCCTTGTTCACGAATCGCGTCATTTTTCTCGACTTCATATTTTTGTGTAAGGAACCAGCCGCCGATTGTGTCGACTTCTTCGTTATCAAGCTGAATACCTAGTAGCAGGTTAACTTGATCTACAAGGACCTTTCCATCAAAGATATAGTGGTCTTCTCCCAGTTTACGCACTTCGTTGATTTCATCAATATCGAATTCATCACGAATCTCACCGACGATTTCTTCAAGGATGTCTTCAACTGTTACAAGTCCTGCTGTACCGCCATATTCATCTGATAAAATGGCCATGTGTACACGCTCACGCTGCATTTTAAGCAGTAGATCATGAACAGGAACTGTTTCAATTACATGAATAATCGGGTTTACAAAATGTTCGATCGTATCACTTGTGGAACATTCACCACTAATACATGCAGTGAGTACTTCTTTAATATTCACAACACCGATAATGTTGTCTTTATCGCCATCTTCAATTGGATAACGTGTATATTTCTCGACTTTAGTCACTTTCAGCATTTCCTCAATGGTAATATCATGAGGGAAGCTGACAACTTCGGTACGAGGAATCATAATTTCTTTCGCCAGACGGTCATCAAATTCAAAAATTTTATTCACATATTTGAATTCAGACTGGTTAATCTCGCCGCTCTTATAGCTCTCAGATAAAATAATCCGCAATTCTTCTTCAGAGTGCGCCATGTCATGCTCAGAAACTTGTTGAAGACCAAATGCTTTTGTTAACAAACGAGCAGATCCATTTAATACCCAGATAAAAGGGAACATCACTTTGTAAAAAATCATAAGCGGTCTAGCAAATAGAAGGGACACTTGCTCAGCCTTTTGAATGGCGAGTGTTTTTGGTGCAAGCTCTCCAACCACGACGTGTAAAAACGTCATAATACTAAACGCAATAATAAAAGTGACAATATGACTGGCTGATTGAGGAATCGACAGCTCTACAAATAGTGGAGCAAGCATGTGCGCAATTGTTTCTTCCCCTAACCAACCAATCCCAAGGGCGGTAATGGTGATACCAAGCTGACAGGCCGATAAGTACTCATCAAGATGAGTGGTGACGTGCTTGACAGCAACTGCTGTTTTATTACCTTCTGCAATTAATTGATCAATTCTTGAGCTTCTTAAGCGAATGATCGCAAACTCCGATGCAACGAAAAACGCGGTTAAAGCTATAAGTAAAGCAACTATGAGTAAATTCACTATGTCCAATTAAGGCCTTCGTTCTGACTTTGAGAACGAAGGTAACACCTCCTGTTTAGTAAAAATTTTAACTTAACAGCAGTAAAAATGATTGGACAGCCGTCATTTTTTCAGGAGTAAGCTGCTCTTTTAGTTTTTCACGTTGTTCTGGCTGAAGCTGCTTACAACGTGCCAAAATGCGGTCCATATGCTCATTCATCCGATCGATATCAGAGGTTAAATGGACAAGTTCGTCATGTTCTTCCTTTTGAGAAGGGAATTGTTCATCTAATCTGGATTTGATGTCAGAAAGAGCCAATCTCTGCTGTTTGCAAAGAACGATTAATTGTAATCGTTTTAAAGCATGTTCATCGTAATAACGATAATTAGAGCAAGATCTAACAGGCGCAAGCAACCCTAGATTCGTATAATAATCTACAGTTCGTTTCGTCACCTGTGCAATCTGTGCTAGTTCACCAATACGATACTTTTTCTCAGCCCCATCTGAACATCTCCTCCTAACCGTCACGTTATAGTTTATGAAAATAGTTTAATATAATTCGAGTCTGAAATACAAGATAATTGTTCAGATTTCCTGCCAATATGAAGAAATAAAGGGCATTTCCATCAATTTAGGTGTCATCTCTAAAATACTGTAGCGATACAGGAATTTTCAGATTATTTATGGTAAGATAAAATGAATACCGTTTCATATATATGTAGAGAGACGGATTTTACGTGAACCGGAGGTGGTTAAGTGGGGCCCTCAAAGTAGTCTTATTTAATCAGTTAACCGTTTTGCAAAAGACAACATCATCAATCAGGAGGTGACTCCTTGTTCTTCTAAGAAAGAGCAAGGTTAAATGGACGATATTGTTAATCTGAGTATAGTCGGAGTTTTGATTGCTTTAACAGCTTTCTTTGTTGCATCTGAATTTGCCATTGTAAAGGTGAGAAGTTCAAGAATTAATCAGCTTGTTGCCGAAGGGTCCAAAAAGGCTATCATGGCGAAAAAGGTGACATCAAGGCTAGATGAATATTTGTCAGCCTGCCAGCTCGGTATTACAGTGACATCCCTTGGTTTAGGGTGGATCGGTAAACCGGCAGTAAAAGAACTTTTAGTTCGAGGTTTTGGTTTGACAAACATTCCTGATTCAGCAATCAGCCTGATCTCAGCAACACTTGCGTTCTCTATTATTACCTTTTTGCATGTAGTTGTTGGCGAGCTTGCACCAAAAACACTTGCCATACAAAAGGCAGAAAAAATGACGCTTTGGCTGTCAGGACCGCTGCATGCATTTTATATCCTTATGTACCCTTTCATTTATGTCTTGAACGGGTCAGCCCGTGTACTAACGAAAATGATGGGTATCGATATGGGGTCTGAAAAAGAACATTCCCATTCCGAAGAGGAATTAAAGATTTTATTATCTGAAAGCTTAAAAAATGGGGAAATCAACTCATCAGAGTATAATTATATGAACAAGATATTCGATTTTGATAATCGAATCGCAAGAGAAATTATGATACCGCGAAGAGAAATTTGTGCGATTCCAGAAGATATGCCGTTAGACGAAATATTGGCGATCATGACAAAGGAAAAGTACACACGCTTCCCAGTGTTTTCAGGGGATAAAGACCATGTCATTGGCATGCTCAACAAAAAGCAGCTCTTTGCAGATATTGTGTACCAAGGAGAAAAAGATCAACTGAAGCTTCAAGATTATATTTATCCAGTGATTGAAGTGATTGACACGATTCCAATTCAAGAGCTTCTCGTCAAGATGCAGCGCGATCGAATGCATATGGCGATTTTAACGGATGAATATGGCGGGACATCTGGACTTGTCACAACGGAGGATATTTTAGAAGAGATTGTTGGAGACATTCGAGATGAATTCGATGAAGATGAGCAGCCGGTCATTCAAAAGAGAGCGGAGCATCATTATATATTAGATGGAAAAGTGAGATTAGAGGAAGTTCAAGATTTGATCGAAATGTCATATCATGATGAAGAAATTGATACGATAGGCGGGCTAATCTTAAATGAGAACATTGATATCCGAGAAGGACAATCCATTTATCTTGATGATATTCGGATGAAGGTCTTGGAGATGGATGGACGCTATGTGAAAAAGATCGACCTGAAAAAAGGCGTCACATCATCAGTAAAAGAAAATACACGAACAGGGCTTGATATAAAAGAGCCACTGTTAGTAAATGAAATGACCTTGAGCGAAAAATAAGCTCAAGGTTTTTTTAGGTATTTAGCCTCTTTTTTGAGAATGTATGTTCGTATATAATAAGAACAAACGTTCGTAAAAGGGGGATGGACATGCTCTGGTATGAAACAGCAAGTATCACGGAGAAAAAAACCTCAATGAAACGTATTGAGTTTCATTTAAAAAATTTCAAGAACTATCAAGCGGCCATTTTAAATATTGAAAGACAGCTTGAAAAGCGAAGTTCTCTCCAACATCATCATATGGCACGTCAAAAATTAGAAGAGCAGAAAAGTCAGTATGAACTGATTGTTGCTTGTATTGAAACGGCTTTAAAAGAATTGGATGAAATAGAGCAGCAGCTCATTGATTATAAGTATTTTCGAGATTGGCGCATGGCAAAATGTGCAATCGAAATCGGCTATAGTGAGAAGACACTATTTTTAATGAAGCGCCAGCTGATGGATCAACTGCTCATCAGCCTAGCTGCCATCACAGATATTTAAAACAGAAGTTGTCCTATTTGATAAAACGCCGCAAAAAGGCATAAAGAGCCGATAATTGTCACAAGTAAATAGGCAGCAAGCTTTCCTATTTGACGCTGCATCAGCATCGTCGCAGATTCTACACTAAACGTAGAGAATGTGGTAAAGCCGCCAAAAAAAACCGGTTCCTATGATCACTAGCAGTGGATGATTGGACGTTAAAGCTCCTGTGAGAAAACCCAAACCGGCTGCACCTAATAAATTAATGAAAATAATACTGTACGGGAAAAGGGCATGGGATGGAGTTTTCTGGATTGTTTGGCTGATGAAGAAACGACATGCACTACCGATCCCTCCAGCTACAGCTGTACAAAAAACAATCATTTATCTGCTTCCTTTCTGCTGCTTATTTTGATGAAAGAGCCGTTCAGCAAGGATCAGGCCAGCTAAAGCAGCGGCTACTCCAGCAATGACTGAGAGCAGGATGTACATCATACTTAAATTGAACTGCCCTGCCTGTAACAGAAGAACTGTCTCTTTAGAAAAGGTGGACATGGTCGTAAACCCGCCGCAAAAACCTGTTCCAATCAAAGCTGCAAGATCTTTTTTTCCTTTCTGAAATAGAAAGTATCCTGTCGCAAAACCAAGAAGCAGGCTGCCGGAAATATTTTCAATCATCGTTGCATAGGGGAATGTCTGGCTGATGACAGTTTGACTTAGTTCATATCTGCAAAGTGTACCAATCAATCCACCGATAAAAACGGCGAAATAAGTTTTCATCTGCATCATTTCTCCTTTTGAAAAAATAGCGGGTTATCGGTTACCACACCATCAATTGGATATTTTTTGATTCGATCCGCTGTTTTTTGATCTTTTACAGTCCATATAAACACATCCATCCCGAATGTGTGGATGCGGTCTATCCACCATCTATTGATCATCGTTTTCTTCATATTAAGACAATTTGCAAACGAGCTGTATGTCGTTAACTTTCGTTTCGTTAGTTTAAATGCATCAGGCTTTATAATCAAAGCTGTGCGAAGAGAAGGGGCGAATGCTTTGATTCTTTGCAGTGCATGAACATCAAAAGATTGAATCATGATATGACGAGAATAGGCAAACCGATTGATGATGCGGGCAACGGCCTTTTCGATTCCTATCTGCCGTTTTGGGTGTTTGATCTCGATCAATATCCCAATCCGCTGACTGTATCTTTCAAGAATTTCTTGTAATGTTGGAATTCGTTCATTCGTATACTGGTGGTCAAACCAGCTTCCTGCGTCCAATTTTTTCAACTGATCAAGTGTATAGCTTTTGACTAAACCGTTTCCGTTCGTCGTTCGATCAACGGTATCATCATGGATGACGACGACGTGCTGATCCATTGTCATTTGTACGTCTAATTCAATATAATCTGCTCCTTGCTCGACAGCTACATCAAACGCAGCGATTGTATTTTCTGGGGCTGCGCTTGATGACCCTCTATGTGCGATAATATACACTTGCTCCAGCTCCCTGACATAAGTTCTGGTCTTATCATATCAAATGCTTTGTTGGTTTTCCTTCTTTACTATATGGAGAAGAAGAGCGCCGTATTATCATGGAACCTCAGTACTGAAAAAGCTTGATGTATCATTTTGAAAAGTTTACAGGAATAGAGCAAGCTTTGATTGAGTAAACCTGAATTACATCAATTTTTCTTCGATCAATTTTGTCCAAATCGTCAGCGTTCGTCAAAATATTAGTGCTTTCGTCATGTTGACTGAAAATTCTGATGTTTTATAATGATGAAAAGGAGGCGAGATGATTGGGTAAAGGGAGAATTAGAGTGGAAGAACGTATTAAGGCCGAAACGGATGCTGAAATGTTTAAAGCGACTCTCCTTGATCAGGCTCAGAAGAAAAAGTAGTTTGCTGCCCGTCGATATGTCTCAAGCCAAAATTTCATAATTGAACATCATGCCTCGGGATAGGTCCCGAGGCTTTTTATATAGAGGTCAGACATTTAAGAGAGGACATAAACGAAGGTTATATTATAAACTAGAGAGGATTGTTTTAAAGGAGAGAGACAGAGATGTTTACACAAAAATGGATGGATACATATTTTACAGTCGATATTGCGATCCAAATAGGCATTAGCCTTTGTATTTTATTGCTTTTTTTATTACTTCGAAAAGTATTTACGAAATACTTGTTTCACCTGCTCTTTAAGCTGACAAATCGGTCTAAAACCGAAGTCATTAACCAAATTGTCGTGGCGTTTGAAAAACCTGCGAGACTGTTTTTTGTGGCACTAGGTTTATATTTTGCGTTAAGACAAGCCCCATACTTTGAGCACCATATGGATGTTATTGTCAAATTGTATAGATCCTCTATTATTTTGATGCTGACGTGGGGGCTTTGTAATCTAACCGCAGCTTCTTCCTTCTTATTTCAAAAAGTGAATTCAAAATTTGAATTAGAGATGGATGATATTTTAGCCCCATTTTTATCAAAGGTTCTTCGGTTTATGATTATTGCACTGAGTATTAGCGTCATTGCACAAGAATTTAATTATGATGTGAACGGACTTGTGGCAGGGCTTGGCCTAGGTGGTCTTGCTTTTGCACTCGCTGCGCAGGATACAGTGGCGAACTTTTTTGGAGGAATTGTGATTATTACAGAGAAGCCTTTTACAATGGGCGATTTTGTAGAGACTCCAAGTGTACTTGGGACTGTAGAGGACATTACCTTCCGAAGCACAAAATTTAGAACACCTGCTGAAGCGGTGGTGACCGTGCCAAATTCGACCCTTTCAAAGGAGCCGATCACAAATTGGACGAGAATGAATAAACGTCAAATTACGTTCTCCGTTCGCGTATCTTACAATACACCGAAAGAAAACATTGATAAGTGCATCAAACGTCTGAAGCAAATGCTTTATGAGCATGATGGGGTTCATAAGGAAACGATTATGGTGAATTTCGATGTGCTGGCAGACAGCTATTTAAACTTATTCTTTAACTTTTATACAAACACAACGGCTTGGTCTGAAAACCTGGATATTAAGCAGGATATTAACTATCGCATTATTGATATCTTCCATGAAGAAGGGGTAGAATTTGCTTTTCCTGGACAGACCATTTATATGAAACAAAAAGGTGAGAAACAGCTCGGTGAATAAAGGAGGAATGGTGGTTGGATCAAACAAAAGTGGCAGCGCTAAGAGAGAGATTATCAAAGGCCTCACATATTACAGTCCTTTCAGGTGCTGGGATGAGCACAGAATCGGGAATTCCCGATTTTAGATCAACGGGTGGACTATGGACAGAAGATACCTCTCGCATGGAGGCAATGAGCCGGTCCTACTTTTTATCACATCCGCATCAATTTTGGCCGAAATTCAAAGAATTGTTTCAAATGAAGATGAGTGGAGAGTACGAGCCAAACGCTGGACATGCTTTTTTAGCCAATTTAGAAAAGCAAGGAAAACGTGTGGATATTTTCACGCAAAATATCGATGGTCTGCATAAAAAAGCGGGAAGCCAGCATGTGTATGAACTGCATGGTTCCATTCAAACAGCTACATGTCCATCATGCGGGTCAACATACGAACTGCCTTATTTATTACAAGAAGAGGTACCGGTTTGTGAGCGGATTTCATCAGACGGCCGTACATGTGGACGAGTACTTAAAACAGATGTTGTCCTTTTTGGGGACATGGTGAAGCACTTTGATCAAGTGGAGAAATCGCTCCTGCAAACGGACATGCTACTCGTCATGGGAACGTCCTTAGAAGTGGCACCAGCCCGATATATTCCAGAAGATGCTGCTCATCATCCTTCCATCTTTAAGGTCATGATGAATTTAAGTGAAACGGAATTCGATCCGCTGTTTGATCTTGTCTTTCACGAACGAATTGGCGAGCTTGTGAATGCTTTATAAATCATAAAAAACCCGCATCCAACAGGTGCGGGTTTGCTTTATTGCTGTAGTGGCTTCATTGTTTCATCAAGGACTTCAAACGTGTAGCCCTTCGCCTTTAATTGTGTGATCAGACTGTTTAAGTATTTTGCGGTAGCTGGTTGATCATGCATTAAGATGATTTTTGGCTCTTTCGGGTACTTGGTTTCAAGCACTTGCAGCTGATTTAATACTTCTGGTACATATTTTGAGCTTTTATATTTCCAGTCAAGACTGTCAATGGTCCAGTCCCAGTATACAAAGCCTTTTTGTTTTAAACGTGTTTTTTGCTGGTCTGTTAAGTTTGGAGAACTGCCATAAGGTGTTCTCACAAGATGTGTATATTCACCAGTAACAGAAGCCAATATACGTTGATCTTCTTTCATTTCATTTACAGGAGAATCACTTTTTTGATAAAAGCGTTTCACATCATGCGTGATGCCATGAAGTCCTAATTGATGACCTTCTTGATGAAGTCTTTTCACAGCTGCTGGGTGTTCTTTGATTTGAGGCCCGAGCATAAAGAATGTGGCCTTCACTTGCTGTGAATTTAGCACATCTAACAGCTGATTTGATGTAGCAGAAGGGCCATCATCAAAGGTCAAAAAGATCGTTTGATCCGTTACATGTTTGTTTGGATTGATCTTAAAATGTGCATCTAATGTTTTTGGCGAATCATCTTTTGCTTTCAGACTTGTACTTGTGTCTCGAAATGGACTGCTCGCAGACACTTCATTCGGTTGATCTGCTGCCTGCATATTGGTTTTAGACATATCCCAAATGAAAAAAAGGATCAATGTCAGGATGACTAGACCAATCGCCTTTGAGAGCAGCATCGTGTTTGAAGGTGTCTGTTTTTTCGTAACCCGTTGCATTACAATCGCTCCAATAAATCAGTAGTTTGTGTCGAATCATGTAGTGGATTCTGTCTTTTTTCGCTGTTTTTTGTCGTGCTCATATGGAGTAAGTATACAGGAAAAAAGAGCCTATGAATATAGAAGATGCTAAAAAATTGGAATCTTTTTGGTTATGAATCTATATTTGTTACAATAGAAGGTTATCCAGTCAAATGGATATGAAATAATTCTGAATAATCATTGAAACGTTTACATTTATCCGCTAAGATAGCATCAGATTCAACCATTAAGCAAAGCGAAGGGGAGATTCCATATGAAAGTATTGTACAATGGGGATTTTATTGAAAAAAAAGATGCACATGTTGATATTGAAGACAGAGGCTATCAATTTGGCGACGGAGTCTATGAGGTCATCCGCGTATATAATGGGACTTTGTTTACATTAAAAGAGCATACTGAGCGTCTATTCAAGAGTGCAAAGGAAATCGGCATTCATCTGCAAGGTACAGTATCCGATATGGAAGAGAATTTGAAGAAGCTAGTCGCAGATAATCAAGTGATTGATGGCGGCGTGTATATTCAAGTCACGCGAGGCGTCGCACCTCGTAAACATCAATATGGTGCACTTACCCCTCAAATTACGGCATATACATTTCAAGTGAAAAAGCCTATTCAAGAGCAGACAGCTGGTGCGAAAGCTCTATTGTCTGAAGATCTTCGCTGGTTAAGATGTGATATTAAAAGCTTAAACCTTTTATATAACGTCATGGAAAAGCAGAAAGCGTCTGAAGCTGGTGCGTTTGAAGCGATTTTAATAAGAGACGGCTTTGTGACAGAGGGGACGTCCTCGAATGTGTATGCCGTCATTGATGGTGTCATTCGTACACACCCAGCAAATAACCTGATTTTAAACGGCATTACACGTAGAAAGCTGCTAGAGGTTTGTCAGGAAGAAGGATGTCGTGTGGAAGAAACCCGCATGAGTAAAGACGAACTTTTGCATGCACAGGAAATTTTCATTAGTTCAACGACAGCTGAAGTGATTCCAATTGTAGAGATAGATGGTCAGCCAGTTGGGAAAGGTGTTCCAGGAGAGATCACGAAGCGTGTACAGGAAGGGTTCCAGAAAAAAATTAAGCATGAAAGCGAAGCATCTATTTCTTCATAAAAAGAAAAAGGCTGTAAACATTGGTTTACAGCCTTTTGTGATTTATATTTATTTCACGATCAGTACAGGTATATCTGATTTGGAAGATAACTTTTCACTCACACTGCCAAAGAGCATTTTTTTCAATCTGCTCTTGTCACGTGCTCCCATGACGATGAGGTCTGCTGAAATCTTTTCAGCGTATTCGATAATCGCTTCTGCAGGCTCCCCTTCAACAATTTCAATCGCAGCTTCAAACTGCTCTTCATTTAACAGCATTCTTGCTTCTGCAACGACCTCTTCTGTATGGTCTTCAAAAATCAAGGGACTTTGCTGTTCATCATGAGGTACATACACAGGGGGTGTTTGAAGGTCTGCCATGCCGCCTCCGATATAAGCGCCGCCAGTCATTGGGCGAGGTGCATCAAACACCTGTCTGCTGGATTTCCCATCATGAGCGTAGGCAACGGTTAGCTTGGCATGCAACGTTTTGGCTAAAGCGATTGCCTTCTTTAATGCTTTCTTACTGTCTTCATGTCCATCAAACGCAACGACCATCCGATCAGCTTGAAACAATGTCCTCATTCCTTTCAAAAGGAGTCTATACGTTCATGGTATACCCGATATCTGAAAAAGATACACATAAAGGGTGTGAACTTTTTGTTAGAAAATTTCATTTATTGAAAAATATTTATTGACAAAATAGTGACAGCCACTATAAGATAAAAAAAGATTCAAGAGCCAAAAGGAGGAAATGTCATGTGCAACATCATTGGAAGAATGAAATCAAACTGCATGAATGGGTTGATTCACGTGACAATTACACCTTCATTGGTCATTGAAAAGGGACTCGTATGTTCCAATTGATCGGATGAATCAAGGCGTATGTTGCGTATTTGTCAACATGCGCCTTTTTATCATGTATAAAAGAGGCGTACCAGTCAGCTGGTTGCCTCTTTTTTTGTTGTATACATTTCGTATCTCGAAATAATGGAATGCATCAACAACTAAATGAAGAGGAGTGAAAGCATGTGAACATGCCAAAGGCAAGACAAATGACAAAAGCTCAAAAAACGAAACAAGGTGACAATCAGGAAAATATAGAAAGCGGCTAGCTTTAAAAGGAGAGACAAACATGTTTTCAGTATTTGTGAAATTAGGCTGGTTCTTTAAACAAGAGTGGAGGCGCTATACAATCGCCATTACGCTGCTGCTCATTGTGAATGTGCTTGAAATGCTGCCACCGAGGTATCTAGGTCAAGCAGTTGATGACATTCGGTCTGGTCAATTTACAACATCCAGTATTCTGTTTTACGTAACCATTTTTTGCTTACTTGGTGTCAGTGTCTATGCGCTCACCTATTTTTGGATGTATCAGTTATTTGGCGGCGCAAATGTCATGGAGCGTGTGATGCGCGGAAAATTAATGCGCCACTTACTTAAGATGACACCCACCTTTTATGAAAAGAAAAAAACCGGAAATCTAATGGCACTAGGTACAAATGATTTGAATGCTGTGGCTTTAACAACAGGATTTGGCGTTTTAACATTAGTCGATTCCACTGCTTACATGCTCATGATCTTTTTTACGATGGGGCTGACGATCAGCTGGAAATTAACTTTAATGGCCATTATTCCAATGCCACTGATGGCGATTTTGATAGCGTTTTATGGCAGTAAAATTCATGAACGCTTTACAGTCGCTCAAGATGCATTTGGTGATATGAATGATCGTGTATTAGAATCAGTTGCCGGCATTCGGGTGATTCGGTCTTTTGTACAGGAAAAACAAGATGTTAATCGCTTTCGAGAAATGACAGATGATGTTTTTCAAAAAAATATGAGAGTGGCGATCATTGATTCATTGTTTGAGCCGACGGTGAAATTGCTTGTGGGGATCAGTTATTTAATCGGTATCGGTTATGGCGCATATCTTGTGTTCCAAAGTGATTTAACCATTGGTGAGCTTGTCGCATTTAACGTCTATCTGGGGATGATGATCTGGCCAATGTTTGCCATTGGTGAATTGATTAATATCATGCAAAGAGGAAATGCCTCATTAGACCGGTTGAATCATACACTCAGTTATCAACCGGATGTAACTGACGCAGCCAAGCCAAAAAGATTACAAGAGCCTGGCGATATTCAATTTGAACATGTGACATTTAGATATCCAACTTCCTCTAAAGATAATCTAACGGATGTCTCCTTTACTGTACGAAAAGGGCAAACGATTGGTATTACAGGAAAAACGGGAAGCGGAAAAACAACGATTGTCAAACAGCTTCTTCGTCAGTATCCGACAGGTGATGGAAAGATCTTGTTTTCAGGTGTTCCAATTGATGACATTGAATTGGATCAACTGTTCCAATGGATTGGCTATGTTCCGCAAGATCATGTCCTTTTCTCAAAAAGTGTAGAAGAGAATATGCGTTTCGGTCATAGAGACGCGAAAGAAGCTGAATTAGCACAAGCGATTAAAGATGCTTACTTTGAAAAGGATTTACGCCTTTTACCAGAAGGCTTGGAAACCATGGTTGGAGAAAAGGGAGTGGCGCTGTCAGGAGGACAGAAGCAGCGGATTTCCATTGCACGTGCATTATTAATTGATCCAGACATTTTGATTTTGGATGACTCGTTATCTGCAGTTGATGCAAAAACAGAAACGGCTATTTTAGAGAATTTAAGACAAAATCGTCATGGAAAAACGACATTTATTACAACCCACCGTCTATCAGCTGTTGAGCATGCGGATCTCATTCTTGTCATGGAAGAAGGGCGTATTGTTCAAAAGGGAACCCATCAAGCGCTTATTCAGCAAGATGGCTGGTATAAAGAGCAATTTCTGCGTCAGCAGCTGACAAATCAGCTGGAAGGAGGGGATGAGGCATGACAACAGGGAGAAGACTTCTTGCCTATGCACTCCTATATAAAAAAGTATTGTCTGTTGCTTTGATCTTTCTGATCATTGCAGTTGGTGCTGAGTTGACAGGACCTTTCATTGGGAAAAAAATGATTGATGATCATATTTTAGGTGTAGAAAAACCGTATGTTGAGGTAGATGAAAAAACAGATAAAACGGTTTATTACCAGGGAAATAACTATATAAGAAGTGACCGGCTACAGAATCAAAATGAAGCTGGAAAGCAAATCAATGTCGTGCAAGTCGGATTTGGGTACTATTTTGTGAATGAACCGATTCGATTTGACGGGAGCCGGACAATAGAAGGGGATCAGCTCACCATTGAAAATGGGAGCGAGCGTGAGACGTATCAGGTACAGCGTTTATCCAAAGAGGAAATCTTCGCTTTTTATCAGCCGGAAATCAGTGGTTTGGTGCAGCTTGTTCTATTTTATTTTGGGATGCTCGTCATTGCGATTTTCTTTCAATATGGGCAGCACTATTTACTCCAGCGTATTGCAAATCGCATTATTCAAAAAATGCGAGTGGACGTATTTGAACATATCCAAACGCTTCCGATTCGGTATTTTGATAATTTACCGGCTGGAAAGGTTGTCGCGCGGATTACGAATGACACAGAAACCATTCGTGATTTATATGTAACAGTACTCGCTAATTTCGTCACAAGTGCCATTTACATGGTTGGCATTTATATCGCCATGTTCTTATTAAATGTGAAGCTGGCGCTCATTTGTTTAGTGGCTGTTCCGATTATTTTCCTATGGTCGATGACTTACCGAAAGTTTGCGTCGGTTTACAATCATCGCATTCGATCCATCATCAGTGAAATTAATGCCAAGCTAAATGAAGCTATTCAAGGAATGACGATTATTCAAGCATTTCGACATGAACAAGCAACGAAAGAAGAATTTGATGAGCTGAATAACAATCACTTTCGATATCAGCGAAAGATGCTTCATTTAAATTCACTGCTTTCACATAACCTGGTGAATCTGCTTCGGAACTTAGCATATGTCGCACTCATTTGGTATTTTGGCGGCGCGTCCTTAAGTGCGACGGGCATTGTGTCGATTGGGGTGCTCTATGCATTTGTCGATTATTTAAATCGTTTGTTCCAGCCGATTACAGGCATTGTGAATCAATTTTCTAGATTAGAATTAGCAAGGGTTTCATCTGAACGGGTCTTTCGATTATTAGATGAGCCAGGTACTGAAGTGGAAGAACCAGTTCAGAAGAAACTAGAGGGACACGTTCAATTTCAGGATGTTACCTTCGCGTATAATGAAGGGAAAAATGTATTAAAGAACATCACCTTTGAGGCGAAAAAAGGTCAGACGGTGGCACTTGTTGGACATACCGGTTCTGGGAAAAGTTCGATCATGAATTTGCTGCTGCGTTTTTATGATATTCAGCATGGGGACATCCTCATTGATGGAGAAAGCATCTATGATCAGTCGCGCCAAACGCTGCGTAAGCAAATGGGCATTGTACTACAAGATCCTTATTTGTTCTCTGGAACGATTGCGTCCAATGTCAGTTTAGGAAATGAAGACATTAAAAGAGAAACGATTGAAACATCGTTAAAGCAAGTGGGCGCAGCAGAACTGTTAAAGCATTTGCCTGAAGGTTTTGATGAACCAGTTGTTGAAAAGGGGAGTACTCTTTCCTCTGGGGAACGTCAATTGATTTCATTTGCCCGTGCACTGGCATACGATCCAGCGATCTTAATTCTAGATGAAGCGACGGCTAACATCGATACAGAAACAGAAGCCATCATTCAGCGGGCACTGGATGTCGTCAAAGAAGGACGAACCACTTTTGTCATTGCACACCGATTATCTACTATTAAGAAAGCTGACATGATTTTGGTGTTAGAAAAGGGTGAAATTGTCGAACGCGGCAGCCACGAAGAGCTCATGGAGCAAAGCGGACTGTATGCGCAAATGTACGAATTACAAAAGGGAGCTGTGACGAGCAGCTGATAGGATGAGTAGAAAAAGCCTCTTTCAATTTGAAAGAGGCTTTTTTCATGGCAATGAAAAAAGTCGAGGCTTCATGAAATGATCTCGACTTTTACTGGTTGTATATCATTTACACGAACTAAATGGTCAATAAGCGATACCGACGCGTTGATGCACAAATTCTTTTGAGTTTAACTGCTGATACAAAAAGTGTGCGGTATCTTCAACTGAGATTTTCTGTCCATCTATAGGGAGAAAATTCTTTTCATAGCGATATGACCGTGTCACTTCTCCATCTGGTAAATAGGTTGGACAAATGATTGTCCAATCTAGTTCAGTTGATTGAAGAATTTCAAATGCTTTGGCATGTTCTTTAGCAGCTCGGGAAGTGGTTCGCCTTGATTCATTTGTTTCAAAGCGGTAAAGCTCAGGCTGCTGCCTTGCTTTCAAAATCCCTGCTGTACCAATCGTTATAATTCTTGATGTTCCTGTTTGCTTCATGGCTTGTACGATATGCTCCATTGAAACAGATAAAGTATCATCACCATCTGTTGATAGACAGCTCACGACAATATCTGATCCTTTAATTGTTTCAAGAACATCCTCTTGATTTCTGGAATTGCCGGTGACTTGAAACATACCCGCAAGCATTTCTTCCCGGTTTGTCCGAATTAACGAGCGAACCATGTAACGATCATCTTCTTTTACGAAACGAAGAAATGCTTGTCCTACACGTCCATGAGCACCGAAAAGAGCTATTTTCATCTGATCGATCCCTCCACTACATACTATAAGTGAAAAGAACTTAAAATGGTACAGTTTTATGTCATGCTTTTTTTATAAAGATGAAAGGACCGAATACTATGAGCATATTCACATAATAGAGAGAGACCGACAAATTGTAGAAGTTCAAAATTCATACCTGAAATAATGTCCATGAAGATCCGCTCCTTTCTAATACATCATATGAATTCAAAAGGAATCGGTGAGGGATAAAACCAAAAAAAGAAGACACCATAAGAGGTGCCTTCTATGATCCAGATATGAAATTAAGCTTTTGTTCCGCCAAGGTTTTGCTGAGCGTAAGATACAAGACGTTTCGTGATTTCTCCACCAACTGAACCGTTAGCACGAGCTGTTGTTTCTGCTCCAAGGTTTACACCAAACTCAGAAGCGATTTCGTATTTCATTTGATCGATTGCTTGCGCTGCTCCAGGAACTAGTAATTGATTTGAACTATTAGAATTTGCCATGATGTGAATCTCCTTTTTATATATGATTTTTTTGGTTGGGTTTGCTGGAGTCGCACCAGCGAAATGACCAAGTCATTTGCCACTTGGCGAAACCCAATGCGGTAACTGCTTTGTACTAAATATTATGGTTCGCTACGAAAAAAACATACGGAAAAAGAACATGGTAAATGTTGTTTTCACATACAAAAAACCACCACCCAATGGTGATGGTTTGTGGAACGTCTTCTTATTCAGCTGAGCGGATGCGCAGCTCAGTCTCTGTATCAAAGAAGTGCGCTTTATTCATATCAATGGCAAGAGGGATCGTCTGACCTGCCTGAATATCTGTGCGAGAATCAACTCGTGCAATAAACGTTTGACCAGCGAGAGAAGAATAAAGCATCGTTTCGGCTCCCATTAATTCAGCCACTTCTACGTTTGCTTCAATTTTTGTTCCTTCAGAAGCCTCTATAAACACAGGCTCATCATGGAAATTTTCTGGTCTGATGCCTAGAATCACATCTTTTCCGATATAGCCCTGACTGCGTAATACTTTCATTTTTCCTTCTGGTACACGAATGTGCGTATTCCCAATGGCAATGGCTCCGTCAGACAGTTTTCCTGTAAAAAAGTTCATCGCTGGAGAGCCAATAAATCCTCCTACAAAGACATTCTCTGGGTTTTCATACACATCCTTTGGTGCGCCAACCTGCTGAATAAAGCCATCTTTCATGACAACAAGCCGAGTAGCCATTGTCATGGCTTCTGTTTGATCGTGTGTGACATAGATGAATGTCGTCTGCAGCCGCTGATGAAGTTTAGAAATTTCGGCACGCATCTGAACACGAAGTTTAGCATCTAAATTAGAGAGAGGTTCATCCAAAAGAAAGACTTTTGCATCTCGCACAATGGCCCTTCCAAGTGCAACACGCTGTCTTTGACCTCCAGACAATGCCTTAGGTTTTCGATCTAAGTATTGTTCAAGCCCTAATATTTTCGCAGCGTTTCGTACCCGCTCATCAATTTCTGCTTTAGGAAATTTTCGAAGCTTTAATCCAAAAGCCATATTATCGTACACATTCATATGAGGGTATAAGGCATAGTTTTGGAAAACCATCGCAATATCCCGATCTTTTGGTGCCACATCATTCATTCGCTTGCCGTCTAATAGAAAATCCCCTTGTGAAATTTCTTCAAGGCCTGCAATCATGCGGAGGGTTGTTGATTTTCCGCACCCAGATGGACCAACAAACACAATAAATTCTTTATCCTCAATATGTAGATTAAAGTTATCTACTGCTGTTACTTTGTTATCATACACTTTATAAATTTGATTCAGTATCATTTCAGCCATAGGTGGTAGCCTCCCAGTCCTTTTTTTGAAAGCGCTTTACTTATAAATGAAGTGTATAAAAAGGAAGGGTGTCTGTAAATGGACAACGTGCACAACATCTTATTTTCATTTTTAGGCAAGGTGCTCATGATAGGATCATTTAAGAAAGATCGAGAAGATTCATCATGAAATAGGCAGCTGACGCTTCTTGAAAATGCCGTATATCTAGTCCTGTCCGTTCAATAAATTTATCAATCCGATACTGAAGGCTGTTTCGATGAACATATAAAGCTTTTGCTGCCTGCGATGCATTTAAATTACACTGCATATAGGTCGTGAGAGTCCGGTAAACGTCCCGATCAAAGATTGTTTCTATAAATGCATCTGAAATAGCGGCAGAAACCATGTCTGTATCATGGCGAATGAAAGCAGGTAGACATTGATAAAATGTTGCAACCCCTGACCTAAGTTTTCCTTGCTTCAGATGCCATAAGAAGAGCTGATGTTCATTTAATAATCTCTTTTTTAAATTTTCATTTGGCAAATGCAGCTGTCCTTGCATGAAGACAACGTCTGTTAAAAAATCACTTGTGATGGCTTGAGACAAATCATGTAGCTGTTCAAGTTGACCATTTTCTGATGTAGCGTTTGTTTGAATGAGCATAGCTGTTTCAGTGCCTGTCCATATGAAATGAATATGTTCGAGGCTGCTGTTCACAGCCTCTTTTATTTGCTGCCTTTGTTCTGCTTGGTGATCCATTTTAAAAAAATGAACACGGACGGAGTGATCGATGGTGATTGATTTGTTTTCAAAGAGATAGCTGTACCATTTCTGTTCTTCTTCCGTTTCCTGCGTATGAGGTACATCAATTGGTGTGAGGAATGAATTGAGAAGAAGCGTTTCCCTTTCTGTTAGCTCCGTTTTGTTTACTCCGAATATTTCGCCTTCGTCTGTTTGATACCAGAGAGTTTGTTTATCATTTGTTGGTGAACTGATGATATGGTGTCCGTAAACAAGTTTTAGTTTTTCTAACATGGCGAGGCTCCTTAAACAGTTTAATCATACACATGGAATAGCATTAATTCGTGGATTTCTTCTTTTAAGGTTGGTTCAACTTCATGAGGCGGAAGCTGAGAGCCCCATTCAATATCACCCGTTTTGTGATAAATGCCTTCATAGTGTGAACCATTATGAAAAAAGGATATTTTCCAGCCAGGTAATTGCGCTTTTTTAAAGAGAGGTTTCCATTGAAAATGAGAAATCATATCATCATTGCCTCCTTGCTTTTATTGATGAAACAATAAATACACACGACAATACGGAAACAACCTTGAACTTGGTTTTATTGTATCTCATCTGATGAAAAGAGCATAGGGAAAGCACAGATTTCAGAGACATGAAAAGAAAACATCAATAGGCGTTTGCATGGTCTATAGGAGTAAGAGCCATTTGTGTTAGGTAAGATGCGTATTCAACGATTCTTTTCCCAATCAGCCATTCTGAGTTTTTCAATGGTGCATGCAGAAAAATCTCGCGGCCTGGACGAGAATTGGCTTCAAACATCCAGATAGCACCTAAGTGATCAATACCTAAGTCAAAGCCAATTTCCCCAATCAGACCGGGCATTTTTTCATCTATCACACGACTAAGTGCGAGGGCAGTATCAGAGAGCTCTTGCAAAACCTTCAAACGTTTCTCTGCATCAGGAAAGATATCATACAGTGTTTTTACTGAACCACCATGCAGTTGATGGGTTGTGACAGTGTGATCTCCTGAAACTTTTCCAGCAGCGGCTGTAACAGTCCAATGACCATACTTATTTTTATTCGTATGAATTCTAAAATCCAGTGGTTGATTGTCTATTTGAAGAAGCTCAATGCCTTGTTGTGCAATCAAGTCGTGAATTGCACAATCTTCCCGCAGTTTTTTTACGAAATGGTCTACGGAATGATATGAAGTGGATTTCCCTTTATTTGAGCAGACAGTGACCCCGTTTTCCGTCTTCTTTAACTGATAAATCCCGTCTCCGTGACTGCCGTTTGTTGGTTTTAAATAAATGACATGATGCATATGAAGGAGTGTTTCTATTTTATTTAAAGCATCAACAGGATCTAATCGTATAGAATGTGGTAAGAAAGAGCTTGTTTTTTCATCTGTTAATAGCTGTTCATGAATGTCCCATTTATTAAAAAAATAAGGGTTGAACCAAGGGATATCGTAGTCTTGAGTGAGTTTTCGTTTTGTTTCTTGAATGAATGCCGACTGAGCAGCCTTTCTATTAGGCAGCCGGTCATAAACAACGGATGGGAGGGGCATCTGCTTTTTTACCCAGCGCTCCTCTTGGTAAAGCAAACCTTCTACTATTCCTTTATCCCAATCGATAGAATGAGTACCAAAAAGATATGCAAAACCAGCATGCTGCCTGCAAGATTGCAGCAATTTCATAAAATAGGAAGATCTTGCGCCTAAAGGTGCTGTATTTTGTTCGAATCCTGCAGTGAAAATGCCGATGAGAGGTCCTATATAGAGTGTATGTTGAACTAATATGACATCAGCTTTCGTTTTGTATGGAATGAATAAAGCGCGATAAAGGTCTTCTGATAATAAAATCATTTGAGATTGATGATGATAGGAAATGGCGAAATCATCTACTAAACAAGAACCTAAAGCAATAGATAAAATTGCCTCCTGCTCTTTAAACTGAGCAGGGAGATATACTGTTTTTTCACTTGCTGAATGAGGAGCGATGATGTAGCGTTTTCTCTTCATAAGGAACCTCCTTTTCTTCAGCCATCATCGATTTGGCATGTTCAAGTATGGTCTGAATCAATTGATTCTCCCTCTCAGGGTAAGCTTTTAAAAAAGAGGATCGTCCTGGCTTTGATCTTACATTTGAGATGAAAAGTCTGCCTTCATTTGTATGAAGCAAGTCTATAGCGAATTCAATACACGGTGAGAAAGTTTTGTCTATAAACGCTGGAAGAGATGATTGAATGGAGGCAATATCATCTAACAACAGCTCCTTGATGTGTGGCTTTAATGAGTTTAAATAGTGATCAAAGGCTACCACATGAATGGAATTTTGTGTATTGCTTAAAAGGCTGTTTTCTACTGATGGTTTTGTATGAATCCCCATGCTATTCCATTGATTTTGTGAATTTTTTATAAGAAAAATCCTAATTTCATTGAATATAACGTCTTTTTGATCATTCGTGTTAAAAAATTGAAGGAAAGATCGGCCGATATACTTTTTGCACCAGCGTTCAACCTCTGCTGAATGTGAAAAGGTGATGATTTGCTTAGCGTTTAGCTGCACAGTAATGAGTGATTTGTCTTTTAAAGAAATGAAGCAAGAGGGTGCTGCGTGCTGTTGAGAAAGCGGCTGTATTTTACAATATCCGCCCTTTCTGACCAAGTTGAGCAGGTCTGAAGGCTCTGTCAATAGAGAGCAGACAGGTAAGTATGGTTGTAAAGAAGGGAGGAGACGGAGCTGCTCGAATAGCCGCATTTTATTTGAAATTCCAGTATTCAAAAAAACGGTTTTTGGATACTTTTTTAACCAATTCATGATAGGTTTTGCTTTTTTAGATTGTGCGTCATGCTGATAAAGACAACGATCATAAATCAAGTCAGGAATCTGAAATTCTGACGCTTCAAATCCTTTGCCAGTCTTAAATTTTTGACCGTGAATGACATTTGAAGCAGGCTTTAAATCTAGAGGTGAAAAACGAACAACTTCTAAATCAAAAGAAGAGGCTGCTTTGGCAAGCTGATGTGAGAATGCTTCTTCATGCTTCGGAGAAAGAGTGACAATGCCGAGCGTTGACGTCATGAAACAACACCTACTTTTCAAATTCTTTTTTTAACATCTGAAAAACACTTTTTGTTGATTTTACATAAACTTGGCGTTCCTATATCATTACGACAGATCGTTGTCTCATATGTCATATTGAATGCTTCATTTGCTTGGACTCTTGACAACAACTATAATACGTATAGATTAAAACAATAAACTTCAGGTGTTGTTTGAAAGGTAGATGACGACTTTGGATATATTCACAACGTTTATCTTTATGATTGTGATAGGTGCAGTGATAGGGGCAGCAACAAACCATCTCGCGATTAAAATGCTTTTTCGTCCGTATAAGCCATATTATTTATTTGGGAAGCAGCTCCCATTTACACCGGGTCTCATTCCTAAAAGAAGAGATGAAGTAGCCAAGCAGGTTGGCGTCATGGTGATGGAGCATTTACTAACGCCAGAGGGCATTAAAAAACGATTTGAATCATCAGAGGCAAAGCAAGAGATATTGCGGACAGTGCACCGATATATTGATAAAGGTGCTGATATGGAAATGACGGTTTTCTCCATGTTAGAAAAATACGGTTTTTCACAGGCTGACGTTAAAGCTGACGCATGGCTTCATCAGTGGACTGATCATAAGCTCCACTCACTGCTTGAAAAGTATGATCAGCAAACATTGTCTGAGCTGTTGCCACAGGATGTAGAAAATAAGCTTGCATCAAAAATTCCAGATGCCGCAGATTATATTTTAAAGAGAGGCATTCATTATTTTGAAAGTGATGAGGGAAAAGCAAGACTCGGTCATATGATAGATGATTTCTTAAAAGAACGAGGAATGCTTGGCAGTATGGTCCAAATGTTTTTAGGGAATTCAAGCTTAATTGATCGCGTGCATCCTGAAATGATGAAGTTCTTAAAGAATGCAGAGACAAAAAGGTTTTTATCAGATTTACTTGTTCAAGAATGGGACAAGGTAAAGCAATTTTCTTTACATGAGCTTGATGAAAAATGGAATGTGAAAGAGCTTCTATTTAGTGTGAAAAAGCAATTGCTTTCACATTTTTCTACAAAGGTGCTGTTAGATAGACCAGTAGGAGTTTACATCAGTGCAGTAGCGGATGATCTTAAGACCAAATTTGCTCCATCTCTCATTGATAAAGCGATTGAAGCCGCATCTAATGCGCTTGAGGGACTGCTCGCAAAGCTCCAATTTGAAGAAATTATTCGTGAACAAATTGAACTTTTCCCGCTTGAAAAAATGGAAGAGCTTGTAATCAGCATATCTAATAAGGAGCTGAAGATGATCACATTTTTAGGCGGTCTTTTAGGTGGATTGATCGGTGCTGTCCAAGCGATTTTTGTCACCTTATTCTAAGGCAAGATCGAGAAATTTCGATGAATTTATTGTATATATGTGAAACGAAAGCCATAGTTTGTTATAGTGGAGTGGTGTCCGCCGATCCATATCGGTGATAACGGATAGAAAGGAGACATAACATGTCTGTAAATCTTTATGATGTTGCATATGACCTTGAAAAAGCACTGCGTCATAGCGAAGAATATTCAGCGTTAAGAAATCTTTATGATGAGGTAAACGGGGATGAGTCCTCTAAAAGAATGTTTGAGAACTTCCGTGACATTCAAGTAAACCTTCAACAAAAACAAATGACTGGTCAAGAGATTACACAAGAAGAAGTAGAGCAAGCGCAAAAAACGGTTGCACTTGTGCAGCAGCACGATAAAATCTCTCAGTTGATGGAAGCAGAACAACGCGTAAGTGTTCTCATCGGTGAATTAAATAAAATTATCATGAAGCCTCTTGAAGAGCTTTATGGAAATACTGAAGAAAATTAATTGAAAGGGCGATCATATTCGCCCTTTTTTTCATTCATATCGCCGCTTGTATATCTTTAAAAAAAGGGTTGTCGAAGCTCGTAAATTCTGCGATAATACTTATTGAAAGTGCTTTCAAAAAGCGCTATCGTGATGAATTGGGTGCGTTCCACTTTGGATTTACGGCGATGAGCCAAATGAGAGAGAAGCGCTTCTGGGAGAAAAGCAAAGCATAAGGGGATATGATATAAGCAATGCTTTGGTGTGTGAAAGATGAGGGGATCATGGGGAGCTTCATCACGCCATTGTTACGCATCCAAACCATACATAAAAAAAAGCCTAGGGGTAGGCTTTTTTTATTTGCGATTGAGGCATAAAACAAGGGCTGCTTCAACTGCATGTTCTAAAGCGCTAAGCTAGGGCATATCCTCATCGTAAGTACAGTCATCAAGAAGGGGGATGCCTCAGTGTCAAAAAAGCTACTTGCACTCAATATAGATGGAACGTTGCTTCGTTCCAATGGGAAAATCCATTCCGCTACAAAAGAAGCTGTGGAATATGTTAAGAAAAAAGGGGTTTACGTGACGATTGTCACCAACCGTCATTTTCGATCTGCACAAAAAATTGCCAAGGCGTTGAAAATACCAACTTCAACTCTTGTGACGCATAGTGGTGCATTTATCGCGGATAAGCTTGATGAGCCGCTCCATGTGAAGAAATTAACGGAAGAGAAAACATTTAATCTTGTGCAGATCCTTGAAAGCTTTGATTGTAATGTTCGCTTGTTACATGAAAAATTCTCAATCGGCAATCGGAAAAAAACACAGTCTCAATTGATGGGAAAAACGTTGATTCATCCGTCTGATCCCATTTTCTATCCCGTTCAATTTGTTGAATCATTAAGTGATATGCTCATGGATGAACCGGTTAGCACACCTGTCATTGAAGTGTATTCGACGGCAGCACTTCAGCCTGAAATCCACACAACCATTCAACAAGCATTCCCATCTGTGGATCTGATTAAGATCAGTGATGAGAAAATGAACATTGTATGCAAAGGGGTATCGAAAGAAGCAGGACTTTCTCTTTTAACTTCAGCACTAGGTTTTACATTAGAAGATACGGTCGTGATCGGTCACGGGACAGACGACATCCCGATGCTTGAGTTAGCTGGCTTAGGCGTTGCGATGGGGAATGCACCTCATTCGGTCAAACGTAAAGCCGATTGGGTGACACGTTCTCATGATGAACAGGGTGTTGCTTATATGATCAAAGAATACTTTAGAATGCAGCAAAGGGAAGGTTTTTTACATCAATTTGATATTAAACGATAATACAGTGAAGGCCCTGTCTATTAAGAAATGGCAGGGCCTTCGTCTGTTCTCTTCATTGCTTTTCCTAGATGAATTTTGTAAAATGAAACAAGTTTGAAGATAAAGGTGATACGATGCGAATTTTAGTTAAAGGGCTGTCTGATGAACGATTTCATCGACCGCTTGTCAATATAGCCAATTTATTCGAGGAAGATAGTGAAGTGCTGTTTGATTCAGGTGAAGCAAACGATGGCCTAGTGATGGTGTTTGATTGGAAAGAAACCCATGGTATGGTGGAGGCTTCTGGCCATATTGCTGGATCAGATATGACGAGCCGTTTTACAAGAGAGATGCCAGAGGGCTTGAACGATAAAGAGCGCTGGAAGCAAATCAAAAACACTGTGCTGTCTGTTTATTTACATCTGCTTCAGGAATATACAGGAATGACGCAAAAATGGGGGATTCTTACGGGGATACGCCCTACGAAATTACTTCATAAGATGCTAAGAGAAGGCATGACAAAGGAAGAAGCACATGCAGCGTTAAAGCGCGATTACTTGATTCATGATGAAAAGATCCATTTGATGCAGGAGATTGTTGATCGTCAAATCAAAGCCATTCCAGATCTGTACGATCTACAGGAGGAAGTGAGTATTTATATCGGTATTCCTTTCTGTCCAACAAAATGTGCTTATTGCACGTTCCCTGCTTATGCCATTCAAGGACAAGCTGGAAGAGTGGGAACGTTTCTTTTTGGGCTGCATTATGAGATGCAAAAAATGGGCGAATGGTTAAAGGAACATGGGATTAAAGTGACGACTGTTTATTTTGGCGGAGGTACTCCAACGAGTATTACAGCAGAAGAAATGGATTTGCTGTATGAGGAGATGTATCGCTCTTTTCCAGATGTGAAACATATTCGGGAAGTCACTGTAGAAGCGGGACGACCTGATACGATTTCACCTGATAAGCTGGAAGTGCTCAACCGTTATCATATTGACCGGATTAGTATCAATCCGCAATCATATGAGAATGAAACACTGAAAGCGATTGGCCGGCACCATAGTGTGGAAGAAACGATTGAAAAGTATCATTTATCAAGGCAGTATGGCATGAATAATATTAACATGGACTTAATCATTGGGCTGCCAGGAGAAGGGCTAAAGGAATTCCAGCATTCCTTGAACAAGACAGAAGAACTGAAGCCTGAATCTTTAACGGTGCATACACTTTCCTTTAAGAGAGCGTCTGAAATGACCCGCAATAAGGAAAAGTATCAAGTGGCAGACCGAGAAGAGATCACACGTATGATGGATGAAGCGGTTGCTTGGACAAAGGCACATGACTATCATCCGTACTATTTATACAGACAAAAAAACATTTTGGGGAATCTAGAAAATGTCGGGTATTCGTTAGATGGACAGGAAAGTTTGTATAATATTATCATTATGGAAGAGGTGCAGACGATCATTGGCATTGGATGCGGCGCTGCGAGTAAATTCATTGATCCGCGAACCGGAAAAATTACGCAGTATGCCAATCCAAAAGATCCAAAGTCTTATAATGATCGTTATGAGCACTATACGGAAGAGAAGATTCAGTTTCTTGAGTCATTATTTGTTTCTCACATGTAAACACTGCGGTGACGCAGTGTTTTTTTCATTTGTAAAAGGGTATATAGGGGGTAAAAAGGTAAAGCAGGTGTACATATGATGGATGTGATCGGAATTGGGATTGGGCCAGCAAATTTAGGATTGGCCGCTTTATTAGAGGAGTATGAAGATGTGACATGCTGTTTTTTTGAACAGGAAAGCGAATTTGCTTGGCATCCTGGTATGCTCATCAAAGGAACGGACTTACAAGTTTCCTTTCTAGCGGACCTTGTGACAATGGCTAATCCAAGGAGCAAGTATACATTTTTAAATTATTTACATGAATCAAACAGGCTTCACCGCTTTTATACATTTGAACAATTTGATATCCCCCGGAGAGAATTCAATGAGTATTTATCATGGGTTGCAGGTGAATTAGATAGCTGTCAGTTCGGGATGAAGGTGGAAGAAGTGACCGACTGTGAAGACGGGTATCTTGTAAAAGTTCGGCGGTTGAAAGATGGGGCGCTTTCTGAATATCGTGCAAAGCATGTCGTCCTTGGAACTGGAAGCAAGCCGATGATTCCTGTCGATGTGCCAGAAGCTGCGTTGCCGCATGTGACCCATAGCAGCCGTTATGTAGATCAACAAAAAGAACTTCATGAAGCTGAAACGGTGGCGGTGATTGGTTCAGGTCAAAGTGCAGCTGAAATTTTCTTAGACCTGCTTCAGCATCAGAAGAAAGGACAGAAGCTTTCATGGTTTACACGTTCAAGTGAATTTAGAGAACTAGAGACAGCGGAGCTTGGTCAGGAGCTATTTACACCTAAGTATGTGGAATATTTTCATTCCCTTCCTTATGAAGAACGGATGAACACATTGCCTAGACTGGCAGGATTAAGGAATGGCATAGATGCATCGACGCTTTCTCGTATTTATCAGGAATTGTACCATCGCTCCGTTTCAGGAGAAGAGCCTTCTGTACTCATTCAGCCAATGACGGAGCTTGAAGCGATACATATGGAGGATGAGCAGCAGGTAGAGCTGCATTTGAAACAATGGCAGCTGAAGAAAGAAAAGAAAATCACAGCCGATCATGTGGTATTGGCTACAGGATATACGCCTAATATTCCGGAATGGTTTAGCGTATATGAACCATTGATTGAATGGGAGAGCGATAAGCATTTTAAAGTGACAGACGACTTCAGGCTTGTGTTTAAAGACAAACGGTCTCATCATTTCTTTACATTCACGAACCTCGATCACTCTCATGGAACAGCGGCGACCAATTTAAAACTATCGATCTACCGCAATCAGAAAGTCATCCGAACCATTCGCGGGGATACGAAAGAACAAGTGAAGCAAGAAACAGCATTTCAGCAATTTGAATAGATATAAAAAAGGGCCCCTGCACAGGGCCCTTTTCAATTAAATGGTTGTTTCTCTTTTTACTTTTGGTTTTTCAGTTTTCCATTTGAAGATTTTGTTTAGGATTTGATAGATACGCTTTGATTCTTTCGTCACTAGCGGTCCTAAAATCGCAAGGATTAATACATATAATGCAGCAAATGGCTTCAATGTAGCGGCAAGCCCGCCTGCAATCCCAAGTTCGGCTACAATGATGGAAAACTCTCCTCTTGATACGATGGTTAATCCAATATTAGAAGAGGCTTTATGAGAGAAACCGGCTCTTCTTCCAGCAAACATCCCGGCGGTGAAGTTCCCGATCAAGGTGAGAATGACAGCACCGATCGCAAGCCAGAAGGCATCTCCTAATGTAAATGGATCAATACTTAGTCCAAAGCTGAAGAAGAACATGGCGCCAAAGAAATCTCTAAAAGGAACAACGAGATGTTCAATGCGGTCTGAGTGCTCTGTTTCTGAAAACACAAGACCGAGTAAGAGAGCGCCAATGGCCTCTGCGACATGAATCGTCTCTGAAAAACCAGCCACGAAGAACAAAGCGGCAAAAATGACAATGATAAATACTTCATTTGAACGGATATCGAATAGTTTGTTTAATAGTTTTGGCAGCTTACGCGCGATGATAAAGAAAATCATCATGTAACCAAAAGCGATTAAAATAGATAATAAGGCACCGCCAACGGACGTGGCATCTCCAAGGACAAGACCTGATACGACAGATAAATAAACGGCGAGAAAAATATCCTCAAACATAATAATCCCAAGAATTAACTCTGTTTCAGGGTTCGCTGTCCGTTTTAAATCGACAAGGACTTTGGCGACAATGGCGCTGGATGAAATGGTGATAACGCCTGCCATAATGAGAACTTCAAGGAATCCAAAGCCTGTGATAAACCCATAAAGCAATCCTAAGCTAAAGTTGATCAAAATATAAATAGATCCGCCGACTGCAATGGATTTACCCGATTTTATGAGTTTGCCGACAGAGAACTCAAGCCCGAGGTAGAATAGAAGGAACAGGACACCCATTCTACCAAAAAATGAAATAATCTCGGTGCTCTCGATAAACTTCAAATCAATGATCCCGATGGTTGGTGCATGCGGACCAACAACCATCCCGAGGACAATGAGAAAAGGAATGATAGAAAATTTAATTTTATTGGCGATTAAGCTGGCAATGGCGATGAGAATAAGCGCCGTTCCAACTTCAAAGACTAAATGATCCATTCATCACTCTCCCCCTCTAGAAAGAAAATCACGTATCAATCGCTTCAAGTGTTTTCTTTCGCCTGAAATGACCATCGTATCATTTGCTTGAATAATCGAATCGGCACCGGGGTTGAGTAATTTTTCATTTGTATGTTTAATGATCGCAATGACGGTGACTTCATAATTTTGTCTCACATCTAAATCGCCGAGTGTATGTCCAACCGCTTTTGCGTCTTTTTCTACCTTAAACCATTCAATGATCAAATCATTGAACGCCATTTCAATCGTTTCAAGTGCTTGCGGCTTATACACCATACCGCCAATAATGGCAGCAATTTGCCGGGCTTCAGCATCATCGAGAGAAATGGTGGACAGTACTTCATCTGGATCTTCATCGTCGAAACGATAAATCTCCCGTCTGCCATCATCATGAATCACAATCGTCATCTTTTCTCTATTTCTCGTTTCAATTTCAAATTTCTTTCCAATCCCAGGAAGATCATTTTCTTTAATGTTCATTTTATCCCTCCGAATATGATAGGTTTTGTTTTTCATATAGTGAGTACGGATGAAATAAAATGAATCAGTCGAGGTAATTTGATTGGTACATAATGGGGATCGCACACTTCATTTCTAAAAAACATAAATCAATAGATAACGCTGTGGTTGATGCAAGCTTTACAAGAAAAGCTTTTGAAGCGCCCATTGATAACCTCTGTTTTAACAGAAGAGATGCGGCATGTTTTTTTGAAAACGGAGGTGTCTTCACAGCATTGATTTCTTCATCATAAATCGATGGAGAAATCAGGCTGGGTGTGCTCGCTTCTGCTTGTGAAGCAAAAACGACATTTGAAAAGGGAGAAAACATGACGATGCAGCTAATCAATATACATATGGAACTTCTTATCAATCATTCTCCCCCTTTCATATGATGTTTTATTTCTTATTTTACTATATAAAAATATATTTCTCGTTTCAACAATTATGCTTATTTTAGTATCAGTTGATCTTGAAATTTTTTGTGTAGAGGAAAAGGAATTGTTTGATGGAAATTGAAGTAAGTGATGAGCTTGAAAAGAAGAGGGGGAATGGATGATGACATATATCAATTGTCAGGTAGATGGGGATATTTTTGAGATCGCTTTCAATAGACCTGAAGCGTATAACTCGTTCCATGTTGACATGTTTGCTGAATTGAAGGAAGCGTGTGATACAGCGAGTGAGAGCAGTGCAAAAATTGTTGTACTCAAGGGGATGGGCAAAGGGTTTTCAGCAGGCGGAGATATTGGCATGATGCTAAAGCAAGATCGTGAAGAAGATTTTCATCGCGTGATGGATCTGATCGAGGGAATTACACTTTCTTTAGCCAGTATGAAAAAAGTGACGATTGCAATTGTCCACGGGGCAGCGGCTGGTCTTGCTTTTAGCTTTGCCCTTAGCTGTGACTATTTGTTTATGCATCAAGATGCTAAACTTGCCATGAACTTTAATGGAATCGGGTTAATCCCAGATGGCGGAGGGCATTTTTTCCTCACCAAAAGAGTTAGTGAACAAACCGCTAAACAATTGATTTGGAGCGGGCAAAAGTTGCCGGCTGAAGAAGCGCTCAAGCTTCGCCTTGCAGACGGCGTGTTTCAAGATGAGGTGGATACGTATCAAAAAGCGTGCGTCAAGCCATTTTTAAATATGCCACTCCAAGCCTTTGTTGAAACAAAGATGATTTATTTTCAGCAGTCAGAATCACAGCTGTTAGCCGTTCTTCAAAAAGAGCGTGCTGCACAAGCTAGACTGAGACAAAGCCGTGATCATCAGGAGGGTGTTCAAGCGTTTTTGGAAAAAAGACGTCCTGTGTTTCATTAAATAGAAGAATGAATGGCCGGCGGATGCCGGCTTTTTTAACGTTCAAATAAAAGCAGTTTACCTGCATCATTTACGAGCCGGTGAGAATGCTTTGTGTATTGTTGTTCGATTAAACGATGACGTCCTAATTCTTTTGCTTTTTCATCACTATCTGTGGTGATTTTTTCGTTTAATAAGGTTTCACCTGACGAATCAAATACAGTCAAAAAGTAGGTTTTCTCCATCTCTGATCTTCCCTTTCTTCTTGTTTTTTAATGAATTATACAAGGAGGAAGTTAAAACCTCTTTTTTTACCCCTAAAAATGTGTTTTTTAGAATAAGAGCGATAGAACGTGCATTCGTAAAAACGGCGTGATAAAATATGGATAACTACAGTAACGTACAAGGAGATAGACGTTTGACGAAGCTCACTTTTATTCATGCCGCAGATCTTCATTTAGATAGTCCGTTTGCGGGAATGTCCAATATACCGAACCGAATTTTTAAGAGGTTGAAAGAAAGTACATTTCAAAGTGCCAAGAACATGTTTGAACTTGCAATTGATCGAGAAGTAGACTTTATGCTGCTTAGCGGAGATCTATTTGACGAATCGAATCGCAGCCTAAAAGCACAGCTTTTTTTAAGAAATCAGTTTCTTCAGCTGCAATCACACGGGATTGAAGTGTTTATTATTTATGGTAATCATGATCATTTAGGTGGTGAATGGACACCAATTGAGTGGCCAGAGAATGTTCACGTTTTTTTGAGCAGTACGCCAAGTGAGCAAGCCTTTTATAGAGAAGGTCAGCTTGTGGCAAGTATTTACGGGTTCAGCTACAAAGAGCGGGCTGTCCATGAAAATATGACACCTTATTATGAAAAAAAAACAGATGCCCCCTATCATATTGCCATGCTTCACGGCACATTAGCAGGTCAAGAAGGGCATGATGCGTATGCACCATTTCAGCTTCAGCAGCTTCTAGCGCGGGATTTTGATTATTGGGCGCTTGGACATATTCATAAGCGGGCTCTTCTGCATGAAGATCCAATGGTGATCTATCCTGGAAACGTGCAAGGAAGACATATAAAAGAAACAGGAGAGAAAGGCTGTTATGTCGTTTACCTATCTGAAGATGCTCAAAGAGCGGAGTTTATGAGCTGTTCAGATGTCATCTTTGAGACATTGACAATAGATATCACACATACCGCTCATATGACCGATCTTGTGACACTTGTGGACAAAAAGATGAGTGGGCTGAAAGAGAGAGGTGTTCCTCATTTTGTGAAAATCGTACTAACTGGCGATGCTCCTGCTTATATGGAGCTCACGCAGCTTGAAGTGCTTGAGGAGCTGATGGCTGTACTTCATGAACAGGAGGAAGATGAAGACTTGTTTGTTTGGGTGATGTCGATTGACTGCCGGACACATGAAGATGCCGTCTATCCAGAAGATTCTTTTTTGACAGAACTAACAGCAGAAATTGCCGAGTTTGATGCGTATGATGAGCTGCTTTTACCGATCAAGCGTCATCCAACCTATAGAAAAGCAGGAAAAGCTCTTACAAAAGAGGACGAGATCGATATTAAAGAAGAGGCACAAAGGCTGCTGGCAGAACAGCTGAAGCAATTATGAGAAAAGGAGAGGCATGATGAAAATACGTTCACTCCATATTGCGAATTTCGGGAAATTTTCCAATCAAACCTTCCACTTTTCTGATGACGGTTTTCAGTTAGTTTATGGCCTGAATGAATCGGGGAAAACGACATTGAAGGCGTTTATTGAATCGATGTTATTTGGTTTTTCCAAAAGCCATATGTATAAGCCAAAGCATGGCTCGTTTTATGGTGGTTCTCTTACGTGTTTAGATGAGGAATTAGGTGTGATTCATATTGAAAGAACATCTGATCATGGCGGCCAAGCTCAGGTGTTGCTTCCAAATGGTGAAGTGAAAGATGAAGCTTTTCTACATGCGATGTTAAAGGGAACGGATCGCAGATTATACCAATCGATCTATTCTTTTGACGTGTTTGGTCTGCAAAATGTACAAGCATTAAATCAAGATCAAATAGGGGAATTTCTACTCTTTTCAAGTTTGTTTGGCTCAGATGCGGCATCCAAAATGGACAGTAGGTTGCTAAAACAGCAGGAGCAGCTTTTTAAACCGAATGGACGTAAGCCTGAATTAAATCAGCAGCTCGATCATGTAAAAGAGCTGTCAGGTAAGTTGAAACAGGCCAAATTGGTAGAAAGTCGGTATACCGAAAAGAAAAAAGAACAAGCTGAATTAACCGAGAAGGTAGAAATGCTTCAGCATGAAATGAGACAGACTGAAAAAGAGATTCAGCATTTGACTGAACATATTCGACTTTATCCTATGATAGAAAAAAAGATAGAGTTAAAAAAAGATTTGGCTAGTTATCCAGAACGAGTCAAGCGGTTTAGACCGGAAACCGCGCATGAACTTGATAAATTAGAATCACACCTTCACCCAAAAAAGGCGCAATTGACGGCACTGAAACAAAAATTAGATCATTTGCAAACGTCGCTCACGCAAGTTCAGCCACTCTATGACAAGGATACGGTATTGGAGATGAAGCAGGTCATAGCTGAATCATCTGATGCTGAACTTGTGAAGAAACGCTTAGCAGAAGGGAAAACAGAGCAGAATTCTTTGAAACAAAAAATAGAAGAAGCATCAGCGAAGCTGAAGTGGCAGCGTCCAATCAAGCTTGACCAGCTGGATGATTCACTTGACTTTGAGTGGGAATTAAAAGAGGCTGTGAGCCAATACGTTCGTTTAATGGATAGGAAAACGCAGCTCGATGACCGGTTTGATCATGCAAGACATGAGCTAGAAGAAGCGGAAACCGCTCTAAAAGGATTAAAGGAACAGCCCGTTAAACAGCAAGATGCAGAAGATGTCAGGGGCACAAGGGCTACAGTGAAACAGAATCATTCCAGAGTGTGGTTATTCCCGCTGATGTTCGTGCTATGTGCTGTCATTCTCACGATTTTATTCGTTTTAGCAGAGAGCTGGGTGACGTTACTGTTTGCAGGATTTTCCGTATTTATCTTGATCGTTATTTATCCAGTGCTTAAACAGACTCAGATGAGGGAAGCAAACGACAGTAACGCCTATCATTCCTTTCACGTTCAAACAGCTTCAGCTGAAACGCTAGTGAAGCAAAAGGAGCTTTTATACGAAAGAATGATACAGCAATATGAAGACTGGGAGCGGGAACTGGAACCTGTACAGCAGCAAGTAGAAGATATGAGAAGGCAGCTAGGTTTGTCCTCAGAGCTCTCATTCCTTGTGGAAGCTTTCCATATCTTGAAACAATTAAAAGCGAATACAGCGGCATATGAGGCGCTTAACAAGGAAATAGAGATGCTCACACAGCAGCAATCGACCTACGAGCAAAGAGTTTCAGCGCTCATGAGTCTCCTTCAAAGAAAAGAAGGGACCATTCAAGAGAATATCTCAGCCTTTCAAGAGATATTGAAAGATGAGGAAAAAAAAGAAAAAGAACGTCAGACATTACACGTATCCATTCAGCATGTAGAGCAGCAGCTGACAACATTAGAAGGAGAAGTTCAATATTATAAAAAACAAACGGACGAGCTTTTTCAAAAAGTAGAAGCAGCGTCAAAAGAAGATTATCATGTCCTGTCTCATCTATCCAAAGAATACCGGGAGCGACTGTACAATTTGCAGCAGCTGAACCAAGAGCTGCACAGAAGCGGTTATGTAGATGAGGAAGAGGTCATTGTCCGTAAAGGTTTGCGCACCCTTGAGGAGCAGTGTGCACAAGCGAAAAGACGTCTGAATGACATGCAAGAGAATGTGACGAATATGAAAAAGCGCTTGGCAGAATTAGCAGTAGAAATACGCCAAATAGAAGCATCAGGTACGGTGTCTGATTTGACTCATCAGCTTGCTGTAGAGCAGGAGCAGGCAAAGCACCTAGCGAAAAAATGGGCGGCTATTCAGCTCGTTCGTTCCGTCATTCGAGAGAAACTCAATGAGCATAAAGAAACGAGGCTACCAGCACTCCTCCAAACAGCTTCCCGATTTATTCAGCCGTTAACGAATGATCGATATGAAGTGATTTTATTTTCTGCCGAAGATGACCGGCTGATTGTGAAACGGAGGGATGGACGCCTATTCCGCCCGGAGGAGCTTTCACAAGCAACATGTGAGCAGATTTATCTCTCGATTCGTTTTGCACTTGCTTTGTCCCACCAGCAAGATTGTCAGCTCCCATTTATGATGGATGACAGTTTCGTTCACTTTGATCATGTCCGTCTAGAAAGGGTACTGGAGCTGATGAATGAACTCACTCGTTTTGAAACACAGCTGTTTTATTTCACTTGTCATCATTATATGAAACAAGCAGCGGAAAACGGGCAGATTACGAGTTTAGCAGTGGAATGATTGACAAATTATGACTTATGTTATACTTATATGAGCAGAAACATGGAAGGAGCATTTATTGAATGGCTAAAGGGATCATGACCTATGACGTCGGCGAACAAGTTGACCTGCATTTATTAATTAAATCATCTACTAAAGGGATTGCGAGTAATGGCAAACCATTTTTAACGTTAATTCTTCAAGATCAAAGTGGAGATATTGAGGCGAAGCTATGGGATGCAAAGCAGAATGATGAACTCACATATGCCGCACAAACCATTGTAAAGGTAGTAGGTGATATTCATCATTATCGCGGAAGGAATCAGCTGAAGCTTAGGAATATACGTCCTGTTGCTGAAAACGAGCAAATCCGCATTGATGATTTTCTAGAAACAGCTCCTATTCCAAAGCACGATATGATGGATACCATCATGCAATATATTTTTGATATGAAAAACCCTAATATTCAGCGTGTCACAAGACATTTGCTGAAGAAATATGGACAGGAATTCGCTGATTACCCAGCAGCTACGAAAAACCATCACGAGTTTGTTTCGGGTCTTGCCTATCACGTGGTATCGATGCTTCATTTAGCGAAATCCATTGTTGATCTATACCCATCACTTGATCGAGATCTTTTATATTCAGGGATCATTCTACATGATTTAGGGAAAGTCAAAGAGCTTTCGGGTCCTGTCTCCACCACATATACAGTAGAAGGGAACTTAATTGGCCACATTTCTATTATGGTGACAGAAATTGCGAAAGCCGCAGAGGAGCTTGGCATTGATTCTGAGGAAATTCTGATTCTGCAGCATTTAGTGCTGAGTCATCATGGAAAAGGGGAGTGGGGCAGTCCTAAACCACCAATGGTGAAGGAAGCGGAAATTCTCCACTATATAGATAATTTAGATGCAAAAATGAACATGATGGATCGTGCGCTTGAGCATGTGAAGCCAGGAGAATATACAGAGCGTATTTTTGCACTAGAGAATCGTTCGTTTTATAAACCAACCTTTCACAATGAATCATCATGATAAAACGCCCGTTTGATGCGGGCGTTTTTTTTCATAACTTGTCTTCTTTTCGCATAAGCATGTAACACAAAGGAAGAGAGATTAGTCCTGAAAAAGGAGGGGAAGACAATGTTATTTTTTCCATGGTGGGTATATGCATGTATCATTGGTATTATTTTTTGTGCCTATAAATTAATGACGACAGCCAAAGAGGAGCAAGAGATTGATCAATCCTTTATTGAAAAAGAGGGAGAAATCTTTATCGAACGAATGGAGCAGGAGAGAGAGCGTAGACGTCAAGGACAGCAAATGAAACGATCACAGGAAACGGCGAAGCATGAGGACCATTCGATTGCATAATCAATAAGAATAAAAAAACCCCTCTACAAGTTCATGTAGAGGGGTTTTTCGTTCATTATTGGTTTGTTGTTTGTTGTGTGGTTTGCTCAGATTTTTCTTTGAATGTATTTTCAAGTTCTTTATCTTTTACTTTCACATCAGCATCTTTCACCAATTTGTTTAAGATCGTCTGAATTTCATTGTTATCTGCTTGTTTTTGATCAAGCAGTTCTTTTTTCAAGTCTGCTTTCATGTCATCGTATTTACCGCGTTCTTCGGTCTTTTTAATGATATGGTAACCAAATTGAGATTTTACTGGTTTGCTGATTTCATTTACTTTTAGTTTGAAGGCAGCTTTACTGAAGTTCTCATCCATTTGGCCATCTTTTGCGAACCAGCCTACATCGCCGCCTTGTGCTGCTGAAGCAGTGTCAGTTGAATATTCAGATACAAGGTCATCCCATTTTTCGCCTTTATCTAATTTCTTTTCTACTTCATCTGCTGTTTTCTTGTCAGCAACTAAAATGTGGCTTGCACGGATTTTCCCTTTTAGGTCATCATAATACGCTTTTACTTCTTTGTCAGTGATTTTGATGTTAGCTTTGGCAGCCTTTTGAGTCAGCAGCTCATATTTTACTTGATCTTTGATGTAATCTTTTCCGAATTCATCTTGAAGTTGTTTTAAACGATCTTCACCAAGTGTCTTTTTATATTCTTCCAATTTCTTATCAATTTCTTTATCTGATACTTTGTATTTGTCAGCAAGAACCTTTTGTTGAACAAGTAGGTTTAAAGCATCTCCACCTGCTTGTTTTTTAAGTGTTGTGTAAAGCTCTTCTTTTGTGACATCTCCTGATTTTGTTGTTGCGATCACTTCTTTGTCACCGCTACTGCATGCGCCAAGAGTTAAAACACTTACTGCTGTTACAGCTGCTAAAGCCATTTTTTTCATTCAAAAAACACTCCTAATCTTTCCAATTTATTTATCATTGCTTGTATCATAACATATTGTGACATGCTGTAAAAAGAAATGCAAATGGGAGGGCATTCGTCTAGTCAAATTTTTGCGACCAACATACACATATATTGATCACAAAAAGGAGGCTGAATTATATGGGAGCAGGATATTCTAATGGGTTTGCTTTATTGGTCGTGCTATTCATTTTGCTGATCATCGTTGGTGCAGCATATCTTTATTAATTAAATCGCTGTGACAGAAAGGAGCCGTCCTGCCATGCGTGCGGGCGGTTCTTTTTTAAAACGATGACAAGTGCCTAAACGTTTTAAAATTTTCTGCATACACTGAGCTTAGAACAGAGGAAGAACTGGCAGGAGGTGTTTTCACATGGGAGGAGAAGTCTTTGCTGGCGGTTTTGCACTAGTCGTCGTATTATTCATCTTATTGATCATTATCGGTGCATCTTGGATTTGCTAATAGATCATCATACACAAAAAGCTGCCATCAAACAGGCAGCTTTTGCTTTGATCTTAAATAGATATGGTAATTTCAACAAATGATGAGATCAGTAAGATCAGTATCGATACATTGATAAAGCGAAACACCTTATCTTGCCGTTCTTCAGGAATCTCTCTGACAAGGCATAATGTATTAGTAAGCCTGTTTATTGAATACACAATAAACGCGGCAAAGACGATGAAGTAAAATAAAACTATCGGAGATCCCCCCTCTCTATGCTATTCCCATACTACATTACCAAATTTTTTATGAAAAAGATAGAAGTTGGCTTTAAAAACCTCATGATGAGGAAGTTGGGTCAACTAAAATATCAAACTCGTCTTGGGCTTGATCAATGATGCATGATTTTGGCGCTTTGAGCAGTTTCCAAGCAAATAAAAAGTCAGGCAAACAATAGCCTGCATGAATACTTGCGATCATGATAAAATAGTGTGCGTACATTGGAAACGCCATTCCTAAAACAAAGTAAACAGGTGAGATGACACAAAACGGGCTGAGCAGTGAGAAAAGCATCACTCTCTTAGGCACGCGCTGCCAGCAATTTCGTTTAAATAACGTCATTTTTTTCTTATGTTTCATGACTGGGATCAAGTGAACCACGCGGTGGACAAGCAATGTCGCAAGTAAAAGCACGACAAAAAGTGGTGCATTGTGACTGCTGAGTCTCGTTTCAGGATGAGTCAGTTGAAAACATAAAAATGCCATAATGAAAAAAAATACAGTAAGACATATGGCTGAAATCATCATTCTCGTATAACCATAATCCTTTTCAAGATTAATGGTCTTCCAACAATTCATTTTTCATCCTTCCAATCTCAAAAAAACTAATTGAATATCTCAAGATAATTTACTCTTCCTGAGGATAAAAATCAATGGTTTTCATGAAAAAAAATAAATTGTTACATTCATATGGAGTAAAGAGAGGAAACTTTGGGTTTTTCAAGAAAAAAAGACATAAGAGGGAGGTTCGTCTCTTTCGTCAATGAGTAATTTCGGCTAAAATAGAGTGACTAAGAGAAAGAGGGAACGTACATGAGTATTGAGGAACGAATGAGCCAGCTCGAATATTATATGGAACTGTTACTGACGGCGACAGATATGAGCCGTTATCCATATTATGCGCTATTGATCCGGCAGCGTGTATCGAAAGAAGAGGCAAAGGACATTGAGCGTATTTGTGTTGAGCTCTCAGATGAAATGGACAAGCAAAAAGCACAAGGCTACGTCATGTTCGACGATCTCCTTGCGCTGTTTGCGGGACAGTTAATTGAAAAGCTGGATGTTCATGAGACGATTTTTGCTTTGCATGATCAAGGGCTGTTTCAGCCGTTAATGAATGAATTTATAAAGATCATTAAACAATTTGATTTGCTTTAGCCGCTTTTTCCTCTGCTGTGTCTTCAAGTTCTTCAGGCTTTTTCGTGACTTTCCCACGTTCATTCAAAAAGTCCTTCTCAATGTTTGAAAACGATTTCTCAAAAATCTCCATGAAATCCTCACCATAAATGTTTCGGATAATACACATCATTTCTAAAATTTCAGGGAACTTTCCGTAAATGTCATGAAGCGGCTGTGCGCCTTTGACAATACCAGTTCGGGCCGGGTCGTAATCTTCGAGTAGTTTATGGAATGTCTCTTCGCCTTTTGGCGTTAGCTCAATATACGTATTGCGTTTATCGTTTAACTTTTTAGAAAATTTTAAAAATCCTCGTTCCTCCAGTTTCTTGGAGAAGTTAAACGCCGTTGATACATGCATGACGCCAAACTTTGCAATTTCTGATATTGAAGCTCCTTTTAATTGATACGCAATCCACAAAATATGATGTTCATTGATATTTAGGTTATACGGTTTGATCCACTGCTGCCAGTCCTTTTCAATGGATTTCCAAAGAGCTTTGCTCAATTGGGCCATTCTTTGACTGAATAAAAGTGCTTCTTTTACATCGAAAGGCTGTTCCGAATGATTCATCCATTTCACCTACTTCTCTTTTTCTTGTAATTCTATTATGCCAATAAAATAAAGATTAATAAAGCTGAAAATTCAAGAATTTTTAAAAGTCATGAAAAACATTGACAAAATAACCTTTTTTCAACAAAAAAAGTGCGGGATACGCACCCCGCACACTTTTGTAAACGAATATTTTTTTGTGAGTATATTAGTTTTGTAAGGTTTTCTCCAGTTGTTTGAGCTTTTCCTCAATTTCCTGAATTTCCTTTTGTAAGTCCTGCTGATGAGGTTTGATTTCCTCGCGCCATTGCTGAATGGATGTTTGCAATTCAGTTCCGACCTCTTTAATGACCTCAGCACTTTCTTTTGCGGTTTCAACAATCTGCTCTTTTAAAGCTTGTCCATCTCTTTTTAATCTTGTCAGCGTATCTTCGAATTTGTCATAGCCGTCTTTCATCTTTCCGCGTACATCTCTGCCAGAAGAGGGAGTCGTCAGGAGCACTGCCGCACCTCCGAGGAGACCGCCTACAAATAATCCTGTTAATAAAGAACGTCCACTAGCCATTCCAATCACCTCTAGTCAAATTTTACACATTCGCATGTTCTCTCTGAGCTGACGATCAGCTTCATTGAACTTCCATACATAGCTTGCTTTATTTTAGCATACTTTTGAAGAAAAGGGAGGGGAGAAGGTTGTCTGTCTTTCTGTTCGTTTTTACGTGTATGTGTGTGATTTTCGCAGGTGGTTCTATTCATTATGTAAGGCAGCTTGGGTATGCAGGGTCTTATCCGCCAAAACATGTATTAAGACAAAAAGCAATTGTGTGTGCTGCAGGTGCAGGGATTTCGCTCTCCATTTTGCTGCTTACCCTTTTTCTTTTATAGAAGCATGAAAAAAAACTCTTCATCTAATGAAGAGGTTCCAGCATGTAGACAAACCCTCGCATTCGTTGTCAGTCCTGCGTGCAGGTGCTCACGAATGTCAAATTCGCTCCGCGCCAGTACTCGTCCTTCCTAGACTTCAAGGGCTTTCAATCATGCTGAAAAGAAGACAAAGGGCTAAAATAAAGAATCATTTTAGCCCTTTGTCAACAATATGAAAAAAACCTCTTCATCTAATGAAGAGGTTCAGTTATTCGTTAAGCGACTTCAATCATTCTTGCGCGCTTTAATATGGACTGAGCAATCGGGAAGACAAATACCATAGCTATCGTATTGATCACAGTTGCTGGCAGGACAACACCTACAAGAAGTGCTGGTAACGCAGCCGGCAGTCCAGTAATCAGTAAAGCGGCAGATAGGAAAATCACGCCCGATACGACGGTCCCAACAGCGGTGAGTACAGCGGTCAGAACGACTTTGTTCTTGATCTTCAGGCAAGATAAGAAAAGGGCTAAGAAGATAAAGGCTGTCACCGGTTTATCAATCATATTTGGAATTTGTCCGCCTGGAAAACCTGTTGTCAAAGCGGAAATGACCCCAGTAACTAGGGCGATCACAACGACATGCTGTACTTTCGGAAAAAGGATGATGCTTAAAAACATCATAACCAGCATCATATCAGGTTTCATTCCAAAAAAGATGGGCGGGAAAATCGTATGCAAAACAGCTCCCATTGCTGCAAGCAATGACATAATCACTAATTCTTTTGTTTTCATTTCTATGCTCTCCTCTGCTAAGCTCTTAGAACTCTCCAATAATATGGCTGATCATTTATTGCAAGAGTCATGACTTTATATTTCTCGTTATTATAACAAATTTATTTCACGATAGAAAAGCCTTTTTACTCATTTTCTTGCTGGAACTTTTTCATAAAGTCCGCAAGCTTTTGGCAGTCTTCTATAGAGACGGCGTTGTAAATCGAGGCTCTGCATCCGCCAACAGAACGGTGGCCGGCGAGTCCAACCATTTGTTCTTGTTTTGCTTTCTCCACAAAGGATGCAGTGAGTGCATCATCACGCAGGGTAAACGTGACATTCATATGTGAACGGCTGTCAGCACGTGCATGCCCTTTGTAAAAACCGCCACTTTGATCAATCGTATCATACAGAAGCGCTGCTTTTTGTTCATTGCGTTTTTCTGCTGCTTCTACACCGCCCGCCTGTTTCACATGCTCCAGGACAAGGGACAGCATATAAATCGCAAAAGTTGGTGGTGTGTGATAAAGAGAATTGGCTTTGGCATGTGTTGAATATTTTAAAATTTTAGGTGTGCCGCTTTTTTCTTTCTCTAATAAACGTTTGCGCGCGATCACAATCGTGATACCAGAAGGCCCTAGATTTTTTTGTGCCCCGGCATAAATGAAATCAAATGAAGACACGTCTATTTTTTTGCTGAGAATATCACTGGACATGTCGGCAATAAGCGGGAGTGACGTGTTCGGGAACGTTTTCCACTGAGTACCGAAAATGGTATTGTTCGATGTGATGTGCAAGTAAGCACCGTCATTTAAAACGGACGCATCTACATCTGGAATATACGAATAGTTGTCGTCTTCACTTGAGGCAAACACTGATGTTTCACCAAACCCTTTTGCTTCTGACAAGGCTTTCTCTGACCAAGCACCTGTTTGGATGAAATGAGCCGTTTCGCCTTCATGTAAGAAGTTCATCGGAATCATTGCAAATTGAAGACTTGCCCCGCCTTGTAAAAAGAGGACCTCATAATCTTCTGGAATGTCCATCAATTCTACCAAGAGTGCTTTCGCTTTATTGTGGACTTCTTCATACTCACCGCTGCGATGAGAAAGTTCCATCACAGACATCCCGGTTTGTTTAAAATCAACAAGTTCTTCCTGTGCTTTTTGAAGCACTTCTAGCGGCAGCGCCGCCGGACCAGCATTAAAATTCGTCGTTCGCTTCATCACAATCTCTCCCTATTTCTCGCGTTAATGGATCAAAAGATAAAACCATCCTATCACAAATTTGAAGCATTTGGACAAAAAATTTGAATCGTCCTAAATATCTTACGATTCAGAGGATAAGCTCAGAAAAGAGGCGAAAAAAAGAAAAACCTCATCAATTAAGATGAGGTAAGGCGCGTATGGATGGCAGAAGAAATGTCTTTTAAATCCTCTGATGTATATTGATCTTGGTGAGATTTCCATACGGCACCAAAGCCGTCGCCTTTGCCATAACGCGGAATAATATGCATATGGTAATGGAACACAGATTGTCCGGCTTTTTCACCGTTGTTGTTCAGAAGGTTTAAACCAATTGGTTCAAATTCTTGTTTGATGGCTCTAGCGATTTTTGGAATCGCTTGGAAGTAATGATTAGACACTTCTGGTGTCATGTCATAAATGTTTTCTTTATGTATTTTCGGGATTACAAGGGTATGTCCTTTTGTTACTTGGCTGATATCAAGAAAAGCCAATACATGCTCGTCTTCATATACTTTTGCACATGGAATGTCTCCATCAATGATCTTGCAAAAAATGCAGTCGCTCACGCCATGTCACTCCTCATTATTTTTCCTTTATCGTATCACAAAAAGAAGAAAAAAAGAAAACAGGACAAGCGAACTCCTTTGGTCGCTCATCCTGCTCCTGCAGAAGAAATGCTGATGCTTTCATTTGATATGCCTTTTGAATTCTTTATTTACTGAAATAAAGAATTCATATGCCTGCTATTTCTGCCGTAAACACCTCATTTGACGTTTTGGTTCGTCGTATACATATTTGTATAGGACACAAAAATCAAGAATCAGTGAAGCAAAACAGAAGCTAAGGTTTTTAGATGAAAAACCAACTTGTCATGCGGTTATTGCCTTTAACAAACACCTCATTTACGTATTGGTCATCAAGTTCATTTCTTCTACATACATTATGATGACCAGTATGCCGATGTTTTATTCATGAGTTGTCTATAGGTAAACATTTCAAATTGTCTTTCGTTTTTGGTACTATAAAGGAAAAAAGAAAGAAAGGAACGAACTGATGTCCCTTCTAACTGTAAAAGATGTAACGGGTGGATATACAAAGAATCCCGTTCTGAAAAATATTTCATTTGAATTAGAAAGAAACCAAATCGTTGGTCTCATTGGCTTAAACGGGGCGGGAAAAAGTACAACCATTCGTCATATTATTGGATTAATGAAACCTCATAAAGGGGTCATTGAGCTGAACGGACGAACCCTTCAAGAAGATCAAGAGGCGTATCGTTCACAATTTACGTTTATTCCAGAGACACCTGTCTTATATGAAGAATTAACGTTAAAAGAGCATTTAGAGCTGACAGCGATGGCTTACGGCCTTTCAAAAGAACAATTAGAAGAACGTCTGCCGTCTTTGCTGAAGGAATTCCGAATGGAGAAGCGATTGAAATGGTTCCCTGCTCATTTTTCTAAAGGGATGAAGCAGAAGGTGATGATTATGTGTGCGTTTCTTGTGGAGCCAGAGTTGTATATTATCGATGAGCCGTTTTTAGGGCTTGATCCGCTTGCGATCAACGCATTATTAGAACGGATGAATGCGGCGAAACAAAACGGCGCAAGTGTTCTGATGTCAACGCATATTTTAGCCACAGCGGAACGTTATTGTGATTCCTTTATTATTTTGCATGAAGGGGAAATTAGAGCGAAAGGAACACTGACAGAACTAAGAGAGCAGTTCAACATGAGAGATGCGACACTCGATGATCTTTATTTGGAATTAACAAAGGAAGAAAGCTATGAGTAAAACAACGCAAACCATTTGGAAATCACGATTAGAAGAACACGTACAAGAAACAAGAAAATATTTAAAATATATGTTCAACGATCATCTTGTGATTGTGCTCATTTTTTTCCTTGCAGGCGGGGCGAGCTGGTACAGTAATTGGCTGAAGCATATTCCAGCTCACTTCCCATCCTATTGGGTCATGGCAGTTGTTTTCTCATTGGTCCTGACTAGTTCTTACGTGCGAACGTTGATCAAAGAGGCAGATCTTGTGTTTATGCTTCCTTTGGAAGCTAAGATGGACCCTTATTTAAAACAAGCGTTTAACTTTAGCTTCATTTCTCAGTTATTTCCTTTGATTGCCGTGTCCATTATTGCACTTCCGCTATATTCGGCTGTCTCCTCAGGCGATCTGATGCTATATGTGCTCATTTTGGCGCAAATGATCTTAATAAAAGGTCTGAATACAGCGATTCAGTGGAGAATCACTTATTTTCAAGGGAAACATGTCAGATGGATTGATGCAGTGATTCGTTTTCTGCTCAATACAATGTTAATGTATACCGTTTTACAAGCAGCTTATGCCATTGCCATCGTCTTTTATCTTTTATATGCTGTCTATCTCATTTATCTAACAAATGCAGTAAAAAAACAGCCCTTTCAATGGGAATTGCATATTTCTGATGAGTTAAAACGAAAACAGCGTTTTTACCGCTTGGCAAACTTATTTACGGATGTCCCTCATTTAAAGAAACAAGTGAAAAGAAGGGCGTATATGGACTGGGTCTTGCAGTTTGTTCCTTATGAACAGCGTAAAGCTTTTTCTTATATGTATGTGAGGGCGTTTTTACGTTCAAATGACTATTTTGGTCTTGTGTTTAGGTTAACGGTCGTGTTTGTGCTCATCCTCTTGTATACAGGTGCAGCAGGCTGGGTGGGGGCATTACTTGTCTTGTTTACAGTCTTTATCACAGGTGTACAGCTTGTCCCGTTAACAAAGCACTTTGCTCATCTGTCGTTACAGGCACTTTATCCTGTGTCTCAGCAAGAAAAAGATCGAAGCTTTTTTGTTCTCGTACGAAATGTACTCATTATCCAGTCAATTTTACTGAGCTCCGCCGTTTTCCCAGCAGGTGGATGGAAGGGAAGCGGACTTGCTCTTCTCATTTCATTGGTATTTGTGCTTGTCCTATTTAAGCCTTACGTACAAAGTAGATTAAAAAAGATGAGATAAGCATTTTTTACAGCGTGTGTATGATGTCACCAAGGAGGGAACTGGGATGAATGCAGCTGAACGGGAACTGTATGAAGAGGCCATTTTTTTTCAAATGCGTTTTTTAAGAAAACCATCCAAGATCGAGCGGTTTTCAAAAGGTGTTCAGCAGCAAGTGAATCGCCGAATCCCTGCTCGATTTCATCAAGTCATCACAAGTGCGGTGAAAACAATGGTTGAATCCACCGTATCAGGAAGCCATTTTACTTCATTTACAGTCATTGATGAACAATTGTCTATTGTAGAGCGAAATGAGCTGGCAAAGGAAAAGGTGACATATTATCAAAAGGCCGCTGCGATTGAAGGAATTGGCACAGGTGCGGGTGGATTGTTTCTCGGAATGGCGGATTTCCCTCTCCTTTTAAGTATCAAGATGAAATGTCTTTATGAGCTTGCCTGTATATATGGATTTGATTTGTCTCAAAAAGAGGAAAGACTCTTTTTGCTTTGTATTTTTCAACTCGCCTTTTCAAGCAGTACACACCGTCAAAAAATGATGAAACTCATTGAAGAATGGGAAACAACCCGGGAAGAAATGGATTGGTATAGCTTTCAGCAGGAATATCGAGATTATATTGACCTTGTGAAGCTGTTTCAATTAATGCCTGTGGTCGGTGCCGCTGTTGGTGGGGTGGCAAATCATCAGCTGACAGGACAGCTTGGTGAAGTCGCACGCCATGTGTTTCACTTGAGAGTGTTGAAAGAATCGAAATAGAAAAGCCGCTGCCCAGCAGCGGCTTTTTTTCATTCATCGTAGGAAAGGACGGCATGAGCGATTACCTTTGCTGCGACAGGCATTGCGTTTTCGTTAATATCAAATTTTGGATGGTGGTGTGGATACACATCTTGGCTGTTTTCTGGCATAGCGCCTGTGTAGAAGAAAGTACCAGGAACATGCTGAAGGTAGTAAGCAAAGTCTTCTCCGCCCATTTGGGTTTCGGCTTCTTTTACTTCTGTGACTCCTTCTGTCTGTTTGGCTATTTCTGCTATATATTCAGTTGGTGCAGGGTGATTTTTGACTGCAGGATAGCCTCTTACATATTCATAAGTATAAGAAGCATCGTGCATGTGGCAGACACCTTTCACCACCTGTTCAATTTCACGTTCAATGATATGGCGTGCACTCTCTTCAAAGGAACGTGCAGTACCTGTCAGCACGGCCGAATCTGCAATGACGTTAAAGGCATTTTCAGCGACAAATCCCCCTACAGATACAACCGCAGAATCAATCGGGTTGACTTTACGGGCCACGACCTGCTGAAGATTGGCTACAATTTGTGAACCGATGAGTACGGCATCTTTCGTCAGGTGCGGCTGTGCGCCATGTCCGCCTTTCCCTTGCACTTGAATAGAGAAACGATCGGCGGCTGCCATAAAGTTCCCGCTTTTATAAAGAACAGTGCCGCATGGCTCTGAGGACCAAAGGTGGGTGCCGAAAATGACGTCAACACCGTCTAAACAGCCATCTTCAATCATTGGTTTCGCACCGCCGGGGGCATATTCTTCAGCGTGTTGATGAATAAGGACGATTTTTCCTTTTAATTGATCTCGGTGCTCATGTAAGATCTTCGCTAAGACGAGAAGTGTTGCTGTGTGGCCATCGTGACCGCATGCGTGCATGACGCCAGGTTTTGTTGAACGGTAAGGTACATCCTTTTCATCATGAATGGGAAGTGCATCAAAATCAGCTCTCAGTGCAATGGTCGGTCCAGGGGAAGCTCCTTCAATAAAAGCGAGTACACCATGTCCGCCTACATGTGTGCGTGTTGGGATATGTAATCTGTCATAATATTGAGCGATGTAAGCAGCTGTTTCCTCTTCCTGAAAAGAAAGTTCTGGATTCATATGGAGATAGCGTCTAATTTCAACCATTTCCTCATAATGTTCATCAAGACGTTCATTGATCCTTTTGTGTAAAGTGGATACTGTCATTGATCCGAAAACCTCCTTTAGGCTCTTTTACTGATTGTATGGTAATTGTTAGAATCTTTCAATAGAAGAGGATGTTGAGAATGATAGAAAAGGTCATTTTACATAAAAGTCGAAGGTTAAGTATGAAGCTTGAAAAAGGGGGAGTGGCATTGGGAAGCTGTCCAAATTGTTCAAAAGCATTTTCTTTCGTCGAAAAATTTCATTTATCGCATACGAGAATGATGCTTTGTCCAAGCTGCCGGCATCAAATCAAAGAAACGTTCGTTTCGAAGATGAGCTTTTTGATGATTTGTTTGATTCCACTGTTGGTACTACTTATTCAGATGAAAGGTGCTTCACCTATGCTCAAATGGCCAATCTTATTAGGATGGATCTTGCTGAATTTTTATGTACTTCAGCCAATCATTCATCGGTACGAGCTTAGAGATAAGCGTTGAAAGCCCAGCAGAAGGGCTTTTTTTCATGAAAAAAAGAAGTGCGAAGAGCAGCACTTCCCAGCGTGTAGACAAACCCTCGCATTCTTTGTCAGTCCTGCGTGCTGGTGCTCACGAATGTCAAATTCGCTCCGCTCCAGTACTCGTCCTTCCTAGGGCTGCAAAGATTTTCTATCACGCTGAAAAGAAGACAAAGGGCTAAAATCAAGTTCATTTTAGCCCTTTGTCAACAATCTAAGAAGTGCGAAGAGCAGCACTTCTTTAATGGTCTATGACGGCATGATAGGATGTCAGATAGGCAGGACGAGAGAAGATGGAGCCAGTATCCTCGTGCGGCTGAAAGAATGCTTCTGACTCTTGAAAGTCTTGAAATAAGTCTTCAGATTCCCAAAGGGTCAATATCAAGTACACTTCTTCATCCTTTTTTGGTCTTAACACACGAAGCGCCTGAAAGCCGCGCTGGTGCTCTGACATGTTTGTTTTTTTCTGAAAGGTGGATTCAAAAAGTGCTCTGCTTTCGAGCTTTACAGGGATATGATTCAGCGTGACAAAGCCAGATTGGACGAGCTCACCTTTTGTATAAATCACATCATAGGCATGGGGGGCTTTAAAGACTGTCTCACCCTCCGTTTCATGAAAAAGAGCCGCTTGTTCCTTACCGACCGTATAAAGCAGATTTTCAAGATGATGTTTTTTTGCGATTTTTTGCAAAAAGTCTGCTGTTCCATATGTAATATAGAAATTCATCTAAACCGCCTCCTGCTTGATAGTATAACAAAAGAATGATATATAATTCTTTGGTAGTCAATCCATAAAACATATTATGAAGCAATACATCCCATACTATCCGTATAAAGGAATGAGGTGACCTAATTTGAAGAAAAAGAAGATAATCATTCCATTAGTCATTGCAGGAAGTACAATCGTGCTTTCATTTATTGGCTATCTGACCATTTTATTTTTAGGACATTATGTCATAGATGAGAAGAAGCTCGTTTTTCACGCTTCCTCGAAAATCATTGATCAGAATGGAAAAGAACTCACAAGCATGTATTCAGAAAATCGGGACCCTGTGTCATTAAAAGAGGTCCCAGATAAAGTGGCGAAAGCTTTTGTTGCTGTAGAGGACAAGCGCTTTTATGAGCACCACGGAATTGATGCACAATCGATTTCAAGGGCGGTTTATCGAGATATATTAGCAGGTGGAAAGGTAGAAGGCGGCAGTACCATCACCCAGCAGCTCGCCAAAAATATCTTTCTCACAAATGATAAAACGTTTCTTCGAAAAACAAAAGAAGTCATTATTGCGATCAATTTAGAAAGAGATTATTCAAAGGACAAGCTGCTTGAAATGTATTTGAATCAGCTTTACTTTGGTCATGGCGTCTATGGGATCCAAGCAGCGGCCAATTACTATTTTAGTAAAGATGTAAAAGATCTCACTGTCAGTGAAGGAGCTACACTTGCTGCCATGCCAAAGGCACCTTCAACGTATTCCCCTGTTCTACACCCAGATAAAAATAAACAAAGACGGGATACCATCCTGAATTTAATGAATGAACAAGGATATTTGTCTTCTACAGAAACAGTTGAAGCAAAAGGAAGAACACTTGGTATTCATTTAAAAAAGAAATCAGAAACCCCTTGGGTGGACAGTTATGTAGATCTCATGATTAAAGAAGCAGAATCACAGTATTCGATTTCGCATGAACAATTGCTTCAAGGCGGCTATACTATTACCGTACCAATCGATATGAATTTGCAAAAAGTTGCCTATGATGCGATGAAAAACAATCGTTATTTCCCGGGAAAAAGCGGGTCACCTGAAGGCAGCGCTGTGTTTATTGACAACGCATCTGGTGGTGTAAAAGCAGCAATAGGCGGACGAGAATATCAGGCAAGAGGCTATAACAGAGTCACAGCTGTTAGACAGCCTGGTTCTGTCTTTAAGCCGATCGCAGTATATGGTCCAGCGATGCAGGAGAAAAAATTCAGACCGTATTCACTGCTTGAGGACAAGGAAAAAAGCTATGACGGCTATTCTCCAAAGAACTACGATGGACAGTACGAAGGCAGGGTCACGATGGTAGAGGCTCTCATGAAAAGTAAAAATACATCTGCCGTATGGACGTTAAGCCAGCTTGGCATCGATACGTCTAAATCCTATCTTGAGAAAATGGGAATGGATATTTCGGATAAAGGACTTGCCATAGCGCTTGGCGGTTTAGAAAAAGGGGTTTCTCCGTTGCAGATAGCTGGAGCATTTCATACATTTGCAAATGAAGGCGTCTATAAAAAGCCGTTCTTCATTCAGAAAATCACGAATGATGATGGTGAAACCGTTGAAAAAAATCGAAACAAAGAAGAACGAGTGTTTAGCGTACAAAATGCTTGGAATATGACAAGAATGCTTCAACAGGTCGTCAAAGGCGGAACCGCTCAGAGCGGATCATACGCTGGAGATTTGGCTGGTAAAACAGGCACAACTACGTATTCCGGTGTCAAAGGGGCAACGAAAGATGCTTGGTTTGCTGGCTACACGCCTAGTACAACAGGGGCAATCTGGATGGGGTATGACAAAACGGATAACAGTCATTATTTAACTGGCGGCAGTCAGTATCCAGTGCAGTTAATGAAAGATATTTTAACGACAGCCCAAATAACCAATGAAACATTCCAAAAACCAGAGGGAATTAAAGAACTTCAATCGCCAATCCATTTAGAAGGACTGTCAGGCTTTGAAGCACGTTATGCATTTAAAATCAAAGGGCTCTTTACATTGGAGCTGTCATGGGATGAACAGGAAGACAAACGCGTTGAATATCGTATTTATGAAAAGAGAAATGGAAGCGAGACCCTGATCGATTCTGTAACAGGAACAAACAGCTACACAATGCCGTATGCAAATGTGTTTTCAGATGCGCAGTATAAGGTTGTTCCATACAATACTCAAACACAAGAAGAAGGCGAAGGTAGTGCTTATATCAAGCCAGAGGCTTTTGGACGTTAATATTCGGCGATTTTTTGAACATTGAGCCGCTTTAGTATACCGAGCCCTGAAAAAGCGGTATAGTAAAAGCAGTGTTTGAGCCTTATACAAAGAGAGTGTGAGGCGAAAGGTGGAATGAAAGGTAATGGGAAAAACGAAGGCTTTTAATGACACGTTCTTAAAGGCGTGCAAAGGGGAAAAAACAGACCATGTACCAGTTTGGTATATGAGACAGGCAGGACGCTCGCAGCCTGAATATCGTGCCCTTAAAGAAAAATACGGGCTATTTGAAATTACGCATCAGCCAGAGCTATGTGCTTACGTAACAAGACTTCCTGTAGAACAATATGGTGTAGATGCCGCTATTTTATATAAAGATATTATGACTCCGCTTCCAGCTATTGGTGTGGATGTTGAAATTAAAAATGGAATTGGACCAGTGATTGACTCGCCTATTCGGACAAAGGCAGATATCCAGCGTCTTGGAGAGCTTCATCCTGAAGAAGACCTGCCGTATGTGCTTGATACGATCAAGCTGTTAACAGAGGAGCAGTTGAATGTTCCGCTGATTGGTTTCGCAGGTGCACCTTTTACGATGGCAAGCTATATGATCGAAGGCGGTCCATCTAAAAATTATCATAAAACAAAGGCGCTCATGTACAGTGAGCCAGAGACATGGATGCTTTTGATGAATAAATTAGCCGATATGACGATCACATACATACGCGCTCAGGTAAAAGCAGGCGTCCGAGCATTTCAAATCTTCGACTCTTGGGTTGGCGCTTTAAATGCAGCAGATTACCGGACCTTCATTAAGCCTGTCATGCAGCGTATTTTCACAGAGCTGAAGTCTGAAAACGTACCAATGATTATGTATGGTGTCGGTGCGAGCCATCTAGCGAAAGATTGGCATGACTTGCCGCTTGATGTCGTTGGACTGGATTGGCGTATGAGTATAGACGAAGCGCGAAAAGAAGGCTTAACAAAAACGTTACAAGGAAACCTTGATCCAACGATTTTACTTTCTCCTTGGGAAGTGATTGAAGAAAGAGCAGCAGCGATTTTAGATCAAGGGATGAAATCAGATCAATTCATCTTTAACTTAGGTCACGGGGTATTTCCTGATGTCTCACCAGACACGTTAAAGAAGCTGACTGACTTTATTCACGATTATTCAGCTAAACATAAAAAAACATCCATCTAAATATTTCAAATGATCTGAAGGAGTGTTGGTTGTGGAGAAAAAGAAAATGGGGCTACTTGTCATGGCATATGGCACCCCATATAAAGAAGAAGACATTGAACGTTACTATACACATATCCGTAGAGGCAGAAAGCCAGAGCCGGAGATGCTGCAAGATTTAAAGGACCGCTACAAGGCAATTGGCGGCATTTCTCCTTTATCCAAAATTACAGAACAGCAGGCAAATGGTTTGTGTGAACATTTGAATGAGATCCAAGACGAGATTGAATTTCATGTATACATTGGGTTAAAACACATCGAGCCTTTCATTGAGGATGCGGTCGCTGATATGCACCGAGATGGTATCACAGAAGCGGTGAGTATTGTCCTTGCACCGCACTTCTCCACATTTAGTGTGAAATCGTATAACAAACGTGCACAAGATGAAGCAGAAAAGCTTGGCCAGTTAAATATCACTTCTGTTGAAAGCTGGTACGATGAGCCGAAGTTTGTGGACTATTGGGTGAAACAAGTGAAAGAGACGTATGCATCCATGAGTCAGGAAGAGAGAGATTCAGCAGTGCTGATTGTGTCTGCACACAGTCTTCCTGAAAAAATTATTGCAGCAGGGGACCCATACCCTGATCAGCTTGCACAATCTGCAAAAATGATTGCTGAAGGTGCAGGAATTGAGCATTATGAAATTGGCTGGCAAAGTGAAGGCAATACGCCTGATCCGTGGCTTGGACCAGACGTACAGGATCTCACGCGTGACCTATTTGAGCAAAAAGGCTATAAAACATTTGTATACGTGCCTGTTGGTTTTGTCGCTGATCACCTTGAAGTGTTATACGACAATGATTATGAATGTAAAGTCGTCACGGATGAAATTGGTGCAGCTTACTATCGTCCAGAAATGCCAAATGCGAAACCAGCATTTATTGATGCACTGGCAGCAGTCGTATTAAAGAAGCTTAATGAAAGCAAGTAATCATATAAAAGAAGGCGATCCTATGCATGACAATCAAAAACACCTTGTCATCATTGGCGGTGGCATCACAGGTTTGGCCGCCGCCTTCTATTTGGAAAAGGAAATTGAAGAAAAAGGCCTTCCTATCCAAATATCTCTTATTGAAGCGAGTCCTAGGCTAGGTGGAAAAATTCAAACATTATATAAAGACGGTTATATCATTGAACGTGGACCCGATTCATTTTTAGAAAGAAAGGTCAGTGGACCCCAGCTGGCAAAAGATGTTGGCCTATCTGATCAGCTCGTCAATAATGAAACAGGGCAAGCGTATGTATTAGTCAATGAAACCCTTCATCCGATGCCAAAGGGCGCTGTCATGGGCATTCCAACTCAAATCAGTCCTTTCATTACAACTGGGCTTTTTTCAGTTGCCGGAAAAGCACGTGCAGCGATGGATTTCGTTTTGCCAAAAAGCAAACAGACAGAAGATCAGTCTCTGGGGGAATTTTTTAGAAGACGTGTGGGTGATGAAGTGGTGGAGAATTTAATTGAACCGCTACTATCAGGCATTTATGCTGGTGACATTGATCGCCTGAGCTTAATGTCTACCTTCCCGCAGTTCTATCAAACAGAACAGAAGCATCGCAGTTTGATTCTTGGGATGAAAAAATCACAGCAGCATGCAAAAGCGCAACAAGTGACAGCGAAAAAGCAAGGACAGTTCCAGACAATCAATCAAGGGCTGCAAGCACTTGTTGAAGCGGTCGAAAGTAAACTCAAGCTGACGAAGATTTACAAAGGGACAAAAGTGACCCAGATCGAAAAAGCCGAGGGAGGTTATGGCGTTCAATTAGACAGCGGTCAAACGCTTTTTGCAGATTCTGCCATTGTGACAACTCCTCACCAATCGATCTATTCCATGTTTCCAAAAGAAGCAGGGCTTGAGTACTTGCATGACATGACATCGACTTCTGTTGCAACAGTTGCACTCGGATTTAAAGAAGAGGATGTTCACAATGAATATGATGGTACTGGTTTTGTCATCTCAAGAAATAGTGATTTCTCCATTACAGCATGTACGTGGACAAATAAGAAATGGCCTCACACTGCACCTAAAGGAAAAACATTGCTTCGTGCATATGTTGGGAAAGCTGGCGATGAATCAATTGTTGAACAGTCTGATCATCAAATCGTGAGCATCGTGCTGGAGGATTTGAAGAAGATCATGGATATTAAAGCAGATCCAGAGCTGACGACAGTGACTCGCTGGAAAACAAGCATGCCGCAATATCATGTGGGTCATCAAAAACAGATTTCGACGATGCGAGAAACGTTTAAGCAATCATATCCTGGTATTTATATCACGGGTGCTGCATTTGAAGGTGTTGGGATTCCTGATTGTATTGATCAAGGAAAAGCTGCCATCTCAGAAGCTGTATCTTATCTATTTTCATAAAAAACAAACTCCCTTTTCTGTCATGGAAAGGGAGTTTTTCATGTTCGTATGTTTAGAAAAGAGTGGTGAATAATAAAATTGAACAAAGTTGTTGCATCTGAAGAAAAGGATGTGGTATATTATTTTCTGTACTTAATGACCGAAACGTTCAAATAGTCATTTTGGGAGTGAGATCATGAGTGTTGATAGGAGACAAATGATTTTAGATGGAGCAACAAAGGCATTTACTCAGTTCGGGTATAAAGCCACGACAATGGACCTTGTAGCAAAGCTTGCCAACGTCGGAAAAGGAACGATTTATACCTTTTTCAAAAACAAAGAAGAGCTGTTCGATGAAATTTTCACATCACTGTTAATGGAGATGAAGAAAATTGCAGATGAAGCAATAGATGAGAAGAATAGTTTCTCAGAAAACCTTCATTTAGCACTCTTTGCAATATTAGAATTTCGAAAAAACCACCAGCTTACAATTAAAATCTTTCAGGAAAATGCGGAGCTTGGCACATCAGCAGTGAAAGAAATGATTGAAAAAATGGAGCAGATGATCATTCGCTATATTAAAACAAAAGTAAAAGAAGCGATTGAAAAAGGCGACATTAAGCCCTGTGATCCTGAATTGACGGCATTTGTGATGGTGAAACTATATATTGCACTTATTTTTGACTGGGAAAAGCGATATGAGCCTTTAACAAAAGAAGAGGTCGCTGAATCGCTCGAGCTTTATGTACTAAAAGGACTGTCTGCAACAACATAATTTTTTTTGAGTTCAAATGACCGAATTCTTAATTTAGTCATTCATCAATGGGAGGAAAACAGCAATGAATGTAATTCGGAATCAATGGAAAGACATTGTGACGAGCAAAAAACTACTGATCCCGATTTTAGCTGTCTTATTTATTCCACTGATTTATAGTGGTGTATTTTTAAAAGCTTACTGGGATCCATATGGTACAGTTGATCAATTACCTGTAGCGGTTGTCAACTTGGATGAAGGCAGTCATTATGACGGCAAAACCCTTCAAGTAGGCGATGATTTAGTGAAGGAATTGAAGAAAAACGATAGTTTTAAATGGCATTTTGTTGATAGTGAAGAAAAGGCCATCAAAGGGTTAAATAACGAAGACTATTATCTTGTCGTTGAGATTCCGAAAGATTTCTCGAAAAATGCGAGTACAGTACTAGACAAACATCCGAAAAAATCGAATCTGAAATATTATACGAATCCAGGCGCAAACTATGCTGCGTCTCAAATTGCGAATAACGCCATTATCAAATTAAAAGATTCGGTTTCAAAGGAAGTCACAGAAAATTATGCAGAGGTCATCTTTGATAACTTCAAAACGATTGCAAAAGGATTAGATCAAGCAAGCGATGGAGCGAAGAAAATTGATGACGGAACAAAAAGCGCAAAAGACGGTAGCCAAAAGTTAAAAGACAATCTGGCGAAATTGGCAGAAGGAACGTTAACGTATAGCGAAGGTGTTCATCAGTTTGCAGGAAAAATGGGTGAACTGAACACTGGAATTCAATCTCTTGATAGCGGTCTTGGTCAGCTCTTAACAGGCTATCAAACGATTGATCAGAAATTTGGTGAGCTTGGCACAGGAATTGATACATTGACCGAAGGGTTAAACACAAGCCGTGAAGGACATGAGCAGCTTTCTTCTAAAATGCCGCAATTTACAGCAGGCATTGAGCAGCTGAACAATAAAGCACAGTCATTTTCAGAAAAAATCGCTGCTGTGGAGAAAGTATTGTCTTCACCTGAATTAGCGAATCTTGAAAAGATGGCGCCTAAGATTGATCAGGTGAAAAAAGATGCAAAAACGTTTAGTACCAAACTTGCTTCTTTAAAAGAAGCATTATCTAATCGAGATGCAAAAGTAAAAAGTATTATTCAAAACAGCTCGATGACAGATGAAGAGAAAAAGGCGGCAATGGATCAGCTAGACAGTCTTCCTACAATCGAACTGCCTGATATGTCTGGTCTTGAGCAAAGCTTAGCGGCGCTGCAGGAACTGCCTGACGCAAGTGAAGTTCAGTCTGCGGTTGCATCTGCAAAAGCACAGCTACAGCAAGTCAAGCAGCTGCCAGAGAAAACAGAACAGCTGTATACATCGACAGTCGCCATACAAAATGCGATTGATCAAATGACATCCGGTACGAATAAATTGTATCAAGGTGCACTGAAGCTTCAAACGGGCCAAGGGAAATTACAAGATGGCCTGCAAACAGCAAATGGAAAGCTTGATACAGCGAAAAGTGGTGCGGATAAACTGGCAAATGGTTCAAGCCAGCTTAGTGCAGCATTGAATAAACTAGAAAGTGGATCAGCGAGTATCCAAAGCAACTCATCTAAACTGGCTGAAGGGTCAAAATCCCTTGATAAAGGATTAGGTGACTTAAAAAGCGGGACTGGAGAGCTTTCTGATAAGCTAAAAAGCGCTGCAGATGAAACAGGAGACATTGATGCGGGGCAGGACAATTACAATATGATTGCAAGCCCAGTCAAAACAGAGAATGATACAGCGAAAAAAATTGATAACTATGGAACAGGGCTCACACCATATATTTTATCAATGGGACTCTTTGTTGGAGCTCTTATGCTGACTGTTGTATTCCCAATGAAAGATCCTGCAGGACGCCCTAGAAATGCGTTTGAATGGTTTGTCAGCAAATATAGTGTGCTTCTCTTAGTCGGTATCTTGCAGGCAGTGATTGCAAGCTCTATGCTCATCTTTGGACTTGGACTTGAGGTGGAAAGCCTCTGGCGCTTCTATCTCTTTGCGATCATCGTCAGTCTGACATTCCTAGCGATCATTCAGCTTCTTGCGACGACAATGGGGAATCCAGGTCGCTTCATTGCCGTCATTATCTTGGTTCTTCAGCTTGCAGCAAGTGCGGGTACATTCCCGCTAGAGCTTGTACCAAAATTCTTCCAAGTCATTCACAGTCTGCTTCCAATGACGTATACCATCAACGGATTTAGAACGATCATTGCAAGCGGTGATAACAGTTATTTATGGCACCAAGCAGCGATTCTTGGAACAGTAGCCATCATCATGATGGCTGCAACAACAGCATACTTTGCTTGGAACATAAGAAAAATGAAACAAGAAGAAGCTTAATCAAAAAAACCTTTCTCTTCCATGAGAAAGGTTTTCAGCGTGTAGACAAACCCTCGCATGCGGTGTCAGTCCTGCGCTTCGGTGCTCACGAATGTTAAATTCGCTCCGCCCCGATGCTCGTCCTTCCTAGCATGCAAAGGTTTTCTATCACGCTGAAAAGAAGACAAAGGGCTAAAATCAAGTTCATTTTAGCCCTTTGTCAACAATCTGAAACCTTTCTCTTCCATGAGAAAGGTTTTTTTGATTAGAAATTAGACATCAGGAACCCGAAGCGATATATTTTAAGAAGGATGCTGAAAAAAGGCATGCTTGGAAAGAATTTCTTTTAGATGAAGGAGGATATGCCGAATGACAACGGAAGTAAATGAAACGGTTCAGCTTATTCAAAAGCTTGTGTCAATCCCAAGTCCATCAGGAAATACTGAGAAAGTGATTGGCTTTGTCGAACGTTTTTTACAAGATTTACATATTGAAACGAAGCGAAATCGAAAAGGCGGATTAATTGCCACCCTAAAAGGAACAGATGACAAGGAACACCGCATGCTGACAGCACATGTCGATACGCTCGGTGCGATGGTCAAAGAAATTAAATCAAATGGCCGGCTGCGTCTTGCACTCATTGGAGGCTTTCAATATAACTCGATAGAAGGCGAGTATTGTGAAATTGAAACAGTAACAGGCCGTACATACACAGGTACCATTCTGATGCATCAAACGTCCGTTCACGTATATGAGGATGCTGGAAAAGCGAAGCGAAATCAAGAAAATATGGAGATTCGCTTAGATGAGAAAGTGAAAAATGCAGACGATGTGCAAGCACTCGGCATTCAAGTAGGAGACTTTATCTCATTTGATCCTAGAGTGGAAGTGACATCTTCAGGTTTTATTAAATCAAGACACCTTGATGATAAGGCAAGTGTGGCGTTGTTGCTGAGATTGATTCACCGCATTCAAACAGAGAACATCACATTGCCGCATACGACACATTTCTTAATTTCAAATAATGAAGAAATCGGATACGGTGGGAACTCGAATATCCCGGAAGAAACGGTGGAATATTTGGCCGTTGATATGGGAGCCATCGGTGATGGTCAATCAACCGATGAATACAGTGTGTCGATATGTGTGAAGGATTCTAGCGGTCCTTATCACTATGGTCTGCGCAAACATTTAGCAGCATTAGCTGAGGCAAATAAGATCGATTACCGCCTTGATATTTACCCTTATTATGGCTCAGATGCGTCGGCAGCGATTCGAGCAGGGCATGATATCATTCATGGACTGATTGGACCTGGCATTGACTCTTCGCATGCCTTTGAAAGAACCCATGAAGACTCATTGATTCATACAGCCAATCTTCTGTACCACTATGTTCAAAGCAAATTAATCACAGCATAAAAAAAGAACCCCGATCGCGGGGTTCTTTTTGATTAGCTTGAAAGCTGTGTTGGCTCAGGTACATCTTGTCCAGTCATCACGCGGTGTCCTTTTTCAGGGTCATATTGCCCTTCCCATTTAGACATCACGACAGCTGCAAGTGCATTACCAGTTAAGTTGACAACGGTTCTTGCCATATCCATGATACGATCAACACCTGCAATAAAGGCTAGACCTTCAGCAGGAACACCAATCGTTCCGAGTGTTGCAAGTAATACAACAAAGGATGTACCAGGAACAGCAGCCATTCCTTTTGATGTCACCATCAGTACAAGAATCAGTGTGAGCTGCTGTACGATCGTGAGGTCAATGCCATATACCTGCGCTAGGAAAAGCGCCGCAATGGCTTGATACAAGACGGAGCCGTCCAGATTAAACGTATAACCAATTGGGATAACAAAAGAAACAATTCCTTTTGGACACCCGATGCGCTCCATTTTATCCATGACTCTCGGTAAAACTGTTTCAGAGCTGGATGTACTAAAGGCGAGAAGCATTTCGTCTTTCATGTAAGCAAGAAATCTGAAAATATTGACGCCAATCATCTTTCCAATAATTCCGAATACAACGATAAGGAAGAGAGCGAGCGCAAAATAAACAAGACCTACGAGCTTACCTAATGAAACAAGAGATTCAAGACCAAATTTTGATACTGTCACACCAATGAGCGCGAACACACCAAATGGTGCAGCTTTCATCACAACATTGACGACATGGAACATCGCATGTGACACACCTTCAAAGAAGGCGAGCACTGGTTTGCCGCGTTCACCAATCGCTGAAACGCCAAGTGCGAATAATACAGTGAAGAAAATAATCGCAAGCAAATCACCTTCCGCCAATGATTGGAAGAAGTTCGTCGGAACGATATGAAGGAACGTATCAGCAACTGATTTACTGCTTTGTTCTTTTTCCGTTTCAACATACTGGCTAATATCCTGTTTTTCTGTATGTCCAAAGTCAACGCCTGCACCTGGTTGAACAAAGTTAGCAAGCACAAGACCAAGGATGATCGCAAACGTTGTGATAATTTCAAAATAAAGAATGGTTCTAAAACCAAGCTTCCCTACTTTTTTACCATCACCCGCACCTGCAACACCTAAAATTAAGCTAGATACGACAATCGGAATGACAATCATCTTAATGAGTCGTAAGAAGAAGTCTCCAATTGGTTTTAAATATGTCTCAACACCAGGGTTACCGAAAAAGATCGCACCAACCACGACACCGAGAATAAGACCGATTAGGATTTGAGTAGCTAATCCAAATTTTAATTTTTTCATAGATTTCCTCCCTAACATATTCATTAAAGGAATATTCCCATTATATTAAGTTTTAATATATGAATTAAAGTATAACTAAAATTAAAGAGGTTCGTCCACGATTAAATTATATTAAGAAAATACAAAATTATTTGAAAAAATGGACACTTCGAACCCCCTTCGTTGTTTTAAGTCAATAAAAAGTGCCTTCCGAACTAAAAGTCATCATATGAAAATACTAAAAAACCCTTCTGTACCAAGGGTTTTACCTTTTTGCCTATTTTTCAGAAAAAATAAAAAGCACTTTTGACTCCAACTGACGATGGAGGAAAAAAGTGCTTTTTTATTCTATTTATTACCTTATTTAAGATAACTTACTTGTGAGCATTCCTCACATTCATTACCGTAACACTCGTGCTGTTCCATTAAATCATTTCCACATTTTGTGCATTTTTTTGAAGGCAAATTTCTAAAAAACTCAGTGATTTTTCCTAGCATTTGTCATCCTCCAATACGTTTTATTGCTATCATTGTATTATAACAGATTAATAATTGTCAATCTGTTTTGTAACAATAGGCAAGAAGAATGCTTTTTTTATGAAAAATGGGTATATTGTAAGAAGGGGATTTTTTGAAAAGGAGGAAATATGACGATGAAATTAACCGTGATTGGCTGCTACGGAGGATTTCCAGCAGCTGGTGAAGCCACATCAGGTTATCTTTTTGAATCAGATGGTTTTCGTCTGCTTGTCGACTGCGGGAGTGGAGTTCTGTCAAAGCTTCAGCAATACATTGATATAGAAGAACTAGATGCTGTACTCCTTTCTCATTATCATCACGATCATATTGCAGATATCGGACCTCTCCAATATGCGAAGCTAGTGGGTTATCATTTAGGAAAAAGCAGTGGTCCGCTGACGATCTACGGACACACCGGGGATCAAGAAGCATTTCAGCGGCTCTCTGATGATGTACATACAAAGGCAAAACCTTATCAGCCGGAAGAGGGCATTCAAATCGGACCATTTCAAATTGATTTTTTGAAAACGGTTCATCCGGCAGAATGCTATGCGATGAGAATTCAGGCACATGAGGCTGTGGTGGTGTATACAGCCGACTCCAGCTATCAAGATGCATTTATCCCTTTTAGCAAGGATGCAGACTTACTTATTGCCGAAAGCAACTTTTACGCCGGACAAGACGGATCGGGTGCAGGACATATGAACAGCACTGAAGTAGGGAAGCTGGCCAGTGAAGCAAATGTTGGGGAGCTCATCATCACCCATCTGCCTCATTTCGGTCGGCATAAAGACCTAGTCAATGAAGCACAGGCGTTATATACTGGCAATATACAGCTTGCCCATTCAGGGCTTAGATGGAACAAGGAAGGAAGATAGAGATGCTGTTTATCGATAACGAGCAACATTATGACCCAATGATTAATTTAGCCATTGAAGAGTATTGCTTAAAATATTTAGATCCAGAAGAAACGTATTTGCTGTTTTACATCAACCAGCCGTCTATTATTATTGGAAAGAACCAAAATACAATAGAAGAAATCAACACAAAATATGTGGAAGACAATGGCATCAAAGTCGTTCGCCGGTTATCTGGCGGTGGTGCAGTTTACCATGACAAAGGAAACTTGAACTTCAGTTTTATTACAAAAGACGATGGGGACAGCTTTCATAACTTTAAAAAATTCACCGAGCCAGTCATCAAAGCGCTTGAAAAGCTTGGCGTCAAAGCGGAATTAAGCGGCAGAAATGACATCATGGCAGATGGGCGTAAAATCTCGGGGAATGCTCAATTTGCTACACGAGGACGTATCTTCAGTCATGGCACCCTATTATTTGATTCAGAAATCGAACATGTTGTCTCGGCATTAAATGTGAAGAAAGAAAAGATCGAATCAAAAGGCATCAAATCCATTAGAAGCAGGGTTGCGAATATTAGTGAACTGATGGATCAAAAGATGACAACAGAAGAATTTAGAAAAATTCTTTTAAGCTATATTTTTGACACGAACGGAGACGTGCCTGAGTATCAGCTGACAGAAAAGGATTGGGAGAAGATTCATGAGATTTCTCGTGATCGATACCAAAAATGGGAATGGAACTACGGCCGTTCACCTAAGTTTAACTTGCAGCACTCTAAGCGTTTTCCAGCTGGATCGATTGATCTTCGATTAGAAGTGAAAAAAGGCATCATTCAAGACTGCAAAATTTTTGGTGACTTCTTCGGTGTAGGGGATATTGCTGATATTGAGAAACGACTCATTGGGCAGCAATATGATCGCAAAACCATTAGTGATGTATTAGAAGACATGGATATGCGCCATTATTTTGGTAACGTATCAAAAGAAGATTTTCTGGATTTGATTTATTAAGCAAGGACAAGCACGGCTAGAGATAGCGGTGCTTTTTCTATTGAAAGGGATGAAAGCGGTTTACATTTGATCTTGTGGATTTTTTCGATTGTCTATTATAATAGAAAGGAGGAATGTTTGGTCATAAAATGAATGGCTATTCATTCATTGATGAAGTATAAGGGGTGGGAGAATGGATTTGATCAAAAATCTTGAGCAGACTGCGATGACCAAGGGAGAGAACGTCGCACTGATTTTTGAAGGGAACAAGTGGACCTATCGAGAACTGATGACAAGTATCGAACGTTTTGCAGATGGTTTAGTGAGCGAAGGGTTTCAAGCGGGAGATCATATCGCGCTGATTTTAGGAAATTCACCGCATTTTGTGATTTCATTTTTTGGTGCATTAAAGGCAGGGCTTGTTGTTGTACCTGTCAATCCAACATATACGCCAAGTGAAATCGGCTATATGCTGGTCACTGGTGATGTAAAAGGGATTGTTGCACCGGATCAGCTTCTGCCGATATACGAGCAGGTGTATGAACAGCTTCCAGCGATTGAACGAGTCATTATTTGTGCTCAAAATGAATCTGCGTGCAGGTCAAGCTTAAAAGAAGTATCTGATCGTCTTGTTTTCTTCGGAAAGCTTGTGTCTGGAGATGCACCAGAAGCTGAGCATCCTGCCATACAACCTGACGATACGGCCGTTATTTTATTTACATCTGGCACAACAGGAAAACCAAAAGGGGCAATGCTCACTCATGTTAACCTTTATTCAAATGCAAGAGACATTGCGGAGTACCTGTCAATTGATGAGAAGGACAAGGTGATTGCTGCTTTGCCGATGTTCCATGTGTTTTGTTTGACCGTCTGTATGAATGCCCCCTTGATTCATGGAGCGACCATCTATGTCCTGCCGCATTTCAGCCCATCAGAGCTTTTACGAATGATGGAGAAAGAAAAACCAACGCTATTTGTTGGTGTTCCAACCATGTATAACTATTTATACCGCCAGGACGGTCATGAGGAAGCGATGAAGTCGGTGAGGATTTGTATATCAGGCGGTGCGTCCATGCCTGTTGCTTTACTTCACGGTTTTGAAGAAAAGTTCGGTGTCACGGTGCTAGAGGGTTACGGATTATCAGAGGCTTCCCCAGTGACGGCATTCAATCCCCTTGATGGAAAAAGAAAACCAGGCTCGGTCGGCACTGATATTATGAATGTGAAAAATAAGATTGTGAATGAACTTGGAGAGGAAGTTGGACCAAACGAAGTCGGAGAACTCATCGCAAAAGGGCCAAACATTATGAAAGGCTATTATCAAATGCCAGAAGACACAGAGGCGGCCCTGAAAGACGGCTGGCTGTACACAGGAGATTTGGCGAGAAGAGATGAAGACGGATATATTTATATCGTCGATCGAAAAAAGGATATGATTCTCGTTGGCGGGTATAATGTCTATCCAAGAGAAGTAGAAGAAGTGCTTTATCAACATGAAGCTGTAGCAGAAGCCGTTGTCATCGGTGTGCCAGATCCAAACACAGGAGAGGCTGTTGTCTGTTACATTTCCCCTAAGAAACATGCTCACATCAATCAAGAAGACATCATCACACATTGTTCACGCTATTTGGCGAAATATAAGCAGCCCCAAACGATCCATTTCATTGATAATATTCCAAAAAACACGACTGGTAAAATTTTAAGAAGAGCGCTAAAGGATAAGTACCAAGCAGAAACAAGTAAATAAAAAGGGAGCCTCTTGAAGAGGCTCCTCAGATTGTTGACAAAGGGCTAAAATGTTGTTTATTTTAGCCCTTTGTCTTCTTTTCAGTGTGATAGAAAACCTTTGAAGTCTAGGAAGGACGAGTACTGGCGCGGAGCGAATTTCACATTCGTGAGCACCAGCACGCAGGACTGACAAAGAATGCGAGGGTTTGTCTACACGCTGGGAGTCTCCTATGAAGAGTCTCCTTTTTGAATCGCTTCTTGTACCTGTTTTCGAAAGGAATTTGACTGTTTTTGATTTAATTCATAATAGGTGCCGTCTACTAAAAAAACAACTTGAGAGCGGTTGGTCCATAGCTGAAAAGAAGTGCCATTTGTCCGTCCGAACATGACCTTGGCAATATAATCTGGCTTTTTTACATTCTTTTTGAGATGGCTGCTTGTTTGTTTCCCTTTGTTTAATTGTTCAATTAGATCTTCAGTTGTATCTTTATCATCTATTTCATAAGAAATGGACTGGTTCGTCGGTGAAAGCAATAATTTCTCTGCTCGATTTTCATCGAAGATGTCACTTGTCCGGCTGAACACATAAAAGAAGGTAATCAGTAAAAGCCCAAAAATCACAATTCCTGCAAGGATTTTCTTCATGATGAACCTCCAACTCACTTTTTTATGGTTAGTTTCTCCGATTTTTGAACAGCATAATCATTTTTTTCACTCAAGCTTTTTCAGATAGGGCATGCTATGATGGAGCCACATGAGACAGGTTCTAAACAAAAGCGTGCGTGATTACAATAGAGAGAGAAATGGAAAGGAGGCTGACCAGTGCGAGTACGCAAATGGGTAGCTCTTGCAACGGTAGCATACATATTGTACGGTCTTTTTATTTATTCTTACTTATTTCTAATGGGGGATTCATCTGTCCCTGACAGTGTGAAAGGGACAAGTGCAGACCCGCATACATTTATGACAAGCCATGAGCTTGTGATTAGTGAAAGTTACTCGAACATTCGTAACCTGTTGTACTTTATGACAATTCCTTTAGATTGGTATGTCTTTTTCCTTTTGCTCATTTCAGGGTTTTCAAGGAAATTAGCAGATTGGAGCTTGGCAGCAGCTCGTTTTCACCTTTTGAGCAAACTTGTGTATGTGTTTGTGCTGTCATTTTTGACGATGCTGATCACATTGCCGGTCAAGTGGGTGAGCTACCAGTTGTCCTTGAACTACGGTGTTTCAGCACAAAGCACGGCAAGTTGGCTAAAAGACCAAACGCTTGATTTTTGGATTCAATATCCACTGCTTGTTCTATGCGCGATTGTGTTCTTTTGGCTCATTCAAAAGAAAAGGAAGTATTGGTGGCTGTATGCTTGGTGTTTAACCGTTCCAGTTACTCTATTTCTCTTCTTTATACAGCCGGTCGTTATTGATCCACTCTACAATGATTTTTACCCATTGAAGGATCAAGCGCTTGAGAAAAAGATATTAACTCTTGCAGAGAAAGCACACATTCCAGCAGATCATGTATATGAAGTCAACATGTCAGAGAAAACAAACACGATGAATGCTTACGTCACAGGAATTGGTGAAAATAAGCGTATTGTTTTGTGGGATACGACACTTCAAAAGCTGAAAGACCGTGAAATCTTATTTATCATGGCGCATGAGATGGGACATTACGTGATGAAGCATGTGTATATCGGTTTAGCAGGATATTTAGTGCTGTCTCTGGTTGGATTTTTTGCCATTGACCGTCTTTATTTTTACCTTTACCAAAAAGGCGCTTCTCCATTTCGTCTGAAGGCACCACATGACGTTGCTGCTCTTCCGCTTCTGTTGATCATTGTATCTATGCTGTCATTTGTTGCTTCTCCTTTTACAAATGCTGTGTCAAGGCATCAAGAACGTGCAGCTGATGAATACGCCGTGAACTTGACGAAAGATGGAGAGGCGGGGGTGACGTCATTTCAAAAGCTTGCAAAATCAGGGCTTTCCCAAGTCAATCCGCCACTTTTAGTGAAAATCTTCCGCTATGGACACCCGACGATGATGGAGAGAATCTTCGATATGGAAAAAGCCGCAAAAAAAGAGGAAACATCGAAAAAGCAATAAATAAAAAATCCGGCTCAGTTCGCCGGATTTTTTTGTCACACTTATTTTAGTTAGAAGCCGCTTGAACGTTAATTAATCCTTTTCCATAATAGAACGAATTACCAAGCGGTGTTGCCGTATTTTCTAAGCGCTGACGAACCTGAGACGTTGATAGATTCGGATACTTAGAAAGGATAAGCGCTGCTGCTCCTGCTACATGAGGAGATGCCATTGATGTTCCCGTATAAGACGTATATCCACTGCTTGGTACTGTACTTAAAATCGATGTACCAGGTGCAGAAACATCTAATTCAGGACCTGCGCTAGAAGACGAGTTTCTGACATTGTTGCTGTTCACGTTGGCAACAGCAATTGTAGAGTCGTATTTTGCAGGATACCCTACGGTGCTAGTAGAGCCAGTTGAACCTGAATTCCCTGCTGCGGCAACGACAACTACTCCGCGGTTATTCGCTGTGTCTACAGCATTTTTAAGCGCTGTGGAGCCGTTTGGTCCGCCTAAGCTCATATTGATGACATCCATGTTATTGGCAACAGCCCATTCAATACCGCTGATAATCCAGCTGTATTGTCCATCGCCGTAACGATCTAATACTTTAACGGCATACAAGGAGGCGCTTGGCGCAACCCCAAGAACACCAATCGTGTTATCAAGGGCAGCAATGGTTCCGGCTACATGAGTTCCGTGTGATTGAAAGTCTTGTGTGGCATTTGGCTCTGAAGGGACGAAGCTAGCACCGCCTGCAACATTTAAGTCAGGGTGTGCGGCGTGGATTCCAGTATCAAGGACAGCTACTTTGACGTTAGCACCTTTATAACCTTGAGCGTGTACGGCTGGAGCTTTGATTTGAGGGATACCATAAGGGACGGTTTGGGCATATGCTTCTGCTTTGTGGTCTTCTTCTACATAAGCAATGCTAGGGTCGTGTTCAAGTTTTTTTGCGGCTTGTTCAGACATCTTCACTTGTGCAGCATTAATGAGGCGGTATTGTTTTTCTAATTTCCCACCATTTTGTGTCACTGCCTGTTTCTTAGAGCTGTTTGTGGTGGCAGAAGCTTTAAAGCCAACGATATAGCTTTTTTCGCTTTCTGACTTTGAGGCAGTTTCGGCATTTGCCATCGAGCCTCCAAACCCTGCTGAAAACAGAAGAGGGACAGCCAATAAAACACTTGTCATCACATTTTTCTTTTTCACGCACATTCCACATCCCTTTTTCTTATTTCAGAATAATCATCCGTAGTCTATTAGAATGATCCGTTTGATTATTCTGTATTTTCAGTTTAATAGAGATAGGCAAATAAGAGTAGACCTGAATTTTTGTGGAAGTCCTAGCGAAAAATAGGGAATTAAGTCACTTGGAAATGATGGTAAAATATGTTTATTTTATATTTCCAACGGTTTTCTATTAAAAAGGAATCGTGCTTTTTTTCTCATGATCCATTTGAGGATAAACATTCGATACCCGAAATGCCATAAAATAGGTAGAAAAGGCTATCATCTATTTCGAATTTCGATATAAAAAAATATTATTTTATCATTGTTTTTGACATGAAAAAGAACCTGCTATGAAAACAGGTTCTTTAAGAAGGGGCAGATTGTGTTAAATGGCTGACCACGTTGTAATCGTTCACCTTCCATTCACCATCTGTCCATTCCACATAATTTAAGCAGGCATTCTCAAGTCTTGTATCCTTAATACCCATATGTTTGTCAGCTAGTGAGGTGAGTAAGGCATTGATGGCAGCACCGTGTGCTACGATTAGTACCCGTTGATCTGGGTAGGTTGCTCTCACTTTTTCAATACCTTCTAGCATTCGATCTTGAAGTGCCGATAGTGGTTCCATATTTGGATACTGTTTATTTGGAAACAGTTTCTGACGTTCCTCAAATGACATGCCTTCAGCGTCGCCATAGTCACGTTCAATAAAATCGTCCATGATCACGAGCGGTGCATGTACATGCTGTAAAATCAAATGAGCTGTTTCTTTTGCCCTTGATAGCGGACTGGAAATGACAACATCCCAGTGGGCATTTTTTAAGTAAAGACCGGTTTGTTCCGCTTGCCATTTACCAGTGTCATTTAAAGGGATATCTGTTCGTCCTTGAATTCGTTTTGCTGCATTCCAATCGGTTTCTCCGTGTCTGACTAGGCAAATTGCTGTCAATCAAATCCCGCCTTTTCTATCTTTTCCTCTATTATACTAAAACAGAAGAAGAATGACTGGATCAGTGATTTGTCAGACTCGTTAAAGACTCGACCGAACTTGCCACTTGGGACACTGTTTGTTTGACTTCTTTCAATTCGTTTAGGAATGTTTGCAAATCTATTTCAATTTTTCCGTTTTGGTTTTTGCTTAAGTTCATGCTGCTGACGATATCATCGAATAGCGAGTTGATTTGGGTCATTTTTTCTTTACTGTCTGTCACAAGTAAATTCACATCAGCAATATGCTGTGACACAATGGCGATTTGTGAATTTGTGTTGTTGACGAGCTCAGATACAGTTGAAACCGTTTTCTTTGTATCCTCTGATAATTTGCGAACCTCATTTGCAACGACAGCAAAGCCTTTGCCATGTTCACCTGCTCGAGCTGATTCGATTGAAGCGTTTAAAGATAGTAAATTCGTTTGCTCCGCAATACCTGTGACGATCCCAAAAATTTGTTCAATTTGTTTCGCAATTTCTTCTAAGCGTTTAATTTCTGTTTCAATCTTTGTCATACTGCCGTCAATTTGGTTCATTTGCGTCTGCTGAATTTCTAACTCTTTTTTACCGCCAATTGATTTCTCTTCAACTTGTGCTGAGATCTTTGTGCCAGCCTGTGACATATCCGCCATCTCATCAGATTTTGATACAAGTTTGTCCACTGCATTTGTTGTGTTTGAGAAGAGAGAAGCAAGTGAATTAGATGTTTCTGTAATTTTTGTATGAAGCTCTTTTTGCTGTAGTTCTGCTTCATCACGAACTTTAGAGTATTCATTTTGGAACGTATCTAGGACAAGCTGTTGCTCTAGATTTAAAATTTTCGTCGTCGCCTTCACTGCCGTCTGATATTCTTTGAAATCTTGGATATGCTGGGCAAATAAATCCATTATGGATAGCAATAGGTCTTGGAAGGCTGCCATATACCATTTAGGTTGAAGTCCAATTCTTAAATGAACTTGTGCAATTTTAATTCTTTTGGCCACATAAGATTCGTCAATCACACCGGCAAACATTTCACTAATATGAATGCGTAGTGTTTTCTTTAGACGCTCGACTGAGCTGTTATCTTGAATGATGTGCATCAAGGAAGACTCGACTTCTAGGTTTTTATAAAATTTATCGACGATATGTTCAATTTCATCTTGAACGATTGGATTCAGCTGTTTCAAGATAAAAAGGTCTTGCTGCGTCAAATCAATCATTTTAATTTGTTTGGCAATGTCCGTATTCTCCGGAAAATTGATTCGTTTTATCCCATCATCCTGCTGTGTGAAAAAAGCAGTGTTTTTCTTTTTACTCTCTTTTTTAAATAACAATGTGTTTGTCCCCCCATGATCATCAAAAATATCAGACTTTATGTTTTTTATCGGATAATATTGGATTTTTTAAAGGGGAAACAGTGAAATTTTACTGTTCTTTATATGACCTTTTTAGTGGTTTTTTCGCCGGACCTTCTACTACTTCTCCCGTAATGGAGAAACGAGACCCGTGACAAGGACAGTCCCACGTGCGGTCACTATTATTCCACGCGACTTCACAGCCTAAATGAGTACAGGTTGTATCGACAAGAAAGATATCGCCGTCCTCTGACTTAAAAGCGCCACATTTTTTATGCTCATAAGACACAATCCCGCCTTCACCCGGTTTTAAATCATCAATTGTTTGATCAGCTCGCTTTAATTTACCGCTGATCAGCTTTGCTGCAACATTGGTGTTTTCTTTGATAAAGTCTTTTACGAATGCGTCTGATACGAGTCTTGATGGAGTAAAGATGGATTCGTAAGGATTCGATTTTCCTTCGATCAAATCTCCGATCAGTGTCGCTGCTACGTGGCTTGTGGTCATGCCCCATTTTCTAAAGCCTGTTGCCACAAAAATATTCGAATGATGCGATGTCAGGCGGCCAATGTAAGGGATTTGATCCATTGTGACCATATCGTGCGTGGACCAGCGGTAAAGGACTTCCGTTATACCAAGGGTGGCTTCACCAAACTTTTCTAGTGCTTCATAGTGTGCGGATTCATCTCCGCCTTGTCCGGTTTTATGGCCTTGTCCACCGATGAGCACGACATCTTCTCCATGGAATTTCGCCGTTCTTAATGAATGGGCAGGCTGATCAATTCCTAAGTACATGCCGTCTGGGAGCGGTTTTTTTGTTTTGGCTGCGACGACATAAGATTGCTCAGGATGGATTCGCGTGAAATACAGTCCTTTGCCATCGTAAAAAGGAAAGTGTGAGCATGAAATGATAGAGCGCCCCATCAGATGATGGCCACTTTTTGTGATGACAGCAGGGTGTTTTCCTTCTTTTACATCGACTGCCGTTGTCTGTTCAAATATGCGCACGCCTCGGTCAATGAGCTGATCGATCAGTGCATGAAGATAATGAAGAGGATGAAATTGTGCCTGCTGCGTCATGGCGAGGGCTGCCTTGATGCCAGCATCAAACGGGAGCGCTGTTTTCCATTCGCGATCGATACCGAGCTGTTTGTACGCATCTAATTCCTTCTTTAACTTTTTGACGCCGTTTTCTTCTGTTGCATAAAGGTAAGCATCTTTTACCTCAAGATGACAATCAATGTCATACTCTTTCACACGTGCTTGGATGAGTTCCTTTGCTTTTTCATTTGCTTCTACATATAAACGGGCTTTCGGCATACCTATATGCTGAATCAGCTCATGATAGTACACATCATGCTGGGAGGTAATTTTCGCTGTCGTATGTCCGGTGGTTCCTTGCAATACTTGATCAGCATCTATGATGATGACATTCAGTCCGCGTTCTGTCATTTCAAATGCAGTAGCGATACCGGTAATACCGGCACCGACAATGATGACATCTGCTGTAAGATCTTCGCTGACAGTAGGAAAAGAGGGCTTCTCACTATCAGCTAGCCATAACGACTTTGCTTGTTCCGATCCTTTATGTTCTTGTTCCATGTTGTCGCCTCCAGTCACTTGTTGTGTATAATTTTTCCACGATGCTGAAAATCATACATTTTAATGAAAACAAGAGCGAAATACATAAAAAAATGAGCAACACATAAAAATAAACGAGATAAAAAGGAAGGAGTGGACTGACGTGTCAACAAAGCAGCCAAAGAAAACGTTACCGCCTCAGCATCAGAACGAACGTCCAGGACTTGAATATAAAATGAACCCTAGACCTATCTTTGATCGAGAGGTGCAAGGCAAAAAGCTGACAGGGAAAACGGCGATTGTCACAGGTGGAGACAGCGGGATTGGAAGAGCAGTATCTGTCTTATTTGCGAAAGAAGGAGCCAATGTAGCGATTGTTTATTTGAATGAACATCGTGATGCGGAAGAAACGAAGGACTATATTGAAAAAATGGGAGGCCGCGTCATTTTAATATCAGGTGACCTAGGGGATGAAGCTTTTTCAAACGAGGTCGTCAAACAAACAAAAGATGCTTTCGGTTCGATTGATATTTTGGTCAACAACGCAGGTGAACAGCATCCGCAAAAAAGCATTGAACAGATTACTTCTCACCAGCTTCTTCGGACATTTCAAACGAATATATTTGCCATGTTCTATTTAACAAAAGCGGTGCTCCCTCATTTAAAGAAAGGAAGCAGTATTATTAATACAGCATCGGTCACTGCTTATAAAGGTCATGAAACCTTAATTGATTATTCATCGACAAAAGGGGCGGTTGTAACGTTTACAAGGTCATTATCTCTATCTCTTATCAAACAAGGGATCCGGGTAAATGGGGTAGCGCCTGGACCGATTTGGACACCGCTGATTCCATCCACATTTACGGAAAAGGAAGTGTCTGAATTTGGTGGTGATGTCCCAATGGAGCGGCCTGGTGAGCCAGTAGAGTTAGCACCGAGTTATTTATTTTTAGCGAGCGAAGACTCTTCTTATATGAATGGACAAATGATTCATGTGAATGGCGGAACCATATTAAATGGATAAAAACAAAAAACTTGCGGTAAAGAGACAAGTTTCTGTCTCTCTGCCGCAAGTAAAATCATCATGATTGATGTAAGCAGTGTTCTGCATATTGAGCTGACAGGTCATTAAAACGCTTTTCATCACGCTGATCTAGCGCCTTGTCAATCTCTTCTCTAAGGAAGGTTAAGCGCTGTTTATAAAGCGCCTCATCTAAAACCATTTGAATATAAATGTCTAAAATAGTAACGCCATTCTCTTCGGTTTTTTGGGTGTTGCGGGACTTCATGAGCTCAGCATACGTTTTTTTCTCTTTCATAAAGAATCCCCCCGATGCCTTTTTTATAGTATATGGATTGGCGGAGAAAAAATCAACAAGAATTTATAATTTTTAGACAATTTATTTTTGAGCCATATCGACACCACTTGTCCAGTCGACAAGATGCGATATATCTTTAAAAATGGCTTTTAGATAGATCGAATGTACTAAAAAACATGATAAAAAGATAATTTTAAATAAATATTGAAAAAATCCTGTCGTTTCTTATACGTTGGTGATAGATTAATAGTATCTAAAATAACCAAAAATTAACACAGGAGGAAATGAAGTGTCAGGAATTAGTGAAACACCATTAGATTCATACGTCATTAATCAAACAACAATGGCGGTCCTTCCGGTTGAAGAAGGAAAACGAGTATATTCAAAAGTGATCGAAAGAGAGACAAGCTTTTACGTTGAATTAAAGCCGCTGCAAATTATAGAACGCAGTTGCAGGTTCTTTGGCTCAAGCTATGCAGGCAGAAAAGCGGGAACATATGAAGTAACAGGTATTTCCCACAAGCCTCCCATCGTGATTGACTCATCCAATCATCTGTATTTCTTCCCAACCTATTCATCCAACCGCCCTCAATGCGGATGGATCTCCCACAAATACATTCATATCTTTCAGGAATCATCCCTCGGAGACACGGTTGTTACTTTTACAAATGAGCAATCGGTCAAATTAGATGTCTCATATAAGTCATTTGAGAGTCAGGTACACCGAACAGCGTATCTCCGAACGAAATTTCAAGATCGACTTGATGGAGGTCTTCCTAAGAAACAAGAATTTATGCTGTATCCAAAGGAACAGCAGCTCAACCTTGTGTATGATTTTATCTTAAGAGAACTTCGTAATCGTTATTAGTGAGAGACCAGCGGCAGACAGCCGCTGGACTGCTTACTCATCGTCATCACTTTTTTGCAGAAAAAACCATTGATTATCGTATAAAAAAATATATAATTTATCTATATCATATAATTTTTTATATAACGAAAGGGGTCATGGGGATGATGTATGAAGAACTGGATACGCCGGCACTACTCATTGATAAACGGGTGATGATGGAGAATGTAGTGGCGATGCAGCAATACGCAGACCGTCAGCATGTCAAATTGCGCCCTCATACGAAAACGCATAAAACGCCTGCACTTGCCAAGCTGCAGGAAGAGAAAGGTGCATCTGGCATTACGGTAGCGAAAGTAGGAGAGGCTGAAGTAATGGCAGCCCATGGGCTCAAGGATATTTTTATCGCCAATCAAATTGTAGGTGAGACTAAACTCAAGCGGATTCGTAAACTGGCAGAGTCGATACAGATTTCATTCGGTATAGATTGTGTTGAGCATGTGAAGCAGATTGAGCAAGTCTTTCGTGAATCAGAGAAAAAAGCGGAGGTTTTAATTGAGATAGAGGTTGGAGAAGGAAGGTCTGGTGTCATTGAAGAACGTGATTTCTGCCACATATTAGAGGCGATTCAAACAAGTGATGCCGTTCATTTAAAGGGGATTTTTTCTCATGATGGCCATACATATCAAGCGGAAAGTAAAGCACATTGCCGGACATTATACAAGGAGGCTGTAAATCGAACGCTCCGTTTTGCGCAGATTGCAGAAGAAGCTGGTATGCCGATAGAGGTCGTCAGTATTGGATCAACACCGCCATTTTTATTTCAATTTGATATCCCAAAAGGAGTCACAGAAATACGGCCAGGCACATACATCTTGATGGATGCTTCCCAGTCCAATGTAATCGGCACATATTCACATTGTGCAGCATCTGTGCTGACGACGGTCATTAGTAAACCGACAGAGCGCCGGGTGATTACAGATGTAGGGGCCAAGGGGCTGACGGCACAAACACGTACAAAAGGGCTGACCAAAACAGAGGGCTTAGGCAAAGTGAAAGAATATGATGATGTATTTGTTTCAAGCGTATTTGACGAGCATGCCATTATCTATCATGAAGGCTTTCGTCAAAGTGTACAGATCGGTGAGAAGGTGCAAATTATTCCGAATCACATCTGTCCTGCTGTGAATCTTCATGAAAAAGCATACCTCATTCAAGATGGCGAAGTGGTAGAAGAGCTGGAGATTGCTTGTAAAGGAAAGCTGCAATAAATTGGTAGGGTCATAGAGGGTGTTGCCGCTATGCAGAGCAGAATATAAGGCAGCTTCCATTCTAAGAAAGATCATCATTTGAAATCCATACATCTAAGAAAAAGGCGCCGAAAGGGGTCTTTTTTATTTGAGAAAAAATGACGAAGATGAAATAGATTGAAACCAAACGTGCCTCTCTCGTCGTCTATTGACTGTATCATCATGAAATGGCAGGGAAATGTGAACCATTAGAAGGATTTTCATTCATTTCCGCATAAATCACAGAAGTGATACATGCGGTCTGTTACAATAAAAACAAGTCATTTCTTGCAATGTGTTCGTATGAGGTAAAAGTTGATCATATTTGACCGATATGAACAAATGGGAAAGAGAAATGGGGGCCCTGTATGAAAAAACGATGGCATTTGATGCTGCTATTTACCGTGACAGTGACACTACTCACGGCCTGCAATCAAGCAGGTCAGCCGCCTTCAAAACAAAACACAAAAGAAGCTGCGTATGAACAATGGGTTCAGCGTTATATGGATGAGTTAAATGAAGCATATGAAAACATGACCGATCAATTTATTTCAGATGGACATGGAAAAATTCAAGTAAATGAAAAATTGACAAAAGCGACGAAAGCATTCGACCGTGTCATTCAAAAAGGGCTTACTCATCAAGAAGTGCCAGCTGTGTATCAAAAGGCAGACAAACAATTAAAGACAGGTCTTGCTTCATTTGAAAAAGGAATGAGCAAGGTAGAGCAGCTGTTGAAGCGTCCTGATCAAGAAAAGCTGTTTATGTCAGCAACTCAACATTTTCAAGATGGATTGCAAGAGACAGCCTCTTTCATTGAAGAAGTAGGAAACGTTCAGCAATCTCAATGAAAAGCCTGGAAGAGAGACTTCCAGGCTTTTTTAGATGTGCAGTGTTTGCTTTAATCGGCGTACACCTTCTTGAATCATGGCTTCATCCGTACAGGCAAAGCCAAGCAGCAACCCTTTCCTTTTGCTTTCATAACAATAGGGGCTTAATGGATAAATGCCGACACCTGCCGCTTGTGCGGCCTCAATCGTGCCTTGTTCATCAAAGTCTGATGTTCCTTCTAAAAAGACGTGAAGGCCTGTATCGGTTCCATATAAACGGAAGTGTTTGTCAAAGTGATGTGTCAAAAGAGCATCCATCATCGCTGCCTGCCGTTTTTTATACACCTGTCTCATCCGCCTGACATATCGCGTAAACTCGCCTTCTCTGAAAAAAGAGGCAAGGGTGATTTGCTCCATGATCGGCAGCTGTCTTTGAATAAGTGATTGCAGTGCAGCGATTTCTTTGATGACTGCTTTGGAGCCGATGATGGCAGCAAGGCGGATGCCTGGTGCAAGCACCTTGGAAAAACTGACAATATAGATCACATGATCGGGTGCTTCTGAAAATAAAGAAGGAAGCGGTCCGCCATGATAACGATAATCCCCATCAAAATCATCTTCTAATATGTAAGATTGAGCCTTCGCAGCAAACTGCAACAGCTCCCGTCTTCTATTGACGCTCATACAGACACCGGTTGGCCGCTGATGAGAGGGCGTTACAGCGATCAGCTTTGTACGTTCTGGCAATGTATTCACCATCATTCCTTCTTCATCGACTGGTGCGGGGTAAATAGTCATTTCGCGATGTAAAAAGGACAACCTAGCTCCAGGAAAACCAGGATCTTCAACAGCGACTGTATCTCCTTTTTTGAGCATGACTTGTGAAATCAAGTCAATGGCTTGTTGTGTTCCCCCTGTTAACACCATTTGGTCTTCTTCTATATCAATGCCGCGTTCAACGGATAAGTATTGGCGAATTTCTGAACGCACTTCCCATAATCCATGCGGAGAAGAATAGCCCCAATCTTTCATATTTAAACGCTGTAATGCTTTTAGAAGCGAGCGTTTCCATATGTTTTGAAAATGGTCGTCGATGGCTGGTTCTTGATGGCGGAAATCAATCTCAAGTGTGTCATGAAATTGATTGGCCGAGAGCCAGTGATCCATTTGTTTTTCAGCCTCGTCAAAGTGAGGTCTTGTCGGAAGTGCAAAAGGCGGTTCGTTTTGATGTGGGGGAGAAGCAGCATAGTGATCACTTGAAATGACCTTTGTTCCGCCTCTTCTAGAGGTGCTGACATAGCCTCTTGCCAGCAGTTCATCATAGGCAAGCTGTACGGTGGATCGAGATACGTTGAGCTCTTGTGCCAATACTCTTGTCGGAGTCAACTGATCATCAGGATTCAGTGTGTTTGTATGAATTTTTTGAATGATGCCATTGACGATTTGCTGCCAGAGCGGGGTAGAGCTGGAACGGTCTAAATGAATGTACACAGTGCACCTTCTTTCCTTTGTCATGTCATCATTGATGATGACATGGAATTATGGACTGGTCAATAGCTTCATTTTTGGATGTGGGAAGAAATCCAAATGATGTGTACACTGGTTCATATCATTTACACAGAGGAGAGAGTCCCATGATTCCTGCATCAAAAGAAGAAACAGCACAGCTATCCATGATTCCGTTTGTGTTCGTTTTATTTAGCCTTTTTATGATTACAACAGCAGTGAACCTGCAAGTCCCTCTTTATACGGAATATGCAGAGCAGGCAGGATACGGAAAGGCGTCAACAGCCCTTGTGTTTGCTGCGTATGTTTTCGGACTGATTCCAGTATTACTGTTACTTGGCGGCATGTCTGACCGGGCTGGACGAAAACCGATTTTATTGATCGCACTTTGTTTTTCATTATGTGCCACCCTGCTCATGATCGTGCATCCGACCATACAAATGCTCTTTGTCGCCCGGCTGCTGCAAGGAGTGGGACTTGGGTTAAGTGTTGGCACATGTACTGCCTACTTGATTGCTTTATATCCAGAGAAATCGGGCTGGATCCCAACGTTTATCGCATTATGCAGTTCAATTGGATTTGGTGGAGGTGCTCTTTTTACAGCGATTCTTTCTTTTGAGCAAGTGTCACTGACGCCTCTTAGCTATTGGATTGTGTTGGTCTTGATTATGTTGACGATTGTTGCTGTATTCTTTTTGGTGCCGCCTGTACAAGGGGATGCAAGTAAACCGCTCATGAACATGCCGAGGTTTCCAAAAGGGACAATGCCTGCCAACTTAGCCATTGCTATCGCATGGTCTGTGTGCGGTCTTGTCATTTCGATTTTGCCAGCACAGCTTAAATTAAATGGCTATGAATTGTGGGTAGGCCCGGCACTGTTTTTTATTAATATGGCAGGTGTTCTGATGCAGCCTTTTGTCCGAAAGATGAATAGCAGTGCAGCGCTTCGTATCGGTTTTATTTGTCTTCCGTGCGGATATGGCCTGCTGTTATTCGGTGCTAATAGCGGGTCCATTTTCCTTGTCCTTGCTGGAACTCTTTTAGCGGGCACAGCTTGCTATGGATTTACTTACTTAGGCGGTCTCCAGCTGATTGTTGAGAAAGGGAAGAAGGAAGCGGCTAGAGCCGTTGCTGGGTATTACTTGTTTGCGTATCTAGGTCTTGGCATACCAAGTGTGTTCGTTGGTCTCTTTGCTGATATGTACGGTACTCAGACAGTGTTAACGCTCTTTTTCATGCTCGTGCTGGCTGCCTGTCTGATCTTGCTTAGTTTAAGTTTCAGAGAGAGGCAAAAGTGAAATGGATTCTTTCTCTTTCCTCTCCAATTCGTTTAAAATAAAGACAGAAGAGGGGGAGGGAAATGAAAAAAGTACAGCTAAATGGTGCGATGTGCAGATCACAAGAGGAGCTTCATGATCAACTAAAAACAGTGTTACAACTTCCTGATCATTACGGGAAAAATCTTGATGCCCTTTGGGACTGTTTAACAGGAGAAGTGAGCTTGCCTATAGAGCTGACATGGATTCATTATCAAGCAAGCAAAGACGAGCTTGGTGATTATGCAGAGAATTTGCGGCAGTTATTTCAAGAGGCTGAAGAGGAACTGCAAGGGCAGTTTCAATTGAATATTGAAGCGTAAAAAAGCAGCTGATCCTAAAAGCTGTTTTTTTATGCGGTTTTCACCCTTTCTCATTCTACTATTGAATATTTCACTAAATATGATAATATATGAACTGCCGTTAATTGATAATGATAATCATTTGTGGCAGAGAGCTTGATAGAAAGTGTGAACCCTGTATGAAGTTGTACCAATTAAGTTTGTTGTTTGTGTGTTTGGCATGTGCGTCGCTGTTTGTCGGAGTACAGGACCTGTCTCTTTTACAGTTGTTTCATCTATCAGATGAACAAATGAACACCTTATTTTCAAGTCGCATCCCGCGGCTGATGAGTATTGTGCTTGCTGGCATGAGCCTGAGCTTATGCGGTTTTATCATGCAAAGCATGACGAGAAATAAATTTGTCTCTCCAACGACTGCAGGAACAATGGATTGGGCCAAGCTGGGTATTTTAACCGCTATGCTTGTTTTTACACAAGCAAGCCCGCTGATGAAAATGGCGATTGCGTTTTTATTTACGTTAGCTGGCAATCTATTATTCTTAAAAATTCTACGCCATATTAAGGTGAACGATACGATCTACGTACCGTTAGTCGGCTTAATGTTTGGCGGAATTGTTAGTTCAATTTCCACGTTTATAGCCTATAAATATGATTTGATCCAAAACGTATCCGCATGGCTGCAAGGGGATTTTTCTCTTATTGTTCAGGGGCGTTATGAACTGCTCTATGTGAGTGTTCCTCTATTGATCATCGCGTATTTATATGCTGACCGCTTTACAGTGGCTGGTATGGGTGAGAGCTTTGCCGTCAATTTAGGTTTAACGTATAAACGTGTCATGGCAGTTGGTTTGGTGATTGTTTCGATGATTACTTCTGTAACGATTTTGACTGTTGGCATGCTGCCATTCCTTGGCTTAATCATTCCGAATATTGTATCGATCTACCGAGGGGATCACTTGAAAAAGAGCCTGCCGCATACGGCTTTATTAGGGGCCATTTTTGTGCTCATATGTGACGTGCTCGGACGGGTGATTATTTATCCATATGAAATATCTGTCGGGCTTATGGTCGGCATTATTGGAAGTGCGATCTTCCTGTACATGTTATTAAGGAGGAAGCGCTATGCATAAGAAACGAACATTATTTCTCATTGCAGCCATTGCAGCCGTATTCGCTGTCATCTTCGTCACCTTTCAAATGGGGTACTGGGAGTACACAGTGCCGAGCCGTTTAAAAAAGGTGCTTGCCATGACTTTGACAGGAGGCGCGATTGCCTTTTCCTCTGTTGTGTTTCAAACATTGACCAATAACCGAATCTTAACGCCAAGCATTTTAGGGTTAGACGCGCTTTACTTGTTTTTGCAAACGGCAATTATTTATCTTTTTGGATCGACCAATTTGATGATCGCGAATAAGAACCTGAATTTCTTTCTCTGCGTTGGATTAATGATTCTATTTTCTGTGCTGCTCTATACGGTCATGTTCAAGCGCAAAAACAAGCATATTTTCTTACTCCTGCTTGTCGGGATTGTGTTTGGAACATTGTTCAAAAGTCTTTCTTCCTTTATGGAAATGCTCATTGACCCGAATGAATACCAAGTCGTACAGGACAAGTCCTTTGCCAGCTTTAATCACATGAACACAGATATTTTACTCTTCGCTTCTCTTTTATTTGCGGCACTTTGTCTTTATATATGGACCTTCCGCGCGAAATTAGATGTCATGTCGTTAGGAAAGGAACAGGCTGTGAATCTCGGGATTGACTATGACGGGATCACAAAAAAGATGCTGATCGTCATTGCCGTCCTTGTTTCTATTGCGACGGCCCTCGTCGGCCCAATTACGTTTCTTGGCTTACTCGTCGTAAATGTGGCAAGAGAGCTGTTTCGTACATATCGGCACACGTACTTGCTATTAGGCTCGTTTTTCATTAGTGTCATTGCGCTTGTTGGCGGGGAATTTCTTGTGGAAAAGGTTTTTACGTTTCAAACACCGCTTAGTGTGCTGATTGATTTAGTCGGCGGACTGTATTTTATTTATCTACTTTTAAAGGAGAGTCGTTCATGGTCGTGATGAAGGGAGTCAGTAAGACATATAACGGAAAAACAGTGCTTCACGAAACAACTGTCAGTGTAAAAAAAGGACAGCTGACCTCTCTCATTGGTCCAAATGGCGCAGGCAAAAGTACGCTTTTGTCCATCATGAGCCGCCTGATTCAACCTGATACTGGGGAAGCTTATTTAGAGGATAAACCTTATCGAGCGTACTCTCCTCAGGATCTTGCGAAAAAAATGAGCATCTTGAAGCAGTCGAACCACATGAGTGTGCGTCTGACCGTTCGTGAGCTTGTCAGCTTTGGCCGCTTTCCTTACTCTCAAGGCCGCTTGACAAAAGAAGATGAGAACATGATTGATGTGTCGCTTCAATACATGAGACTCATCGAAATCCAGCATCAATATTTAGATGAACTAAGCGGCGGACAAAGGCAGAGAGCCTTTATTGCCATGGTGCTGGCTCAGGATACGGATTATATTTTCTTAGATGAGCCTTTAAATAATTTAGATATGAACCATTCAGTTGAAATGATGAAGCTGTTTCAGCAGCTCGTGAAAGATCTTGGAAAAACGATTGTTGTTGTTCTCCATGATATTAACTTTGCATCTGTCTATTCAGATCACATCGTCGCCTTAAAAGAGGGTCAGGTGATCAAAGAAGGAAGCGTTGATGAAGTGATTCAAACAGAAGCACTTGAACACATTTATGACATGCGCATACCGATCGAAATCATTCGTGGTGAGCGTATTTGCTTATATTTTTCTTGAAAAAATGAAGAGGTGATCAATCATGAAAAAATGGATTTGGATGATAACATTACTAACAGCGATTGCTGTCCTTGCTGCCTGTGGTAACCAAGGGAAAACAGCGGGAACGAATGAGGAAACCGTAACAGTAAAGGATATGTTGAATAAAGACGGTGTGAAGATCAAGAAAAACCCGAAAAAAGTCGTCGTTTTTGATATGGGAAGTCTCGATACACTTGATAAGCTTGGTGTCAACGTGACAGCCTTACCAAAACAAGTGATTCCTCACTATTTATCTAAATATGAAAGTGACAAATATGAAAATGTCGGCGGGTTAAAAGAGCCAAACTTTGAGAAAATTGCAGAGATGAAGCCTGACTTGATCATTATTCAGCACCGTCAAGCAGATGCATTTGATGAATTTTCTGAAATTGCTCCGACGATTTATATGGATGTAGATAATGCAAACTATATGGATTCATTTAAAAAGAATGCTGAGACGTTAGGGAAGATTTTTGATAAGGAAGACCAAGTCAAAAAAGAACTTTCTGCTATTGATCAAAAAGTAGATGCATTAAAGAAACAAGCAAAAGAGTTAAAGAAAAATGGTCTCGTCATCATGGCGAACGACAGCAAAATGACGGCATTTGGTCCTAAGTCAAGATATGGTCTGATCCATGATGTATTTGGCATCACACCAGCAGATCAAAAGCTAGAGCCATCTGATAAACACGGACAAAGCATTTCGTATGAGTATATGGTCAAAACGAATCCAGATTACTTATTTGTCGTGGATCGCGGTGCGGCGATTGGAGAAGAAACGTCTGCGAAACAGCTTGTTGAAAATGATTATGTGAAATCAGTCAAAGCAGTTAAAAACAATCATGTGGTGTATTTAAACTCTGACATGTGGTATTTAGCAGGCGGCGGCCTTGAATCATTGAATGCGATGATTGATGAAGTGAAAAAAGGAATTGAATAAAAGTAATCGATGAAAAGCTGCTCCTATCGAGCAGTTTTTTATTGTGGATACATAAAAATATGTTGCATGCAGGAAACTTTCATCAAAATATGTTATAGTGGAACCTACATTGTGAGACTAAGATAGAGTGAGGGTTCGGAAAGGATGAAGGAGAAAACAAGATCAAAAAGAAGGCTAAGACCTTGGGTGAAAGTCGTGCTGTTTATCATGGCATTTGTCATGGTTATGGCTGTATCTGTCACAGGATATGCATACTATAAAATTTCAAAAGCGTCGAATAAAGCGCAAGTATCTTTAGAAAGAGGAGAGACCTCGCAAAAGCGTGTGAAAGCTTTTGATCCAGGAAAGGATAGCTTTTCGGTGCTGCTCTTAGGGATTGACAGCCGTCCAGGTGAAACGGTAGACGAAGCAAGAAGTGATGCGGTCTTACTGGCGACGGTGAATCGAACAGACAAAACGATCAAGCTCCTAAGTATTCCTCGTGATTCTTATGTTGATATACCGGGGAGAGGATATGATAAAATTGCTCACGCCCATGCGTTTGGGAGTGCAGATTTATCAGTCAAAACGGTAGAGAATTTGTTAAACATCCCGGTAGACTATGTGATTGCAGGAAACTTTAAGGCGTTTCAAGACATTGTCGATGAGCTAAATGGAATTGACGTAACGATTGAAGATGAAGGCATTGCAAAACAAATGGAAAAGGATTCAAAAGGAAAAGTTCATGTGGAAACAGGCACGCATACGCTCAGTGGTGAAGAAGCATTAGCGTTTGTGAGAACGAGAAAGGCAGATAGTGATCTCATGCGTGGAAAGCGCCAAATGGAAGCACTTCAAGCCATCTTTGAAAAATCCAAATCCATTTCTTCCATACCGTCTTATGACAACATCATTGATACACTTGGGGATAACGTCTCCACCAATTTATCCATGAAGCAGTTGATCGGTCTATTCCCTTTACTGAGTTCATTAAAATCAGTGGATACCATCCAGTTAAAAGGGCACGATTACCAGCCTGGGAATGTGTATTACTTTGAGTTAGATGGACCAGGATTAGAAGAAGTGAGACAAGAGCTGAGAAAACAGCTCGAATTGTCATAATGGAGAAAGAGCCTGCCGCTGTGGCAGGCTTCAGCGTGTAGACAAACCCTCGCATTCTTTGTCAGTCCTGCGTGCTGGTGCTCACGAATGTGAAATTCGCTCCGCGCCAGTACTCGTCCTTTCTAGACTGCAAAGGTTTTCTATCACGCTGAAAAGAAGACAAAGGGCTAAAATAAAGTTCATTTTAGCCCTTTGTCAACTATCTGGAGCCTGCCACAGTGGCAGGCTTTTTTTAATAATAGAGGGTTGCAGGCATCGTTGGGTACCACACACCATTTAAAGCAAGCGCCCAGCCATACACCTTTTGACCTGATTCAATCTTGTCCTTTACCGAAGTGAGCGCTTCGTATGAAAAGACTTGATAAGACTGTCCGGTTTTTTTAGCGACAATGACCGATAGAATATTGTCATTGAATACACTTGGCTCTTCGTCCGTACTCGTCCAAGCAATTCGATTATAGTAATTCATGTTAAAAGGATTTTCGAGTGCTTTCACTTCAAACTTCACTCGTTTTCCAACGATAGAAACCGTTGTATAAGCTACACTTGTTATTTGTGCAGATGTTGCTGGGGCTTGTTTTCCTGTTTGCAGTGGTTCTAATGCCGAAACGGTACTTGGCACAAGTAATCCTGCTGCTAAGGTAAGTGCTGTTATTTTTTTGAACATGAGTTGAAACCTCCTAATTTTTGGTATAACAATCAATTCGCCAAAAACTAAAGAGTTCCTTCTATAAATGTAAAATATAACCATATTATTTTCCAGAATGGAGAAAATAATGGGTGAGCATTTCCTCTACACGATGACGTATACGGGGATTAAAATATTTATGCTTTTCTTCATAGCCATTTATCAGAAATAAATATGTCGTAAATCCTTCATCGTGTTCAATTTGCTGTACGTTCATTTTTTCTTTACGTAACTGTTGTTTCAGTTGATAAAGGGCTTTTTGTGCTTCTTTTAATGAAGAGGTGACTAGCTGAATATATGGTTCATTTAGTTTGAATGTTTGATGTTTTTTAAGGTGCGTCAAATCACGATTGAGGATGGAGATGACCATTGGAAGAAAGATGGCTTGTTCCATCATCTGAAGTTGTACGCTTGATAATCTCGTCATGTCCATGCCTGCTTTCTTTATATGTAGAACACTTGTTCTTGTTTATTATATCGGATGAGTTGAAAAATCTCAAGGGGGGGCTGAGAGGGATTCATTTGTATATTTTTATGTTTTCCATGTAAAATGAAAGATAGACAAACCTTGAAGGAGTCAAACAAGTTGCCATCATTTCTTGCTATATTTACTCATGAAAATATCACATCATTTTTTGAAAGCTACAAGGCTTTTGGACCCATTGTGGCTATATTACTCCCTTTAATAGAAGCATTTCTACCGTTTTTACCTCTCGTGGCATTTGCGGTGGCCAATGCAAATGCTTTTGGGCTATGGGAAGGCTTTTTATTGACCTGGATTGGTGCAAGTGCAGGGTCTATCCTTGTCTTTTTACTGATCAGAAAATTTGGACAGATGAGGATGCTGAACTTTATTAGCAGACACCCTTCTATTCAAAAGCTAATGCTTTGGGTTGAAAAGCGGGGATTTGGTCCGTTGTTTATTTTACTCTGCTTTCCTTTTACACCTTCTGCTGCCGTTAATGTCGTAGCAGGTCTATCAAGAATCAGCGTCTGGCAGTTCTCATTAGCTGCTTTATCAGGGAAGTGTGTCATGCTCTTTATTATTAGTTTTATCGGCTATGACATTTCTGCTTTAGTAAAGAATCCGTTAAGAAGTGTTTTTGCGGTTCTAGTCATTGCTTTATTATGGTATGTTGGAAAGAGAGTAGAAAATAGGTTGAATATTCGGATGAGTCAGCGTGAGGACAAAGGAGGCTCTTAATGAAAAAGAAGCCATTGCTATGGTTCATGATTATTACATGCATCGTCTTGTTGTTCCAAGTAAAGAATTTCATGTTTGTCACGTACAAAGTAGAAGGGGTTAGTATGGACCCGACATTTACAGATGGAACAGAATTATTAATTAACAAGTTCTCGCCAAAACTCACGAAAATTAGCCGGTTTGACTATGTGTTATTTCATGGCCCTAAAAATCAAATCTTGATCAAACGGGTCATTGGGCTTCCAGGAGAAACAATCAAATATGAAGATGATCAACTGTTTGTTGATGGTGTAAAGTGGAAAGAGCCGTATTTAAAAGAGCAGAAAAAACATAAAATGGGCAACGTCCTAACAGGTGATTTTCAGCTGAAAGCCATCACCGGTCGTCAGAACATACAAAACAATCATTACTTCGTGATCGGAGATAATCGAATACATAGCTTTGACAGCCGGCATTTTGGAACCATCTCAAAGGATCAAGTAGTCGGTGTAAAAAGGAATCATGATGAATAAAAAAGAGCCGCTCTGCATAAGTAGAGCGGCTTTTTCTATTTAGCGGTTTTATAATCAGTCTGTCTTTTTGCCCAGACATGATGTAAGAAACGAAAAAACGGTGGCAGCATGGCGATGACCAAAATAATTCTGACGACTTGTACAGCCACAACAAATGTGGAATCCTCATGAAGTGTAACAGCTGTTGTGGCCATTTCTGCAATACCGCCAGGCGAAAAAGCAAGAATGGCTGTAATGACAGAAATACCTGTTATTTCTGCAATGGCAATTGAACTGAGAACGGTCGCAGCAATCAATCCGGCTGAGCTGACGACGGCCACAATCAAGGTATTTTTTAACCCGACAAACATTTGTTTATTCATTTTTGACCCGATGGTTGCCCCTAGAAATACCTGTGACGCAATGTTCGCTTGGGCTGGCCAGTAAGGAATCAAATCATGACCTGTCAAGGCGCCTGCCCCTACTTGGAGAGCTGCCACACCTAACATACTGCCGATGAGCCAAGGGGCGGGAAAGTGAAGACGCACGGCTAGGCGTGACATCAGCCATGCCCCTAAAATGAGTGCAGCAGTCCAAGAAATGTTTGATATTGTGAAAACGCCTGATGAGAAGGCGCTGCCTTGGGCGACTACCACATCTGATTGGCTTTTTGTATTTAAATAAAATACCGTAAATGGAATGGTCAGTACGACCATTAACACACGTATCGTTTGTACGAGACTCACTACAGCTGTATTTGCTCCAACCTCTTGGGCGATGCCCGGCATAGCGGAAAGACCGCCGGGGGCAGTGCCGACAAAGCTAGTCAGCATATCTGTTTTACTCAGCTTCCATAAGACAAACCCGGAGAGCATGGCTAATAAAATAGAAAAGACGAGCATGAAACTCACGGGAAGCCAATTTTCAGCGAAAATGTGAAGGACTTTCATGTTCATTTTTTGTCCTAGTTCGATTCCGAGAATGAATTGACCAAGGAGTAGCCATCTGCTGTGAATACGTAAGGTATTCTTTCCTTTACGCTGAAACAGGGCGGGACGGCGCAGGGCAATAAATGCAGCTGTCATTAATGTGCCAATCATCCAGCCGATAGACATCCCTGTTAGAGATAAAAGGAATCCACCTAAACCGCTTACCGCAATCAAAATGAGATCGGTTCGAAGGCTGTTTCCTTGCTTCATCACGTATAAACCTTCTTCCTGTATATTTGTTCAGTAAGTGAAATGTTGTTATCTTCACTATAATACAAAAGTCTCTATAAATAAAATACGAATTTTTTTAGTATTTTCATAAGATTATCTTATGGTTAACTCTGTTAGAAAAAATTGTTTTTGATATAAATGTCATATAATTTTTGTCAAAAACAAATACAATATACAACGATTTTCCCCTATTTTTGTTATCGGTTGACTATCATTTTCAATTACACTACAATGCTTAGTGTGAGGTGATGACATGAAAATTCCTTCTTTTAAATATAATGAAAAGGGATTGAACCGCTTTTTCGGTCCTTTAGAAGGAAGGATTATGGAGATCCTTTATCAAGGTGAGGATATGCCGATTAAAGAGGTACAGCAGAAGCTGTCAGATGAGAAGCCAATTAATTTCAACACGGTCATGACGGTACTCAATCGATTAACCGAAAAAGGAATTGTGGAAAAGAAAACAAAAGGGCGTTCATCTATCTATAACCCTGTTTTAACAAAAGAAGAATTTTTAAATGAGCAAACGAAATGGATTACTCAAGGACTGATGGATGATTTCGGCCCCCTTGCAGTCAATCATATGGTGGACGCAATTGAAAGTGCTGATCCTGAATTACTGAAGGTACTCGAAGCAAGGCTTGCATCCAAAAAAGAGGAGAAACGACATGATTAAAATGAAGTCGAGTCTGCTGTTTTTAGGCGGTATATTGATTGGCTTAGTGATCTTTTACCAGATGGGCTATTATGTACTCTCAAGCTTTTTTGGCTGGAATCAAGCATATAACCTGATCCATGTGTGTCAATCTGTTCTCGAATTTTATGGATTCACTCCGTTAAAGTATTTTCTGGATGCGTTCGTCTTGTATACGCTTGGTTTTGCCGTTTTCTATATGACGAAGCAGGTCAGAAAGTATCTTCATTTCAAAAGAAATATGATGATGGCAGTCGATCAACATTCAACGCAAAGTCTATCAGACAAGTATAGAAATGAGATCATTGTGTTTCATTGCCATGAACCGCTTGCTTTCGCAATGGGGATGCTTCGGCCAAAAGTGTATCTCTCAACAGCGCTTATAGACATACTGGATGAAGGAGAAATCGATGCTGTTGTCTATCACGAATTACATCACAAATACAGCTACGATCCTTTAAAGACTTTCACTTTCTCTATGCTCACAAAAGTGATTTGGTACATTCCTGTGTTAAAGCATATGAGACAAAGTTACTCCGTTTTTCGTGAAGTCATTGCAGATGACTATGCCATTCAGCAGACAGGGACTGAGCTTGGAGTAGGGCAAGCCCTTTTGAAACTCATTAAAAATAGAACCCAGTTTCAAAAACAAACGAAATTTGCCGTGTCCTTTGGAGATAGAGCATTGAATTTAAGAATCCAAAAAATCTTAAACCCAACATACAACATACCGTTCAATGTACCACTTATCCCAATTGTGACATCAACCATCCTCATGTTGGTCTTAATGATTATGCTCAACTTAAATTACTAATTTTTTTTACGAATGAACATTACATGATGTAGTGTAAAAATGGGAGGAAATCACTATATGAAAACAAATCAAGAAATAGGAACACTTTTTGTACGCGTCATCTTAGGCATTATTTTCTTTTTACATGGACTTCAAGCATATCAAGGTGGACTAGGAGGCACTGCGGCATTTTTTGGTCAAATTGGTGTTCCTGAATTTATGGCCTATATTGTCAAAACAATTGAACTGGTTGGTGGAATTGCCCTGATTCTAGGTTTAGGCACACGTCTTTTCGCAGCTTTATTTGTGCCAATTATGGCTGTAGCCATTATCACAGTTGGTTTTGCAAGAGGATTTGTGGGCGGTTATGAATTTGAACTTTCTTTAATGGTCATGGCGCTTTACTTGACACTTAGTGGCAGCAAGATGCTTTCGATTGATGGATTGTTAAAACAACAGCAACAAAGCAATGAAGCAAAATTTCATTAAATAACAAAAAACTCCTTCTGCGATTTGTAGCAGAGGAGTTTTTTTATGGTCAAAAGGTCGTTTTATCATTAAAAAAGGAAAAGCGAAGAGTCGTTTTGATGATGACAGCCCTTTATTTCACATATTGAATGAGCAAAAAAGCAATTTCATTTTTTGACGGAACATACGATCTCCTATTAAAATAGGGGTAACTAAGAAACATGGTGCGTTAAAAGATATAGAAACCAGACAGCATGCTGCTGTTCATCTTGAGCAATACGCTTCATTAATTCCTTTGTTCCTTGATCACGGACATAGTCTGATACCGTTAAGTAAAAATCGACTGTTTTTTGTTCGTCTTTAAAGGCAAATAAGAGACCTTCCCTAAATTGGTCTGGACAAGGCTCTGTTATGCTTGGTTTGTGGTTTTTACCAGTCAAAGAATAGTATAGCTTTGTAAATAGCTGATAATGTCTGACTTCATCCTGACGTATTTCTTGAATGATTTTTTTCGCTTCAGGATTTTTTGCTTTTTGTGCAAGTTTTTCATAGCATTGGATCGCAGAATATTCGCCATTGATGGCCTTTTCAAGGTCTGCAATGATCCTTGTGTTTTGGCGCATGTCATATGGCGAGTAGTCATAATAACCGTAATACATGATATTGCCAGCCTCCTTTTAGATCATGATGGTTTATGATATGAAAAGAGTCGGGAAAGGTGCCTATTTTCTTTTCAATCGGAGGAGAAAGGGAAGGTGATAGGAAAATAGCTATTTACCTTTATTTTCGCTAGAATATGAGTACATAAGAAAGGTGTTGTGGAACGTGGAGATTCAGTTTTTAGCAGGCAGATCAGGGAGTGGAAAAACGACTGCAATTCTAGAAGAAATCAAAGAACAACTTCGGCTTGATCCGCTGGGTCCGCCAATCATTTTTTTAGTCCCGGATCAAATGACATTTTTAATGGAATATGAGCTTGCAAAAACATCTGAAGCTGGTGGAATGATCAGGGCCAAAGTCTTTAGTTTTACTCGGCTTGCCTGGTCTATATTACAGCAGACTGGCGGTGCGAACCGTCAATTTGTCACAAGCACAGGAATTCAAATGCTCTTAAGAAAAGTAATAGAAGAACAGAAAGACAAGTTTAAGGTATTCAAAAAGGCGAGTGATAAACCGGGATTTGTTGAGCAAATAGAAAAGACGATGGCTGAATTCAAAAGGTACTGTATGATGCCGGAGGATATTGAAAAAATCTCGGCATCCAGTATGCATTCAGAGTATACAGAAGAAAGACGTGCGGCGGAAAAATTGCATGATCTTCATGTTCTTTATCAGCAGATGGAGCAGCATCTGCAAGATGAGTATGTGCACTCAGAGGATTACTTGACACTTCTGGCTCAGCAAATTCCTTTATCAGAAGAATTGAGAGGGGCACACATTTATATAGATGGTTTTTATCAGTTTACCCCCCAGCAGCTTCTTGTCATTGAACAGCTTTTGCTACATGCAGAAAAAATAACAGCTGCATTCACAGTGGATCGTTCCTATCATGACACGCAGCCAAATGAACTTGATTTATTTCGCATGACAGGTAAGACATATTCCCAGCTTTATCAGTTGGCCAAAGAGTGCGGAGCGGCTATTTCTGAGAACATTTTGGAGAGAAATAAGCGGCATCTTCATACCCCAGATCTAGCTTATTTAGAAAATCAATATGAACAGAGACCTTTGCAGCCGTATCAAGAAGAAACGCCTCACCTTACCGTATCGAAAAGTGCAAATAAACGAGCTGAAATTGAGGGAGTAGCGAGAGATATTCTTGATTTAGTAAGAGGGGAAGGTCTTAGGTTACGAGACATCTCAATTGTTGCAAGACATGTAGACGACTATAAAGATACGTTAAAAGAGGTGTTTCGAGATTACGATATTCCTTTCTTTATTGATGGAAATGAATCGATGCAGTATCATCCGCTCATTGAGTTCATTCGTTCGAGCCTCGATGTCATAAAAGGGAACTGGCGGTATGAGGCGGTGTTTCGCTGCGTGAAAACGGAGTTCTTATTTCCGCTTGAACTCGCTAAAAACAAAGCAAGAGAACAGGCGGATCAGCTTGAAAACTATTGTATTGCTTACGGTGTAAAAGGTGAACGCTGGACGAATGGTTCACGATTTCATTATCGCCGCTTCCAATCACTAGATGAAGATTTTGGACAAACCGATCAAGAAATAGAAATGGAGCAAATGCTGAATGATGTAAAAGAATGGATTGTTCCGCCTCTCTTTCAATTGCAAAAAAGATTGAAAAAAGCGCAAAAGCTAAGAGACATGGTGGAGGCAGTGTATGTCTTTCTAGAGGAAGCCCAAGTGCCAGAAAAGCTTGAAAAGGCAAGGCTTGAGGCAGAAGAAGCAGGCAGATTAGCTGAAGCGATGCAGCATGGGCAAGTGTGGGATGCTGTCGTTCAATTGATGGATGAATTTGTTGAAATGCTGGGCGAGGAGGAGCTCTCATTTCCATTATTTCAACAGATGATGGATACAGGACTGTCCTCTCTCAAGTTCGCTTTGATTCCCCCTTCACTTGATCAAGTGTTTATCGGAAGTATGGATTTATCCAGAATGTATCAAGTAAAGTGTACGTTTGTCATTGGAGTAAATGATGGGGTTATACCTGCACGGCCCTCTGATGAAAGTGTATTGTCTGAAGACGACCGGGAATGGTTAAAACGTGCAGGAGCAGAGCTGGCAGAGACAGGGAAGGAACGGCTGCTGGATGAACAATTTTTGATTTATCAAGCGCTGTCCAGTCCATCGCACTACCTGTATGTATCCTATTCAGCTTCAGATACGGAAGGGCGGTCTCTTTTGCCTTCGACCCTCATCAAGTATTGTGAGGAACTGATGCCAAACCATCAGCAAGCCCTCTATGTGTTAGATCCAGAGCAGTTGGATGATCAGGAGCAATTAAAATTTGTAACAAACGAGCATGTCTCGTTATCCTATACCGTTTCGCAGCTGCAACAATGGCTCAACCAATATCCGATCAGCGGCGTATGGTGGAGTGTATATAATCATTTGATGACCTCTTCCAACCGCGACGTATCAAAAAAAATCATGTCCAGCTTGTTCTTTACAAATAGAGCGACACGTTTAAAGCCGAATGTCACAAAAGAACTTTACGGTGACCATATTCAGGGCAGTGTTTCAAGAATGGAGAAATTCAATGCATGTGCATTTTCTCATTTTGCTTCCCACGGGCTAAAACTAAAAGATCGACAATTTTACAAATTAGAAGCACCTGATATCGGCCAGCTCTTTCACTCAGCTTTAAAACTGATTTCAGATACGCTTGTTGAACAAAAAAAGGATTGGAAAAACTTAACGAAGGAAGATTGTGTGACCTACTCAAGGCATGCAATCGAACAGCTGGCTCCACGTCTGCAAAAAGAAATTTTATTAAGCTCTAATCGGCATGCTTATATCAAAGAAAAGCTCCAAAAAATCCTCATCAGGGTGTCTTCTATATTAAGCGAACATGCAAAAGTGAGCGGATTCTCTCCGGTTGGACTTGAGTTAGGTTTTGGAGGTCAAGGACCTCTGCCGCCGTTTACTTTTCAATTAAAAAACGGCTGCACGATGGAGCTTGTTGGAAGGATTGACCGAGTGGATAAAGCAGAAGGATCAAAAGGACTTCTATTAAGAATTGTCGACTATAAGTCCAGTGAGAAGGGGCTTGATCTAGCAGAAGTTTACTACGGTTTAGCCTTGCAAATGCTCACTTATTTAGACCTGACCATTACGTATTCTAAAGAATGGCTTGGCATGGAAGCGACACCGGCAGGGATTTTATACTTCCATATTCATGACCCGCTGATTCAAGCGCCTATTCCGCTCGCAGAGGATGCAATTGAGCAGGAAATATTGAAGAAATTTAAAATGAAGGGTCTATTGCTCGAAGATGTGGAAGCAGTGAAGTTGATGGATCAAACACTCGAATCAGGAAGATCACAAGTCATCCAAGCTGGTTTGAAAAAGGATGGTTCTTTCCGATCTGACTCTGCGGTATTAAGTGAAGATCATTTTCACATTCTCACAAAACACGTTCGGCGAACCTTTGAAGAGGCAGGAGAAAGAATTACAAGCGGTGAGGTAGAGATAAACCCATATAAATTAAAGGATCAAACCCCTTGCCGCTTTTGCTCCTTTAAGTCTATTTGCCAATTTGATGAATCAATAGAAGATAATGAATTTAGGGTGCTCACCTCTGAGAAGGATGATGTCATGTTAGACCGGATCAAAAAAGAAGGGGATCAGTATGCAAATACCAAAACCGAATAACAGTACTTGGACAGATGACCAATGGAACGCCATCGTTTCAGAAGGACAAGATATTCTTGTTGCTGCGGCGGCGGGGTCAGGGAAAACAGCGGTCTTGGTTGAACGGCTCATTCGAAAAATGACTCGGCCGGAGCAGCCAGTTGATGTGGACAGGCTGCTCGTAGTGACTTTTACCAATGCTTCAGCAGCAGAAATGAAGCACCGGATCACTGAAGCACTTGAAAAAGAACTATCTAAAAAACCTGGTTCCCTTCATATGCGGAGACAACTGTCACTTATGAATCGTGCCAATATTTCTACCTTGCACTCCTTTTGTTTGCAAGTTCTGCGCACTTTTTATTATGAGATTGACCTTGATCCAGGTTTTCGTTTGGGTGATCAAACAGAAGGAGAATTACTAGGAGATGAAGTGTTAGATGAACTGTTTGAGGATGAGTATAAGGCTGGAAAGCCGTCATTCTTTGAACTCGTTGATCGTTACACATCTGATCGGCATGATTTAGATCTTCAATGGCTTGTCAAAAGAATTTATGAGTTTTCTAGGTCACATCCAGCGCCCGAACAGTGGATGCGGGCATTCCTTTCTCTTTATGATGTGGATACACAGACAAAGGTAGAAGAATTACCCTTTTATCCATATATCAAAGAGGACCTTTCTCTCGTTTTAAGAAGCTGTCAGGAACTGCTGGAACAAGCGCTCACTTTATCAAAAGAGCCGGGCGGTCCAGCACCGAGAGCAGAGAATTTTATAGATGATTTAGAGCAAGTAAATGAATTAATAAGGCATCAAGATGATTTTGGAACACTTTATGAGCTTTTGCCAAACATCAATTTTAAAAGGTTAAAGACTTGCAAAGGGGATGACTATGACCCAGCTCTGTTAGAAAAAGCAACAGATGCACGCAATCAAGCCAAAAAACAATTAGAAAAGCTAAAAGATGAATACTTTATGCGCAGTCCCGATCAGCATTTAAAAAGCTTGGCTGAAATGAAGCCAGTTGTAGAAACACTTGTAGAGCTTGTGATTCAATATGGAGAGCGTTTCGAAAGAGCAAAACAAGAAAAATCAATCGTAGACTTTTCGGATCTAGAACATTATTGTTTGCGCATTTTAGCGAAGCAGGACGCAGAAGGAAATCTCATTGAAACAGAAGCGGCTAAGTACTATCAACAGCAATTTGAAGAAGTACTCGTGGATGAATACCAGGATACAAACCTTGTCCAAGAAACGATTTTAAAGCTTGTGTCTAAAGGGAAACATCCTGCCGAAGGCAATCGCTTTATGGTTGGTGATGTGAAGCAGTCCATTTATCGCTTTAGACTTGCAGAGCCGATGCTCTTTTTAAATAAATATAAACAATTTAAAGCAGACAGCAATGAAACAGGTAAAAGAATTGATCTAAATAAAAACTTCCGTAGCCGGGCTGATGTATTAGACAGTACCAACTTTCTGTTCAAACAGCTGATGGGAGAAACAGTTGGAGAAATTGAATATGACGAACAAGCTGAATTAAAGCTTGGAGCGAGTTATCCGCAAAGCGAAGACACGACGACAGAAATGCTTCTTGTTCATTTAGATCAGCACGACACAGAAAGCGATGAAGAACGAGAAGAGCTAGAGACGGTTCAATTTGAGGCGAGAGTGATTGCAAAGAAAATAAAAGAATTGGTAGAACAGCCTTTTCAAGTGTACGATGCAAAACAGCAGCTGACCCGCAACTTGCAGTATCGAGACATTGTGATCTTGCTTCGCTCAATGCCGTGGGCTCCGCAAATGATGGAAGAGTTGAAGAAGCAGGGAATCCCTGTTTATGCGAATCTTTCCTCAGGTTATTTTGAAGCTACAGAAGTATCTGTCATTCTTTCTTTGTTAAAAGTGATTGATAATCCATATCAAGATATTCCGCTCGCTGCTGTTTTAAGGTCACCTCTTGTTCATTTAGACGAAAATGAGATGGCACTGATTAGAACAAGTGATAAAAAAGGCACTTATTATGACGCTGTGAAGGCATTTATGAGTGTGACAAACTCTGATCATCCGACATGCAGAAAGCTGGAGCGTTTCTTCCTTCAATTACGCAAATGGCGTGATTTTTCTATTCAGCATTCGGTAGCAGAACTGATTTGGGAAGTGTACCGAGATACACAATATCTAGATTATGTCGGCGGGATGCCAGGAGGTAAGCAAAGACAGGCAAACCTTCGGGCTTTATATGATCGAGCGAAACAGTATGAAAAGGCTGCATTTAGAGGGCTGTTTCGATTTCTTCGATTTATTGAAAGAATGCAAGAGCGTGGAGATGATCTTGGAGCAGCAAAAACGTTCAGTGAAACAGAGGATGTTGTCCGCATGATGACCATTCATAGCAGTAAAGGACTCGAATTCCCTGTTGTGTTTACTGCAGGACTTGGCAGGAACTTTAATATGATGGATTTAAACCAGTCCTATTTGCTCGATAAAGAATTAGGTTTTGGCAGCAAATATATTCATCCTGAGCTGAGAATTAGTTATGCAACATTACCGCTGATCGCGATGAAAAAAAAGATGAGAAAAGAACTATTATCTGAAGAACTGAGGGTTCTATATGTGGCGCTCACAAGGGCGAAAGAAAAATTATTTTTAGTCGGTTCTGTCAAAAATCAAGTGAAAGCTTTAAGCAAGTGGCAAAATGCCGCAAACGGAGACGACTGGCTTCTCCCTGATTTTGAACGTTATCAAGCGAGAACATACTTAGATTTTATTGGCCCTGCTCTTATCCGTCATCAAGCGATGTCTTCTCTTTTAGAAGAATCGAGAGAAGTCGTTCTCTCTCATCCATCATCATTTTCTATCACCTTTCATCAAGCGTCCGATCTTCTACAAGAAGACATGTCACTTGAAAAACAAAAACAAGACGAAGTGGTACAAGCATTAATGGAAGGTGTGCCTGTTCAAGGATATGGCGATTACGAGGAGGAAGTAAAAGAAAGACTTACATGGCGTTATCCATATTTAGCGGCCTCCCAAGTAGGGACAAAGCAGTCAGTTTCTGAGATCAAAAGAATGAAAGAAATACAGGATGAATACAGTGTGCCTTCTTCCATTCGAAAAGCTCATGCGACACTTTACGAACGACCGGCTTTTATGAAGAAAAAAACACTCACAGCCGCAGAACAAGGGACGGCCATGCATACAGTTATGCAGCATATCCCTCTTCCTTCAAATGAACCATATGATGAATCTCGTGTAGAAGAGCTGCTCCATTCTTTAAAAGAGAAAGACTTACTAACAGATGAACAAATCCAGTCCATCAATCGAGAAGGAATTGTGGCCTTCTTTTCTACTGCTATTGGTCAAAAACTGCGGAAAGCGGACTGGGTGAAACGAGAAGTATCGTTTAGTATGGTTTTACCGGTTAAAGAGGTATACAGCCATATTGATGCAGAAGGTGAACCTGTGCTCATTCAAGGAATGATTGATTGTTTATTTGAAGCAGATGGCAAGCTCTATTTACTTGATTATAAAACAGATCGAGTGACTGGCAGATTCTCAGGTGGATTAGAGGAAGCTGAAGCGATGTTAAAAAAACGCTATGAAACGCAAATATCGTTGTATACAGCAGCGGTAGAACGTTTAACAAACAGAACATTAGAGGAAAAAATCCTTTATTTCTTTGATGGAAATCTAGAAATTTCTTTATAGGTGGAATGAATGAGAGGTGAATCACATGAGGATTCTGCATACAGCGGATTGGCATCTAGGGAAAACCCTAGAAGGCCGAAGCCGGCTTGAGGAGCAAGCGGAGTTTTTAGATGAATTAAATCAAATCGTCAAGGATGAACACATTGATGTCATTGTGATGGCAGGCGATGCCTTTGATACAGTGAACCCTCCTGCTCGCGCAGAACAGCTTTTTTATGAAAGTCTGTCTGCATTATCTGATAAAGGAAAGCGTCAGGTGGTTGTGATCTCTGGCAACCATGATAACCCAGACCGTTTATCAGCCGCATCTCCTTTAACGAATGAGCAGGGGATTCATTTAATTGGATATCCGACTAATGATTTAATTCATGTCGATGTTCCTTCTGCAAGTGAACGTCTATCTATTGCCGCACTCGCTTACCCGTCCGAAGCAAGGCTAAACGAGGTGCTGGCTGAAACATTTGAAGAGAAACTGCTTCGTGATCAGTACAATTTAAAAATACAACAAATGTTTCAACATTTAAGCAACCAATTTCAGGCGGATACGGTCAATATCGCAACAAGTCATATTTATGTGGCAGGTGGCAGTCAAACGGATTCGGAAAGGCCGATTGAAGTGGGAGGCGCATATACCGTTGCGGCCGAAAGTCTGCCTGAGGCGGCTTGTTATGTCGCACTGGGGCATTTGCATCGCCCCCAAACCATTAAACGTGCCAAAACGATTGCCCGCTATTCTGGATCTCCACTTGCATACAGCTTTTCTGAAGCAGGCTACGCCAAATCAGTCACCATTGTGGATGCAAAACCGAATGAAACAGCAAGCTGGAAAGAAGTGTTTTTATCAAGCGGTAAACCACTTATGAAGTGGAAGGCGACTGAAGGGCTGAGCCAAGTACACAGTTGGCTGGATGAAAAGCGGGATCTTCAAGCCTGGATTGATTTAGAGATTCACTTAACAGATCAGCTGTCGATCGAACAAATTCATCAGCTTAGAAAACAGCATAGTGGATTTGTCCATATTAGACCAAAGTTTAAAGAGTTACAGCAAAAAGAAGAACAAAAACAAGTGGAAAAGCTCTCGATTGAAGAGCGGTTCGTGAAATTTTATGAGCGTCAGACAGGTGGAGGTCTACCTGATGAAAAAACCGTCAAGCTATTTTTAGAGCTTGCCAATGACATGCAAGAGGAGGAAGCGAATTGAAGCCGATCACGCTAACCATTAAAGGACTTCATAGCTTCAGAGAAGAGCAAACCATTGACTTTAGCTCCTTATGTGATGCAGGTGTGTTTGGTATTTTTGGACCGACTGGAAGCGGAAAATCGTCCATATTAGATGCCATGACACTAGCACTCTATGGCAAGGTCGAACGTGCACTCAATAATACGCATGGTATTTTGAACCAAGCTGAAGAAAAGCTGTCTGTCTCCTTTACGTTCGCTTTGCAAAGGGAACACCATATTTCTTATAAAGTGGAACGTGCCTTTAAAAGGGCAGATGAAATGAAGGTTAGAACGACGTTATGCCGATTGATTGAAATTGGTGATACGCAGACAGTTCTTGCAGATAAAGCAAGTGAGGTCAATCGTAAAATAGAAGAATTACTTGGTTTAACCATTGACGATTTTACGAGAGCGGTTGTTTTACCCCAAGGAAAGTTTGCGGAATTCCTTTCATTGAAAGGAGCCGACAGACGCCAAATGCTGCAGCGTTTGTTTAATTTGGAGAAATATGGTGATCAGCTTGTCAAACGTTTACGCGCAAAGGCTCAAAATCACTATGGACAGAAAAACGAACTGCTGGCTGAACTGACTGGATTAGGAGAAGCTGGTCCAGAGGCATTAGCGAAAGCTAAAGAAGCAGCTGCGCAGGCGCAAGCTATTTTTCTTGAGAAAAAACAAACGCGGGACGAAGCGTTCACTGCTTTTACAAAAGCGCAAGCCATCTGGCAGTATCAACAGGAACAAGAAGCGTACGAGAAGGAACAACACAACCTCAATCTGCTGGCATCTACGATGGAAGAGAAAAAGAATCAACTTCACATTGCAGAGCAGGCAGAGACATTAAAGCCTTATGCGGATGCATTAACAAAGGCTGAAAAGCAGCTCTCTCAAGCATCAAAAGAGAAGCAGGAAGCAGAAAAACATTTACTTCATCAACGAACGATCTATGATCAAATGACGCAGGAGTATGAGCAAACGCGGCAAAAGAAAATGGAAAATGAGCCAGAGCTTCTTCAAAAGAAAGAGCAGCTGATTCAATTAAAAGAAATTGAACGAAAAAAAGAAACAGCTCTTCAGGAAAAGACCGTACTAGAGCAGCAAAACCATGAAAAAGCGCAGCAATTGACTCAAAAAAAAGCGGAAGCCGAAAACGTGCAATCTTTATTAGAGCGTGCGCTTGCGAAACAAACACAGTTGAAGCATGAGCTGGAACAATTACAAGTCTCTGTCAAAGAGCGAAAACTTGTACAAGACGCACTTCGTTTCAGTGAAAATGTTCAAAGAATGAATGTGAGCATTCAAAAGGAAGAACAAAAGATTGAGGAGCTAAGACAGCGTTCAGCACAGGCGACACAATCGTATGAAAAGCTTCAAAAACAGCAAAAAGATCATCATGAAAAAATAAATCAATCGTTTCAAGCGATAGAACAATTGTATTTTTATGTATGTGAATTTGAACGAGGTCTTACAGAATGGAGTCATAAAGAGCAGGACAAAAAACAAGAAAAATTAAAACAGCGCGATGTTGTCAGATCGGCAGAATTAAGAAAAGAATTAGCGGCAGAGCTAGTAGACGGTGAACCATGTCCTGTTTGTGGATCGATTCATCATGATCCAAAGGCTGTGATAGACAATGTCCATGAAGAAACGGTTGCCCAAATTGATGAATGGATTGTAAAAATGGATAAAGAGCTCAAGCTGGCAGAGGAATATGCTAGAGACATGTTTGCTGCAAAGCAGCTGCTTGAAACGCATGCCAATCAATTAGTTAAACAGTTCTCCTTTTTATCTCAAAAAGCCCCCGATTCGGAAGTAGCTGCAGCAGTAGAAGTAGTACAGAATCCGCAGTCTTTGCACCAGCTGATTCAAGAATGGAAAGGCGTAAAACAAGATATTCAAGCAATCGAAAGCAAACGAGCTCGTTTAATGGACGTTACTTATGATCAAGCGGCAGAAATGAGCAAAGTCAAAGATCAACTGACATTTGAGCAGCAGCGCATACAAGAACTAGACATGCTGATCAAGGAGCTTCGATCTGAGCTTTCCGAACAACTGACGCAATTTGAACAGACCTTTCCTCACCTGACAATCAACCAAGTGCAGGAAATGCAGCAACAAATTGACGAAAAGGATCAACAAGCGGAAGGTTATCAAGAGCGTATTGAGAAGAGTATTTCTTTTCTAGAGGAAAAACAGCAGGCAAAAGAGCATCTGCAAACAGCCATATACGATCTAGAGAAGGAACTCGATAAGCTGGCGCATCAGCTGGGAAGCCAGCAACACCTGATCGATCAATATGAAACAGATTTACAGCGATATCCTTTAAAAGCCGCTTCTCTTTCTGATGAACTGGACGAAGTTCAACAATCTCTTGTTCATCTAAATGAAAAAGAACAGCAATCGTACGAGCAATTTAAGCATGCACAGCAATTATTTAGTGAGGCGCAAAGCCATTTCTCAAGCAGTGAACGTCAGCTCCAAGAGGCTAAGCGGCGAAAACAAGAAGCTGAGAAAGCGTGGCAAAAAGAAACAGCATCTACTCCTTTTGCTCATCCTCAGGAGATAGCACCTGCTTTAATGGATCGATCTGTACGTCTTACAGTCAAACAGGAAATTGATGAATTTGAGGATAAAAGAAAGCAATGTGCAGCAAACTTAAAGCGAATTTCGGAACTGTTAAAAGGTGAGTCGCTGGATGAAGACGAGTGGACAGATATTCAACTAAAAAAAGAAGCGGCGGAAAAAGCGCTTGAAGAAGCGACAGCGCTGAGTGGATCTGCACAAGAGCATCTGCGAGTGATTGAAGCAAACCATCAACGCTTTGCAAGCATTCATGAACGTCTTGAAGAACTGCAGCAAGAAATTGACCGGCTGGATAAGCTTCAAACTGTGTTTAAAGGGAATACATTTGTTGAGTTCCTAGCAGAAGAACAGCTAGAAAGTGTCAGCCGTGATGCTTCTCATCGTCTTGGGATTTTGACAAGACAAAGATATGCCATTGAAGTCGATTCAGAGGGCGGTTTTGTGATGCGGGATGATGCCAATGGAGGTGTCAGACGTCCGGTATCCAGCTTGTCTGGGGGAGAAACTTTCCTGACGTCTTTAGCACTTGCTCTTGCTCTGTCTGCACAAATTCAGCTGAGAGGTGAGTTCCCGCTGCAATTCTTCTTCTTAGATGAAGGATTTGGTACACTCGATCAAGACTTGTTAGATACGGTGATTACAGCATTAGAGAAGCTGCAGTCTCAAAATTTAGCTGTTGGTGTGATCAGCCATGTGGAAGAATTAAAGATGAGACTGCCAAAGAAACTGATTGTCCACCCAGCAGATCCAAGCGGGAAAGGAACAACAGTCTCGATGGAATTAATGTAAAGTGAGGTGATCTCAGGATGGCAAAGCAAACGATTGGATTATGTGAGCTGTGCGGAAGACAAGAGGTCGTCCTTACGGAACATCACTTGACCCCAAAAGAAGAGGGCGGGGCCTTTCTACCGACTGCCTTCCTGTGTATCCCTTGCCATAAACAAGTACATGCTCTTTATACAAACCAGGAGCTTGCCGCACGTTTGAATACGCTGGATGCACTAAGACAAGATGAAAAGCTTGTTCCGTACATCAAATGGATTCGAAAGCAGCCGGCAAGCAAGCTGGTCAAAACAAAGAAATCAAGACAACGCAGAAAGAAATGAGCATAAAAAAGCGCTCCTCTAAATGAAATGAGTGTAGAGGAGCCGCTTTATGCATTGCCTACCATATTCTGATCATTTAAGTCAGGATCCACATAGTTGGTGGCGCTAATGCCATTATTTAAAATCAAGAAATCTCCGGTATTCCCCGCTCCAGAGCCTAAAGCAGATTTTGAAGAACTTTTAGGCGAAAGATAAAATGAGTCACCGACGTTTACGACGCCCCCAGAAATCGAGTTAATGTAAATGGGTCCGACAATTGCTGGCATAATCGACATCCTTTATTCGAAGTCATATCACCATCATATGCGAAGGTAGGTCCAATTGTGAGTTTGGCGGATGTTCGTCATTGTTGCTAAATAACTCTCGAATATGCTTCACTCGCGCAACGGCATTTATTCCGCACGTAGAGCCAATTTGATAGATAGAGGAGGAAGAGACCCCTTCTACATGAATGGACGACACTTTAATGAGAGGCTTTTCATGATAAAAGGCCGTTCTAACCGCTCGTTCTGGCAGCATCAATGGGATCGGCTCATAATACACTTCAAATTCTTTTGCATCTAGGTTTTCAGCTTCATTTCCATAAAACAAACTAATGGTTCGCTGAACAGCTAACACCTTCACGTTCGGGCATAGCTCTTGTGTATCACCAATTTGAACAACACTCGCAATCCCGACAGAATTCACCTTCGAGAACTTTACTTGAGATGTGCGCTTGATCATTATCGAGGGGCTAGAGGAACAAACGGGCCAATAATTAATGATTCTGGCGGTGTATCAAAAATCGATGACAGTTGTACGTGATCCGTGTCCCCGATAATAAATAGGGAAGAGGACGATACCCCAACTACTTTAATGCTTCCGGTTTCGATGTTGCGGTTGACGACTGTGAAATTCATCCGTTTTCCTCTCCTTTCGTTTCATTTGGAATATGGGCTAAAAAGTGTTCGATTGCCCGTTTGACATCATGTTTCACGTATTCAGCAATTTGCTCGGAACGTTGAAGCGGGGTCATATCTTCCCTTTGTGGCAGCTGCCCCGCATAATATTTGATTCTGCTGTCTATTTGTTTTCGAATGTCCTCAATGATATGGTGTTTGTTGCTTTCATCAAGCGAGCCTTCGTATCGCTGCTCTAGTTCTTCAAGAAGCTGCGGTGCTTCTTCATTTAAGAATGCATCGACAAGCTGGCGTGTTTGATTGAAAAATTGATCAGCCATTTCTTGCTGCATCATTCCAATTCCCGGGGTTGTTGTTTGGCCCACTTCAAAATTTTGAACACTATTTGGATCAGATGGATTGAGGCCGATATTTAATGTGCCTTCCAGCCGCTCGATTTTCAGTTGATCAAATTGATAATCAATCCGTTCAATCGTTGTTGTCGGTTTATCTTTGATCATTTGCATTTCCTGCTGAAGCTCGTTAAGCCTTTTTTCAAGCATCATGATTTGCTGTGTTTGCTTTTGAATGATGCCATACATTTGTGAAGCGCTGTTTTGATAGTCATACATATGCATACACCTCCGGGGATTGCAGATGAACTTATGTTGTTGGTGACTGAAGCGGTACAAAAGGTGCCGTGCTTGCGCCCTGAGACTCTTCAATTCCTTGTGTGCCTGCTGCGGCAGGTGCTGCTTCTACGTAGCTACCAGTGTTATACAGATTGGAGAGTGCTTTGATTGATCCAGCACTGCCGATTTGAAGAACGGATGAGTTACTCACAGACTCCACACGTAAGTAATTAATTTGTATCGCTTGATTAATATAGAAGTTCAATGGATTCTCACTCCTTACAAGTTACCAACAAGCGGTTGATCAATGACATCACTATCATACGTATTTGTCACACTTTTATAGTTGCTAATGCGTAATTGATCACCAGTGTTAAAACTGCCTGCGCCGGCAAACGTTTTAACCTGACTATTTGGAGAAATGGTGATGCAATCTCCAACATGAACGACTCCGCTCGTTCCGACGGCATTTACTTTAAAGGCTCCAACAATAGCCGGCATAGCGGTGCACATCCTTTAGAAAAATAGGGCACTTCGTTTTTGGGCGTTTCACCATAGCTTATGATGGGTCTTTTAATATGTGATTGTCTTTTTGAAGAACTTTGATGAGAGGAATGAAGTGTATGGTTTACCCTTTATTCGAGCATTCTTTAGAGGTGGTTTTGATGCCTTTATTTAAGAGTGTGTCAAGCTCTTGACTGCACCTGATGGTTTCTTCGGCATTCATTCCGAATTTTTTTGCGGTCTCAATTAAATGTAATCTTTTTTGTTCAATTTCATAATTGATCATAACGGACGCCAACTCTCACATTTTTTATCAAATAGAAGGATATGGTTAGTATACCCTATTTTTCTATAAAAAAAGCTCTTTCGTCAATATGAGAACTAAAGTGACAAAATTCGAAAGTGTCTTTACAGGTGCGATGTCTCTTTTTTAATCTCAGTTTGTAAATAACGTCGTCTTTTGTTGATATACTGTCGGATTAATTCTCGCTCTGAACGCAGCATGTCTTGTCGGTTTTTCGTATATGGATCATCTCCAATTCGCTGCTCAATCGAAGCATGCCATGTCTCAATGATGGGGAGAAGTCGTTTTTCTAAAAAATGTGTATCTAGTACGTGCTGGAAAAGGGCATAATAGTCTCTTTTAAATGCAGGGATGTCTAGTAATCTAGCGGTTAATGTATTGAAACCGCTGACTGGAATATAATCAAACGCCATTTCTTCTCCGTGAATATCACGCCCCCAAGTCGCATCATAATCCCAAGGCATTACTTGAAACCTTCCTTGATCATTCACATAAAGGGCATAGTTATGAACAAAGCCATCAAAATTTTGGGTACACACGACACCAATGAGCCAGCGGAAATATTGTGTCACATCAAGATACTGCTCAATCTTATTTGCAAACGTGTCGTCCCTTGCGGTGTTCAAAAAGTAAATAAATTCACTCAGCTGCTTGTCGTGTTCAGGTGTTCCTGTTTTTTTCTCATAACCGAGAAGAAGATGTTTTTTAGGCTTTTTATCAAATGAACTTAAAAGAGAGAAATTGGCGTCATCATCTACAGCATAATAAATGCCGCCTCCATGCAGCTGTCGTTTTTGGAGGAACAGCTCATCTACAGATTCTATTTTTAAATAAATGCCTTCTTTTCTTCCATTAATGGTCAGAAACACATGAGAAGCGGACGGGCTGAACACACCCATTTGTTCAAAGAAATAAAAAGACAACCTGTTGCGAATGAAAGAAGGATCATTGTACTCTGCATTTAAGTGAAAAAGGGATTCGCCCTGTCTTTGCTTTGGTTTTCGATATTCAATTTGATAGGATTTTTTCTTGAGCTTTCGGATGTGTGATCCTCGGTATGAGGCATAAATATGTGACTTCGTTTGGCCGGTTTTCAGAATGGCCTCGACGGGTTCATCGTTCCATACGTCCTTTTTTAATTCCATGAGATCTTTTGGATGAATCCAGATATCCAGTTGTTTTAAAGGTTCTGTGTCCATGCGTTCATCACCCTCCTATATCTCCTCCACTATATGAAAATGAAGGAATGTCCTGTACCTGCTGGTAGGTATTCATGGAGTTTTCTAAGAAAGAGGCATTCGCCAAGAACACTTGTCTATCGAGTCTCGTAACATAAAGCAGAGAAGATAAACAGCTTCGTCTGTTTGTTTTGTCAGAGCACAGATTGGGAGGGGAATTGTTCGTGAGCACATTTGATCATTCGCATATTGAACATGCAGTTGATTCACTTCGAAGTGAGGGGCGTGATCAACACTTAGATCGTGAACCCGAATCGGGACATTCGCACAAATCATCTCGTTCTCGTCATTCAAATCGCCGTCACTGGTTCTTTGGTGGAGGAGGCTGCCGTAAGTCACATCGCAGCAAAAAAAGCCATAAAAGCTATCGCTCTAAAAAAAGTCGCTGTTCAAAAAAAAGTGTAAAGAGCGAGAAACCATGCAAAAGCAAAAAGTCGTATAAAAGTAAAAAGTCTTGCCACAGCAAAAAGAGTGAACCAAGAAAATCATGCCGCAGCAAACACAGATCACATCATAAGAAAAGCTGCCGCAAATCACACCGCAGCCATCGATCTAAACGTTCTCATCACCATAAACGGAGTCACTCTTGCCGAAGATGCGGAAAGAAAAAACATCATTCCCGCCATCAAGGAAATGTTGATCGTAAATGGGATCAAGGGAATATGTGGGAGTATCGACGCTACCGCTAAATGTCAGGTCTTCATTTTTGAAACCCTTTTTAAAAGAGAGTATGATAAAAAAGGGTTTTTTTTATTTCGTAGAGAAATAAAAATGAGACATCATAATGTATTGAAATGAAGATTGTGAGGGGAAGACATGAAGTTTTTTACAGGTGAGATACATAACAGATTGTTTATCGGGGTCGTCATTGATGATGAATGGGTGATGGACGTCAAAAAGGCAGAAGCAAAACTATTTGAGCTAGAAACATTGCCAAACTCTTTATCTGAATGCATCAACATGGGGGACAAGTTTGTCGAACACGTCAAACAGCTTCTTGATTGGGCGGAGAAAAAAGAAGAAGACCGTGGCTCTTATGTCTATCCGCTTTCGGACGTGACACTCCATGCACCGATTCCAAAACCAACGAAAAACATCATGTGTGTTGGGAAAAACTATCAAGATCACGTCATGGAAATGGGAAGTGCGGCAGATATTCCTAAAGACGTGATGATCTTTACAAAGGCGCCTACCTCTGTTGTAGGGCATGAAGCGGACATTCTTCTCCATGAAGATGTGACAAGTGAATTGGATTACGAAGGGGAGCTTGCCATTGTCATTGGCAAAACAGGAAAGAATATTGCTCCTGAAGAGGTCCACGATTACATTTTCGGTTACACCATTTTAAATGATATAACGGCAAGAGATTTGCAGAAAAAACACAAACAATTTTTCATCGGAAAAAGCTTAGATACAACTTGTCCAATGGGACCTTATATCGTTCACAAGTCAGTGATCAAGGATCATGGAGCACTCCATGTGGAAACAAAGGTAAACGGAGAGGTTCGTCAGTCTGCCAGTACGGAATTAATGATCTTCCCAATTGAAGACATTGTGTCAACTCTTTCAAAAGGGATGACGCTAGAAGCGGGAGACATCATTGCAACAGGTACACCTTCTGGAGTCGGCAAAGGTTTTGAACCGCCAAAATTTTTAGCCTCAGGCGATCAGGTTGAAGTAACAATTGAACCAATTGGGACGTTATCAAATCGCGTCAAATAAAGGCGTGTTGACACAGGATTGTCGCTTTGTGTTCGACTTATTTCGTGGTACGATGAGAAGGTAATTGTTCTGATAAAGGGGGAAATCACAAATGGGAACACATTTACATATTACAGCGTGGGTGCTAGGTATTATTCTATTTTTCGTTGCCTTTGCATTAGCAGGTAAAAACGATAAAGGCGCTAAAATTGTGCATATGATCGTACGCCTATTTTACTTGATTATTATTGCAACGGGTGTAGAGCTGTATGTTCGCACAGGAATGAAAATCCCGGGTTACGGGGGCGAGTATGTTGGAAAAATGATACTTGGTATTCTTGTGATTGGTTTCATGGAAATGGTCCTGGTACGCAAGAAAAAAGGAAAATCGGTGACGGGTGTATTCATTGGTTTTATCGTGGTTGCCATTGTGACCATTCTTCTCGGCTTACGTCTGCCGATCGGTTTCCATATCTTTTAAGATAAAAAGGGCATTGCTTATCAAAAGCAGTGCCCTTTTTATGTGAGATCAAACTGAGACATCAGCCGGTGACCGTCAGACGTCGTCCATTCCAATTGAACTTGATTTGTACCCGAATGATGGTGGCATTGAAGGGCAAGTGATTGCATGTCTCCTGAAAATTGAAAAAAAGACACGCGATGAGAAGGATGGAAGGAAGAGAAGACACAATCATAGACGGAAAAGCCAAGCTGTTCTACATGGTCAATGATCTGATAAAAGACGCTTTCTGGTACGAACATGAGCAAATCAAGCCACCCTTTAGAAAGAGACGCTGTATATTGAATGCGTTCACCGCCTTTTACCTCCATCAACTTCCCATTATCACAAAGAACGACAGACCCGAGCAATTCTCCTTTTGTCCATCGATCCTTTTCTTTCAAACAGATCATAGAACTTTGAAGGCTTTCAGGCAGCATGATGTCTCCTTCTTCGTCTTCAATCAGACAATGACCGTTTTCCATCAGTAAGTATCCGTTACACCATTTTGGGTGGTTTTGCTGAAGATATGTCATGCGGTTCTCCATTCGCAAAACCTCCTTTCCTCTTTCTTTTCTTACCAAATGAAGCTTGTCCTATACACAGGAGGAAAAAAGGACAAATCAACTATCAAGGAGACGATGCATAAACTAAGAAAGGCTAAATGAGAACACTTGATGAAAAACGGATGGGAGCTGATGATGATGTGTGGAATAACAGGCTGGGCAGACTTTAAAAAGCAGCTCATCCAACAGGATCATGTAATCAATCAAATGACAGATACATTATCTAAACGAGGGCCGGATGATACAAATACGTGGAAAAGTGAGCACGTTCTTTTCGGCCATAAACGGTTAGCCGTTGTCGATGTTGAAGGCGGAAAGCAGCCGATGACATATACCCATCAACACCATGATTATACGGTGGTATACAATGGAGAACTCTATAACACAGAGGATATACGAAAAGAATTATTCAAAAGGGGGCACCGCTTTCTTGGGCATTCTGATACAGAGGTTCTTCTTCACGCCTATACAGAATGGAAGGAAGAGTGTGTGACCCATTTTAATGGAATTTTTGCATTTGTCATTTGGGATAGTGAACGTGAATTATTATTTGCAGCAAGAGACCGGCTCGGTGTCAAGCCATTTTTCTATACAGAACGTCATCATTCCTTTTTGTTTGGCTCAGAAATCAAAGCACTTCTGGCTCATCCTGAAATGAAAGCCAAAGTCGATCATGAAGGCTTATCAGAAATTTTTGGCCTAGGGCCGTCTAGAACACCAGGGCAAGGGGTATTTAAAGGGGTGAAAGAGCTGAGACCTGCTCATGCCTTAACCTTCTCAAAAGATGGTTTGCGTGTGTGGAGGTACTGGAATGTCAAAAGCAAGCAGCATACAGACTCGCTTGATGACACCGCTCAGCACGTGAAGGAACTCTTTACGGATGCCGTTACAAGACAGCTCGTCTCTGATGTGCCTGTATGTACGTTTTTATCGGGCGGAGTGGATTCTAGTGCCATTACGGCCATTGCCGCCAAGCACTTTGAGAAAATAGGGAAAGCCCCGCTGCATACGTATTCCGTTGATTACGACGGAAATGATCAATTCTTTGAAGCAAGTCAATTTCAGCCCAATGCTGACGGGCCGTGGATTGATCGAATGACCAAAGCGTTTCAAACGAATCATCACAGCTGTATCATCGGGCAAAAAGAGCTGGCTTCTTATTTGAAAGAAGCGGTTGAAGTGCGAGATTTGCCGGGGATGGCAGATATTGATTCTTCCTTACTATGGTTCTGTCGAGAAATTAAAAAGGATTTTGTTGTCGGTTTATCAGGTGAATGTGCAGATGAAATTTTTGGAGGTTACCCATGGTTTCACATGGCAAGCGAAACCAATGGATTTCCGTGGATGAGATCAACGGAAGCACGCATTCAGCTTCTTCAAGACTCATGGCAAAAGAAATTATCACTGAAGGAATATGCGCAAAGCAAATATGAAGAAACCGTGGCAGAAACCCCTCTTTTAGATGGAGAAACCGGAGTAGATAAAGCCCGAAGAGAACTTTTTTACTTAAATATGATTTGGTTTATGACCACGCTTCTGGATCGAAAAGATCGTATGAGCATGGGGGCGAGCCTTGAGGTACGTGTTCCATTCGCAGATCATCGTCTTGTTGAGTATGTATGGAATATTCCTTGGGAAATGAAAATGTATGGAAATCGGGAAAAAGGGGTTTTGAGGAAAGCATTAGAGGGAATTTTACCGAATGAAGTGCTTTATCGCAAGAAGAGCCCTTATCCGAAAACACATCATCCTGCTTATACTCAGGCGGTAAAAGAGATGTTAACAGATTGTCTCGCGCAAAAGGATTCTGTGCTTCATGAATTTTTAGATCCACATCAATTAAAACAGCTGATTGAAACAGAAGGGGCTTCTTTCCAGGTTCCTTGGTATGGTCAGTTAATGAAAGGCCCACAGCTCATTGCCCATTTGGCACAGATTCACCATTGGTTTGAAACATATCGAATTGATATAGAAGCATAACAAAGGGTCGGCTTTCTTGCACTTGTTGAAAGGAAGTCGGCTTTTTTATACATAACATGAGACTTTTAGAGCACATCAAAAGTTGAACTAACAGTTTTAATTTGTATAATTAACTTAAAGTGAATTAATTTGGAGGAAAAAGGATAATGAAAATCATTGTGATCGGAGCAGGACCAGGGGGACTTGCAGCAGCTATGATGTTGCAAAGCAAAGGACATGATGTTCATATATATGAAAAACAGTCCTTTGTTGGCGGACGTAACTCTAAGTTTCAACTTGGTGATTTCACGTTTGATACAGGTCCTACTTTTCTCAGTATGATTCATATTGCAGAGGAACTATTCACCTTTGCCGGTAAAAATCTCTATGATTATATAGATGTGATTGAATTAAAAGAAATGTATAGATTAATCTTTCAAGATGAGAAGCTTGATATGATTCGAGATCGAGATGAAATGTACAAACGGCTAGAAGCCTTTGCACCTGGGGAGGGCGAAGGGTATGTACGTTTTATGAATGATACAAAACGAAAAATGGACCGCCTAACACCAATTCTACAAAGTAAAATGGATCGTTTCCATCATTATTTGCGTCCAAAAGTCATCAAAGCACTTCCTCAGCTCTCATTAAATAAAAGCTTATATGATGTGCTGTCGGATTATTTCTCAAATGAATTAGTGAAATATGCCTTTACATTCCAATCAAAATATTTAGGGATGTCACCTTGGGAATGTCCAGGAGCGTTCTCAATTCTTTCCTTTATGGAGCATGACACAGGCGTTTATCATCCGAAAGGCGGAGTGAATCAGCTGTCAGAAGCGATGGCAAAGGCAGCTGTTGAATCTGGGGCTACCCTTCATCTATCAACTGGAGTTGAGAAGTTGCTGACGGAAGGCAGGAAAGTGAAGGGCATTCGCTTAGAAACCGGTGAAGAAATACGGGCAGATGAGGTGGTCGTAAATGGTGATTTTGCACACGTGATGACAAAGCTTGTAGAGCCGGGTCTTTTAAAGAAATATAGCGAGAAGAAACTGAAAAAGAAAAAATTCTCATGCTCCACCTTTATGCTGTACCTAGGTTTAGATACGATATATGATGAGCCGCATCATACCATCGTTTTTTCCGATGACTATGCGAAGTTCGTCAAAGAGATTACGAAAACCTTTGAGTTGCCGGATGATCCGTCCATTTATATTCAAAATGCAAGTGTGACGGATGATTCGCTTGCGCCAAAAGGCAAGTCCGCTCTTTATGTGTTAGCACCCGTTGCCAATAATCAAAGCGGTATTGACTGGGAAGCGCATCAAGAAGAATTTAGAGAGCTTGTGCTGGATACACTGGAGCGGAAAACGGGCTTTAAGAATATCAGGCAGCATATCGAAGTCGAGCGGATGATCACGCCGAAGCATTGGGAAGAAGAGCTGTACGTGTATGAAGGAGCTACATTTAATCTTGGTCACCAGTTGACGCAGATGATGGTACTCAGGCCGCATAATGAATTTGATGAGTTGAAACATTGCTGGCTCGTTGGTGGAGGAACCCACCCAGGGAGCGGATTGCCAACCATTTTAGAATCAGCGCGTATCACGACAAATGCGATTCTGTCAAAAGAGAAACATACGCACAAAAGAGTGCCACATGAAGAAAAGGGGAGCGCCTCATGAAAAAACATATATTGATTGCTGGCGGCGGTATTGGCGGAATGATCTCAGCCCTCTATTTAAAAAAAGCTGGACATGATGTCACCCTTGTTGAAAAAAATGAACGGCTCGGCGGGAGACTTGCTTTTGTACGTGAGAAAGGATATAAAGTAGATGAAGGTCCGACCATTGTCCTACTTCCTGATATGTTAAGAGGCATTTTACATGACGTAGGCATTGATGAAACATCTCTTGATCTCTTGCAGCTCGATCCGCTGTATACGATCCACTATCAAGATGGAACCTCCTACACGAAATACTCTGATACACGGCGACAACTAGAAGAAATCAAACGTGTATTTCCAAAGGAAGAACAGGGATATTTAACATTTATGCAAGAAATGACGGATCGGTTTCAAGAAGGGCAGCAAGCTTTTCTAGAAAAATCATTTCATGAAAAACGAACCTTTTTTACAAAAGCGAACATGAAGATTTTAATGAAATTAAAAGCATATCGAACCGTTCAAAGTTCTCTCAAAAAATATTTTTCGGATGAGCGCCTCCGAGATGCATATGCACTTCAAACCCTCTATGTCGGAGGAAATCCGTATGAAGCATCTGCCATTTATTCGCTTGTTTCATATAGTGAGCACGCACACGGAATTTACTATTTAAAAGGCGGATATGCGAGTTTAGTAGATATATTGGAGAGACAGCTCTTAAAGACGGGTGTACACATAAGAAAAAGTGAAGAAGTCGCACAACTTGAGTTTGAGGGGAAACGTGTGGTCAAGGCAAAAATAAATGATGAACACATAGCAGCTGATGCATTTGTGATGAACGGAGATTATCCAGCGGCGTTAAAACAGCTTGGTTTAGGTGAACAAGACCGGCGTAAATACGTTCCATCCTCCGGCTGCGTGATGGTGTATCTAGGGTTAAACAAAGTATACGATGAAGCACCTGTTCATCAATTTTTCATGGGAGAACACTTTGATCAGCATATGAGAGAGGTGTTCCAAACGAAAACGATACCTCAAGATCCATCATTTTATACGTTTAATCCATCGACCATCGATCCATCCCTTGCCCCAGAAGGCAGCAGTGTCCTATATATGCTCATTCCTGTTCCATCAGGAGATCACATCAATTGGGAACAAGAGACAGACTTTGTGGATAAAATGGTGGAGCGTCTTGAAAAAAGAGGCTTTCCACAGCTGCGAGAGGCGGTTGTCTGGCATAAGGTGAGAACACCGAATGATTCAATGCGAGAAGGATTGTTTGAAGGCGGCAGCTTTGGACTCGCTCCTAATTTGTTTCAATCAGGTGTGTTTCGCCCGCAAGTAAAGGTTGCAGATGTAGACAATCTATATGCGGTAGGTGCTTCCATCCATCCCGGCGGCGGGGTACCGATCGTGATGCAAAGTGCAAAGCTCATGGCTTCTGTACTGCTTAAAGAGCTGAACAACAGAAAGGAAGTGAAGCTAAGTGGTTGATGTGCAAACAGCATTGAAAATATGTGAAGAGACCATTCAAACCCATTCAAAAACGTTTTATCGTGCCTTTTCCATGCTGCCTAAAAAGAAAAGACAGGCTGTTTGGGCTGTTTATTCCTTTTGTAGGAGAGCGGATGACATTGTAGATGAGTCTCCTTCACCAAAGGAAGAACTGGCGTCTTTTCAGGAGGCATTTGAACGTTTCTTGCAAGGAGAAGTAGATAGTGATGATCCAATGTGGGTGGCGCTGGAGTATACATTTCAACAGTTTCGTATGGATGAATCCCCATTCCGTGACCTGCTGCGAGGACAGGAGATGGATTTAGAGCAGCACCGGTATGAAACGTTAGATGAACTGCTCATTTATTCCTATCATGTCGCAAGTACAGTTGGATTAATGCTGCTTCCGATCATTGCACCGCGTAAAAAAGAACAGCTAAAAGAAGCCGCGATTTCCCTTGGGATTGGCATGCAGTTGACCAATATTCTTCGAGACATTGGTGAGGATAAGGCGGAAAGGAACCGCATTTATTTGCCAAAACAAGTCATGGATCAATTTGGGTATACAGAGCAAGAATTACAAGAAGGGATCGTCAATCAAGCCTTCCAGCATGTATGGGAATATATTGCGTTTGAGGCAGAGGCGTACTATGAGGAATTTTTTGACCATCTCCATGAATTCCCACTTTATTCAAGGATACCAGTGAAAGCAGCTGCTCACTTTTATAAGGCTATTCTAGATAAAACTAGAGAAAACGAATACCGCGTCTTTACGAAGCGGTCATATATTTCAACACAAGAAAAAGCACTTATTTTAGAAGATATTACGTAATGAAAAGAAGACAAAGGGGTAAAATAAAGTTCGTTTTAGCCCTTTGACAACAATCTGAAAGGACTGCACCCGCAGTCCTTTTTATGTGGAAGTAAACCGGTACTCCGTCCACACCCTTGAACGCCACCGCCTATACATGAAGATACCTCTTACCCATTCATCCACAATAAAAGAAATCCAAACCCCGATAAGGCCCATCTCAAGTTGAATGCCTAATAAATAAGCGATCGGAAGGCCGATGCCCCACATTGAAATCATCGCCATATAGACTGGAAACTTCGCGTCACCAGCTGCCCGCAAGGAGTTGATGATGACCATATTAAAAGAACGTCCAGGCTCTAAAACAATCGTCAATATGAGGAGGAGGCTCGCTATTTGAATGATCTCACTGTTGCTAGTGAAAAAAGTAAGTAAATGCGTCGATGATAAAGATAAAGCAGTAGAAGAAAGAAGCGAGATGGCAATGGCCCAGTATAAGCTTTTCATGCATCTTCGATAGGCCGCATCAAATTCTTTCGCCCCGATCAGGCGCCCGATTAAGATTTGTGTTCCTTGGCTAATGGCGGCACCAAATAACATAATGAACATCATCAAATTCTGGGTATAGACTTTTGCTGCTAGTGCTTGCGTGCCCATAAATGTGATAAACAGCGTAATAATCATTTGAGAGCCATTATAAGAAAGTTGTTCTCCAGCAGAAGGAATGCCGATTTTTAGCAGTTTTTTTAAATGCGTTCGCTGGATGTAAAACATTCGCTTGAATGAAAACCGCAATCCAATGCGGTGTCGAACAATGAGTATCATGGCTGTAAGACCGATCAACCGTGCAAATGATGTGGAAAGAGCGACACCCATGACACCTAATACAGGGAAGCCAAATGGTCCGAAGATGACCAAATAATTACCAGCAACATTTAACAGGTTCATACCGATGGTGACATACATCGTATCTCTCGTGAATCCATAGCTTTTTAAAATAGCACTATAGGTCATAATGAGCGCCTGAATAAAAGAAAGCAGGCCGACAATCTGTAAAAAGACGGTTGCATCTGGCATGAGCTCGCTTGATAAGCCCATCATATGCAGGATGGGCACAGCTAACACAAACATAAGAAGACTGATCACAAAGCTAATGAGGAAGTTGGTGCCTAGTGATACATAGGCAACTTGGGTCGCTTCCTGCTTGCGGCTCGCTCCTAAAAGCTGCGCAATGACAATCGTCGTCCCAGTCGTAATGAAGCTGAACATCACAATCAATAGATTTAATAGCTGATTGCTTACCCCTACTGCGGCAACACTATTGTCAGAATACTGGCTGAGCATCAGTGTATCTGCGCTCCCCATCAGCATATATAAAGAGATTTCGATAAAAATAGGCCAAGTTAATGCAAATAATGAAGGGTGGGATTTTTCACTTTTGGCTTGAACCTTTTGTATTGTCAGTGCTTGTGGTTTCATCACATCGCCTTCTTTCGTATAAATCCGATTTATAGTGTACCTTGCATCGACTATAATAAGAAGAGATGAAACCGAAACTTATTGGAGAAATCCGACTTCATAAGGGGATGAATATGGGTCCGTTTATTACATTTACTGTACCACCATTTCCAGTCTATATTGCTTCAGGCAAAGGTGTATTCCACCCAGGAGAACGACATATCTCCAGAATTTTCACCGTATTTGATCTTCTTTATGTCACAAAAGGTGAACTGTGGATCACAGAAGACGAGGTGCCTCATCATGTAAAAGAGGGAGAATATATCATCTTATCACCGGGACTTGCCCATGGTGGACATCTGCCATGCAAAGAAGAAACACTTTATGAGTGGCTGCATTTTTCAATCGATTCATTTGAGTTTACAGATCGGCCGAGAGAACACTGGTTTGACATGAAGCAAAATCAAGCCACTTTTGAAAAAGCAGCAAGCTATGAATTTCGTCTGCCCCGAAAAGGAAAAGTGAAAGGGGGAAGCGTGCTACAGAAGCATCTTTCAGCGATGCGCGCTTTAAATGATGATGCGTCTGAACTTCAGCTCAAAAAGCAGCTTCAATTTGAGGAAATGCTCATTCATTTACAAAAAGAAGCATTTCATATTCCAAGTGCAAAGGAGACTGTCGCTTCAGAAGTGGTTCACTATCTTGAACGTCATTTTACGCAAAAATTACAGATGGAGAAGCTGGCAGAGATTCTTCATTATCATCCTGATTACATGACAAGGTGCATGCAGACCGTGTACGGACTGACGCCGAGCCAGTACATCAATCGACTCAAAATTGAAAAAGCCAAAAGCCTGCTTGCTTCAACGAATGAAAAAATAGCTCTCATTGCAGAACATGTAGGCATTGATGACCCTACTTATTTTTCAAAGCTGTTTCGGCAAAATGAAGGCATGACGCCTATCGAGTATCGTCATCTTGCTAAAAGAACGACAAAGTAAAGGAACGTGAACAGATGAAAGGAAAAAAAGAAGAGATTGTGAGCATACGTCCATTAGACGAAACCGATTTAGAAGTGGTATGGCATTTAAGGTTTAAAGCACCAGACCAGGCCTATCGAAAGTGGAATGCACCGTATTTTATTGAACATGACATATCGCTTACTGCATTTAAAAAACGCTATTTACAGGATGATTCTGTCCTGCCAAAACTATTTGGCATTGATGTCGGAGGTGAATTAAAGGGCACAGTTTCTTATTATTGGGAGAATGAGCGCACACGTTGGCTGGAGTGTGGGATTCTTATTTATGACTCACGTTTTTGGAATGGGGGCGTTGGAACAAAGGCATTGCGTCTATGGATCGATGAACTCTTTTCACACATTGATATTCCACGCATCGGTCTGACCACCTGGTCTGGAAATGAACGCATGATGCGTTGCGCAGAGAAATGCGGGTTTATCCTTGAGGGAAGACTGCGTAAGGTTCGTTACTATCAAGGGGAATATTATGATTCGATGCGGTATGGGATGCTGAGAGAAGAATGGCAAAGCCTTCCGAATCATTCATTTGAATAGTTGTTTTTAAGATTAGGAAAAAAGTATAGTAAGATTAAATAAATTGAAAAAGAAGGGTGGCGGATGAATGTGAAATGGATTACAGGTTGGTTTGTATCCATCTTAGTCGCAATCTACCTATTCGTTGATGCACCAAAACACGGGAAAAATAAATGGTTATGGGCTATCTTAGGTCTTTTACTCGGGCTCTTCACACTTGGAATATATCTCATTCAAACAGGAAGAAAAGGGTTGGGCTGGACAGTACTGATTGTGTCCATTTTCATCTATGCGATTGCCATCCTCGTCTTTGTCTTGTACTTTCTCATGCTGGTCTTCGGGTACTCCAACGCAAATTAGAGAGTACGGCTGTGGTGATTTGTTTCACTTCAAGTTGCTACCGATTGATGGTTTGATTGCGCCAAAGCATCATAGGATAAATGGTGATGGGGCTCGGACAGGATGATCCTCATGTGTATCCATCTTATTTTATCTCATGTGGCTCACTGCTTTGGTCAAGTAAGTCCTTCATAAAGAAGGGCTTTTTTCTTTTATTTTTTGAGCAGGGACACCTGCAATGACAATCCGCTCTTCATGAAAGGAGCGATTCACTACTGCATTTGCTCCGATGGAAATATGATTCGCAATATAAATATTTCCAAACAGTTTAGCGCCAGGGCCGATCCATACATGATCTCCGATGACGGGCACATCTTTTTCATGATGGTTTTGACCGATATTTACGCCTTGATGAATATCACAAAACGCGCCAATTTTGGCATGCTTGTTCACAATCAACAGCCCAGTATGGTTGATTCTGAGCCCAGGTCCAAATACACCAATTGGGATATCAAAGCCAAGCTGCATGCCTTTCTTTTTATGTAAGTAACGATAAAACCATTTGCGTAACGTAGCACCGCTATTCGTATAGTACTCATATTTTCGTAAATATCTTTGATATTTCCAAATATCATCCCCAAGCCACTTTGGTCTTTTTCGATTGATGGCAAGTGCTTTCTGATCTTGTGCCAAGTAGTGGTGAAGGTCATGCTTCGTTAAAATCATCAGATCTCCCTCGATTCCCATTCGTTTCAGAGAAATTATACCATCATAACCATTTATATCAAGATAAAATAACGTTCATTTTTTGTTTTACTGCATTCATTTCATTCGGCCGTCCCGTATCAAACAAGGGAGCTACAACGAATAGAGCAAAAGAACCAGGAGAATTGATTTGTAATTTTTTTCAACATTTTTCATGCTCAAACGTTACATCGCCCTTATGGCTGTAGATGTTTGTAAAAAATACACGAAATTACTCGTTAAAAAGAGAATATAGCATTCATATGCTTTTAGAATCATCTTTTTGAATACAATTGACTTTCGTATCTTACATCCTCTAGGCTAGTAAATGAAAATGATAATCTTTATCAATTGGAGGAGTGTTTTATTATGTCCATCAAAACCGTTTCTAAAAATCAGCAATTTTTAGAGCAACAAAGTCAAAGAGAATCTAATGCAAGGTCTTACCCGAGACGGTTCCCATTAGCCATGCAAAAAGCCGAAGGTATGATCGTGACAGATGCAGATGGTAGAGAATTTTATGACTGCCTAGCAGGTGCAGGAACACTTGCCCTTGGTCACAATCACCCGGTTGTTATAGATGCTATTGAACGTATGCTTCATGAAAAAAGACCGTTGCATACGCTGGACATCACTTCAGAGATTAAAGAAGAATTTGTGAATGAGATTTTTTCTCACTTGCCAGAGGAGTTTGCAAAAAGAGCAAAAATTCAATTTTGTGGACCAACTGGTGGTGATGCTATAGAAGCAGCAATTAAATTAGTCAAGACAGCGACGGGAAATCGTTCCATTCTATCATTCCACGGAGCATATCATGGTGCTACACATGGCACGATGTCATTAAGCGGCAACTTATCGCCAAAAGAAAAAGTACAAGGATTAATGCCAGATGTTCACTTCCTGCCTTATCCATATGAATACCGCTGCCCATTTGGAATTGGCGGTAAAGACTCACATCGCATTTCAAGCTCTTATATTGAGCGTGTATTAAATGACCCTGAGAGTGGAATTCTCCCGCCAGCAGGCATGATCTTTGAAGCGGTGCAAGGGGAGGGCGGCTCCATCCCGGCATCAATTGAATGGATACAAGAAATGAGACGAATCACAAAAGAAAAAGGAATTCCACTTATTATTGACGAGGTTCAGTCAGGCATCGGCCGAACAGGTAAGATGTTTGCCTTTGAACATGCTGGTATTGTGCCAGATGTCATTGTGTTATCAAAAGCAATTGGGGGAAGCCTTCCGCTATCCGTTATGATTTATGACAAAGACTTAGATCAATGGAATCCAGGTGCGCACATTGGCACGTTTAGAGGAAATCAAATGGCGATGGCAGCTGGAACTGCTACGCTTAAATTTATAAAAGAAACCAATCTGCTTGATCATGTAGAAGCACTTGGTCAGCGTATGCAGGCCAATCTAAAAGACATTCAAAAACAAGTGCCTGCTCTCGGTGATGTACGAGGAAGAGGATTAATGATTGGTGTTGAAGTTGTGAATCCAGATGAGAAACAGGATGTGGACGGCAGTTATCCAGCAAATCCAGAGCTAGCCAGTCTCATTCAAAAGAATTGTTTTGATAAAGGCTTAATTGTGGAGACAGGAGGCCGTTTTGGAAGTGTGATTCGATTCTTACCGCCTTTGATCATGACAGAAGAACAGCTTGAAAAAGTCATCACGATTTTTAAAGAGGCAGTTTACGATGCAGTCAACTAAACCATCTGTCGATTCATTATTTATTCAACAAAGCCAGCTTGGGAGGGAGTCCTTCCAAGCGGCTCTCTACACATCCATCGACAGCTTACTGGCAGAGTGGCAAACAAGCAGAGGACCGTATAGTGGAATATTGCCTGGGAAATTAGCGGCTCATGTCGAATCGTTATTCCAGATTCAACCGGCTGGTGAATCCATTGAGTCTGTTTTTCAAGATATAAAAAATCACCTTTTACCGCATTTAGTTGATGTGTCACATCCTAAATGCCTGGCACATTTGCATTGCCCACCTCTTATCCCTGCTCTGGCAGCAGAGGTGATCGTAAGTTCCTTTAACCAATCAATGGATTCCTTTGATCAAAGCGGCATTGCATCTTTGGTTGAGGAGGAAATCCTCAAGTGGTTATGTGAAAAATTTTCTTATGGAGAACGAGCAGATGGGACCTTTACGAGCGGTGGAACCCAATCTAACTACATGGGACTGCTTTTAGCAAGAGATGCATTTTGCGAAAACACTTGGCAATGGAATGTACAGCAGAAAGGGTTGCCGAGCGAGGCAAACCGTATGCGGATTCTTTGCTCCAAGAATGCCCACTTCACTGTGAAAAAATCAGCATCTCAGCTAGGTTTAGGTGAACAGGCTGTTGTGTTAGTTGAGACGGACGAACATCACCGAATGGACCTGCATGATTTGCAGAAGAAGCTTATGGAGCTTAAAGAGCAGGATTTGCTTCCATTTGCAGTCGTGGCGACTTGCGGGACAACTGATTTTGGCAGTATTGATCCTGTACGTGACATTTATGACATGGTGAAGCCTTTCGGTTTGTGGATTCATGCAGATGCTGCCTATGGAGGAGCGCTTGTATTAAGCAAAACCTTCCAAGGAAAATTAGATGGCATCGAGCTGGCTGATTCGATCACGATTGACTTTCATAAGCAATTTTATCAGCCGATCTCCTGCGGGGCATTTTTACTAAAGGATAAAAGACATTTTGGTTTGATTGATTACCACGCAGATTATCTCAACCCAAAGGAAGATGAACTGGAAGGCATTCTGCATCTCGTGAATAAATCTGTTCAGACGACGCGCCGGTTTGATGCGCTAAAACTCCTTCTCTCTCTGCGTATGATTGGAGAAGAAGGGTTTGCAAGTATCATTGACCATACCATCCATTTTGCGAAAGATGTGGCTACGTTGATTGAGAAAAATGAGCATCTTGAGGTGATCAATCCTGATCCAGAAATCAATGCAGTCGTGTTTCGTTTTATAGATGATCATCAAGCAGAGGACATCAATAAAATCATTCATCGCACACTTTTCCAAACAGGAACGGCTGTCGTAGCAAAAACAGTAGCCGATGGTCAAACTTGCTTAAAATTCACTTTGTTAAATCCGAGAACGACTATTACACATATTGAGGAAATCCTTTCTGACATTGTTGATATCGGGATCGCTCATATTCAATCCGGGAGGGTACTACGTTGAGTCAATATAAACAAATGGCTGAAAATGCAACTATGCAAAGCTTTTTAAACTGTTTTTTACGTGAAACAGGAATTGATCGATCTGCAAAGAAAGAGACAAAAGCAGACGGCTCACTTGTATTTGTAGCAGCATTAGCAAAACAAGATCTTGAGCTTGTCATTCCGATTCGATATTTTTCGCCTGTAGGCCGTCATCTCTTTGATTTTCCCGTTCGCTTTCGCCCGCAAGGCAGTGAGCAACAGGGAACGATCATCGATTACACCACACTTGTTGCTTTATGTTCAAAGGAACTTCTCATTGAATATGGCCGCACAGATGCAGAGGATGAGTTCATGCTTCGCATCATTTTAAGCTGCCGGAATATTGAACGATTCATCAGAGAGAGAGAAAGTGATCGAGCGGCTCTTTCTTCAGCTGATTTTGAATATATTGAAGCGGAGCAGTCACTTCTTCTTGGGCATTTAACGCATCCTACACCAAAAAGCAGACAAGGAATGAAAGAAGAGGAGGAAGCTATTTATTCTCCTGAGCTGAAAGGCTCTTTCCAGCTTCATTACTTTAAAGCACATCCGTCAATTGTGCTTCAGGATTCTTCAATTTCACAGTCTGCGGCAAGCCTCATGTTTGAGGAGCTCATGCGACAGATGCCAGAAGAAAAAGAGAGACTGACGACGTTAACAGAAGGCGGTCAATATGTCCTGATTCCGATTCATCCGCTACAAGTCCAAGTGGTCATGGAGAAAGCGTTCGTCAAGCGTTATATAGAGGACGGAATGCTGACGTATTTAGGGCCGCTAGGATCTGAATACACAGCGACATCTTCCTTTAGAACGGTCTATCAAAAAGACTCTGCGTACATGCTTAAATTCTCTGTCCCTGTAAAGATCACAAACTCTTTACGCGTTAACAAACAAAAGGAACTTGATCGTGGAGTTGAGATGTCTCGTATCTTAAAAACAGAATTAGGCGTTTCATTATATGACAAATTCTCTGGATTCCGTGTGATTGAAGATCCTGCGTATCTATCTATTCAAGGGGATGAGGCGGAATCTGGCTTTGAAGTCGTCATTCGTCAAAATCCATTTTTGCATCATGAAAAAGGGGCAAGCTTAATTGCAGGGCTATGTCAGGATCATGCATACGGAGGAAAATCAAGGCTTTCAGGCATTATCAATGAATTAGCAGATGCTGAAGGCAGATCAACAGAAGATGTCAGCCGTGATTGGTTCACACAATATTTATCGATTTCGTTAGAGCCGATGCTTTGGTTGTTTGAAACGTATGGTCTTGCCCTTGAAGCCCATCAGCAAAATGCTGTCGTACAGCTAAAGAATGGATATCCGCACACATTCTATTATCGTGACAATCAAGGCTACTATTATAGCGAATCGAAAAAGGATCAGCTTGCGAAGCTTGTTCAAAACTTAAGCGTCAGAAGTGAAACCATTTGTGCAGACGATGTAGCGGTTGAGAGACTGCGTTACTATTTCTTCTTTAATCATTTGTTTGGTCTTGTGAATGGTTTTGGTACAGAGGGGCTTGCAAAAGAAGAAGATTTATTAGCCCTGATTAGAGACACACTGCTTGCGCATGAAGAGACATATGGTGCATCTGAGCTGACGAACAGTCTTCTTCGGTCACAGGAGCTGCCTTCAAAAGCGAACTTACTCACGAGGTTTGAAGATATGGATGAGCTGACGGGTTCTTTAGAAACTCAATCCAGGTACACGTCTGTGTTGAATCCGCTCTTTTTACATAAGGAGGCGCTGATTGGATGAGGCATCGAATTGGGTTCATTCGCGCTGAATATGAACGGGACGTCCAGCTTGTCCACAAGTGGATGCAAGAAGAGTATGTCCACCCATTTTGGCATTTGAATATTCCATTTCCTGCTTTTGAAAAGCACTTTTATCAGGCCATTCATGATCCGCATCAAACCCTTTATTTAGGAACCATTGATGGAACGCCGATGAGCTATTTTGAAGCATACAATGTGAAAGGGGATATCATTGAATCGTACTATGAGCCTTCTCCGCATGATCAAGGCATTCACCTGTTAATTGGAGAGCCAGATTATGTAGGGAAAGGATTTGCGGCTCCGCTGCTTCAAGCCATGACAGCATTTCAGTTTGAGCAGAACAAACGAACAGAAAAAATCGTGGCTGAGCCAGATATTCGGAACGAAAAAATGATTCATGTCTTTGAAAAGTGTGGATTCGAACGTGTGAAACCAGTTACTTTACCAGATAAAACAGGTCTTTTGATGTTTTGTCATCGAGATCGATTTGAAAGGAAGTATAACCATGACGCGGTTCAACAAGCAAAATAATGTAGTGGATGTCATTGGGATTGGTATTGGACCATTTAACCTAGGGCTTGCTGCATTATCTGAAGAAGTAGATGAAATTGACGCTTTGTTTTTTGAAAGAAGTGAAGCGTTCCACTGGCATCCAGGTATGCTCATTGAAGGGACAACACTTCAGGTCCCCTTTTTAGCGGATCTTGTCAGTATGGCGGATGTGAAAAGCAAATATAGCTTTCTCAACTATTTGCAGGAACAAAACCGTTTGTATTCATTTTACTTTCTAGAAGACTTCCATATCCCGCGCAAGGAATATAGCCATTATTGCCGCTGGGTCGCGGATCAATTAGATTCTTGCCGATTTGGCATGAATGTCGAATCTGTCTCTATCGTTGAAAAAGCTGGAGAAAAACGATATGAAGTGCATGTCCGTCATGTGAAAGATCAAACGGTAGAGGTGTTTGAAAGTAAGCATCTTGTTTTAGGTATCGGTACACAGCCTGCGGTACCAGCATCTCTTCAGCCAGCTTTAGGGGATCGGGTGTTTCATTCTGCTGATTACTTGAAACGAAAGAAAGAAGGCTGTTTTAAAGGAAAATCCGTGACGGTCATCGGTTCTGGTCAAAGTGCGGCAGAAGTATTCTATGACATTTTATCAGACGATGAGGCGAAGGATATTCATTGGTTTACACGCTCTAAAGGGTTTTTCCCAATGGAATATTCAAATTTGGGTCTTGAGTATTTCTCTCCAGACTATATTGATTTCTTTTATGAGCTTCCGCAGCCTAAAAAAGATGCGCTATTAAAGCAGCAAGATTTGCTGTATAAAGGCATCAGCTCAGCGATGATCCGAGATATTTATCACTTGCTTTATGAACGTTCTGCTTGCGGAGAGCAGCTGAACACCGTGCTGCAGGCGATGACGGAGGTCAATTTGATTGAGGAAACGAGGGACGGCTTATCGCTTTCATGCAATCAATGGGTCAAAGAGGAATCTTTTACGCATGAGACAGACATTGTCGTCTTGGCAACGGGCTATCAATCTGTATTACCGCCATTTATTGATCCGATTTCCCATCATATTCAGTGGGATCATCAAGGACGCTTCCAGGTTGAACGTGAATATCGATTGAAAACAAACACATTAGGTGAAAATGATATTTTTGTACAAAATGCAGAGCTTCATACACATGGAGTAGGCGCACCAGATTTAGGGCTAGGGGCGTACCGAAACAGTGTCATTATCAATGAACTGGCTCGTCGACCTGTGTATCCACTTTATCAAAAGCATGTTTTCCAGACATTCGGTACACATAAACACGCAAATACATTTGAAGAAATCAAAGGGTAAGGAGGATGAACCGATGAGTATACAAGATGAAATGAAAAAAGCGGTCAATCCTGCTGCTTGGAAAAAAGCAAACCAGCGAATGGTGGCAAAAATGCTGTCCGAATATATGTATGAGGATATGCTTCATCCCGTTCAGCTAAATCATCAGGATGGCATCGCCCAATATGAATTAATCATTCACGAACAGAAGAAATATCGTTATCTCGCAAAACCTCGTTTGTTTGATAGTTTTGATACGATTGCTGAATCGATCGAGTGCTGTCAAGACGGAACGTGGACAAAGGATGTTAGTGCCATTGTGTTTTTACTAGACATTCAGCCGATCATCCCAATGTCTTCTGAAACAACTGGCCATCTGATCAAAGAGCTTCACCATACCTTGTTAGCTGATGTTCATTTGCTGTCGAAAAAAGCACTTCGTGCAGATGAGCTGACGGATACAGATTACGCATGGATTGAAGGCGAGATGACTGGTCATCCGTGGATCGTCTATAACAAAGGGCGTATTGGGTTCAGCTACGAGGATTACTTAGCCTATGCACCTGAAAGGCAGGAATGTGTGCAGCTGTCTTGGATTGCTGTTCACCGAGAGCTTGCGACTTTCCATGCGGTCGATCATGAGAACTATGAGCACATCATTGCCAAGGAATTAGACGAAGTCACGATTCGTCAATTCCAACGTGTGTTAAAGGATGAAGGGCTGAATGCGGCTGATTATTATATGATGCCTGTTCATAAATGGCAGTGGACACATATGATCATCCAACATTTCCCCGAAGATTTAGCGATGCGCCGTATTGTGTATTTAGGAGAAGGGCTGGATCAATATATTCCACAGCAATCGATCAGAACCTTTACGAACATCTCAAATAAAGGCAAGCATCATATTAAATTGCCAATGAGTATTTTAAATACGCTAGTGTACCGGGGGCTCCCATCAGAACGTACGGTGATTGCTCCTCGTATTACAGCGCATATTAAAGGCATCGCCGATCAAGACGTCTTTTTGTCCGATGTATGCCGCGTCATTTTACCAGGTGAGAATGCGAGTATCAATGTTGATCATCCTTATTACAGCAAGCTACCTGGTGCGCCATATCAATACCTTGAAATGCTTGGAGTCATTTTTAGAGAAAGCATTTATACGTATTTAGATGAAGGGGAGAGCCCTGTTACGCTGGCGGCACTGACGTATGAAGATCATGAAGGCGAGCCTTATCTGAAGCAGCTCATTGAAAAATCGGGTCTGTCAGCAAAAGAATGGATGGCGTCATTCTTCCATGTTGTCATGCCGCCGCTTCTGCACTTTATGTATCAATATGGCACGGTGTTTTCACCGCACGGACAAAATACAATTCTTGTATTAAAAGATCATAAGCCGCATCGTTTGGCGATCAAAGATTTTGTTGATGATGTGAACATTAGTGATCAACCGCTGCCTGAATTGGCTTCATTAGAAGAAGATCTAAAGGAAGTGCTGCGTAGTGAGCCGCCTGAGGGTCTTGTACAATTTATTTTTACGGGCCTGTTTATTTGCAATCTTCGTTACGTGTCAAACGTGTTAGACAATCACAATCTGTTAGATGAAACGACGCTTTGGCGCTTGCTTGCAGAAGAAATTCAGCAGTATCAAAAGCAATTTCCACAACTAAAAGATCGTTTTGCTTTATTTGATCTATTCCAGCCTCAGCTGACAAAGCTTTGCTTAAACCGTAATCGCATGATTGATTATGGCTATGGAGATGGAGATGACCGGCCGCATGCATCAGAGCATGGCAAGGTCACAAATGCACTCGCTCAAGTTCTCTCATCCGTAGGCGAAAAATAAATAAGAAAAGCTGTAGACAACATCTGTCTACAGCTTTTTGATTTTTTAAGAAAATGCTTGTGAGGCCAGGAAATAGAGAAGCGCAGGATCGTTCTGCTTTTCGTTCCCGCGAATCATCATAAAATGTGCGACGTTTGTTTTCGTAAATCCTGCTTCTACAAGTGATGCATGCAGGCGTTCAGCTGTTTCTTCCTGCATATCTAAACGAAAGGCGCCAGAATAAGACGTGAGAAGTGATTGAATGAGTAATAGCGCCGTTTGTTCATCGTTTGCTGCAAGCGGGCCAATCATCAGATTAGCTGGTGTTTCCACACCAAACGCGAAGCCGGTGATTTCGTGGTGTTCATCCTTTGCGATCAGTTTAAATGCTGCTCGCTCCATTCGTTTTATTAAGAAGTTTGATCGATTGGTTCCTGCGCCTTTTTCATCCAGTCTTTCAATAGACGGGAGGTGCGTTTCATCAGCGGGAAAAAGATGAATCTGATGTGACGGATGAAGCGCACTAGGGTTTGTTTTTTGTGCTTTGTATGTATGAATATAACCGGCTGTCTGAAAGCCGATTTTTTCATAGACTGGCTGTCCTTGTACAGTAGCCGTTAAAACGACAGGGACACTTGGATCACTATGACGAAGCAGTGTGTCAATCATTTGACGGGCAAGACCGAGGCCTCGATGTGTCTCAGATACAATGACCGCTCCAATTGATGCCACACTGTCATACTGAAAAAGTCCAGCGCATGAAATGACTTGTCCTTCAGTTGTTGTAAAACCGGTAAAATGTCCATTTGTTAAAAGAGATGTGAGCTCTTCCGCATTGTAATCAGGCCAATCGACCTCTTTTGACAATGCGACAAGGTCTGGTATGTCATCAAGGGTTAAAGATCGTTGAATAACGTTTGGCAATACACGCAACTCCTTCTTAGCTGATTTCTCTCTATGTATCGTACCATAAGAACGCATAAGAAAAAGGAAAAGGGGATACCTTTTCCTTTTGTCTAGTTTAATAATTGAGGTCACGGTTGTATTCATATTCAAAGGTGAGCTGTAAGTTCTTAATTGAGACAACGCCTACTTTGATTAACCGTCCACCGATCAATTGAGGAACCTCGGTTGCATTAAAAGAAACAAAAAAGCGGTCTTTTGCTGGCACTTGACTTGTTTTATAAGAAGAGATGTCAACTTTTTGACCGTTCCAAGGTACGTTCACTGTTCCGCCTTTTAAGGAAGAGACGGTGAATACATAATTATATGCATTTGTACTACCTTTTTCAGCTTCTAATGACAGGCCAGTGACAACGGCATCCTGCGGCAAGCTGCTTAAATCAAAAGAAGAATTGGGAGATCCGGCTTCATTGAAACTATTCAATGTGGCAGGTGATCCATATCGTTTGGTTGTGCCTTTTTCAATACTTTTATCAAAGACAATACGATACATGTTGTCCTCTTCATTTAATAATTGCTTTGGTTTGACGGCTAAATAGTAGTCAGTACTGGCGGCAATTTTCGGCATATGGATGATTTCATTTTGGTTGTTTGTTCGCACAGAGGAAGACACGAGTGACCCGCTCTGATTGTAAAGATAAAGATCGAAATCATTTCCAGCTTTCACATTGACGAGTTTGATAGAAAAGCGGCCATCTGCTCCATCAAATTTAGAGCTGGTGAACCGGTAAAAATCAATGTCATTCATAGAAGAGATACTGCCTTCGTGATATAAATAGGTCTTGTTTAGATGAAGAGAGTGCTGTAAGAATTGAGCTTTGTCCATCGTATCATTGTTTGCATAATCACTGTCTGGATACAGATGCTCCAATTCTTCTGTATAATATTTGGTTTGTTTAGTAGACGTTTCACTTGCTTGAGCAGGTGATTGGAAAAGAGGGCTAGCGATAAAGAGGCCTGTAAGCAATAAAACCCCGATCTTCTTTTTGAACATGACAAACATCTCCTTTTAAGTAAATGACTTTCATTTATAATATCGGTAAATAAACTTAATTTTTCATATTTATTCCATTTTTATTTATAAAAAGAACCTCCAATTCAGGAGGTTTTTTTAGTGAACGTTAAAATATCGAGCTTCAGGATGAGAAACGACAATGGCTGAAACGGATGCTTCAGGCTCCATCATAAACCCTTCTGTGAGATGAATCCCGATTTTTTCTGGCTGCAGCAGGTGGAATAGTTTTTCTTGGTCTTCTAGATTAGGGCACGCTGGATAACCAAAGGAATAGCGCTGACCTTGATATTTGGCTTGGAATCGTTTCTCCATCGTGAAATCGACTGGGTCTGGGAATCCCCATTTATCACGAATTACTTGGTGCGTTCGTTCAGCCAATCCTTCTGCAAGCTCAAGTGCTAAAGCTTGGACAGCATGCATTTTCAAATAGTCACCCTCTTGTTTAAATTGCTGCGCAACTTCTCGTATGCGGGCACCAGCCGTCACTGCAAATAAGGCGATATAATCTTTCTCGTTCTCTCCGGTTTTCCGCACATAATCAGAAATAGACCGGTACGGAAGTTTTTCCTGTCTTGGAAATTGGAATGTCTCAATGACGCGGTCAGGCGCTTCTGGATCATAGATATGCAGGTCATTCCCATTTGAATTGGCAGGGAAGAATTGATAGACGAATGCAGGTGCAAACCAGTTTTTCTCTCTGCCTTCTTGAAGAAGATCTGTGATCAGCTGTTTTAACTCCAATGCTTTTGGATGCTGTTCAGCCAAGAGCTTTTTGACCTTTCCTTTTAAACCGAGGTGATGGCCGATCAGCATTTGCTCATTGACATAGGGCATTATGTGGTGCAAATCAATATCCCGTACATAATGGCGTTTCGTATTTTCTGGCGTGAATATCGCTGCCTCCGGAAGTGTCGCGCGTTTTTCTAGTAATTCAATCACAGCTTTTGGCTGCGTTGTTTCTTTTTCCTTATGGAGCGTTTCTTGATCCTCTAAGGGTTTTGTTTGAAATTGAAGAGGGTTCGTTCTTAATTCATTCGCTAAAGACAGACCGTCCATTGCATCTTTGGCGTAAAGGACGGGGCCATCATATTGAGGCGAAATTTTCATCTTCGTAAACTTCCGTGAAAGCGCCGCGCCGCCCACCAAAATGGGAACAGAGATGTTTGCTTTTTGTAAATCTTGAGCGGTCAAGACCATTTGCTGTGCTGATTTGACAAGTAAACCTGATAGTCCAATCATATCTGGCTTTTCTTTTTGCACCGCTTCAATCAATGTTTGTGGGGTTACTTTGATTCCGAGATCGACGACTTGAAAGCCATTATTGCTCAAAATGATGTCGACCAGGTTTTTCCCTATATCATGGACATCTCCTTTGACGGTGGCGAGGAGAATCTTCCCTTTGCCGCTTGCGTCCTTTTTCTCCATAAATTGCTCAAGGTATGAAACAGATGCTTTCATGACCTCAGCGGATTGAAGCACTTCAGCTACAATCAATTCGTTTTGATTAAAAAGGCGCCCAACCTCTGACATTCCCTGCATTAATGGTCCATTGATGATATGAAGAGGTGATTCAAATTTCTCCAAAGCAAGGGCAAGGTCATCAATCAGGCCTTCTTTCGTCCCTTCGACGACATAGAGTGCCAGTCTTTCATCAAGCGATAAGGAGATCTTTGGTTTTTTCTCTGTTTTCTTTTTCCCGCGATAAAATTGTGTGAACTCAGCAAGGGTTTGATCATTTGTTTCATAAAGTAAAGTTTCAGCCAGCTTGATTTCTTCCTTTGGAATTGAAGCGAAGCGTTCAAGCTTTTCAGTATTCACGATCGCATAATCAAGCCCTGCTTTGACGCAGTGATACAAATAAACGGCATTCAATATTTCTCTACCAACTGGCGGGAGTCCGAAAGACACGTTACTAATGCCTAAAATGGTGAGACATTCAGGCAGTACTGCTTTGATTCGCTCAATGCCTTTAATCGTCTCTTCAGCAGCACCAATATACTGTTCGTCTCCAGTACCTACTGGAAAGACAAGCGGGTCAAAAATGATATCACTCGCAGGGATTCCATATTTTTTCGTGAGCAGGTCATGGGATCTTACGGCAATTTCAAGTTTTCGATCTGCTGTGACGGCCATCCCTGTTTCATCGATTGTTCCAACAACAAGTGCGCCGCCATATAGCTTGACAAGCGGAAGAATCTCTTCAAAGCGCTCTTCTCCATCCTCTAAATTAATAGAATTGATAATGGCTTTTCCTTGAGAATACATGAGTGCTTTTTCGATGACATGTTTATCGGTTGAATCAATGACAAAAGGAGCTTTCACTTTTTTCATGGCTTCTTTTAAAAAGCCTTCCATGTCTGCTATCTCATCACGATCAGGGTCTGCTAAACACACATCAATGACGTGAGCGCCATTTTTCACTTGAGCACGGGCAATTTCTGCTGCCTCTTCAAACTTTTGTTCTGCGATGAGCCGTTTGAATTTGCGTGAACCAATGACATTTGTGCGCTCACCAACAAAGAGGGGGCGCATCGCTTCTTCATAAATGAGGGGCTCGATTCCTGATACGGTATGCGGTGATGACTCATGCGACATGCTGCGGGGCTGAAGCGGACGTACTTCATCTGATAATGCCTTAATATGTGCAGGCGTTGTACCGCAGCAGCCGCCAACGATATTTAACCAGCCTTCTTTTGCAAAAGCGGCGATTTTTTTAGCAAGCGAAGCAGGGGATTCGTGATATTGTCCTTCTTCATCAGGGAGACCAGCGTTTGGATAGCAGCTGACAGCCGACTTTGAGATGGAGGAAAGTGTACGGATATGGTCTGTCATAAATTCTGGACCAGTTGCACAGTTTAGTCCGACGCTGATTGGTTTCATATGCTCAAGTGAGATATAAAAGGCTTCAATATCTTGACCGGCAAGGGTGGTGCCCATTGGTTCGATCGTCCCTGACACCATCAGTGGTAGCTCAATACCGGTTGCGTGAAAGGCTTCTTGAATGCCTTTAAATCCAGCTTTGACATTCAGCATGTCTTGACTCGTTTCTAAAAGAAGAGCATCACATTTCCCATCAATCAGGGCGCGGGCTTGTTCTTCATAATTTGCAACGAGCTCTTCAAACGTTGTGCCGCCTGTCACGGATAATGTTTTTGTAGTGGGCCCCATTGCGCCTACTACAAAGCGGGGCCAGTCTGGCGTCGACAAACGGTCTGCTTCACGCTTTGCCAGCTGAGCTGCTTTTACGTTCAATTCATAGGCGAGATGGCCAAGTCCATATTCATCGAGAACGAGCTTCGTCGCACCGAATGTATTTGTTTCAATGAGGTCAGCACTTGCCTCTAGGTATTGCCGGTGAATCGTGGAGATAATGTGAGGGGCTGTGACGTTTAAATATTCGTTACAGCCCTCATACTCTTCTCCGCCGAAATCCTCTGCTGTGAGATCGGCGTTTTGAATCATTGTGCCCATTGCACCGTCAAGGACGAGGATGCGTTTTTTGAGCTGTTCAGTGATAGTTGGCATGGATGTTTGGCTCCTTTTCTTTCTGATGGATGTAAGTTGTCAGTTCTGCTGTTAAATCTGATCGAAGGAAAGGGGTAATTAAATAGATACCATTAAACAATTCGCAAGCTGTATCTAATAAAGAGCGGGCAATCGCTAACCCTTCTGTCCGCTGCTTTTCTTTATTTTCGCCTGCCTTGGCCATAATCTCACGAATCGAGTCAGACAATTTAATGCCGGGAATTTCATGATGAATAAACTCTGCGTTTCGGCTGCTTGTTAGCGGCATAATACCGATGTAAATCGGTTTATCCAAATGTCGGCTTTCTTCATGAATCTTCACAAGCTGTTCCTCAGAGTATACAGGTTGTGAAATAAAATAATCGGCACCGTATTCGATTTTCTTCTCGAGGCGTTTGACTGCTTTATCAATATGACGGACATTTGGATTAAACGCGCCAGCCACTGAAAAATTAGTCTTTTTCCCGAGCGGCTTCCCGGAGAAAGATAGTCCCTCGTTAAATTGTTTGATCAGACGGATCAAATCAAAGGAGGTTAAATCATACACAGATGTCGCACCTGGGAAGTCTCCAATTTTAGACGGATCGCCTGTGATGGCTAAAATATCGGTTAGTCCAAGTGTGTCCAGCCCCATTAAGTGGGATTGGAGTCCAATCAAATTGCGATCACGACATGTGATATGGACAAGTGAACGCATATCAAGCTGCTGTTTTAATAAAGCGCCGCATGCCACATTGCTAATACGCGGGGTAGCTAGAGAGTTATCGGCCAGTGTGAGGGCATCAATGCCTGCACTTTTTAATTCGTTCGCTGCGACGAGGAATTTTTCAAAGTTCAGCTTCTTCGGCGGGTCTAGCTCGACGATAATCGAACGTTTTTTCACAGCCAGCTCGTCAAGACCTGGTTCTGTCCGTTGATCTTGGATGGAAATGATTTCTTCTTTTAATATTTTCACTTCTTTTTCGGTGATAGGTGCTAAATCTTTGACCGCCTCAGCCATGGCGCTAATATGCTGAGGGGTTGTTCCGCAGCAGCCTCCAATGATTCGTGCGCCCTGATTTCTAAACTCAAGTGCACTTTTTCGGAAATAATCATTATCTGTATCATAGACGAGTCTGCCTTCTTCAAGGGAGGGGAGACTGCTGTTTGGATAGACAGATAAATGAGAATTTTCCAAAAGTGGAACACCTTCAAGTGCCTGAATCATATGATAAGGGCCCAGCCGGCAGTTAATGCCGACGACATCAGCGCCAAGTGAGGATAATTCAGATAAACCGTCTTTTAGCGGTGTCCCGTCCTGCAATACACCTTGCTCATGCATGGAGACGTTCATGACAATCGGAAGCGCTGTTTCTTTGCGAGCAATCTCAAGAACGGCTTTTGCTTCTTCAATATCGTAATATGTTTCAAGCAGTAATCCATCAGGCTCTTCATTTAAAAGGATATAGAGCTGTTCTCTAAAGCTCCGTTTAATCTCGTCTAAAGAGTAGGCATTTTTGTTAAATGTTCGAATGCCACCGATCGTTCCAAGGACATAAGCTGAGCCAGCGGCTGCTTTGGCAATTTGTACAGCTTTTGTGTTAATGCGTTTTGTTTCTTCTTCTAAACCGTAGCGGGATAGTTTAATATAATTCGCACCGTATGTGTTCGTTTGAATAATGTCCGCTCCAGCTTGCACATATGCCTCGTGCACTCTTTTGACTTCATCTTCTTTTGATAAATTTAATTCTTCAAAGCAACGGTCAATGCCATAAGAGTATAAAAGTGTTCCCATTGCTCCATCAGCAATCAGTACGCGATTTTGTAAGTCTTGTAATAGGCCCATTGGTTTCCTCCTTATTTCTATGTAACAAAAAAAGCCTTCTGATAAGAAGAAGACTTTTTGGCTGTATGGAAATTCTTCTTCTTATCTTCCAAGCAGTTGCTTGCTGGATTTAGCACCTTGGTCATAGAAAATAGATTTCTACTACACCGGTTGCTGAGGCTTCACAGGGCCAGTCCCTCTGCCTCTCTTGATAAGAAAGCGATATGAACATGTCAATGAATTGAACTTCCATCAACTGTATCGAAAAAATCGGAAATAATCAATGGAAAATTTGAAATTTATCGAAAATTTATAAATTGGACGTCAATCGGTAAATCTGCCTTGCGCATAAGCGCAATCACTTCTTGTAAATCATCTTTATTTTTTCCTGTCACACGCACTTGGTCATCTTGAAATTGCGACTTTACTTTTATACCAGATTGTTTGATCAAGGCATTGATCTTTTTGGCATTGTCCTTATCAATCCCGCTAATCAGCTTTGCACGCTGGCGAACGGTTCCACCTAGGGCATGTTCTGTTTTTCCGTAGTCAATGTTTTTAGTCGGTACGTTTCGTTTAATCAGTTTTGTCACAAGGACATCCTTTAGCTGCTCCAGCTTGAAGTCATCATCAGAAATGAGAACGAGTTCTTCTTTTTCTAGTGAAATATCACTTTTACTTCCTTTAAAATCATAACGGTTTTTAATTTCTTTCAGTGCTGCTTGAATGGCGTTTTGCACCTCTGGCAGCTCCACCTTCGATACAATATCAAATGAACTTTCTTTTGCCATCACATATGACCTCCAACTATAGATATTGCGTCTATTTTATCATGCCCATAGGGGAAGAAGAAACTTTATCGAAGAGAGTTCAGATGTATGCGGTATAATTCAAGTACAGTTTGTCCACTTTAGCTAACAGAACTAGAGATGTTCATGATGACAGAAGTATAGTAGAATAAAGTGAATCAAAAGATGAACGAACGCTCTTTTAAGGGCAGATAGGAAGGAAGAGAACATGAGACCAGGTGAGCAACTGACCTTGCAAATAGATAACGAGATGGAATACGGCTACTTTTTAACAGATGGCGAAGATTCTGTTCTCCTACATCGCAGTGAGATGACAGAGGATATTGGAGATCGTGATGAAGTAGAGGTCTACTTATATGTAGATCATGAAGAAAGACTGGCAGCGACGATGAAAATTCCTAAAATCAATGCACATACATACGACTGGGTAGAAGTTGTAGACGTTGTAGAAGATATGGGTGCTTTTGTCGATATAGGTTTGTCAAAGGATGCACTTGTTGCAACTGAACACCTCCCGCCTTTTGAGGAAGCGTGGCCGAAAAAAGGCGACAAACTATACTGTATGCTCAAAGTGACAAGTTACGGGAGAATGTTCGCAAAACCAGCCACTGAAGATGTGATCAGTGAATTATTTACTGAAGCGCCAGAAACGTTAATGAACAAAGAAATTACTGGAACAATCTATCGCTTAATTGCGACAGGTTCTTTTATGCTGACAGATACAGGCGTGCGTGGATTTATCCACCGCACGGAACGAAAGGAAGAGCCTAGATTGGGATCGACCGTGACAGGACGCGTCATTGCAGTGAAAGAGGACGGAACTGTAAACGTTTCTCTGCTTCCGAGAAAGCAGGATGCATTATCTGTCGATGCAGAAGAAATCTTAACTTACATGAGAACGAGAAACGGTGCAATGCCTTACGGGGATAAAAGTGATCCAGAAGATATCCGGGAAAGATTTCAAATGAGCAAAGCAGCCTTCAAACGAGCATTAGGTCATCTGATGAAAAATGATCTTGTTTACCAAAAAGAAGGATGGACATACGAGAAAAAGTGAGCATTTGCTCGCTTTTTTTATTTTTGTCATAAATAATGGTTTTTTTCAGTGAAAAAAGTCATGAAAAAAGCTGAAAATCCTTCACTTTATCATTGAAACAATGACTCTCAAATCCGATAAATAAGGGGTAAGGATGATAAAAGGAGTGTGTTTTTGGATGAAAGTGAAGATTTCATTACTTCTGATGGCAGCTATGATCATGGTACTCGCCTCATGCAGCAATCAGCAGGGAGGACCACCGGTATCAAATACGAAGCATATTGGTGTCATGCTGACGGATGATGGTCTTGGTGATCAATCATTTAACGATTCATCATTTAAGGGATTAGAAAAAGCACGTGATGAGCTTGGCATTGAATTCGATTATAGAGAAATTGCAGAAACCGATACATATGAAAAAGGGCTGACCGAGCTTGTGAAAGATGGAAATGACCTGATCATCGGTGTAGGTTTCAGTATGCAAGAAGACTTAGAAAAGGTAGCGAAAAAATATCCGAAAAAGCAATTTTTACTCATTGATGCTGTGTCTGAATTGAAAAATGTCACATCAGTGACTTTTAAAGAAGAGCAGGGCAGCTATTTAGCGGGAGCACTTGCTGCCATGACAACAAAAAGTGATGTCATTGGTTTTGTGGGCGGAGTCGATGCAGAGGTGATCCATCGATTTGAACAAGGCTATCAAAAAGGCGCAAAATTAGTGAATCCGAAAATCAAGGTCGTATCCACGTATGCTGGCACATTTAGTGATGCAGGCAAAGGCAGTAAAATAGCGAAAGACATGATCAAAAAGAAAGCAGATGTTTTATATGCCGCAGCCGGTTATACGGGTGTTGGTGTATTAAAAGAAGCGCAAACGCAAGGCAAATATGCAATCGGCGTGGACAGCGATCAGTATTATACAGCTGAAAAAGCCGTTATTTCGTCTATGGTCAAAAAAGTAGATGAAGTCGTCTATCAATTCAGCGAACAGCTCGTCAAAAGCAGCAAAATCAAAAGTGGACATATCGTTTATGACTTAAGTAATGACGGAATCGATATGGCAAGAATCCGGGTGCTCAAAGATGCTGAGAAATTGACCAAAAAATTAAATGGACTGAAGCAAACACTTCTGAAAGAAGAGGGGGCAGCATCATGAGCTTACGCATCAAAATTTTGCTCAACTCACTCATTTCACTTCTTTTAGCGGTTGGCGTAATTGCCTTTATTATTGTGAGCATGACAAAGATTCAGTCATCAAGCGAAACAGAAGTTCAAACCTTACTGAATGTACAAAAAACGAAGGCCAGCTTTGAAAGTGTCGAACAAGCCATGACCAATTATTCCATGACCCTTTCAGATGAACAGCTAGAGGTCGTTCAAAACGATATATCGACAGCGAAAAAACAGCTGCAAACGTTAAACAAAAACGCAGGAAATATGAACAAAGAAGCCCTAACACGGTTAAATTCAAAGTTTGACACATGGACGCAAGAAGCAAACAATGCCATTGGTGAAAAAAATGCCTCTGATGCCAGACGAGTGGCTGCCAGAATTGACGGTGTTTTAAACGACGTGCATACGATGAATAAAAGAGCACAAGAAGCGTATGAATACCATTTAGAGGAGGCGGCAGATAATGTGCAATGGATCATTACAAGCGCATCTGTCGCAGCCCTCACGCTGATTGTCATCGCCGTCTTTTTAAATATTGGTTTAACGAGATCCATTGTGACACCAATCAAATCCCTTTCTTACCGGGCAAAACAGATTGCCGAAGGAAACCTCGCTGTAGAGCGGATGAACATCAAGCGTAAAGATGAAATCGGCGGATTAAATGAGTCGTTCAATCAAATGACGGATCAGCTGATTAGCTTGATTCAAGAAATCAGCCATGTCTCAAGCCAAGTAGAATCATTTTCGATTCAGTTAGATGATGAAAACAAAAAGCTTATGGAATCAGCCAATCAAGTGTCTGTATCGACAGACGAAATGGCAAATGGTTCACAAGCGATTTCAGAAGACCTTCAGCATGGCGTTAGTTTGATTGAGAAAATGGATTCACATGGCCGTAAGAATTCCGAAAGATCACATACAGTCATTCGTAGTACAGAGGATGCCATTGAAGCGGTAGAAAGCGGAAAGCACACGTTAACAGAAACAAAAGCAGCCATTGAAAAAAATACACGTGCGACGAGACAAATTGAAGAGTCTGCAGGAGAATTCACTCAGTACGCAAGCGGAATCTCCGCAATGGCCAAAACGGTTTCTGATATTGCGGACCAGACAAACCTCCTCTCGCTCAATGCGGCGATTGAAGCGGCAAGAGCAGGAGAAGCTGGCAAAGGGTTTGCCGTCGTAGCGGACGAAATTCGTAAGCTGGCAGATGAATCGTCTCGTGCAACAAGACAAATTTTTGACATGGTGAGTCATATTGAAAAAGGCATTCAATCCATTAGCCAAACTGTACAAGAAGGGGTCAAGCTATCACTTCAGCAGCAAGATGCAATGGACAAAACCTCACACTCCTTTGAAGATATAGAAACAAAAGCACAACATATTAAGCAAGAAATGGCGGTCTTAAATGACCAAATTATTCAATCAACAGAGCTTGGCGGACAAGTGCTGCACTCGATTGAAAATATTAGTGCCGTTGTAGAAGAAACGGCAGCGGGCAGCGAAGAAATTTCTGCCTCGGCAAACGAACAACTGCAATCTTTCCATCAAATGAACAAACAAGTAGAAGAACTGATGAGTATGACGGCAAGGTTAAACGAAACCGTTCACCGATTTAAGTTATCATAAGAAAAGCACCCTTCCCGTGATGTTTCAGGGAAGGGTGCTTTTTATGATGGACTGCCTGTAAAGAAGATGGCAAGTGTGCTAGGGCCTGAGTGGGACCCGACAGCTGCGCCGATGACCTGGATGTCGATTTCTTTTGGATGAAATTCGGCTTCGATTAATTGTCTCATTTCTTCTGCAAGTGCAGGGTCATCTCCATGACTAATGCCAACAGTTTGGCTGGACCAGTCAGATCCGCGTTCTTTCATTAGCTCGATAATGCGTTTCAACAATTTTTTCCGGCCACGAATTTTTTCAAGGGGTATCAGTTTTCCATCCTCAACGTGTAAAATGGGTTTAATACTTAACAACCCGCCAACAAATGCGGACGCTTTACTGATTCTTCCGCCTCTTGCTAAATACGATAAATCGTCTACAGTAAAAATATGTTGTAAAGATTCACAAAAATGCTTTACAGACGTTTCAATTTCTTGTATTGTATTTCCGTCAATGGCAAGTGATTGAGCGTGTTTGACAGCTAGTCCATAACCAAGTGAAGCACATTTAGAATCAATGATCCGTAAATCGAAATCAGGGTATTCTTCCTTCACTTCGTTTGCCATCATCACAGCGGTTTGGTATGTACCTGAAAGCTCTGATGAAAAGGCAACATAAATAGCCGATGTATGGGTTTGTGCTGCAGAAACAAAGGCTTCCTTTATCCGGTTCGGTGAAGCTTGTGATGTTTTTGGACTTGCACCTTGTCTCATCGCATCAAATACTTGTTTTGGTTCAATGGTAATCAAATCCTCAAATTCCTGCTCGCCGAGTAACACACGCAGCGGAATGAGTGTCATGTTTTGTTCATCATAATAAGAAAGAGGCAGATCAGCAGCACTGTCTGCTATGATATGAACGGTCATCAAAATCCCTTCTTTCTAAAAAAATCAACCATATTTTACATCTTTTTAGCCTAACTATATCATAGAAAATCATCTTTTCGTGTTCAAATTCTAAATTTTAGGGAAAACCATAGAGAGAATGGTAAGTGGAGGAATGACAACATGTTCATTGGAGAAGCAAAAAAACTCATCGTCGTCGTCATTGGTGCCTTACTCAATGCGATTGGGCTGAATTTATTTTTAATCCCTGCTGACGTATATGCAAGTGGTTTTACGGGGGTAGCCCAGCTGTTATCCAGTTTAATCGATCAATATGCACCGTTTTATTTATCAACAGGAATCCTATTATTTATTTTAAACATTCCGGTCGGCATTTTAGGCTGGATGAAGGTTGGTCGTTCCTTTACTTTGTATAGCATTATTAGTGTGGCACTGACAACGATTTTCCTCGGCATTTTACCAGAGACAAGTGTTTCTGAAGATATTTTATTAAATGCTGTATTTGGCGGAGTCATTTCTGCACTTGGCATTGGGATTACACTGAAATATGGGGCATCTACAGGCGGCCTTGACATTATTGCGATGATTTTAGCGAAATGGAAAGACAAACCAGTGGGCACGTATTTCTTCATTTTAAACGGAATTATCATTTTTACAGCAGGATTGTTACAAGGTTGGGAGAAAGCTTTATATACCCTTGTCACATTATATGTGACGACTAGGGTAATTGATGCCATCCATACGAGACATGAAAAGCTGACTGCCATGATTGTGACAAAGAAAGCAGATGAAATCAAAGAAGCCATTTATGGAAAAATGGTCAGAGGGATTACGACTGTTCCGGCAAAAGGGGCATTTACCAATGAACAAAAAGAAATGATGGTCATTGTCATTACAAGGTATGAGCTGTATGAACTTGAACAAATTATAAAGGAAGTCGATCCAAAAGCCTTTACAAATATTGTTCAAACAACCAATATTCTTGGATTTTTCAGACGAGATTAAAAGGTGGGTAGAAGATGAAAAAAGGGTTAGTGCTTTTTCTCGTTCTATTGGTTTTAACAGCTTGTGGACAACAAAAAAAGGATGAACCAGACAAGGAGGTATCCGGTCAAATGGGAGAAAAAACCGTTGTACTCACAGTAGACCCCGTCCAAAAAGGTTCTTCAGTTCAATTTCATATGTCACTCAAAAATGAATCAGATCGAGATATTGAATTCACGTTTAACACAAGCCAAAAATTCGAATTGAGTGTGTACGATGAAGACGGAAATGAAAAATACCGTTACTCGAAAGACCGTATGTTCACACAAGCCATCCAATCCTTTGTGCTGAAAGCAGATGAAACATATGACTTCCAAGATACGTGGTCAAACGGTGTGGAGCCGGGAACGTATGAAGCGGTCGTCACATTTAAAGGAAAAGCAGAAGGGCTAAAGCAAATCACTGAGAAGAAAACGTTCCAAGTGAAATAAGCATAAGAAAAGCTGTCCACAAAGCGGACAGCTTTTTTCGTTAAAGATCATCAAGCAGGTCTTGGAACGTATGCAGCTGGTTTCTTTCTGCATCTGTCGAATTAGCAAATGCAGATGATACGGCGTTTTTAGCTCGCTGAACTGCTTGTTGACGCTCTAAACCAGATGGAAATGAAGAAGTAAGGGCTTCTTCAGTAAATGATTTGGCTTGATCAAAAAGTTCGTTTCTCACAATGAACCTCCAGAAGCATCAGTCTTCATATTTCCCCTGTCCTCCGCAGCTTCTTCAAGTGTGGAACGATACGGAAAACGTGCGTCATGCAGACTGACTGAATCTTTACCTTGTTGTATAAAGCGTTTCGATTTGCTTCTTTTACCCATTCGGAATCCGCCCCTTTACACAAGCTGACAGGACAACCTGTCTAACGGTAGTATGCCCGCTTCGACCTGCTATGTATGAATGGAAAAATTAAAGCGAGAAGTAATTCGTTAGGAATTTTGCAATCCCATCTTGTTCGTTCGTATCTGTCACTTCATTAGAGACGCGTTTCACTGCATCAATTCCGTTGCCCATGGCAACCCCGCATCCAGCAAATTCAAGCATCTCTAAATCATTGTCTTCATCTCCGAATGCCACAATCCGCTCCTGAGGTACACCGTAATAATCACTGATCTTTTGCAGTCCAACGGCTTTGTTCATACCTGTTTTAATGATTTCAATGACGTGCCACGGAGCAGCCCAGCGTCTGTGGTCAATCACTTCTGCATGAACATCTGTCAAATAGCTCCGAATCGCTCCGACGTCTTCTTCTTTTGCGTGAATTAAGACGCTTGTGACATTCTCTCCAAGATTGTTCCGAAGGTCTCCAACGGTCACTTTGTTTGCATTCATATTAAATATATCAATGAGCTTTTCATCATGATAATGGAAATACAAATCGTCTAGCACTTCAGCTAACACATTGTGTACTTTATATTCCTCACTAATATCCACAAGCTGTTTCACGACTTGAAGATCAAGTGATGTGTGAAATCTGCCCCATTTTTCATCAAGAGGATGATGGACAAACGCTCCATTAAAGTTCACAATCGGTGAATCGAGCTGCAATTGCTGATAATAAGGAGAGCTGGAACGAAATGGCCGGCCAGTTGAAATACAGACATGATGCCCGCTGTCTTTCACTTTTTGAATGACATCAAGTGTGTGTGCTGAAATCGTTTTATCGTCTTTTAATAACGTGCCATCCAGGTCAAGTGCGATTAGATAAGGTTTAGTCTCCATAAAATCTCCTTTGATCTGTAAGTAATAGGAGGCAGCTGGTGCGGGTGCCTCCACCTATAGTGTATCTTTATCACATCTTCGTTGTCTACATGTTAAAATAAACAAAGACGGGAATGATAAAGGAGGATTCATAGGCTGTGATCACCATTGATGAGCAAATGACGCACGATATTCCATTTTTACATATCGTAAAAGCTGAAAATAAAGACAAACCACTGCCACTTGTATTTTTTATACATGGATTTACAAGTGCACGCGAGCACAACTTACACTTCGCCTTTCATTTGGCGGAAAAAGGCATGAGAGTCATTTTGCCTGACTGTGCTTATCATGGTGTAAGATCAGAAAACCTCAGCTTAGAGGAACTGGCATCAAAGTTTTGGGAAATCGTCCTGAACGAAATCCGTGAAATCGATATACTTAAGACACATTTTCAAGAAAAACAATTGATTGAAGCCGATCTAATAGGTGTTGCGGGTACATCTATGGGAGGAATCACGACCTTTGGTGCACTCGCAAAACATGATTGGATTAAAGCGGCAGTCAGCTTGATGGGCAGTCCGAAATATACGACATTCCTACAAGCACAAATCATGGACATGCGTCACAAAGGGTTGATGAAAGATATCACGGACGAAGAAGTCAATCAGCAATTAGACGCTCTGCGTCCTTATGATTTAACGCTGCAAACAGATCGATTAAACAAAAGACCGCTGTTATTCTGGCATGCAGAAAACGATCCAGTTGTCCCTTACAGACATGCAAAAGCTCTTTATGACGAGTTAGCAGAAACCCAATATAAAGAAGATCCGCACCTGATTCGTTTTATTACAGATGGACAGGCTGGCCATAAGGTCTCAAGACAAGCGATGTTTGAAACGATTGATTGGTTTGTGACACACCTGAAAAGCACAAACGTTTAGCCAAAAGGAAAAGTACGTTATACTAGTTGAAAAAGGAGTGGATATCATGGATGAAGCATTGAAAGAAAATATTTTAGGCGCCCTAGAACAGGTGATTGACCCTGAGTTAAACGTAGACATCGTCAACCTTGGACTTGTCTATGATGTCGATCTTGATGAGAATGGAAAAGCGGATATCACAATGACTTTAACATCAATGGGCTGTCCTCTTGCACCAGTTATCGTCGATGAAGTCAAAAAAGCATTGAGCGACTTGCCTGAAGTGAAAGAAACAGAAGTTCACATCGTATGGAATCCACCTTGGACACGTGACAAAATGTCAAGGTACGCAAAAATTGCGCTTGGTATTCAATAAGTAAATACGAAAAATGCCTGGTATGAGTTGAACTCATGCTAGGTTTTTTTTATGAAAAATTAAGGTGAAGGAGGAGTATGGAATGATATAATGGATGTAATTTTATAGAACGGAGTACCTATAATGAAGCGAAAGTGGATATGGATCGTCCTTTTGATGGGATATGGTGCTGCCTTTTTTGCATCAGTCTCTATACGTGAAGATCAAGCACACAAAAGACAAGGACTTGAGGCGTTTACAGATGTGAGTCACCTCATGCCGGTCAAAATAAAAAAAGTCGTGCAAGGAAAAGAAATAGAATCTTTAAAAGAAGTATTAGAAGAAGCAAAAGAGAAGAATCTGCCCATTTCAATCGCCGGAAAGCAGCATAGTATGGGCGGCCACACGTATTATGAAAATGGCATTGTACTAGACATGACGAAATTTCGCCGAATCGTATCATTTAATGAAAATAAGAAGACCATTCGGGTCCAGAGCGGCGCCACATGGGATGATATTCAAAAATATGTGAACCCATATGGTCTTGCAGTAAAGGTGATGCAATCTCAAAACATCTTTACGATTGGTGGCTCGTTAAGTGCAAATGCACATGGACGTGACATTCGCTACGGCTCACTTATTGACACTGTGCGCTCTTTCACACTGTTAAAAGCAGATGGAGAGATCATCACAGTAAAGCCTAGCGATGATTTATTTACTGCCGTGATTGGAGGATACGGCTTATTCGGTGTCATTTTAGATGTTGAGCTTTCCTTAACAAAGGATGAATTATATAAAATGGAGACAACCTCTCTACACTACGATGAATACACTGATTATTTTCAAAAGCATGTAAAGAACAATAAAGAAGTGCGCATGCATCTCGCAAGAATCTCTACAGCGAAAACAAATTTTTTGAAAGAGATGTATGTGACGAATTATTCACTTACTTCTGATCAACAGATCGATTCATACCGCGAGCTCAAAGAAGATCAGCTCGTCATCCCTTTAAAATTTATGCTCGGCCTTTCGAGAAGATTTGATATGGGGAAAGATTTGCTATGGAACTTGCAAAAGAAGTATTTTCAAAGTCAAAATGACCAGCTGATCACAAGAAATAACGTGATGCGGTCTGATTCTGCTTTTTTAGAATATGAAAATGAGTCAGATACCGATGTGCTTCAAGAATACTTTGTTCCAGTTGATCGTTTTCGTGCGTATATCGATGACATGAGAAGCTTTTTACAACAGGAAGAATTGAATTTAATGAACATCACGATCCGTTACGTACAAAAAAATGAAAAAGCGGATCTCTCATATGCGAAAGAAGATATGTTTGCACTTGTTTTGTTAGTGAATTATGGTTTTGAGAAAGAAGAGAAGGCAGAAGCAGAGCGGGTCATCCGGCAAATGACAGATATCACCTTACGGCACCATGGAAGCTATTACTTACCATACATGCCTTATCAAACGAAAGCACAAATGAAACAAGCGTATCCAAAAACCGATCTATTCTTTCAAAAGAAAAAGCAAGCAGATCCAGATGGCAGATTTATCAACTACTTTTATGAAAGGTACAATACACAATGAATGCTAAAGCAATGAAATGGTTCGTCTATTCACAAAGTCTACTGTTTTTCGCCAGTAGTCTCATTTTCCCTTTTTATATTCTTTTTATTAAAAATGTTGGGTCGAGCTATTCTCAATTTGGTCTTGCTTATGGTCTGTTTGGTTTGAGCGGTGCGTTCATTCATTTATTATTAGGAAAACTTCCTGAAACGACCGACAGGCGTCTCTTTTTAATCATTCATTCGTTTGGTATGGCGTTTCTTCTTCTCCTTTTTCCACATATCACAGAAGTAGAGCAAGTTTATATGATTCAGCTTGCCTTAGGTGTGCTAGGTGGTGTTCAGAAGCACGGAGAGAAACTGCTCGTCACCGAACTCACAAATGAGAAGAAGCGAATGAAAGAAGTTGGGCACTATCATTTTTGGACAGCGCTTTTTTCATCTATCGCCATTATGCTTGGCGGCCTGTTTGCTGATTTCTTCACCATTCATTTGATTTTTTATGCAAGTTCCCTATTATATTTATGCAGTGCGCTTCTGGTCCTCAATATGAAGAACAATAGATAAAATCCGCATGTCTCACGAAGATATGTGGATTTTTTTATGAAAAAAAATGAAAACAAATATTAAATATACAATTGAATTAATTTTTATACATGTTATAATGTTAAATAATTTCACAAAGATCAAGAGGGTGTATTGACGTTGAAAATAGGTATTATAGGTGCTACAGGGTACGGTGGTGCGGAATTAGTTCGTATCTTTAAGCAGCATCCACATGTGGAGGAATGTATATTGTATTCATCAAGTGGTGATGGGCAATTATACAGTCAATCTTATCCGCATCTGACAACGATTACTGACCAAACATTAAAAGCCATTGATCCGGCTACCATTGTGCAAGAAACAGATGCTGTGTTTCTAGCGACACCAGCAGGCGTTTCAAGTGAACTCACACCGAAGCTCATGAATCAAGGGGTGCCAATTATTGATTTATCAGGTGACTTGCGCATTCAAGATGGAACTGTTTATGAAGCGTGGTATAAACGAAGGGCAGCGGATGAAGCATCGGTTCAACAAGCTGTATACGGATTATCTGAATTGAATCGTGAAACCATTAAGCAAGCGGAAGTCATTGCAAACCCAGGCTGCTTTCCTACTGCAGTTCTTCTAGGTTTAGCACCGCTGATGAAACAGAATTTAATCGATGAATCTATGATCATTATAGATGCAAAAACCGGGGTGTCCGGTGCAGGGCGATCAGCCTCACTTGGCACACATTTTTCAGAGCTGAACGATAACTTTAAAATTTATAAGGTGAATGAACATCAGCACACACCTGAAATAGAACAAGTACTTAGAGAATGGAACCCGCAAACGGCGAACATCACATTTTCAACACACCTTGTCCCGATGACAAGAGGGATTATGGCGACGATGTATACACAATTGAAATCAGATGTCACAAAAGAAGAATTAATGAAACGGATGAAGAATTTTTATGAAGATTCCTATTTTGTAAGAGTGAGAGATCATGGGATATATCCACAAACAAAAGAAGTATACGGCAGTAACTTCTGTGACATTGGTTTTCATTTAGATGAGCGAACAGGTAGACTGACGATTGTATCTGTCATAGATAATCTCATGAAAGGTGCAGCCGGCCAAGCGGTTCAAAACTTCAACATCATCAAAGGCTTTCATGAAGAGGCGGGCCTCACAATGACACCTCTCTATCCATAAGAACAGGGGAGACAACAAACATGATCGAATTGAATGAAAAAAGTATTGTCAAAATAGACGGGGACGTATCATCACCAAAAGGTTTTGAAGCAAAGGGGATTCATATAGGATTACGCTATTCAAAAAAAGACCTTGGCTTGATCATCAGTGAAGTACCAGCAGCGAGTGCAGCGGTATACACTCAAAGTCACTTTCAAGCTGCGCCTCTTCAAGTCACACAAAAAAGCTTGAAAAAGACGGGCAAACTAAAAGGTGTCATTGTCAATAGTGCCATCGCCAACGCATGTACAGGTGAGCAGGGATTAAAAGATGCATACGACATGCAGGCAGCCTGTGCAGACATGTTAGGGACAGAGCCTGATTACATTGCTGTTTCTTCTACTGGTGTCATTGGAGAGTGTCTGGATATGGATAAAATCAAAACAGGCATCGCTCAGCTAAAAGAAGCAAAAGCAGGAAATGGCCACTTTGAAGAAGCGATTTTAACAACAGATACAGTCATTAAAAATACGACATACTCCTTGACGATAGACGGGAAAGAGATTCTCATTTCTGGTGCAGCAAAAGGCTCTGGTATGATTCATCCGAACATGGCCACAATGCTCGGGTTTGTCACAACCGATGCAAATGTCGAACAAGAAGCTTTGCAAAATGCTCTTCGTGACATCACAGATGTGACGTTTAATCAAATTACCGTCGATGGAGAAACATCAACTAACGATATGGTGCTTGTGATGGCAAATGGAATGGCAGAAAACCAGGCACTGAATGAAGAACATCCAGAATGGCCATTGTTTAAAGAAGGATTAAAACTAGCCTGCGAAGATCTAGCAAAAGAGATTGCAAGAGACGGAGAAGGCGCAACTAAATTAATCGAAGCGAAAGTTGTTGGTGCAAAAAACAACTTAGAAGCTGGTATTATTGCCAAAAAAATCGTAGGTTCAAGTCTTGTGAAAACAGCCGTATACGGTACGGACGCCAACTGGGGCCGGATTGTCGGAGCAATCGGTCATAGCGCAGCTTCTGTCACGCCAGATGAGGTTGAAGTTTACTTAGGCGGGCAATGTCTGTTTAAACATAATGAACCTCAGTCTTTCTCAGAAGAGGAAGCAAAAGCGTATCTAGAGCAGGATGAGATTACGATTTTCATTCAAATGAATGAAGGAAATGGTGAAGCGGCAGCATGGGGCTGTGACCTTACCTATGATTATGTGAAAATTAACGCGAGCTATCGCACATAATGAAGGAGATAGACATGGATAAAACGATCGTGTTCAAGTGTGGAGGCAGTGTCATTCGAGAACTTTCCGATACCTTTTATGAAAATGTCCGCTCACTTCAAGCTGCTGGATTTAAACTGGCTATCGTACATGGCGGGGGCCCTGAAATCACGAGCATGCTGCAAAAATTAGAAGTGAAAACGGAATTTGTAGATGGACAGCGCAAAACAACAAAGCCGGTGTTAGAGGTAGCCGAAATGGTCCTTTCAGGAACGGTGAATAAATACTTTGTTTCAGAACTGGCAAAGCATGATATATCATCTGTCGGTGTATCTGGTAAAGATGGACAGATGCTTGTCGCCGATTTTCTCGATCAAGATGTATATGGGTACGTTGGCGAAATCAAAGAAGTCAATCCAGAGATGGCAGAAGCACTAATGGAGAAACAATTCATTCCCGTCATTGCGCCGCTATCTATGACCGAAGAATGCCAAACGTTAAATGTAAATGCTGATCTTGCAGCATCAGCAGTCGCAGGAGCTATGAAAGCTGATAAGCTCATGTTTGTCACAGATGTGGAAGGAATTTTAAAAAATGGAGAGCTGTTAGACGTTGTCACCGAACAAGAAGCTCTCAAGCTCATCGATGAAGGCATTATTTCCGGGGGAATGATTCCAAAAGTACAATCCGCGCTCAGTGCTTTATCAGGAGATGTGGATGAAGTCATGATTGTGAATGGAAAAGGCAGTATTTTTACAGGAGATACCTTTAAAGGAACTCGAATTGTAAAACAAAAGGAGGCGGTCCTGTGAGTCATCTTTTTCAAACATACGGACGGTGGAATGTTGAAATTAAAGAGGCAGAAGGTTCTTGGGCAGTTGATACAACTGGGAAAAAATATTTAGACTTTATACAAGGCATTGCGGTCACGAATTTAGGTCACAATCATCCAAAGGTCAATCAAGCCATCAAGAAGCAGCTTGACGAGGTCTGGCACGTATCAAATCTATTTGAAAATGGACTGCAAGAAAAAGCAGCGGAAAAGCTGGCAGCAAACAGTTCAGGAGATCTCGTATTTTTCTGCAACAGCGGGGCTGAAGCGAATGAAGGGGCTATCAAATTGGCCCGAAAAGCAACAGGTAAAACAAATATTGTGACGTTTTTGCACTCTTTCCATGGGCGCACGTATGCTGGTATGGCTGCCACAGGTCAAGATAAAATCAAAACTGGTTTTGGACCGATGCTGGAAGGCTTTCATTATGTACCGTTTAATGACCCTGAAGCGATTACAGCGTGTGAAATCGATGATGTCGCAGCTGTCATGCTGGAAGTGGTGCAAGGTGAAGGTGGAGTGAATCCAGCTACAGCTGAATTTCTAGAAGCCGTTCAAACGTTTTGCAAAAAACATCAAGCGCTGCTGATTGTAGATGAAATCCAAACGGGTATTGGGCGAACAGGGACAGCATTTGCCTATGAGCAATCGGGACTTGATCCTGATATTATTTCAGCCGCAAAAGGTTTAGGAAATGGGTTTCCAGTCGGTGCAGTGATAGGGAAAAAAGCTTTAGGGGATGCATTTTCTCCAGGCTCTCATGGCACAACATTTGGTGGCAACATGCTCGCTATGTCAGCTGTGAACGCAACTCTTGATGTGATATTCAAAGAAGACTTTCTTTCAGAAGTGAAAGAAAAGGGTGCGTATCTCTTAAAGAGACTGCAAGAAGTCAAACAGCTGAATATCGTGAAAGAAGTACGGGGCAAAGGATTAATGGCAGGGATTGAGTGTCACCAGCCAGTAGGTGATTACATCACAGCTCTTCGAGAGCAAGGTTTGCTGGTGCTTCCAGCTGGTCCGAATGTCATTCGTTTATTACCTCCACTGAATGTCAAAAAAGTTGAATTGGATCAAGCAATAGAAGCGGTCATTCAAGTGTTAGCAAATGAAACAGTAACGGTCTAAATTTTTTTGCATCGAAACGTATAAACATGCATTTATATTATTAATTATTCAATACGGGGTGACACAAGCATGAAAGGTTATTTAAATTTAGAAGATGGAGCCTCTTTTGAAGGAGATCTGACAGGAGAAGCTGGCATAACAGGTGAAGTGGTCTTTTTTACAGGGATGACAGGTTATCAGGAGGTGCTCACAGATCCTTCTTATAAAGGACAAATCATTGTCTTCACATATCCGCTCATCGGAAATTACGGCATCAATCATGAAGACTTTGAGAGCAAAAAACCACAAGTGAAAGCGGTCGTTGTCTATGAGGCAGCTGACCATTTTTCTCATCACCTTGCAGCCGTAAGCTTAAAAGATTATTTACAGAAGTGGAACATTCCGCTTCTTACACATACAGATACTCGTGCAGTCGTGCAGAACATTCGAGCAAATGGAACGATGAATGCAGTGCTTAGTTTAGACGAAAATGAAACGCCTCCTGCAATGAAGCAAGACAATGTGATTGAGCAGGTCACAGAAGATGAAGTATACACACAAGGAAGCGGCGAGGAACATGTAGCGCTCATTGATTTTGGCTTTAAAAAATCTATTGCGGACTCACTCGAAGCGCGCGGCTGTAAAGTCACAGTGATTCCGTACAAACAAATGGAAAAGGTATTTGATATCAAGCCAGATGCGATCCTTTTGTCAAATGGACCTGGAGATCCAAAAACAATGAAGCCATATTTAAAAACCATTCATGACATCATGATGACCTTCCCGACACTAGGCATTTGCTTAGGTCATCAATTAATTGCTCTTGCGCTTGGCGGGGATACGTATAAGCTTCCTTTTGGCCACCGCGGGGCGAATCATCCTGTACAAGATACAGAATCAAAACGTGTCTTTATGACAAGCCAAAATCATAGCTATGTGGTCAATGAAAAAAGCATGAATGACAAAGAAGTGGACGTCAAATTCCTCCACGTGAATGACGGATCTGTTGAAGGATTCATTCATAAAGAGAAGCTGATTATGTCCGTTCAATTTCATCCAGAAGCACATCCAGGCCCTGCAGAAAGTGAATGGGTATTCGATGATTTTATTGAGAAAGTGAAACAAGCAAGGAGAGAAGTCGCACATGCCTAAAGATCAAAGCATACAAACCATTCTAGTCATCGGGTCTGGTCCAATCATCATTGGTCAGGCAGCAGAATTTGATTACTCAGGAACCCAAGGTTGTATGGCCTTAAAAGAAGAAGGCTACAACGTCATCTTAGTGAATAACAACCCAGCAACCATTATGACAGACGAGTCATTTGCTGATGAAATTTATTTTGAACCGCTTTCAGTTGATTCAGTGACAAGAATCATTGAAAAAGAGAAACCAGATGGTCTTTTAGCCAATCTTGGCGGACAGACGGCTTTAAACCTTGCTGTCGAGCTGGAAAAAGCCGGTGTGCTGAAAAAGCATGGGGTAAAACTGCTCGGAACGTCAGTTGAAACAATTGAAAACGGTGAAGATCGTGAGAAATTCCGTGCTCTCATGAAGCATTTGAATGAACCTGTACCAGAAAGTGAAATTGTGGATAATGCGAAAGACGCCCTTCAATTTGCAAAAGAAGTGGGCTTTCCCGTCATTCTTCGACCAGCCTACACACTTGGTGGTAAAGGGGGAGGCATCGCTTTAACTGAAGAGGCTTTTAAACCGCTGATTGAAGGTGCTCTTCTAGCGAGTCCGATTCATCAGTGCTTAGTTGAAAAAAGCATTGCTGGCTTTAAAGAAGTCGAGTATGAGGTTATGAGAGATCGTCAAAATACGTGTATCACTGTATGTAACATGGAAAATATCGATCCAGTTGGTGTGCATACAGGTGACTCGATTGTCGTTGCACCGTCACAGACATTAACGGATCAGGATTATCAAATGCTCCGTTCAGCGAGCTTAAAAATCATTTCAGCGCTTGATGTCGTTGGCGGCTGTAATATCCAGTTCGCTCTTGATCCACTTAGCAAAGAATATTTTGTCATTGAGGTCAACCCTCGGGTCAGCCGGTCTTCTGCTCTTGCATCGAAAGCAACAGGCTATCCGATTGCCAAAATGGCGGCAAAACTTGCGGTCGGTTATACACTAGATGAATTGAAAAATCCGCTTACAGGAACAACGTATGCTAGCTTTGAGCCGGCACTCGATTATGTCGTGGTGAAATTCCCGCGCTGGCCGTTCGATAAATTTAAACAGGCAGACCGGAAATTAGGCACAAAAATGAAGGCGACTGGTGAAGTCATGGCGATTGACCGTAATTTAGAATCTGCCATTCAAAAAGCCGTCGCATCACTTGAAATCAAAACAAAGGGCTTCCACTTGCCTGAACTGAAAGAACATTCGACTGAACAGTTATTTGAATTAATCAAAACACCGGACGATCGCCGTTTCTTTGCTGTCATGGAGCTGCTTTCCAGACAAGAAACCGTTGAAACGATTCATGAAACGACGAAGATTGATCTGTTTTTCTTACATGTCTTCAAGAATATGATCACACTCGAACAAGAATTGAAGAATCATCAGGGGACGCTATCCAAAGACACTTTAAGAAAGGTGAAAGAAAAAGGTTTCCTTGATGAAACAATCGCTTCTCTGACGGATCGCAGTGAACAAGATATCAGACAGCTTCGCCAAGAGTATGGCATTGCCGCTTCATTTAAAATTGTCGATACATGTGCGGCTGAATTCGATGCAAAAACGAATTACTTCTATTCTACGTACTTTGGCAAAAGTGATGGAGAGCATCAAGAGAAAACAAAGCAGCGTGCACTCATCATTGGATCTGGTCCGATTCGAATTGGGCAAGGGGTCGAGTTTGATTATAGTGCCGTTCACGGCGTTCTTACTTTACAAAAGCTTGGATTTGAAACCATCATGATGAACAATAATCCAGAAACGGTTAGTACCGATTATGAGATTGCAGATCGTTTATACTTTGAGCCGATCACGTTAGAACATATTTTAAACGTAGTTGAAGCGGAGCAAATTGATTTTGTCATCGTTCAATTTGGCGGGCAGACAGCAATCAATGTGGCGGAAGGATTAGAAAAAGCCGGCGTTACCTTGTTAGGCACGTCCTTTGACACACTAGATGCATTAGAAGATCGCGATTTATTCTATCAGCTTCTTAATGAACTGAACCTTCCTCATGCAAAAGGAGATACAGCACATTCAAAAGAAGAAGCACTGGAGCATGCTGCAAGCATCGGGTACCCTGTTCTTATTCGTCCATCATATGTCATTGGGGGAATGGGCATGATCGTTGTCCATACAGAAGCTCAATTGGTAGCAATACTTGATCAGCCAGATCATTTACCTTATCCGATCTTAATTGATGAGTATGTCACTGGAAAAGAAGTGGAAGTGGATCTCATTTCAGACGGACAAACGACATTCATTCCAACAATCGTTGAGCATATTGAAAAAGCGGGCGTACACTCAGGTGACAGCTTTGCCATCTTACCAAGTGTCTCTATTAGTGAAGACATCAAAGAGCAGGTGTATAACGCTTCTGAACAAATCGCAAAGAAATTAGCTTTTAAAGGCATTATGAATATTCAATTTGTGATAAAAGGGAACCAGGCGCTCGTATTAGAGGTGAATCCTCGGGCAAGCCGGACTGTTCCAGTTGTAAGTAAAGTCATGGGTGTTGACATGATCCCAATGGCGACTCAGCTGTTAGCTGGTGCAACGCTTGAAGAATTGAAACCGGCAACGAAGAATAAGGGGGGCACAGCTGTTAAATTCCCAGTCTTCTCCTCACACGCCATTCAAGATATCGATTTAAAGCTCACACCTGAAATGAAGGCGACGGGTGAAGGAATGTGTGTAGGAAAGAACGTCGAAAGCGCCTTGAAAAAAGTGTTTGCACCGATCTGGAAACAGAAAGGAAGCCTCTTTATACAAGGCAGTGAATTATTCGTAGATGAAGCAAAACGAGCAGGCTTTGACGTCTGGACTGGCAGCTTTGAATCGTGGCTGCAACAAGACGATAAATCGCTTCACATTCATTTAGGTGATGATGAAGAGGCAAAAGAACAGCGTGTAAAAGCACTCACACATGGTGTTCAAGTTCTAACCGAATATGAAACAGCGCAAGCGTTCCTGCAAGGAAAAGATGGTGATGTATCACCAGTATCTCTCCACGAATTATATAAAAAGGAAGTGACGGCATGAGCCAAGTCGACGTGCAACCGGCATTATACGGAAAAGACTTTTTATCGTTAAAAGACTTTTCGATCAATGACATTGCGTACTTAATTGAAAAAGCAGAAGAAATGAAACAACATCCATATCAAGATTTATTCAAAGGAAAAACATTAGCGATGATCTTTGAAAAATCTTCAACTAGAACCCGTGTCTCGTTTGAAGCGGGCATGACGCAGCTAGGCGGACATGCGCTCTTCCTCAGCTCAAATGATCTGCAAATTGGCAGAGGAGAAACGATTGGTGATACAGCGCAGGTGCTGTCTGGGTATGTAGATGGCATTATGATTCGAACCTTTGAACATGAGAAGGTAGAAGAACTTGCAAAATACGCCTCTATTCCAGTGATCAACGGACTAACGGACTACTCTCATCCATGTCAGGCACTGGCTGATTTACTGACGATTAAAGAAGCAAAAGGCACACTAAAAGGTGTGAAAGTGGCGTACATCGGTGATGGGAATAATGTGGCTCATTCCTTAATGGTCGGCTGCGCGCAGTTAGGCTGTGACATTGCCGTTGCATCACCAAAAGGCTATGAACCTCTTCAAGAGGTGACAGAGACTGCCCAGGCGTTTGCAAAACAATCAGGCGCAGAAGTCATCGTCACAACAGATCCAGTAGCTGCTGTTCAGGATGCAGATGTCATTTATTCAGACGTATTTACAAGCATGGGACAGGAAGCTGAAACAGAGAAACGTCTAGCTGAATTTAAAGAATATCAAGTCAATGAGGAACTCATGCAACATGCAGCAGCAGATTATATCTTCCTTCATTGTTTGCCGGCACACCGCGGAGAAGAAGTGACGGCTGATATCATTGATGGACCACACTCTAAAGTATTCCAGCAAGCAGAAAATCGCCTGCATGTGCAAAAAGCGTTAATCAAAGAGCTCATGTATCAACAACCTAAATAAATCACAAGTGTCCCTGTCTCGACTGAGCAGGGACTTTTTACATGTTGGATTGGAGAGACAATGGACGGGACATAATAACATCAATCGAGAAAGGAGGATGGAAATGGGTCAACAGCATCAGTTTAAATCTGGTAATAAGGCACCTAATAATGGTGTTTATATCGAAATCGGTGAGACCGGTAGTATGGTGAAAGATCCTTTAAAGATAAAGCTTAAAGCAGGAGACGTCTTTCCAGATAACTCGAACCATAACCGCGTTTGGACTTACCAAAGAAAGCCGTAAGCAATTGACTAAGAGTCCATATGAATAAGTCTTTAGAGGCATGTGTCATGCCTCTTTTTTCTTTATAATAAAAAACAATTAAGTTCCAATTTTCAAATAAATAGTATGAAAAAAAGAAAGATTAAGGTAAAATATGTAAGAATAGTATAAGGTTGAAAGGATTTGTGTGATGGAAAAGATGAATCTCAGTGAAAGTGTTTGGAATAAACGCTTCACCTCATTGTTCATATCAAGACTCATAAAAAATACAGGAGAAAGTTTTGCTTTTACATCCGTTCTTTGGTTATTGATTTTAAGAGGGGATGGAGCGCTCGGTACCGGACTTCTTCTAGCAGTGACAGTTCTTCCTTCATCATTGTTGGCCCCAATACTAGGACCTCTTATGAAAAGACATCATTTATCTAAATGGATGTTTGCTTCAGATGTCATTCGAGCAACCATTGTACTCATTATTCCACTACTGCATTTTTCGCACATATTGCCTCTATGGTTATTGATCTCATTAATGGTTATTCAATCGGCAACAGGTGCAGCATATAACCCGGCTTCTGTGGCCATCCTGCCGCAGATTGTTCCAAAGCATCTCATTCAAAAAGCAAATGCGATCCTGCAATCATCTTTTGAAATTGTCGCACTTGCTGCGGTGATGGTCGCTGGTCTTTTGGTCAAATTAATTGGCCCTGCAGATACGCTCCTAATCACCACTGCTTTATTCATCATATCGGGCATGTTTATTATTGGCGTTAAACTGAAGAAGTCTGACGAAGAAAAAGCAGCAGGCATTAAACAAGCAAAGAATACATATCTGTATAACTTAAAAAGAGGCTTTCTAGTCGTTAAAAATCATCATATTTTATTTGCACTGACCCTTTATTGTATTTTAATGAATGTCGCCGCAGCTCCGTGGCAGGCATTATCCGCTGTATATGTAGCAGAAGCGCTGCAAAGTGATTCAATGGTGTATTCCATTTTAAGAGGTGTCGCCGCAGTCGGTGCGTTTATGATGGGCTTTGCACTGGCGAAGGTGAAAATCAAAAGGTTTGGCTTGTTCTTTATTGTCGCAGGCATGATTGAAGGAGCTGCATTCTTTATCACTGGAATGAGTACATGGCTTCCAGTCGTTCTTCTAGCTTCCTTTATTTTTGGTGCAGCCGTCAGTGCGATCAATGTTCCAGAGATGGTCATTATTCAAACGTCTGTTGACCAAGAAGATCAGCCGCAAGTATATGCCGTGATCAATGCGTCATCAAATGTCTTTCTCCCGCTTGCAGCCGTCATATCGGGCGTCCTGGCAGAACGCTTTGGAGCAGGACCTGTCATTGCGGGGGGTGGTGTGCTTGAAATTTTATCGGGCATTGCGATCTTCCTGTTCACAGGGCTTGCGAAAAGCCATTTGTCAGCAGACAAACAGAAGTCCGAAACGGTTGAGGTGTAACTCAAAAACCCCCTGTAATTGACGGCAGGGGGTTTTAGCGTGCGCTCTCAACTTCTGGTCATCATTCTGAAAAAAAGAAAAAGAGCTAACCTCAAATCATTAGCTCTTTTCCAGCAATATTAAGAATGTTCTGTTGAACTTTCTGTTTCTTTCATTGGACTTACTTCAGCAAAGATGAATAAAATAACCGTAAACACTATGGCAAGAATGGAAGTTAACGTAAAATCATAAGCAGCTCCATTCATAGATGCAACGATGTAACCAGCCATATGTGTCAGCAGAAAAGTCCAAATGAGGGTGATAATGTAATGCATTATTCCACCGTCCTTTATGTAACAATCTATTGACTATCATACCATAGATACGAGTTCAGAGAAAAGACTGTTTTCCGCCTTTATGTGACCATTTTGAGACCTTCTACTATAAAAATAAAAAGAATTCTTCTGTCTTTAGGGGATTTCCTTATTCCTACAAGAGTTGTTGTTCATATCATAGAAAGCAGAATCACTGAAAGGAGGCTGGCCATATGGGTGTAAGCGAACGTTTTTTCCAGCTTGGTTCCCAGTGGAACGTCATTCACCTTCCTCAAAAACCAAATGGCTTTGGCATTCTAATCCTCGGTGACCGAAATCACTTTGTGCAGGAAAATACATCATTCTGGCTTCAGCATTACGGAAGAAACCAGCTTTTAACTGCTTTAAAGGATGAAGGATATACATTGTTTAATAGTCATCTTCATGGGAATCACTGGGGATGTGAAGATGCTGTTTTTAGTGCGAAACAGCTTGTTCATCACACATTAAAACAAGAAATATTAAACCGGGAAATTCATGTGCTGGCAGAGGGAATGGGAGCACTTGTCGCCATGAGTCTTGCCGAAGAAATGCCAGAAGTGCTAAGGTCTATAGCCATGATGAATCCATGTTTACACCTGCAAGCACAAAGAGAAAGAGAAAAGGAACACAAATTTTTCTACAAACAGTTCATGAAAGAACTCGCACAGAGCTATGGGTGCTCTGCAAAGGAAGCGGAAACGTATCCACTTCCTTCTTGCCCCGTTCATTCAGCTCATGTACCGATTCATATATGGCAGAGACTAAACGGCGCACCGTATGCCTATGAACTACACGCAAAGCCTTTTATTGATCAGCATATGATGAATCCAGACCATTGTCAGATGGACCTTACCTTGCATATGTTTGATCATCCAAGAAGAATCTTTCAGTCCATTCACAAGTTTTATAAATCGCATGAAAGAGAATTGTAATGAATAGGATGATAACAGCCCTTCATGGAAAGGGCTCTTCTTTTTATTCGATATGCTAAAAAAGGGGACATGAACATGGAAACAGGACTGATCATAGGTGCAGATGAATTTTTTGGACTGACACTTTGTGAATATATGATGAAAGAGGGCATACAAGTGGATATCACATATCCTAAGGAGCAGTCAGAGGAGCAAAAAATGTTATTAGAAGAGCGGATGATGTGGCTCGGCCGCAATGATCTTGTCCGCGTTATTGATGGTCAAGTTAGGAAAGAGGCATATGACCTGATCTTTTTTCAATCAGATGATTCAATGAACAGAGAGACAGACCTCGAAGCGAAGCATGGCATATACCGCTTGTTTTACGAAGAACCCGAAAGTCATTCGCATGAACAAAGCGTTTCGGCTGTTATCCTTCCACGCATGTTTGGTCCGTGGACACTCCATGAAGAGAGACGAATAAAGGACGATCACGCATTTTTTGTAGAAGATGTCGCAAAGGAGCTTTTAAAGTGGGCACGGACTGATCAAAGGCAGGAAATGATCCATCAATTGAAGGTAGAAAGACAAACAGGTGACAAACAAGCAGAAGAAATCATAGCAGAATGGAAAAGACAAAACTCAACATTTTTCGACAAAAAGCAAGAATGATCTTCCATCTTATCTTTTTTCAGTATAAAATAAACCTATATTTAACATACAGGTTCATGCCTGCGTGTTGCAAAGGGAGTTGAACATGGCATGAAGTACCAGCGGCTTGTCATGATCTTTTCGTTCCTTCTTCTTATGCTATCTGCCTGCTCACAGGCGCCGTTAAAAGGACATATTGAGAAGGTGGGTTTACTCGTCCCCGATACGATTAATGATCAAGTTTGGGGAACGAAAGGTTATAAAGGCTTATTAAATATCCAATCAACATTTGGTGTAGATGTTTATTATAAGGAAGGGATGGTCGACAAGGAGAAAATCGTTGATGCCATTGAAGAATTTCATAAAAAAGGAGTCAATTTGATTATTGGCCATGGCAATGAATACAGCGAAATTTTCAACTTGATCAGTGAAGATTATCCGAAAACACAATTTATCACGGTCAATGGAGGCAAGCCTCAAGCTGATAATGTCACAAACGTCACGTTTAAAGGAGAAGCAATGGGCTTTTTCGGAGGCATGACAGCAGCACATATGTCCAAAACAAAAAAGATTGGTATTCTGGCTACATATGATTGGCAAAGTGAAGTAGACGGTTTTATCAAAGGTGCAAAATATCAGGACGAACATGTGCAAGTCCTAGCGGAATTTGTCGAAAACTGGGATGATGCTGACAAAGCGGTGAACCTCTATCAAAAATTGAAAAAACAAGGTGTAGATGTTGTGTATCCAGCAGGTGATGGTTATAATATCCCTGTCATTGAACAAATCAAAACCGACAATTTATCTGCGATCGGATATGTCACTGATCAATCCAACCTTGGAAGCCATACGGTGTTAACTAGCACTGTACAGCATGTCGATAAAGCGTACAGTATCATTGCGAAGAAGTTTAATGAAGGCAAGCTAAACGAACAAGGTGAGTACTCCTTTGACTTTAAAGAAGGAGTGATCGAAATGGGGAAATTTAGCTCAACCATAGACCGCGCTTTTGTGAAAGACATTGAGAAGGATATTGCGAATTACAAAAAAACAGGCAAATTGCCAAATGAAAAGTGAGGACGTTGAACATGCAACACGAAAAATCGATGGAGTTTTTACAAATTGCGATGAAGTATTTTCCACAAGCAAAAGAAGAATTAGATAAAGCAGGGATTCAGCTTGATCCACAAGCACTTCAGCCGCTTCTCTCTTTGTTTACATCTGTCATGCAAGAGGCATATGAGCTTGGAAAAGCAGATGCAGCATCAGAAAAAGCCACAGAATAGTGGCTTTCAGCGTGTAGACAAACCCTCGCATTCTTTGTCAGTCCTGCGCGCTGGTGCTCACGAATGACAAATTCGCTCCGCTCCAGTGCTCGTCCATCCTAGACTGCAAAGGTTTTCTATCACGCTGAGAAGAAGACAAAGGGCTAAAATATTTTAGCCCTTTGTCAACAATCAAAAAAAGCCACAGAATAGTGGCTTTTTTTTATGATAATTTTTTCTTGAAGGCACTAATCATAGGACCAACATCTTTAAACACAGGCTTCAGCTCATCGATGGAGTTCATAATGTTTCCAATTTGATTCATGACATGCATGTAGTCAATGGAGTCATCACTTGAAGAAGTCTCTGCACGCTCCTCCTTTTTTTCTGTCTTGCTTTTCTCCTTTTCAAGCGGCTGACCAAACATCATTGCTGAGAAAATATCCTTTTGCGCCATATCACATGTTCCTTTCTACTATTGGTATATCATTAATCTATGAAAAAAGTGAGAGGAAAGGTTAGACGTTTGTATTGCCAAGGAGAAAAAAATAAGGTAAAATTAGTACCAGATACTAATATAAGATCACAATATCACATGCTCGTATGAGTAAAAGGAGTCTTATTCAATGAATGCTGGAATTATTGGCCTTGGCCGCTATATACCTGAAAAAGTATTAACAAATCGTGATTTAGAAAAAATGGTTGAAACTTCTGACGAGTGGATTCGTACTAGAACAGGTATAGAAGAAAGAAGAATTGCATCTGATGATGTCAATACATCTCATATGGCGCTTGCTGCTGCAAAAAAAGCATTAGCTGACGCAGATGTGGCTGCAGAAGATATTGATATGATTCTTGTAGCGACAGTTACGCCAGATCAAGCATTTCCGACAGTCGCTTGTATGATTCAAGAGCAGCTCGGTGCACATAAAGCATGTGCAATGGATATTAGCGCTGCCTGCGCTGGCTTTATGTATGGGCTTGTTACTGGAAAACAATTTATCGAATCAGGCACTTACAAACACGTGCTTGTCGTTGGTGTAGAAAAGCTTTCTCGCATTACCGACTGGGATGACCGCAACACAGCTGTTTTGTTTGGAGATGGAGCAGGGGCTGCTGTACTAGGAACAGTCAGCGAAGGCAAGGGAATTCTATCATTTGAGCTTGGAGCCGATGGAAGCGGCGGGAAGCACTTGTACTTAGATGAAAAAGATCATACAATCATGAATGGAAGAGAAGTATTTAAATTTGCTGTGAGACAAATGGGCGAGTCAAGCGTAAACGTGATAGAAAAAGCTGGACTATCAAAAGAAGACGTAGACTTTTTGATTCCGCATCAAGCAAACATTCGCATTATGGAAGCAGCACGCGAACGCTTAGAGCTGCCAGTTGAAAAAATGTCGAAAACAGTCCATAAATATGGAAACACATCAGCAGCATCCATTCCAATTTCACTATGTGAAGAAATCGAAGCCGGAAAAATTCATGACGGCGATGTGATTGTAATGGTTGGTTTTGGTGGAGGATTAACGTGGGGCGCAATCGCTATGCGATGGGGCCGATAAAAGAGTGGGGTGCACAAATTAATGGATAAGAAACGAGTAGTTGTTACAGGATTAGGTGCTTTGACACCTCTTGGCAACGATGTAGAGACAACATGGAAAAATGCTGTAGCAGGTGTATCAGGTGTTGGCCCGATCACACGTGTTGATTCAAGTGAATATACAGCAAAAGTAGCAGCAGAACTAAAAGATTTTAACATCGAAGATTACATGGAGAAAAAAGAAGCGAGAAAGATGGCACGCTTCACACAATATGCAGTCGTTGCTGCTCAAAAGGCTTTAGAAGATTCACGCCTCGAAATTACAGATGAAAACGCACCTCGTGTTGGGGTATGGGTTGGATCTGGTATTGGCGGACTTGAAACATTCGAAGAGCAATTCGAAGTGTATTCGAATAAAGGAGCAAGACGCGTAAGCCCGTTCTTCGTTCCAATGATGATTCCAGACATGGCAACAGGCCAAATTTCAATTGCACTTGGCGCAAAAGGGGTTAACTCTTGTACTGTAACAGCATGTGCGACAGGAACAAACTCCATTGGTGATGCCTTTAAAGTCATTCAGCGCGGAGATGCAGATGCGATGATTACAGGTGGTACAGAAGCACCATTAACGAAAATGTCGTTTGCTGGTTTCTGTGCAAACAAAGCCCTTTCGACAAATCCTGATCCAGATACAGCAAGTCGTCCATTTGATAAAAACCGTGACGGATTTGTTATGGGTGAGGGAGCGGGAATTGTTGTTCTTGAAGAATTAGAGCATGCGTTAAAACGTGGTGCGACCATTTATGCAGAAATCGTTGGCTACGGCTCAACTGGAGATGCATACCATATCACAGCACCTGCTCCAAACGGAGAAGGCGGCGTACGTGCAATGAAAGAAGCCATTCGTGATGCAGGTTTAACAGTGGAAGAAATTGATTATATCAATGCCCACGGAACAAGCACACCGTATAATGATAAGTTTGAAACAATGGCGATTAAAGAAGTGTTCGGAGAGCATGCGAATCAGCTTGCGATCAGCTCGACAAAATCAATGACAGGTCATTTACTTGGCGCAGCAGGCGGAGTAGAAGCGATTTTCTCTGTTCTGGCGATTAAAGACAGTGTCATTCCGCCAACGATTAACCTTGAAACACCAGATGAAGAATGTGATCTTGATTATGTAGCAAATGAAGCACGTTCAAAAGAAGTACAAGTGGCTTTGAGCAACTCACTTGGTTTTGGCGGGCACAATGCGACAATTATCTTCAAAAAATACGAAGCGTAATATGTCTTAAGAAGGTGGCGATCTATAAACAGATCGCCGCCTTTTTGCATATGATGAAAATGGAGGTGTTCAGCGGTATGGGTCTGATCAATACACAATATCTCATCCAACAATCATCATCATTTCAGGAGCTGGCGGCACGTTTTGTCCCTTATTTTAAAGGAGCGGAGAAAAAAGAAGGATCATCTATTCTCGCCCATTTACAACATCACGGAATGGTTCGATCATGGAACGCCTGCCAGGAAATGATCGACAAGCTCAAAGAAAAAGGGTATTTCAAGCTTGTGATGAAAGAATACAAAGCGCTGCAAAAAAAGTGGGGAGGTCCTGATGTCCCTGTCTTTATTTTGCCTGTTAATGAGAGCAGCAAAGAGATCAGAGAACAATTTTACTTTCAATCCGGCATGGCATTTGATGACAAAATCTTTCTTTTTTTATCCCCGCATACACCGAAGGAGCGAATCGGTACGTTGCTGACGCATGAATATCACCATGTATGCAGGTTGCATTTTCTCACGAAAGAAGAAAAAGATTTTACATTCCTTGATACAATCATGATGGAGGGGCTCGCTGAATATGCTGTGTATCATAGATATGGAGAAAGCTATACAGCAAAGTGGACGACTTTATATGACGAATCGCAGCTGCAGCGCATGTACAAGAAATGGGTATCCAGTCACCTTTATCAGAAAGTGCAGGACGACGAAAGGCTGATACAGAATCTCCTTTATGGAAAAGGGAACTACCCCAAAATGCTTGGCTATGCCACTGGATTTTATATCGTGAAAAAGTATTTCGATGAGCACCGAATCAGCGAGGAGTCTATGATTGCGGAGCCAGCGGAAACGTTTTTAAAGGCGATAGAATGATAAAGACAATCATTCACAAAAAAAGTGACATATTACAATTTTACTAAATACTTCTTGATTTCGTCATGCTGATGTAATAATATACAAATATAAATTTTGATAATTCTTTTTATTCTAAAAAGACGGAATTTTTCGATTCGGTTCATTTGATCTATGGAGAAAGGGGCGAATGCATGAGCACACTGCTTGAAGTGCAAAACTTAAAAACCTATTTTTTTCGAAAAAAGGAACCAATACCTGCTGTTGATGGCGTTGATTTTAGTATCAAAAAAGGGGAAACAGTCGCATTAGTCGGTGAGTCTGGGTCTGGTAAAAGTATTACGTCTTTATCCATCATGGGTCTGATTAATGGGACTGGTGGGAAGATTATGGATGGTTCCATTAAGCTTGATGGAAAAGACCTTGTTACATATAGTGAAAAGGAATTGTGCAGTATTCGCGGTAATGATGTATCCATGATCTTTCAGGAACCCATGACCTCACTTAATCCCGTCTTAACCATCGGGGAACAAATAACAGAAATCCTCATTTACCACAAAAAACTTTCAAAAAAAGAAGCGACCAAAAAAGCGATTGACTTGCTAAAGCTTGTAGGCTTTTCCAGGCCAGAACAAATCATCAAAGATTACCCGCACCGTTTATCCGGCGGTATGCGTCAACGAGTCATGATCGCCATTGCGCTAAGCTGTGATCCGAAGCTCCTCATTGCGGATGAGCCGACTACTGCTCTTGATGTGACCATACAAGCCCAGGTGCTGACCTTAATGAAAGATTTATGTTCGACCTTTGGTACATCTATACTTCTCATTACGCACGATTTAGGTGTTGTGTCGGAAGTAGCAGACCGCGTCATTGTCATGTACTGCGGACAGGTTGTTGAAAATGGAACCGTTGAAGAGTTGTTTGATCAGCCGCTTCACCCATACACAGAAGGACTGCTTGAATCCATTCCGGTCATTGACGGAGACATTCAGCCATTAACAGCGATAAAAGGAAATGTCCCTGCGCCAGATCAGCTTCCCGCAGGATGCCGTTTTGCGCCTAGATGCCCGAAAGCCATGGAACGATGCATAGGTGAATTGCCCAAACTGACAACCTATGAAAATGGTAGAAGCGTCAGGTGTTTCTTATATGAGGAGGCAAGCCAAACATGACACTTGCTGAAAATCAACCATACATGACAGATCGATCTGAGAAAGAAACCATCCTGGAATTAAAAAATATACGAAAACACTTTCCGATTAAAGCTGGCGTGCTGCAAAAGAAAGTAGGAGCAGTCAAAGCGGTTGACGGCATCGACTTAAACATTTATAAAGGCGAAACGTTAGGCATCGTTGGAGAGTCTGGATGCGGTAAATCCACATTAGGACGGACGATGATTCGTTTATATGAACCAACAGAAGGACAAATTCTATTTAAAGGGCAAGATATCTCTCATGTATCTGAATCAAAACTAAGACAATCAACAAGGAAAAACATCCAAATGGTTTTTCAAGATCCCTTTGCATCACTCAACCCTAGAAAAACACTTCGAAGTATCATCAAAGAACCCTACAAAACACATCACTTATATTCCTTAAAAGAAAGAAATGAAAAAGTAGAACAGCTTTTATCCAAAGTCGGTCTTCACCCAAGTTTTGCGAATCGATACCCGCACGAATTTTCCGGTGGACAAAGGCAGCGGATCGGTATCGCTCGTGCACTTGCCATGAATCCTGAAATGATCATAGCAGATGAGCCTGTTTCAGCGCTTGACGTCTCCATTCAGGCGCAGGTCATCAATTTGATGGAAGAGCTACAAGAAGAGTTTGACCTCACCTATCTCTTTATCTCTCACGATCTCAGTGTGGTCCGCCACATTAGTGATCGAGTGGGCGTCATGTATCTTGGCAAAATGATGGAACTGGCGGATAAGCATAGCCTGTACGATGATCCGCTTCATCCGTATACGCAGGCGCTTTTATCTTCCGTTCCAGTCACCCGTAAAAAAGGTCAGGTGAAAAGGGAACGGATTATGCTGCAAGGGGATTTACCAAGCCCTGCAAATCCGCCAAAAGGTTGTGTATTTCATACAAGATGTCCACATGCGAAAGAAGTTTGTAAAGAAAAAGTACCACAATTTCAAGAGTTAAAAACGAACCACTTTGTGGCCTGCCACCTCTACGACGCTTGATCACGCTTGTATGATCTCATCTTTGAGAGGGGGGATGAAACGGGCTTCTGTCATCATTTTTTAAAAAAGATAGGGGGAATTGTCTATGAAAGATAGAAAGACAAAGTCCATTTTGGTCAGTTTGCTGCTGATCTTTACATTGATCCTTGCTGCTTGTTCTGGTGGAAATAAAACGTCTGGAGAGAGTGAAAAGAAATCCACAGGTAAACCTGTACAAGGCGGCGATCTTGTCATTGGTTCGATTGCAGAGCCTACATTATTTAACTCACTTTACTCAACAGACGTGGCAAGTTCTGATATTGAAGAAAGAATCTATAGCTTTTTGCTGCAAACAGATGGAAAGCTAAACCCACAGCTGGCGTTGGCAGAAGATATTAAAGAATCCGATGACGGCAAACAGTTTGATGTGACCATTAGAAAAGGCGTGAAGTTTCATGATGGAGAAGAACTGACGGCTGATGATGTTGTGTTTACATACAGCATTCCGATCAATAAGGATTACAATGGTGAGCGTGGATCAGGCTTTGAAGTATTAGAGTCTGTCAAAAAAACAGGGGACTATTCGGTCGAATTTAAGCTGAATAAAAAAGATCCATATTTTTATAATGTCACGCTAGGAAGCTATGGCATTTTACCAAAGCATATTTTAGGTGATGTCCCTATAAAGGATCTTGGCGAAAATGAATTTAACCGAAAAAATCCAATCGGCTCCGGCCCATTTAAATTTGCCGAGTGGAAAGAAGGGGACTATGTCAAACTAGAAGCTTTTGATGATTATTGGGATGGACGCCCATACCTTGATACAGTCACCATTAAAACGATTCCTGATCAAAATGCAGCCATGGCGCAGCTATCCGCAGGTGATATTGATTTCTTTGCAGTGCCTGGAGCAGAACTGCAAACAGCTGAAAAAGTAAGTAACATCAAAATCGAATCTGATCTAGGGCTTAATTATTCATATATTGGCTGGAATCAGAAAAACGAACTGTTCAAAAGCAAAAAAGTCCGCCAAGCGCTTACCCATGCCATTGACCGTCAAACAATTGTCGATCAAGTGTTAGATGGAGACGGGAAAGTAGCCAACATCCCAGAAAGCCCGCTGTCATGGAACTACCCTAAAAATGAAAATGTCCCAGTATTTGAATTTGATCAAGAAAAAGCGAAAAAGATGCTGAAGGAAGAGGGCTGGGAGGATACAGATGGAGACGGTTATCTTGATAAAGACGGTAAGAAGTTCTCCTTCGTTTTGAAGACGAACCAAGGAAACAAAGTCCGTGAAGATATTGCTGTCGTTGTCCAGCAGCAGCTCAAAGAAATTGGCATCGAAGCAAAACCGCAAATTGTGGAGTTCAGTGCATTAATCGAACAAACAACTCCGCCAAAATGGGATTATGATGCGTTATTACTCGGCTGGAGCTTAGCGACATTCCCTGACCAATACAGCATTTTCCATTCAAGTCAGTCTGAAAAAGGCTTAAATAACATTTGGTATAAAAATGAAGAAGTCGATAAACTGCTAGTTGATGCCAAAAACTTGAGTGATCGAAAAGAGTATTCAAAGGCGTATGAAAAAATTTATGAGCTGATTGCAGAAGACCAGCCGTATACTTTCCTTTATTATGCCAACTCACATCGCGCGATGCCATCTAATCTACAAGGCTACTCTTACCACCCGAAAGATGAATATTACAAAATCGAAAAATGGTGGATTGAACAGTAGTCTGCAAGTGAAGAAGGGGAGGTGTCTCCCCTTTTTTCATCATAGTATGGCCATCCGATGAAAAAGGAGTTGTGCACATGGTTACATATATCATTAGAAGGACACTTCTTTCTATCCCGATTTTGTTTGGTATTACGATTTTGTCCTTTGCGATTATGAAAGCAGCACCAGGCGATCCGATGTCACTCATGATGGACCCAACCATTAGTGCCGCAGACCGGGAAGCCTTTATTGATAAGTACGGCTTGAACGATCCTGAATATGTGCAATATATGAAATGGCTCGGTAATATGCTTCAAGGTGACTTTGGCACATCCATCGTAAAAAAAGGAACGCCCGTGGCTGATTTGATTTTTGCCCGGCTGCCAAATACCCTCATCCTCATGATCTTTTCTACATTAGTTGCCCTGATCATTGCCATCCCATTTGGTGTTCTTTCAGCAAAACGTCCGTATACAAAACTTGACTATGGTATTACGGTTACATCATTTATCGGACTGGCTATTCCGAATTTCTGGTTTGGTTTGATCCTTATAATGGTGTTATCAGTGAATTTAGGATGGTTTCCGACCGGGGGTGTCTCTACCTTAAATGCAGATTTTAATCTATTTGACCGGCTTCATCATATTATTTTACCTGCCTTTGTTTTAGCAACGGCTGATATGGCCGGCCTTACACGTTATACAAGGTCAAGTATGCTCGATGTGATGTGGCAGGATTACATTCGTACGGCGCGAGCGAAAGGTTTTAGAGAGAACAAAGTCATCTTCAAACATGGATTGAGAAACGGTCTGATGCCTGTTATTACGATCTTTGGACTCATGATTCCATCCTTTATTGGCGGCGCAGTCGTGGTGGAACAAATCTTCACATGGCCAGGGCTTGGGAAGCTGTTTATCGATTCTGCTTTTTCAAGAGATTATCCCGTCATTATGGCGATGACTGTTATTTCTGCTGTGCTCGTGGTCGTTGGAAACTTAATAGCGGATATTCTCTATGCGATCGTTGATCCGCGTATTGAATATTAGAAGGGAGCTGAAGCACAATTGGCACAACCTAATATGGGAACACCTCCTGTTGATCTCAAATTAAAAGAAGGCCTTCCGCCAAAACCAGAGACGATGCTTCGTTTATTTTGCGAGAAATTTTTCAAAAATAAATTGGCGGTTGCCGGCTCCGCTATTTTATTGGTCATTATCTTTTCCGCTATTTTCGCCCCGGTGATCGCACCTTACGCACCGGAACAGCAAGACTTATTGAAACGGCTACAGCCTCCAAGTGCAGAGCATTTTATGGGAACCGACAAGTTTGGCCGAGATATTTTTTCAAGGGTGCTATACGGAGCGAGGGTGTCTCTATTAGTTGGCTTTGTCTCAGTAGTCGGAGCCATCACCATTGGTACCGTCATTGGGGCGGTAGCGGGATACTTTAAAGGCTTTGTCGATTCTGTGCTCATGAGAATGGTGGATGTGGTATTGTCTATTCCAGATATTTTTCTCTTGATCACGCTAGTGACAATTTTTAAACCGGGTATTGATAAATTGATTTTAATCTTTGCGCTGACTGGCTGGACAACAACCGCCAGGCTGATCCGCAGTGAATTCTTGTCACTTCGCACAAGAGAATTCGTACTCGCAGCAAGAACGATCGGAACGAAAAACCATGTCATCATCTTTTCGCATATTTTACCGAACTGTATCGGCCCTATTATTGTGTCTGCTACATTAAAAGTCGGTTCTGTTATTTTAGCTGAGTCGACACTTAGCTATCTAGGGTTCGGCATCCAGCCTCCAACGGCGAGCTGGGGAAACATGCTTCAAGATGCACAAAATTTCTCCATTATGGTGCAAGCATGGTGGTATCCACTGTTCCCAGGTTTACTGATTCTACTTACCGTTTTATGCTTTAACTTCTTAGGTGATGGACTGAGAGATGCCCTTGATCCTAAAAAGCTAAAATAAGGTTCTGCTTATAGAAAATCGTGAAAGGACTCTGCGAGACGTTCTCCTTTTCCTAGGAAATAAAGCCGTCCTTCCATCAGGGAGAAGTTTTAATAAAGTTGGAATAATTTCTCTATCCCTTGCCCATACTGTGGACAACAGTTTTTAAAAAGTGAGGGATTGGTTATGTTATTTCTTCATGACGTATGGGTGAATTGGTTTGAAGGGGAAGAGAATGGCTATAATGTGTGCCATTTTCATGAGTGGCGCAAGGAGGACAGCGTGGAGCTGTTAGATCAAGTACCTTTACTCAAGGTGCAGAGTCCTTTGTTTGATTACATAGAGAATGATCTATCAGAGCTGCCGAAGACGCTGCTAGAGTCTGTATTTGAGAAATCATATATTCGAAAAAATCATGAACGCCGTAAATTAGAGTATTGCTTTGTGGTCACGGACGGGATTAGAATCATCGCTGTGGATACGATTGGTTATTCCATCCCTGTGAGAAAGAGCCGATTGATTCCAAGACAGGAGCAATTGGTGTATGAAATGGTGAAAGATGTGAAGGCAGAGGAGTATGAATTCACAACAGATAGCCTTGAATCGACGAAAGAATATCACATCCTATCATTACCACCGCAGCATATCAGCGGATTAACGAGAAAAGAAAGACAGCTGAAGCAGCTGATGTTTATGGCGCTAGATCAACTAAAGGGGCTTCAAAATCGGGCAGAAATTGCCTATTGGTATACAGAATGGAATCCGCGCATGTACAACCAGATCAAACGAATGTCTTTCGAGGAAATTTGGAACATGCTTTATAACGAAACCATTGATGGATGGTCAGAAAACCATTTAGCCTTTTGTGAAAAAATGATTAAAGGACAGCCATTTTTTGAAAAACTTTGGGAAATGGAAAACGAATCAAAAGTGAATTAGAAAAAGCTTGCAGCTGAATATGCTGCAAGCTTGTTTTATTTGCGTTTCCGGCCAAGACCCATCGCATTCTCCATTTTTTTCAGCATTTTGTTTGCCGCACGGTTAGCCTTTTCAGCACCTTCATCTAAAATGCGGTCAAGCTCATCTGACTCAATGAGTTCATAATAGCGATCTTGAATCGGTTTTAAAGCATCCACGACAACGTTCGCAAGATCTCCCTTAAATTCACCATAACCTTTGCCTTCGTATTTTTGTTCAAGCTCTGCAATCGATACGTTCCCTAATACAGAATAAATCGTCAGCAAGTTGGCAATTCCAGGTTTGCTTTCTTTGTCATATTTGACGATGCCTTCTGAATCAGTCACAGCACTTTTGATTTTCTTTTCAAGCTGTTTTGGCTCATCTAATAAGGTAATGAAGGATTTTTGGTTCGGATCAGATTTGCTCATCTTTTTCGTTGGGTCAGTTAAAGACATAATCCGAGCGCCTTCTTTTGGAATTTTGACTTCAGGTACAGTGAAGATGTCATTGTACTTTCGGTTAAAGCGTTCAGCAAGCGTTCTCGTTAATTCAAGATGTTGCTTTTGATCTTCTCCTACAGGAACTAAGTCCGTACCGTATAACAAAATATCGCCAGCCATTAATGGCGGATACGTTAATAGTCCTGAAACGACCGCTTCCTTACCAGCAGATTTGTCCTTAAATTGAGTCATTCTTTCTAATTCCCCAATATAAGCGACACATTGTAGCATCCATCCTGCCTGGGCGTGGGCAGGTACCTCTGATTGGATAAACAATGTTGCCTTCTCTGGATCAAGTCCCACTGCCAAATAAAGAGCGGCTAAGCTTCTAATATTTTGTCGAAGGGCTAAACGATCCTGACTCACCGTAATGGCATGCTGATCGACCACACAAAAGTAGCCGTTGTAATCATGCTGAAGATCGACAAATTGCTTCATCGCTCCAATGTAGTTCCCCAATGTCACAGAACCGCTAGGCTGAATGCCTGAGAAAATCGTCTTTTTTGTCATACTAAAACCTCTTTTCTTCAATATAAAAAGGCCCACCCGTCACTTTTCAACAGAAAAGGGACGAATGAACCGTGGTACCACCCTTGTTATTTCAATACGAAATCACTCAAGACGTTGATATCGGAGACTGCTCCGTCTAAGCCTACTAACTCTGTCAAGTGTTCGGTTAGCTGCTCCAAAGCCCATTCCATACATGCCATTATCTGCTTGCACCAACCGCAGACTCTCTGTAAATGGTGAATATATGTACTCTTCTTTTTCATTGCAACAGTATGTCTATCTATTATAAAGGATGACCATGAAAATGTCACGAAGCCTATTTGTGACCTTCTCATCATGTCGTTTGACACTTAAAATTTTAGATAAAATAGTAACTATCTGTCAGAATTTTTTAAAAAAGGATGATTAATTATATGTATAAAACATTATTCCTGCTGAATTTGTTAAATTATTTTAATCAATTTACGCTTTAATTTGTTGAAGTGATTGAGACTTTAGTTTATAAAAATCAATCTTTATCCCCATTTACGTTTTTTAAAAATATGTGAAATTGATATTGCAATAAATTATTCTATTCATTATAATGAATTTGTTCACACGTTTGTGCTAGGCTCTTTACATAGTGAAAATTCAGAAAAAACAAAAGAAATAGAAAGTAAGCTATTCAGGGACTTTTTTACGCTATTTCTTAAATCTGAATCTCATCTTCTATCGAGACCTTTGAACTAAAAACATATTATAAGGGGGAATACAGTTGAAAAAGCGTTGGTCTGTTGTTACTTTAATGCTTATTTTCACACTTGTATTAAGCGCTTGTGGTTTCAGCGGAAACAAATCAGGCGACAGCACGAGCAGTTCTGGAGAGGCTAAAACAACATTAAATGTGAATATCTCCACTGAGCCTTTTTCTCTACATCCGGGATTGGCAAATGATTCAACTTCAGGAAGTGTCATCCGTCAGACTTTTGAGGGATTAACAAGAATTAACGCTGAAGGTAAGCCAGAAAACGCAATGGCTTCTGATATCAAAACAAGTGATGATGGTAAAACTTATACATTCACACTTCGTGATGCAAAATGGTCTAATGGTGACCCTGTCACAGCACAAGACTTCGAATATGCTTGGAAATGGGCATTAGATCCTAAAAATGAATCTCAATATGCTTACCAGCTTTATTATATTAAAGGTGCTGAAGCTGCTAACAAAGGGGAAGCAAAAGTTTCTGATGTTGGCATTAAAGCAAAAGACGACAAAACGCTTGTAGTTGAGCTAGAGAACCCAACACCGTTCTTTACTGAACTAACTGCATTCTATACGTATATGCCAGTCAACAAAAAAGTGGCTGAAAAGAATAAAAACTGGTACACAAATGCTGGTGAAAACTACGTATCTAACGGACCATTTGTTCTTTCTAAATGGAAGCATGGCGGTTCTATCACACTTGAAAAGAACAATGAATACTGGGATAAAGACACTGTGAAATTGAAAAAGATTAACATGTCTATGATCAAAGATACAAACACTGAACTTAGCATGTTCAAAAAAGGCGAACTTGACTGGGCTGGTTCTCCAACTGGAAGCCTTCCAACTGAGTCTTTAAAAACGTTGAAAAAAGAAGGCGGTCTTGAAATTCAAACGATCGCTGGTATCTATAACTACAAATTCAATACAAAAGTAAAACCTTTAAACAATGCGAACATCCGTAAAGCCCTTGCATACTCAATCAACCGTCAAGCGATCGTTGACAAAATTACGCAAGGTGAACAAGTTCCAGCGATGGCAATCGTTCCTCCAACAATGGAAGGATTCACGGATAACAAAACTGGTTACTTCAAAGATCATGATGTAGCGACTGCTAAAGAACTTCTTGAAAAAGGTGCGAAAGAATTAGGTTATAAGTCAGTTTCTGATCTTCCAACACTGAAATTGTCTTACAACACAGATGAAGGCCACCAAAAGATTGCACAAGCAATTCAAGAAATGTGGAAAAAAGATTTAGGTGTTAACGTTGAACTTGATAACTCTGAGTGGAACGTATACATCGATAAAATCCACAGTGGAGACTACCAAATCGGACGTATGGGCTGGTTAGGTGACTTCAACGATCCAGTGAACTTCCTTGAGCTTTACAAAGATAAAGACGGTGGAAACAATGACACTGGATGGGAAAGCAAAGAGTACAAACAATTATTGAATGATTCTGCAAAAGAAACAGACAAAACAAAGCGTGAAGAAATGCTGAAAAAAGCAGAAAAAATCATCATCGACGATATGCCTGTAGCGCCTATTTACTTCTACACTCAACTTTGGGTACAAGATCCAAAACTTAAAGGTGTGGTTGTATCTGGACTTGGTGATGTTCAATACAAATGGGCACATTTCGAAAAGTAAGAGTTATAGTGTAAGAGATCTACGGCAAGGATCTTAAGGTATATGGAGGATGTCTCTCCATATACCTTTCTTGCTGATTAGAGAAATTGTTGTAAAATCATGGAGGTGCAATTCCGTTGCTTAAATATATCGGTAAGCGATTAATATATATTTTAATCACACTGTTTGTTATTGTAACTGCAACTTTCTTTCTCATGCAGGCAGCACCTGGTGGTCCATTCTCTGGAGAGAAGAAACTTCCTGCTGAAATTGAAGCAAACCTAAACGAGCACTACGGGTTGGACAAACCCTTATTTGTTCAATACGTGAGCTACCTAGGTTCAGTTGCAAAATTAGATTTTGGTCCCTCATTTAAATATAAAGGACAAACTGTTAATGATTTAATCAGTTCTGGATTCCCCGTTTCCTTTACCCTCGGAATTGAGGCAATTCTCCTCGCATTAGCATTTGGTGTATTGTTTGGGGTCCTTGCAGCGCTCTATCATAACAAGTGGCAAGACTATACGATTGCCATTTTAACGATCTTTGGAATCTCAGTTCCAAGTTTCATCTTAGCGGCGCTATTACAATATGTATTTGCATCTGAGGCAAGCTTTTTAGCGATCTTCCCAGTTGCAGGATGGGAGTCTTGGGCAAGCACCGTACTACCTTCTATTGCACTTTCCTTCATGCCAATGGCATTTATCGCTAGACTTGCACGGTCAAGTATGCTTGAAGTATTAAATAGTGACTACATTAGAACGGCTAGAGCAAAAGGATTAACAAAATCAGCTGTGACGATCAAACACGCCATTCGAAACGCATTGTTACCTGTTATCACATACATGGGACCAATGGCAGCTTCAGTGTTGACAGGTAGTTTTGTCGTGGAGAAGATTTTTGGTATTCCTGGTCTAGGCTCTCACTTTGTTACAAGCATTACAAACCGTGATTACACCGTCATCATGGGTGTCACAGTCTTCTACAGTATTATTCTATTAGTCAGTATTCTAGTTGTTGACGTCCTCTACGGAATTATTGATCCTAGAATTAAACTGACGAAGGCGAAGAAAGGGGTCTAACACATGGAAGAGATGAGAAAAGATTTATTTGTGCCTGCGACAGCTGACGCAGCAGAATCTGAAAAAATTTCTAAACCTAGTCTATCTTTATGGAAGGATGCCATGCTTCGCTTCCGTGCAAATAAACTTGCAATGGTTGGACTCGCAATCATTTTCATTATTGTGATTCTGGCCATTTTCGTTCCAGTATTTTCGAAATATGATTATTCGACGACAGATTTGCTAAACGCAGATCAGCCACCATCAAAAGAGCATTGGTTTGGTACAGATGATTTAGGTCGAGATATGTTTGTTCGTACATGGGTAGGGGCAAGAATTTCAATCTTCATCGGTCTTGCTGCAGCGCTTCTTGACGTAATCATCGGGATCATCTGGGGAAGTATTGCTGCGTTCAAAGGCGGCCGTACAGATGAAGTGATGATGCGTATCGCAGACGTTTTATGGGCAATTCCAACACTATTAATGGTTATTTTAATGATGGTGGTTCTGCCAAAAGGATTATTAACGATTATCCTTGCTATGACAGTCGTAGGCTGGATTAACATGGCACGTATCGTTCGAGGGCAAGTTTTACAATTGAAGAGCCAAGAATACGTTCTTGCAGCACAAACATTAGGTGCAAAAACATCTAGACTTTTATTTAAACACTTGATTCCAAACTCAATGGGACCAATTCTTGTCACAATGACATTAACGATTCCTTCTGCTATTTTCACAGAAGCATTCTTAAGCTATCTAGGGCTTGGTGTACCGGCTCCATTAGCTAGCTGGGGAACAATGGCTTCTGACGGAATTCCGGCCATGACGTATTATCCATGGAGATTATGGTTCCCAGCCGCATTTATCTGTATTACAATGTTTGGTTTTAACGTGGTTGGAGACGGACTAAGAGACGCTTTAGATCCGAAGTTGCGTAAATAAGGAGTGATTAGGATGGAACGTGAACGTATTCTAGAGGTGAAAGACCTTGCAATCTCATTTAAAACATATGGTGGAGAGGTTCAAGCCATTCGTGGTGTGAACTTCCACTTAAATAAAGGCGAGACACTTGCTATTGTAGGTGAATCTGGTTCTGGTAAAAGTGTAACATCACAGGCCATCATGAGATTAATCCCGATGCCGCCAGGTTATTTCAAGCGCGGAGAGATTTTATTTGATGGGCAGGATATTGTCAAGAAAACGGAAAAGCAAATGCAAACCATTCGAGGAAAAGACATTTCAATGATCTTCCAAGATCCGATGACTTCTTTGAACCCAACCATGAAGGTCGGGAAACAAATTACAGAAGTACTTTTCAAGCATGAACAAATCTCAAAAGAAGCGGCTGAAAAAAGAGCCATTGAACTTTTAGAGCTTGTTGGGATTCCAATGCCTGAAAAAAGAATCAAACAATATCCACATGAATTTAGTGGCGGGATGAGACAAAGGGTTGTCATCGCGATGGCACTTGCAGCCGATCCAAAGCTATTGATTGCTGATGAGCCAACGACTGCACTTGATGTAACCATTCAGGCGCAAATCTTAGAATTAATGAAAGAAATTCAGCAAAAAGTCGAAACATCTATTATCTTTATTACCCATGATCTAGGTGTTGTGGCCAATGTTGCTGATCGTGTAGCCGTTATGTATGCTGGACAGATCGTGGAGACAGGGACTGTTGATGAAATTTTCTACAATCCGAAACATCCATATACATGGGGACTTTTAGCATCTATGCCAAGCCTAGACACAGATGGAGGAGCTGAAGGGAAACTAACGGCGATTCCAGGAACACCACCAGATTTAACAAACCCGCCGAAAGGAGATGCATTTGCACTCCGGAGCGATTATGCAATGAAAATTGACTTTGAACAAGAACCACCAATGTTCAAAGTATCAGATACGCATTATGTGAAATCATGGCTACTTCATCCGAATGCCCCTAAAGTTGAACCGCCTGCTTCCGTAAAGGCGAGAATGCGTGAACTAGAAGGTAGCTACGAAAAACCTGTATTAGTAAAAGAGGGTGAATAGCATGGCAGAAAAACTGTTAGAAATTAAAAATTTAAAGCAGCATTTCCATACAGCAAGAGGAACTGTAAAAGCAGTTGATGGTGTCTCATTTGATATTTATAAAGGTGAAACACTTGGACTTGTAGGTGAATCTGGATGTGGAAAGTCGACAACTGGCCGTTCGATCATAAGACTTTATGATGCGACAGATGGCGAAGTTCTCTATAAGGGAGAAAGCGTACACGGAAAGAAATCAAGACAAAAAATGCTTGAATTTAACCGCCAAATGCAGATGATTTTCCAAGATCCGTATGCTTCACTTAACCCTAGAATGACAGTGCTTGATATCATTGCAGAAGGTATTGACATTCATGGCCTTGCGAAAACAAAACAAGCACGTAAAGAGCGAGTATATCAATTACTTGAAACGGTTGGCTTGAATAAAGAGCATGCGAATAGATACCCGCATGAATTCTCAGGCGGTCAAAGGCAGCGTATTGGGATTGCTCGTGCGTTAGCTGTTGAGCCGGATTTCATTATTGCCGATGAGCCAATCTCTGCACTAGATGTGTCGATCCAAGCGCAGGTCGTCAACTTAATGAAAGAACTGCAAGAAGAAAAGGGCTTAACGTATTTATTCATTGCCCATGACCTTTCCATGGTCAAATATATCAGCGATCGTATCGGTGTGATGTATTTTGGGAAATTGGTTGAGCTGGCACCAGCGAATGAATTATATGAAAACCCGCTTCATCCATATACAAAATCATTACTATCTGCGATTCCGCTTCCAGATCCTGATTATGAACGTAACCGCAAACGGATTAAATACGATCCATCTGTTCATAAAGGAACAAATACGGAATTTCGTGAAGTGAAGCCAGGCCACTTTGTCAGCTGTACTGAGGAAGAGTTCAAAGAGATCAAAGCAAAACAATAAGAATAGAGAAGAAGCACTGTGATATCAGTGCTTCTTTTTTTATTTTACAAAAAAACAAGTTGATGGTAATTTTTATGTAAAATGAGTAAACCAGGAGGAAATCAAATGTTGTTATGGAAGACGTTTCGCTATTCATGTCTTCACTTTTTTATCGTCACGATGCTTTTTTCAATATCTTTTTTAACGGAACCAAATGGAGGAAAGTGGATGATCGCATTTTTAGTGCTCATTTGCATCATTTCGTTTTCGGTTGAATTTGCTGTGTATCGGCGCACGAATAAACAGAAGGAAGAAGTCCGGCGTATGAAGTACCTTTATTTCATCATGTTTCAGATCGCCATGACACTTCTTTTGTTTGCTTGCTTTCAAATGCTCATGAATCGTTCGATATAAAACTTTTTTGTTTTCTCTTGAAAAAAAGTGAAACCACCAAAGGCATTGTTGCGTCTTACTAGTACAGGCGTTTAAATAGCAGGAAATCGGGAATAGATAAGGAAGTGGTTCTTAACTACATCATAAGGAGCGGATCCATGAATTGGTATGAAAAGCTCAGTGAATACTTCCCGATAGAAGAAATGAAGTCAAAAGAGCATATGGAAGCTTTATTAAAGGAAAGAAGTGATATTTATCATAAAGAAGAAGGGCCTCATCATGTAATGATGTACGCTGAATTTGATTCTTTCATCTTTATTGATTATTTATTTGTTTCCAAGGATGCAAGAGGTGAAGGCCTCGGCTCAAAGCTCATTCATAAGCTGAAGGAAAAAAGAAAACCGATCTTGCTTGAGGTCGAGCCTGTAGATGAAGATGATGCAGATACTGCAAAACGCCTAAAGTTTTATCAGAGAGAGCACTTCAAGCATGCTGAATCAATTGGTTATAAACGCAGGTCACTTGCAACGAATGAAGTGAACCGCATGGAAATTCTTTATTGGTCGCCTCGTACAGATCATGAGGAAGAAATGATGGAGGCCATGAGAAAGACGTACGAAGGAATCCATACGTATAAAGACGAAGAATGGTATGGACAATCGTATGAGGATGTTGATGATGTGCTGAAGCTCGTTGAAAATAGAAAACAAAAAAATATTTTCGATCATCTCGACTAAATGAGAATGTTCAGACTTCAAACATCTGCACAAAAAGAATGAAATTGTCTAGTTTTTGTCACAAAAATTGCAAGAAAATCTGTTCACACTTACTTTTTTATAGTATAATCACTATAAAGATTACTTATTTAGAACAATTTTAATTTAAGAATACAGATCAATATTCATTCTACAAATTGAGGAGTGAAGATTTATGGTAACATTATACACATCACCAAGCTGTACATCATGTAGAAAAGCAAGAGCGTGGTTAGAAGAGCACAATATTCCATACCAAGAGAGAAATATCTTTTCTGAGCCTCTTTCAATCGATGAAATCAAAGAGATTCTTCGTATGACGGAAGATGGTACAGATGAAATTATCTCAACACGTTCTAAAGTATTCCAAAAACTAAATGTAAATGTTGAGACAATGCCGCTTCAACAATTGTATAAACTAATCAATGAGCACCCTGGTCTTCTAAGACGTCCAATTATTTTGGATGAAAAAAGACTGCAAGTTGGGTACAACGAAGATGAAATTAGACGTTTCCTTCCTAGAACGGTTCGTACATTCCAACTTCGAGAAGCTCAGCGACTTGCTAACTAATAGACAACACGAAAAGCTGCCGATCATTTGGCAGCTTTTTTTATTTATTTTCAGCCGTTTGTTCGTAAAAGAGACTGGCTAAAATAACGGTTGCGACGGTTAAAAAAGGAAGCAACAATTCAAGTGTTGTATGCTGCGCCATAAATTCATTCAGTTTTACATCACGGACAATCATTTCTCCGCCAGTAAAAGCTAAAAGGGCACTCCCTCCGTATAAAAGAATCGGAAACTTGGTTAGTGCTGCATGAATCAGCTTACTCCCCCAGATAATAATCGGGACTGAAATCATTAAGCCAAAGGCAGTGAGCACCATGTTCCCTTTAGCTGCCCCTGCAACAGCGATCACATTATCAAGTGACATAAAAAGATCTGCAATCACGATGGTCTGAACAGCACGCCAAAGGGAGCCGCTGCTTTTAATCCGAATGGATTCTTTCTTTTGTTCAATTAACAAATTGTATCCGATATAAAGGAGAAAGAGACCGCCGATAAATTGCAAATAGGGGATGGTCAATAAATAAACGGCAGCACCAGTCATGGTAATTCTCATCAGCACTGCCAAAAGTGTGCCGATCCATATGGCTTTGTTTCGTTTTTCATTTGATAAGCTTCGACTGGCCATCGCAATGATTAATGCATTATCTCCGCCTAATATGAGGTCTATGCCAATAATCATCAGTAAGGATACGATCCACTCTGTTTCCATCCAGTTCACCTCATTTCACTAAAATAGCTCGTACAACCAATATATGAAGACGATTCAAATATATGTTTCTGCAAGTTTTCTCTGCAAAAAATGCGTTTTTATTTCTTTTATTCATCTTTTATCATAAAATAGACAGTACACAGCAATACCTCATTTCTTTAAATGGTTAACATGTAGACGGAACGGGTAAAGTGTAGTAAAGTACTATTAATTGGGAGCTTGTATGTCCCTTCAACATCTTATATAGAAGGGAAGGTTGGCAAAATGGAAATCGAAAGAATAAATGAACATACAGTCAAATTTTATATTTCCTACGGTGATATTGAAGATCGCGGTTTTGACCGTGAAGAGATTTGGTATAATCGTGAGCGCAGTGAAGAGCTGTTCTGGGAAGTGATGGACGAAGTGCACGAAGAAGAAGAATTTGCAGTAGAGGGACCACTTTGGATTCAAGTACAGGCACTTGATAAAGGTCTTGAAATTGTCGTGACAAAAGCCCAACTTTCTAAAGATGGACAAAAGCTCGAATTGCCGATTCCAGAAGATAAAAAAGATCAAACAGATGAAGAAAGTTTAGATGCTCTGCTTGATGATTTTCATAAAGAAGAGCAAGATCAAGAAGATCATAATGAGAAGGACAAAAAACTTCAACTTCAGTTCGTATTGAAAATGGATGACTTTGAAGATTTGATTGCACTTTCTCAATTAAATATGCAGGATTTTACGACAAGTTTATATTCGTTTGAAAACCGTTATTATCTATATGTTGACTTCCACGAGGATTTGTCAGATGAGCAGGTGGAGAATAAGCTTAGTATTCTGCTTGAATATGCTCATGAATCAGTGGTCAGCATCTACAGACTGCAAGAATACGGTCAGCTGATTGTCAAAGAGAATGCGCTTGAAACGATTCAACAGCACTTCTCGTAACAACAAAAAGTCGATTTCTATAGAGGAATCGACTTTTTTATCTGAATGAAAAAGTAAATAAAGTGATCGGCAAGGAGAAAATGAAATGAGAAATGTAGTCAAAGTTCTATTTTTTCTTATCATTACGATAGGTGCTTATTTGATTATCCAAATTTTTGCCGGTGATCTAGCGGTAAGTGTATTAAGTTCCGTCAGTGTTCTATTCACTTTATCGATTATCTTCATCGGGTTTGTCATTTTCTTAGAAAACAGAAACCCCTCTCAAACGATTACGTGGCTTGTGCTGCTTGGGAGCTTTCCGCTTTTCGGGTTTTTGTTTTATATTTTCTTTGGACGCAATATTAAAAAGCGCAGACTTTTTGAAAAGAAAGCGGTACTAGACGAACAGCTTGTCCAGGAAGATGAACGTATCCACAGAGAAGCGATTGAAAAAATGACTCATATGGGTGACCATCAGCAGCTCTTATTTAAACTGGCCCACAGACTTGGACATACCCCTATTACGTATCGCACATCCTCTAAAGTTCTGACCAATGGAGAAGAAACGTTCTCTCATATTTTTGAAGAGATCAAAAAAGCAACACATCACATTCATCTAGAATATTATATTCTCCGTCATGATGATCTGGGACAAGAATTAAAGGACATTTTAATCGAGAAAGCAAAAAGTGGTGTGATTGTCCGCTTTTTATATGATGATGTAGGCAGCCTAAAACTCTCCCGTCAATATATTGCTGACTTAGAAAAGGCTGGCGTGCAGATCGTTCCGTTTTTACCAGTGAGACTGCCCTTATTAAATAATAAAATCAACTTCCGAAATCACCGAAAAATCGTGGTGATTGATGGAGAAGTAGGATTTGTCGGCGGGCTAAACATTGGGGACGAATATATGGGGAGAAGCAGACAATATGGATTTTGGCGTGATACGCACCTGATGATTAAAGGTGAGGCCGTTCGTGATTTGCAGCAGATTTTTATGCAGGATTGGTATTACATGACCAACGAAAGGTGCTCGGGTGTGGATTATTTTAAAGATTTCAGTCATATGGAGAGTAGAGCAGAAGGCGTACAAATGATTGCTGGTGGTCCTGATAAACAGTGGGAAGTCATTAAAAATCTCTTTTTCTCCATGATTATCTCCGCCAAAAAATCAATTTGGATTGCTTCACCTTATTTTGTACCTGATGATGATATTTTGTCCGCACTGAAAATTGCTGCTTTGAGCGGAGTCGATGTACGAATCATTGCACCGAAAAATCCAGATAAACGCATCGTATTTCATGCGTCCCGTTCATACTTCCCCGAACTTTTAGAAGCAGGTGCGAAGGTATATGAATATGATCAAGGCTTTATGCATAGTAAGTTTATCATTGTGGATAGTGAGCTAGCATCAATTGGTACAGCAAATATGGATATGAGAAGTTTTCATCTGAACTTTGAAGTGAATGCTTTCCTCTACAAAACAAAAAGCACAGAGAAGCTGGTCAACGACTTCTTAGGTGACTTAGAGCAGTCACATGAAATTGTTCCAGAAGAATTTGCGAAGAGGCCTTTAAGGGTGAGGCTGTTTGAATCAACAGCAAGATTATTATCACCTCTTTTATAAAAATTGTATTTTCCCCCTTTTCTAAAAGGGGGATTTTTTATTTTACTAAGGGAAAGTAGGTTGAAATCGTGTTTTGATACGATAAAAATTCATTTTCGATATTCGCTTCCTGATGAGAGAAAAAGCTATAATACGGTCATCAAAGAGCAAGGGGCGAAATATATGAATGCAGCGATCATGGAGAATGGCAAGCTGATTCGCATCACACAACATCTGGCTAAAAGGCGGCTAGAGCATGTAAGAGCTACGTGCAAATTTTACTGTCCTGAATGTAGGCAGGAGGTTCTATTAAAGCTAGGTGAGCATCGTGTCCATCATTTTGCACATAAACAGCTCTCGGCATGTCCATTAGCGTCCACCGGTGAAACAGCTTATCATCAGGCAGGGAAAATGGCTCTTAAGGATTGGCTCACGCAGCTTGGATATGAGCCGTTACTAGAGAAATATGTTTCAAACATTCAGCAGCGCCCTGATGTGACCGTTGCTATAGAAAATAAAAGCTATGCTATCGAATTTCAATGTGCAAATATTTCGTGGAAAGAGCTACATAAACGAACGGAAGGTCTCCGTGCTGCGGGGCTCTATCCTATATGGGTCATAGGGGCGAATCGTTTAAAACGAATGGGTGGCCAGCTCTTTTCATTCTCCTCCATTCATTGGGGAATTTTAAGGCAGTCAAAGAATAGGAGACTCATTTTTTATTGTCCGATCCAAAATAGATTCATCCACCTGGATCAACTTCTCGTGTTTCAGCCAACGAAAATATGTGCCTCAATGACCGTTAGACCGCCTTCAGCTTATCGCCAACTACCAGCACTCTTATCTGTTTCCTCGAGCAATCATCAATTGTATAAAGAGTGGCTCAAGTGTATTCGGCAATTTAGGGAGCGGCCATCCCGCATTTTAGCAAATGAAAGCAAGCGTTTAAGAACCATATTTTATGAGCATCATCAAACAGCATGGCCATTTCTACCGACAGAATTATTTATCCCCCTGACAGAAGCATATATCTTTTCAAGCCCTGTTTATGTGTGGCAAGGATATCTTTATGATTGGATGGTTAGAAAGGGAAAAGAACAAGTGACCATTCATCTTCTTTTAAAAGAAATTGAGCGATGTGTCCAGCATAAAGAAGTGAAGCTCCGATATGCCAATGTCACAATAGAAGAAATCAAAGAGGTGATCATTTCATATGTACGGGCGCTTGTGAAACTAGGGTTTTTATACATGACGAAAGAGGGTAATTATCAAGTAACGTCGAATCAAAAGCCTATACGAACAGCAGATGAAGCGATAAAACGAGATGCTTTCTTATTTCATTAGCATGTTTCATGCCCACTTTGATCATGATAAGAAAAAGGTGGTGCTGCTATTGAATAGAAAGAAACGCTTTTTTCTCATTTTTTTAGTTTGTTTGGTATTTATTTCTGCATATGATTTGACAAACATAGTTCAAAACAAAGAAGATAAATACAACACCAATTTCTTTCACTTTCCGAAAGGTTGGTTCAACACAACTCATGCAAGGGGGATTCATATGACTTCACAAAATAACAACAATCATTTACCAGACAGAAGCGAAGTAAAAGAAGAAAACAAATGGCGCCTTGAAGATATTTTTGAAAGTGTCGATTCTTGGAATAAGGAATTCGAAGCTGTAAAAAAAGAAATTCCGAAGCTCGCCCAATTTAAAGGCAAGCTGGCCCATTCTGCTGATGTCTTGTATGAAGCCCTAACATTTCAGGATCAACTTTCTGAAAAGCTTGGCAAGCTTTATACATATGCGCATATGAAATATGATGAAGATACAACAAATTCATCATTTCAGGCTTTAAATGATAAAGCATCCAATTTATTTACACAGCTGTCTAGTACATCTGCCTATATTGTTCCGGAGATTTTATCTATTCAAGAAGATAAGCTGCAGCAATTTATTTTGGAAAAAGAAGAATTAAAACTTTATTCTCACGCTCTCGAAGAAATTAACAAAGAGCGTCCGCATATTTTAAGTGAGGAGCAAGAAGCTTTATTAGCTGAAGCCTCTGAACCTTTATCAACATCATCCACTACGTTTAGTATGTTTAATAATGCAGATATTTCGTTCCCTTCTGTTAAGGATGAAAATGGAGAAGAAAAGAAAATTACTCATGGCAACTTCATTACTTTTTTAAACAGTGATGATCGTGAAGTGAGAAAGAATGCTTTTAAAGCCGTTTATAAAACGTATGATCAATATAAGAATACTTTGGCGTCTACACTCAGCGGCTCGATTAAAAAGGATAATTTTTATGCGAAAGTACGTCAATACAAATCGGCAAGAGAAGCAGCGCTATCACGCAACAGTATTCCTGAAGAAGTGTATGACAATCTAATTGATACAGTTCATCAATATTTACCCTTATTACACCGCTACATTGAATTGCGTAAAAAGGTATTAAAGCTTGATGAAGTGCACAATTATGACTTGTATACACCATTAGTAAAAGATGCTGGCATGAAGCTGACCTATGACGAAGCAAAGGATTATATGCTGAAAGGGTTAGCGCCATTAGGAGAAGAATATGTTTCGGTATTAAAAGAGGGACTCGAAAATCGCTGGGTAGACGTTTATGAGAATAAAGGGAAACGAAGCGGCGCGTATTCTTCTGGAAGCTATGGTACGAATCCTTATATCTTAATGAACTGGCAAAATAATATTGATAATTTATTTACGCTGGCTCATGAATTTGGTCACTCTGTTCATAGCTACTATACAAGAAAGCATCAGCCATATCCGTACGGAAACTACAGCATTTTTGTAGCGGAAGTAGCTTCTACAACAAATGAAGCATTACTAGGCGAATACTTACTCAATCATTTAGAGGACAAAAAGCAGCGCTTGTATGTGCTCAATCACTTGTTAGAAGGATTTAGAGGGACGGTATTCAGACAAACGATGTTTGCAGAGTTCGAGCACCTGATTCATGTGAAAGCGCAAGAAGGGGAGGCATTAACGCCAGAGTTCATGACGAACCTGTATTACGACCTGAATAAGAAGTATTTTGGCGACGGTATGGTTGTGGATAAGGAAATCGGATTAGAATGGACGCGAATTCCGCATTTCTATTACAACTATTATGTGTATCAATATGCGACAGGCTATAGTGCGGCTCAGGCATTAAGTAAACAAATTTTAGAAGAAGGGAAACCTGCAGTGGAGCGCTATACAGACTTCCTTAAAGCAGGAAGCTCTGACTATCCAATCAACGTGCTGAAAAAAGCTGGTGTAGATATGGCATCAAAAGAACCAATTGAGGCAGCATGTCAATTGTTTGAAGAAAAATTAAAGGAAATGGAAGAGCTCATCTCAAAGACTAGTGAGTAACGAGAAGACTTCTGTCAGATGTGTGAGTGCAAACTCACCTTTTGGCAGGAGTTTTTTCTTGAAATAAAAAAGACCAGATTGTTGACAAAGGGCTAAAATGAAGTTGATTTTAGCCCTTTGACTTCTTTTTAGCGTGATAGAAAACCTTTGCACGCAGGACTGACACCGAATGCGAGGGTTGCCTACACGCTAGACCTCGTCTATATGAACGAGGTTTGTACATTCAATGATTACGCTTTAAAACCTTTGAAGGTTTTCCGGTGATTCATTCGATAGAGTGTAAAGAGAATGGAAGCGAATAGGAGTGGAGATGTCAGGTAAACAGGCAGCATCTTCATTAAGCCTAATATATTTAAACAGAAACATAAGCCAATGGCAACAAGTCCAATGGTTGTGCTGCGCATGCAGATCCCCCCATTTTTTTGTTACTTTCACTATATGAAAGTGACAGTCCTCTTATGTTTTGTGACAAAAATATGAACATATAGTATATCGGTTGTCATAAGTCGACAAAATTTGATATACTACAGATGTGAAATTAATCACATACAAACATTACCCCTTTGTTTGACCGTGAAAAATTTCTCCCATCCCCTTTGTTGTCGTTAAGACATAGTGAAACCGCGCTTATCCCGGCGCGGTTTCTTCGTACTTATAAATAGAACAAGTGTTCTTTTTAGGAATAAAGAAAAAACATGGGTCAGCACCCATGTTCATTCTCACAGCGGTAAACGTCAAGATCTGAATGATTGTCTCCTTCTGTATAACGCCAAAACATTTCTTGATGTACTTGTACACGTTCTACCTTTTTAGCGAATGCGAGCTTTTTCATCTCGCGTTCAACTTCTTCAAGTGTCAAATCATATACAACGGCAATTTCTTTTGCTGATGCAAATTGAAAGTAAGCGATAAACCATTCAATTGGCGGTCGTTCTGAAGGTGTTGGTTTTTCGCCAATCATTTCAAAGAGAATTTCCTCGTAAATATCATAAGAATATGCACCTGAAATCTTTAATCCTTCTTCACCATTGATCGTATTAAAAAAGGCGAAAGTGGGAAGCTCAGACACATCCATTTCAGCTGCGATTTTCATATCACATTGGAGCGCTTTGACAGCACTTTGAGAATGGATATCTCGCTGGAACTCTTCAATGTCCAGTCCAGCCGTTTTTGCATTTTCTAGCAAGACTTGTTCACTGGTGACGTCCTGCTGATGGCAAAAAAGCGATTCTTGAATGAGTCGTAAAAATTTCATCCCGCATTTTCTGCCCTGAAGTTCAGCTGCTTTTAATGCAAGAGAGGCGAGATAAGGTGATGTCACAATTTGTTCAGACAGCATTTGTTCTTTTTTGGTCTGAGTTTTCGTGGCAAATTTCCCCCACGCTTCGGTTAGCAAATGTTTTTTTCGTTTCCGGTTCAAAGCATTAATACTAGAACTTGTAACCGTTCGTAAAGTGAAGAAACGGCCATATTTCATTTTCAACTTTTTAATTGATGGCTCTAATAACCAGCAGTCCGGGCTGAGAGGATCAATGAATACATAGATTTCAATCGGCTTTTGAGGATGTCCGTGACAATGTGAGAAATATTGCTCATGCGGATTGCAGCTCAAGATCGTCCGTCCTTTTCAGATATTTGGTTGACCATGTGACGAGCCGTCAAAGACAGTCGCTCAAATAAAAAGTCACGAATATCGCCGGTTAGTCCTACTTGATCCATTGCATCCTCCATGCATTCAAGCCATGCGTCCGCTCGCTCCTCAGTAATCGGAAAAGGGAGATGTCTCGCCCGTAGCATTGGGTGACCATGCTCCTCAGTATAAAGCGGCGGTCCGCCTAAATATTGAGTTAAGAACTGTTTTTGTTTTCTTGCTGTTTCTTTTAAGTCATCCGGGAAAATAGGATGAAGCAAAGGATGACACTTTACATTTTCATAAAAAGTATCAACAAGTTGCGATAGAAGTTCCTCTCCAACCGCTTCGTAAGGTGCGTTAAACGATTGTACCATGTTGACTACTCCTTTAACTCGTAGCTAATAGGATGGCTCACCCTATTGCGAATTTCATGTATTTCAAAAGTGATATTCAGTTTGTTCTATTTTGTTGTTTCTATTCTTGTATACTTATTTTAACAACCTCTACTCAATTCCACAAACAAACCGCTTTGGTCCTTTGGGAATAGTGAGGGAGACAGGTTCCGTGTTCAATTGACCATATCATAACACATTCAGTCAAAAAAGGGTGAAAAGCGACATACAAAAAACCGAAGAGGTTATTCTCTTCGGTTTAGGCGAAATATTGAGCTGTGATTTTCTTTACATAATTTTGTGTTTCTTTAAATGGAGGAATGCCTCCGTACTTATCTACATTCCCTGAGCCTGCGTTATAAGCGGCTAAGGCGAGTGAGACATTTCCATTATATTTTTGAAGCATTTGTTTTAAATACTTCGTTCCGCCTTCAATGTTTTGGGCTGCATCAAAGGCATTGTTCACGCCAAGTGATTTAGCAGTAGACGGCATTAGCTGCATCAGTCCAAGTGCACCTGCATGGCTGACAGCATTCGTGCGATAACCGGATTCTTGCTTGATCACTGCATGGATCAGTTTTTCTGGAACTCCGTGTTTTTGAGCCATTTGTGAGACGATTTGATTAATCTCTTTTGATGAAGAGCCTGAAACAGCTTTTTGAAGGGGCGGTGTGTAGCTGTTATTTAAGACGTTTCCAATACCATTTGCGGTATTCAATTGGCTGTCATTTGCATAAAGAGACTGAGATTGAAGCTGTTCACTGCCCGCTATCGCAGATAAATATGGATTCATGCGTGCATATTGCGTGTTCGGAGACGTTGATGGGTCCGATCCCATGAAAGCAGAAATGGAAAGCGGGAGACGAGATAATTCTGATCCGCCTAAAAAATCTTGCAACAGCGACTGGAATAAAGTCTCAGCGCTTGATTCTTGTCCAGCTGTGAGTTGTGTTTGTCCATTATCAGATTGTAACGTTTTGAGTGCTTGAAGCTGTATAAAGGATTGAAGTTGATTGACGTTCATCATGTTCCTCCTTCAAGGAATTCATCTATTCTTTTGTTTTCATTTTTTCTTCATAAAAACGTACGACTTTGTTTTTCGTGTGTCTTGGTGGGATCTGAAATTGCTGAAGCAATGCTGTGAAAGCAGCTTGTCCAATGTCTAAATCACTCACTTCAAATTCAAGTTCATAGTCCTCTACTGTTAAATATCGGCTGTGATCCAAAACAATTAAGCCTTCTTTGATCATTTTTTCTGCTCTTGACGTTTCCAGTGAACCAAAATACACGATTTGATCCTTTTGAATGTGAAGGTGTACTAACCTGTCTGCCACTTCACCTTCTGGCAGTTGGAAATGTTCAAGACTAGCGGGAGGATCGATCGTTTGGTGGGTTTCCAGAAGGCCGATCTCATGCGGTTCCTTTAATGTGAGGACCCACTGCCCACCTTTTTCTCTCATTCGTAATGCAGCGAATTTGGATTTTATATCAAATTGAGGTGTATCAAAATAATAGTTGGTTTGAGTGAGGAAGTCCTCGTCCTTTAATTGAAAATATTCTTTTAGCTGTTCAAATTCTTCTTTCATTAATAATTGTTTTAGTTCTATCTCAATTTCCTGTGCCATTTTGACATCAACCTTTCATTTAGAGGAAATATGATTATTGTACATGAAAAGCTTCTTTTTTTCTTATTGATTCCTTAAAAAGAGACGTATATAGATGCTAAATGAACAACGAAATGGAGAAATCAAATTTTCTCAAAAAGTTCGGTTTATCAATATTGAACTTGATATGATAAAATAAAGCTGTACTTTGTTGTAAAGGAGATCATGATGCAAAACAGAATTGAAATCACAGAAGCAACTTTAAAAGAAGACAGGCTGATCTTGACGGTCCAGTCAGATGAGCAAATTCAAAAAGCAAAAGCATCAGGACAAATGCTTGTTGATTCTGATCACTTTGCGTTCGTTTACATACTTGAGACTGAGGAGTCTTTTACGTATCTTATTTTAGGAGAACATACATGGGCTCCATTAAAAGAAGCAATGAATCGTGAAATCCCTGTCTATTTGGCGGCGGAAGAGCAAACGCTAGAACTCATTCAACTTCATCAGGAATTAAACTATTTAATCGACAATATTAAAGACAATGCCAATTACGGAGATATGGAAGAGAAAGTGAAGAGCACATTCCTCTGAAATAATTAGGTATTTGGAATTGGGGGAAGTTTCATGGACAAAAAACAATGGGATCAATTCCTCGCACCATATAAGCAAGCAGTCGAAGAATTAAAAGTGAAACTAAAAGGCATCCGAAAACTGTATGAATTTGAGGATGACCATTCACCAGTAGAATTTGTCACTGGCCGAGTGAAACCCGTTGCCAGCATATTGGAAAAGGCAAAGCGTAAAAACATCCCGATGCATGAGATTGAAACGATGCAGGATATTGCAGGGCTTCGCATTATGTGCCAATTTGTAGAAGATATACAAGTCGTCAAGAAAATGCTTCAGTCACGAAAAGATTTCGTGGTTGTAGATAAACGCGACTATATTGCAGAACATAAAGAAAGCGGATACCGCTCGTACCACCTTGTTGTGTTATATCCGCTGCAAACGATCAATGGAGAGAAGCAGCTCCTCGTCGAAATCCAAATCCGTACATTAGCCATGAATTTTTGGGCGACCATCGAGCATTCTCTGAATTATAAATATAGCGGGAATATCCCGGAGAAGGTCAAGCAGCGCCTTCAAAGAGCTTCTGAGGCAGCATCTCTTCTTGATGATGAGATGTCTGAAATCAGAGGGGAAATTCAAGAAGCACAAGTGGCATTTTCCCGGAAAAAGAAAAACGATAGCTGAGCCTAAGCTTGATCAAATATGATGCTGCTCTCTCGTCGCAGCAAGGTGGAAAAGGAGAAGAATTCATGAAATTTGCAGTTTCTTCGAAAGGGAATTCTGTATCTGACACACTCAAAAATAAAATACAGACCTACTTATTGGATTTTGGAATGGAATTAAATGAAGAGGAACCCGATCTCGTCATTACAGTTGGCGGAGACGGAACCCTTTTATACGCTTTTCACCGGTATAGCAACCGTCTGAACGAAACCGCTTTTGTCGGCGTACATACAGGCCATCTTGGTTTTTATGCAGACTGGGTCCCGAGTGAAATTGAAAAGCTTGTGTTAGCCATTGCCAAAACGCCTTATCATATTGTGGAATATCCGATCCTTGAAGTCATCGTCAGGTACAACGATGGGGGCAGGGAAGAAAAATATTTAGCAATGAATGAATGTACGATTAAAAGTATGGAAGGTACACTTGTGGCAGATGTTGAGATTAGAGGTCAGCTTTTTGAAACATTCAGAGGAGACGGTCTTTGTTTGTCTACACCATCTGGCAGTACAGCCTATAATAAGGCACTTGGCGGGGCTATTATTCACCCATCCATTAGGGCGATCCAGCTGGCAGAAATGGCTTCAATCAACAACAGAGTGTTTAGAACGGTCGGTTCGCCGCTCATTTTGCCGGACCACCATACGTGTGTGATCAAACCGATTAATGATGTGGATTTTCAGGTGACGATAGATCATTTGTCGCTGCTGCATAAAGATGTGAAATCCATTCAATGCCGAGTGGCAGACGAGAATGTCCGGTTTGCCCGATTTAGACCATTTCCGTTTTGGAAAAGGGTGCAAGATTCCTTTATCGGCAAAGGAGAATAAGAAAGAGGTTGTTCTCGCTGGAATACTTTAAGATTAACAAAACCATATCAGCCAAAGAAGAAGGCAGGCTGCTGAAGGACTACTTAATCGATCTTGGCATTTCAAAAAGAATGCTGACAGATATTAAATTTGATGGCGGTGACCTTCTGATTAATGGAGAGCATGTGACCGTGAGATATGAGCTGCGCGAGGGAGACAGGCTCACCATTGTATTTCCCGAGGAAAAAGTGAGTGAAGGGCTAAAACCTTCGGCCATTCCACTTGATATTTTATTTGAGGACGAGCACGTGCTTGTGCTGAATAAAAAGCCGTATATCCCATCGATTCCTTCTCGAGAGCACCCTGAGCATAGTATTGCAAATGGACTGCTTCACCATTATGCTGAGCAGTCCGTTCGGCTGACTGTCCACTTGGTGAACCGTCTTGATCGTGATACTTCTGGTGTCATGTTAGTCGCTAAACATCGCTTTGCACACAGCCTTTTATCAAAGGCGCAGAAAAAAGGGGAAGTCAAGCGAACGTATAGAGCCATGACACATGGCATGATCACGCAAAAGGAAGGAACGATTAGAGCAAAAATTGCTCGAAAAGGGGACAGCATTATTGAACGAATGGTAGATGAGTCTGGTCAGGAAGCCGTAACACATTATACGGTGCGGGCGGTACATACTCATTTAGATATGTCTGATGTGTCCCTTACCCTTGAAACGGGAAGAACTCATCAAATTCGTGTTCACATGCAATTCCTTGGTCATCCGCTTGTTGGAGATACGCTATATGGTGGAACAAGCGAGAGAATAGGCAGGCAGGCACTTCATAGTGAAACCCTTGTTTTTCCGCATCCGATAACAGGGGAGTCCATGACCTTTTCGGCTCCTTTGCCGGATGATATGACATTATTGCTTCAGTAAACAAGTAAACCCGGTCACCTGTCATGGTGGACCGGGTTTTTTATTGCGTGAAATGCTGAAATCTTGAATCATCATATGGCATAGATGAAGGAACAGATACTGTCTCAAGCTCTGGATATCTAAGGGCAGAGAGCTTGTGGCCAAAGACGCAGCCTGTATCAATGTTAACCGTTCTACCGATAAATCTTGGTTCTTTTACGGGTGTATGCCCGTACACAATCCATGGTTTTCCGTGATATTCCTTTGCCCAGTCCTTCCTGACAGGTCGACCGTCTGGCCATGTTTCTCCGGTGACTGCTCCAAATAATAGATAAGACCTCATCTGTTTGTTCGGTTTTTTGCCAATATCCTTTTCCTTCATCGCTGCGTGTGCAATGATCAGTTCATTAGGAATCAGTACATCATAAAGCGGTGCCTTTTCAAATAAATGTTTAAATTCACGTGATAAAATGGTTTGTTCATCATGCGGCAGGTTTTTGATTTCGTTTACCGTTGTTTCAATGCCATGCAGTAATTTTACGGGATTTCCTTTCAAATAGCGATACAGCTTAAAACAATGGTTGCCAGGCACATAGCGGATGGCGCCCTTAGAATAGGCGTGTATGACAAATTGCATCACGGCAACTGATCGAGGGCCGCGGTCTGTTAAATCACCAACAAGGGCCAGTGTTCTCTTATCAGGGTGGACAGGTAGTCCGTGTTTGAGTTCGTATCCTAGTTTGTGTATGAGGGTAAGCAGCTCTTCGTAGCAGCCGTGGATATCGCCGATGATATCGAATTTCATAAAGGTTCCTCCTGATTTTTTCATCCATTGATCGGATATAAAGAAGTTTGAATTTTAGAAAATATAACGAATGGCTTTCATTTCATTTGGGCAATTGTTAGAATCAATGCTTTAACGTAAAACTTAAAAATTAAACATGAATGTTAGGAGGCTTTAGCCAATGGAGCATACATCTGTTTCATCACTCGTTGTCGTTATTATTGTAGCCTTTTTCACCCCCATTTTATTGCACCGATTTAAGCTGACCATCCCGGTCGTTGTCGCTGAAATCATCATGGGGCTCATCATTGGAAAAAGCGGTCTTCAACTAGTTGTTGAACACGACGCATGGCTAGATACGTTATCCATGCTAGGTTTTATTTTTCTTATGTTTTTAAGTGGACTTGAAATAGATTTTTCTTCTTTTGAATCAAAGAAGAAAGCGCGAGAACTACCAAATGGATTAAAAGAACCGAATACATTTAAAACAGCGACCATTATTTTTGTTGGCGTATTTTGTATGTCCTTTATCCTGTCTTATGCGTTTGTCCTTGCAGGATTTATTCAAAATGCCTTTTTAATGACGCTTATTATTTCCACCATCTCATTGGGTGTGGTAGTTCCTACCTTAAAAGAGGAAAAGTTGATGCAAACGAATATTGGTCAAATCATTTTGCTTGTAGCCGTCATTGCTGATTTGGTGACAATGATTTTACTTGCTGTGTTTTCCTCCATTTATGGCGATGGAACAGGGAACATGTGGTTGCTCTTATTATTATTTGCGGCAGGTATTCTTCTTTATTTATTTGGCCGGGTATTTAAGACAAAGTCCATTTTTCAGTCCATGTCAAAAGGAACGGTGCAAATTGGGACAAGAGCCATCTTTACTCTCATTATAGTCTTAGTTGCCTTATCTGAATCACTCGGTGCTGAAAATATTCTGGGGGCTTTTTTAGCAGGTGTGCTTGTGTCTCTTCTTTCGCCTAATAAAGAACTCGTACAGCAGCTGGACTCATTTGGCTATGGATTTTTAATTCCGATCTTTTTTGTGATGGTCGGTGTGGACCTGAATATATGGTCACTCTTTAAAGATCCAACCATCATGATCATGATTCCGCTACTGTTTATTGCATTATTGCTTAGTAAACTCGTTCCGATTCTTTATTTAAAAAAATGGTATGACATGAAAAAGGTCATTGGTTCTGGTTTTTTATTAACCTCGACGTTATCCCTTGTCATTGCTGCTGCAACGATTGGTGAGCGGCTTGGTGTCATTGATCATAAAATGTCAGGAGCCCTTATTCTAGTCGCTGTGCTCACGAGTGTTTTAACGCCTGTTTGGTTTAAGGCGTTATTTAAACAAGAACGTGAAACCAATCATAAAAAGCGTGTGACGTTTATTGGAGCGAATCAGCTGACGTTACCTGTGACGCTTGATTTACATCAGGATGAATATGACATCCGTATTTTACACGTCTTTCAGGAAAATAAAGAAGCCTTGCTTGCTGACTCCATCTTTGAAGTTGAAGCGATTGAACAATATGACGATGATACGCTCAGGCAGGCTGGCATCGGGCAAGAGGATGTGCTCGTTGTGGCTACAGGCAGTGAAACGAAAAATAAGGAAATTGCTTTATTTGCAAAAGAAGAAGGGTCTAAACAAGTCATTGCAAGTGTTAACAAAGCGGAAGCCGAGCTGACTTTAAAGGAAGCAGGGATCGATACCTTTTCTAATTTCTTATCATCTAAAACGGTGCTGAGGGCATTGATTGAAGCACCTGATGCGATTCGCTTGTTAACAAATGAGGATTCTTCTTTGTATCAAATTCAAATGAACAATCATCGGTATCATAATGTCATGCTGAGGGAATTTCCTTTTACCGGCGATTTGGTGTTTGTCCGTATTTTTAGAGGAATTGACAGCTTAGTACCGCATGGGGATACGACGCTTAGAAGCGGTGACCGCGTGCTTGTGTCTGGCTCCCGGGAGTATGTGGCAGGACTTAGAGCCCAATTAGAGTTGCAATGAACCCTTGACCGATGAACAAATCCTGATTAAGATAGAGGTACAACAATATATGTTTGATCCACTAGGGGAGTCCTTTAAAAGGGCTGAGATAAAAGTGTAGACTTTTAGACCCTCATTACCTGAACAGGTTCATACCTGCGTAGGGAAGTGGTGCGGTGTTTGACTATGCTTTTTACAAATTCCAAACCACTTTCCACGCGGAAAGTGGTTTTTTTATATGGAAAAACAGGAGGAGAGGAACATGACATTTTCGAACGAATGTAAAGAAGCAGCAGCTAGATGGTGGAATGGGAGCTTTACACACCCTTTTGTAAAAGGGATTGGTGATGGCACACTTTCACTCGATCGTTTCACTTATTATGTGATGCAGGATTCGTACTATTTAACTCATTTTGCAAAAGTACAGTCATATGGAGCCGCCATTAGTGAGGACTTACATACGACAGGCAGAATGGCATATCATGCGCAGGGTACGTATGAAGCAGAGCTATCACTGCATAGAAAGTTCACAGAACTGCTCCAGATCTCTGATGAAGCGCTGGCAAACTTTAAACCTTCTCCAACTGCTTATGCATATACCTCGCATATGTACCGATCTGTGAAAAGCGGTCGTTTTGAAGAAATTTTAGCCGCATTATTGCCGTGCTACTGGCTTTATTATGAGGTAGGAGAAAAACTGAAACAAACAACACCTGACCATCCGATTTATCAAGAATGGATTTTGACATATGGTGGGGATTGGTTTAAAGAGCTTGTTTTTGAACAGGTGAACCGTTTTGATGAACTTGCAGAAAAAGCGCCAGAACATGTGCGGGCTAATATGAAAGAAAATTTCGTGATTTCAAGCTATTACGAATACCATTTCTGGGAGATGGCGTATGAAAAAGAAATGTGGCAGACAGCATGCTTAGATGGGGTTGGTGCAAATGGAACTCCACGCAGTGACAAATGATACGCTTCCTGTCAGGGAGCTCATCAAGCAAATAAAAGACATTGCGTCTGAAGTAGACTTTATTCATATTCGTGAACGATCGAAGGCAGCAGGTGAGCTGGTTCACCTCGTGAAACAACTACTAGCAGAAGGTGTTCCGAAAGAAAAGCTGATTATAAATGACCGAGTTGACGTTGCGCTGCTGACCAATATTCACCGGGTTCATCTTCCAGGACACAGCTTTTCGCCAAAGGAATTAAGACAAAAATTTCCTCACCTCCATGCGGGGGTATCGGTTCATTCGATAGAAGAAGCCAAAGCAGCAGAGAAGAACGGGGCAGAGTATGTCATGTTTGGGCATGTGTATGATACCGCATGCAAACCCGGACTTCAGGCGAGAGGCATAAAGATTGTGGAAGACATGACTTCTTCGCTGTCCATTCCAGTCGTTGTCATTGGTGGAATCACACCAGAACGACTGCCAGAATTGATGCATGTTGATTTAAAGGGAATAGCCGTCATGTCGGGGATTTTTGCTCATCCTCAGCCGCGCAAAATGGCGCAAATATTTTCTAAAAAGCGAAAGGAGAATCCTTATGAACAAGCATTATGATGTTGCAATCATTGGTGGTGGAATCATAGGGATGTCGATCGCTTATCACCTTGCAAAAGCAGGAAAGCAGATTGTCTTATTTGAGGCAAATGAGATCGGGAAGCAAACGACGAGTGCGGCTGCTGGCATGCTGGGTGCACATGCTGAAGGAGAAGGTGATGAGGATATTTTCTTTCAAGTAGGCAGACAAAGTCAGGCTTTATATGAAAAATTAACAGTCGACCTTCAGCATGAATCGGGCATTGATATTCGGACATCAGTGGGCGGAATTATGAAGGTGGCTTTTACAGAACAAGAAAAGCGTGCGCTTTGCCGGATGCAGCATTTGCCCACATTTGAATGGCTTGAAGCAAGCAGCGTAAAAGAACGTATGCCTCAAATAGCAGATGACATCGTAGGAGCAGGCTTGATAGCAGATGATGTACATGTCGAGCCATATGCGGTATGCAGGGCTTTTTGGCAGGCGGCTGTTCGGCACGGAGCGGATGTGAAGGAGTTTACCCCTGTTATCGATGTGAAGAGGGGAAAAGAAACATTGACAGTCAGTACAGCTAAAGGCATCTTCACATGTGATCATCTGACTGTAGCAAGTGGTGTATGGTCAGGCCGTTTTTTAGAAGAACTGGGTTTATCACATTCTCTCTATCCCGTAAAAGGAGAATGCGTGTCTGTTTGGAATAACGGTCCAGCGCTTGCACACACCATCTATCATGATCATTGTTATATCGTTCAAAGGGATAGCGGTAAGCTAGTGATTGGTGCAACGATGAAGCCGAATGACTGGCAGGCCATTCCGACACTTGGCGGTATTGAAGCAGTTATTCACAAAGCATCTCAGCTCATGCCTTCTATCCGAAAGATGCCGATTGATCAATGCTGGGCAGGTCTTCGGCCAGCGACAAGCGACCGGCACCCCTATATCGGAAAACATCCAGAAGACGAGCGTATTCTTTTTGCAACGGGACATTACCGAAATGGCATTTTACTTGCGCCAATTACGGGGGAAATCATTCGCGGCTTAATAGCGGGCGAGTCTGTTCACAAGGAATGGCTTCATGCGTTTCGGATTGGGCGAAAGGAGGCATTATTCGTATGAAAATTCAATTGAATGGAAGAATGGTTGATTTCGATAAGGAAAATGGCACGGTTTTTGATCTGCTATCAGCCTATCAACTTGAAAACCGAGTGGTGATCGTTGAAAAGAACCAAGAAATTATAGATAAAGAAGCCTTTCAACAGGTAAAAATTCAACCAAATGACACGATTGAAATCGTTCACTTTGTAGGAGGAGGATGACACCATGCTGCGCATTGGCGGAAAAACATTTACATCAAGACTATTACTAGGGACAGGAAAGTATCCATCATTTGAAGTTCAAAAAGAGGCGGTCAACGTATCAGAAGCTGAAATTTTGACCTTTGCTGTGCGAAGAATGAACATATTTGAACCATCACAGCCCAATTTTTTAGAGCAGCTCGATTTATCAGCCTATACATTGCTGCCAAATACTGCCGGGGCAAGTACAGCGGAAGAAGCGGTGCGGATTGCCCGTTTAGCGAAAGCTTCTGGACTGTGTGACATGATCAAAGTAGAAGTCATTGGCTGCTCAAGGTCTCTTCTGCCAGATCCAGTCGAAACGTTAAAAGCATCTGAAATGCTATTAGAAGAAGGCTTTATCGTGCTGCCATATACGTCAGATGATGTGGTGCTGGCAAGGAAATTAGAAGAACTTGGTGTCCATGCCATAATGCCAGGTGCTTCTCCAATCGGTTCAGGTCAAGGGCTTTTAAACCCTCTGAATCTATCGTTTATTATCGAACAGGCAAAGGTGCCAGTTATTATTGATGCGGGTGTTGGTTCTCCGAAGGATGCTGCTTATGCGATGGAATTGGGCGCTGATGCTGTATTACTGAATACAGCCGTGTCTGGCGCAAAGGACCCTGTGAAAATGGCTAAAGCGATGAAGCTGGCGATTGAATCTGGAAGACTCGGTTTCGAGGCAGGCCGTATTCCACTCAAAAACTATGGAACAGCCAGCAGTCCGCAAGAAGGAATGCCAGCATTTTGAGCACACGTTATTCACGCCAAGAGCTTTTTAGGCCGATCGGTACAGAAGGACAAAAACGGCTAAATGCCTCAAATGCCGTCATTATTGGGGCTGGGGCACTTGGAACAGCGAGTGCTGAAATGCTCGTCCGTGCCGGCGTAGGATCTGTCACCATTTTGGATAGAGATTATATTGAATGGAGCAACCTGCAGCGTCAGCAGCTTTACACAGAACAAGATGTTCTTGATCGGCTGCCAAAGGCTGTGGCTGCTGAGAAAAGACTCAAGCAGGTGAACAGTGACGTTCATGTGAGAGGCATCGTCATTGACGTGACCGCTCAAAATATTGATGAGTACGTCAGCGGGGCATCCATCATCGTGGATGCAGCGGATAATTTTGAGGTGAGAATGATTGCGAACGATGCGGCCGTCAAACATCAAATTCCGTTCCTTTACGGGGCCTGTGTAGCAAGCTATGGTATTCAATTCACAGTGATTCCTGGTGAAACACCATGTTTACACTGCCTGCTTGAGCATTTGCCTGCACAAGGCATGACATGTGATACAGCAGGAATTATTAGTCCAGTAGTGCAGCAGGTTGCGGCCTATCAAGTGGCGGATGCACTGAAGCTTTTAACAGGACACCACATCACACCGGTATTAAGATCGTTTGATCTATGGACAAACGAGCGATCTGATATTCGATCCATTACGTCTTTAAAAAAGAAACAATGTCCAAGCTGCGGTCTTAAGACATATCCATTTCTCTCATATGATCAAAGAGCAAAAGCAGATGTATTATGTGGACGAAATACCGTACAAATTCGCAGTGCACTAGGGGCACCCCCTGCGCTGCATGAAGTAGCCCGTCAGCTAAAGAAAGCAGGAATGGATGTGTTGGAAAATCCTTATTTGCTTTCGTGTCAGAAGGATGAGTACAAGCTTGTTTTATTCAAAGATGGCAGAGCGCTTGTACATGGGACAAATGATATTGCGAAAGCGAGAACGATTTATCATCAATGGATTGGCTAATGAGAGGGTGAGATGACATGACGATTAAAAAAGCATTAACCATCGCAGGTACTGATTCTGGTGGTGGAGCAGGTATTCAAGCAGACTTGAAAACCTTTCAGGAGCTTGGTGTGTACGGAATGTCCGCCATTACGGCCATTACAGCGCAAAACACACTTGGCGTTCACGGTATTTATCCTCTGTCTATCGAGGCGCTCGAAAGTCAAATTGATGCAGTAGCAGAAGACTTGTTGCCAGATGCCGCTAAAACAGGGATGCTGTGGAGTGCCGACATGATCAGTGTCGTTGCTGAAAAGACGAAGCAATATGACTTGAAACTAATTGTCGATCCAGTCATGATTGCCAAAGGCGGCGCTTCTTTATTAAATGAAGATGCGGTCTCTGCTATGAAAACACAGTTACTGCCTGTCAGTTATGCAGTCACACCGAATCTCCCTGAGGCAGAAGTGCTGATAGGCATGCGCATTCAGACAAAAGACGATCGCCATAGAGCAGCAGAACGACTTTATGAGCTTGGCACGTCCTATGTTGTGATCAAAGGAGGTCATAGTCCTTCAGACGGCCTCATTACAGACCTTTTGTACGATGGAAAAAGCTTTTTTGAACTCACGAACGAACATATTGATACACCACATACACACGGAACAGGCTGTACATTTGCAGCGGCATTAACGGCAGAAATAGCAAAAGGTCGTTCCATGAAGGAAGCCTTTGAAACGGCAGAAACCTTTGTCCATGAGGCGATCAAATTTCCTCTGAATATTGGTGCTGGGCACGGACCGACTAACCACTTTGCTTATCAGCAAAACAGAGTCAAAGCATAAAAAGAAGACTGTCTTCACTTGTGAGGGCAGTCTTTTTTCTGAAATAAAAACTTTCTTTCAACGGAAATTGTCAATATCTCATGATTTGTGATAAGATTATGATCAGGTACTAATACTATGTCTTGAAAAAATAGGAGGCTTTAATACATATGAACTTTTCTTTAGAAGGCCGTAATATTGTGGTGATGGGTGTTGCCAATAAACGAAGCATCGCTTGGGGAATCGCTCGTTCACTTCACGAAGCAGGAGCTCGTTTGATTTTTACTTATGTTGGAGATCGTCTGGCAGAATCAGTGAAAGAGCTAGCAAGCACGCTAGAGCGTGATGATTCCATTATTCTTCCTTGTGATGTGACAAGTGATGAAGAAATCGAAAAATGTTTTGCAGCGATTAAAGAAAAAGTACAAGTCATCCATGGTGTTGCACATGCGATTGCATTTGCGAACAAAGAAGAGCTTGTCGGTGAATATTTGAACACGAACCGTGAAGGTTTCCTTTTAGCGCACAACATTAGTGCCTATTCACTAACAGCTGTAGCAAAAGCAGCACGTCCGCTCATGACAGAAGGCGGAAGCATTGTCACACTTACTTACCTAGGCGGAGAGCGCGTTGTCTCTAACTACAATGTCATGGGTGTAGCAAAAGCAGCCCTTGAAGCAAGTGTGAAATACTTAGCAGCTGATCTTGGAGCGGAAGGCATCCGTGTGAACAGCATTTCTGCTGGACCAATTCGTACGTTATCTGCAAAAGGAATCAGCGGCTTTAATACGATCCTGAAGGATATTGAAGAGCGTGCACCGCTTCGCCGTACAACGACTCCTGAAGAAGTTGGCGATACAGCACTATTCTTATTCAGTGATTTATCGCGCGGCATGACAGGTGAGAATCTTCATGTTGATTCTGGCTTCCATATCATTGCCCGCTAAACGAATAATTGATTTGCAGCATACCAATCACTGGTATGCTGTTTTTTATTTTTCTTCTGATTTGGGGTGTCCTCTCATATATATAAGGAATGAATCATTCGGGAGGGATCAGTATGTCAAATAAAGGTGATGAGAATCAAAAGCCGCTTATGTATATTGTTCAGCCGAGCTATGATGAATCAGCGCCGGCCATGCAAAATATTGTGAGAAAGCGAAAGAAGTCAGAAAAACCTTCAGAAACCAATAAAAGCGCCAAAGAGGATGCAATCGACGAGAGCGTGCAAGAACCTGTATCACAGGAAGTAAAGCAGAAAAAAGAAGAGCCGCCTGCACTACAGCAAGAGCAGGAGATCAATCAAGAAAAAGATGATTCACAAAATCGAGAGCCAGTACAAGAACAAGAAAAACAGCCAGAAGGCGTATTTCATGAAACAAAAGAAGAACCAAGAAGAAAACGAGTGAAGAAGCCGTTAAGCCAAATGAATATCGAGGAGAAAGTCGATTTTCTTACAAGTCTGCCGCATAATATGCCGAGAGCGCTGTGCCTCATTGAAGCCGATGGAAAAACATACAGAGGAATCATCATGGAGAGAAAAGACAATATGGTGGTCATCCGCACGGCAGGCGGCGGTAATCCAGTGGAATTAGCAATTGGTGATATTTCTTCTATTCATCCACTTGGTTTTTAATGAACATAAAAAAAGTCCCATAACGGGACTTTTTTTGTTAGCAGCTACGGTTGATGAGTCTTGGATTTAAGCACTCGATTGCGCAGAAGCAGTCAAGGTCTACTTCAATGCAATATTTTGATTTTTCTAAACGGAACACATCACATACGGAATCTTTATCTGTAAAATCTAAAATATGACGATCTTTGTCAAATGCAATAAGCAGGCTGAGTGTTGCGCAGTGATCAGAGATGTGTTCGACTCTGAAAAATGCAGTGCTGAAGCAAGGGCCAGCATCTACTTCTCCGACGTTTCCGAATGCGACGAATGGTTTTGATTTTGAGGTAAATAGAACAAATGGGACAGTGTCACCTAATGAATGTGATGGAGAAAGGAGATTGCTGTAACAGCTGGTCGGGCAATCCTCTTCAACGGCATTTTGTAAGTCGTTTATGTTTTCAACAGCCTCTGCTACACAGTTCCATGAATGTTTGCGGCTCATATTCAACCCTCCTATACAAGGAAATTTGTTTGAGTGTTTGAGCACTGTCATCATCATCTATAAGCTTTATTATGTGTCTCGCCGGTTGATGCATCTAATGTCAATCAATGCGGAAGCGGCCGCCTTTTGCTGACTGCTCCGCATGATTGGTTGTCATTCGTGAGGAAGGGGATGCTTTGACTTATGACAAGATAGATGAGCGGGCGATTGGTTTAGCCGTGGTGATGATGCTTTTTATCTTTTGTTGGCATGACTCTGTCGACAAGTTCTGGATTTAAACATTGGATCGCGCAGAAACAGTTCAAATCAACTTCGATACAAAAGTCCGCTTTTTCTAAACCAAAGAAGTCAGGATCGCAAGGGTGACAAACGCTTAGCGTATGTCCGTGTACATCAACAGGTCTTAATACAGATAATGTGGCACAGCAGTCATGCAATTTTTCAACCCGGAAGAAAATGGATTCGAAGCATTGGCAATCGTCAACAAATCCTCCAATGTTTCCGAAAGTAGAGAACAATCCGCCCTTTTTATCAAAAAGTAAAAACGGAATCGTATCTTTTCCAGAAACTGTCGGGCTTAATAAATTACTGTAGCAGCTCGTAGGACATTTATCTTCTACAGCTTCCTGCTCTGCTAAAATCTTATCAACCGCATCGCATACACAGTTTTCATCATGTCGGCCATGGTGTTTTCCGCAGCTCATGGATTTCAGCTCCTTTAATAAGGTATTTGACTTTAGTCCTTAACAACATATGTATGCGCCCTCTAGTTGGTGTGGGTAAATGACTATTTATCTTTGTTGTATTTTTAGAAAAAGGAAAAGCAGAGCTTTTCGCTCTGCTTTTGTACATTAGAGGATACCAATTGCAACGATCGTCGCAACAAGTGTCTGTGTAAGCGTTTGGATGGCAATAGAGATGTCCGCATCGATTGTAGAGACTGTAACGTTTCTAGAGTTTTCGATAACAAGTTTCTGGCGATTTGTTTGTTTATGGCTAGCTGCTTGTAAGAGATCTTGCGTGACGCGGTCAGCTAGGTCACCATCAGCGATTGAGATGTTTGTAATGGTGATGATCGCTGTTTGAACAGCTGCTTGGATAGATGCTGCAACCTGTGCATCAACAGAAGAGACGTTAATGTCACAAGAATCTCTAACGATAATGACTTCCTCAGATGTCTGCTTTGTCACACTCACTTGATCAAAGTCTTGTAAAACATCTTCATCATCATAATAGTTGCCGTCACAGACTGCTTTTCTTTCGTAGTTATGATGGTAATCGCCGTGGTGTGTACAGTTACGATCTAGAGCGACCCAAGAGTATGGTTTAGAATCCATTTCTTTTCCTCCTTCCGTTTACTTTATTAAATGCTGGAATGATTGGTTTTGTCTCGGGCATTTATCCTAGCAGGCAACCCATTTTTATTTAATCGTTATTTTGCTGCGCTTGACGGCGCTGCTGGATACGATCTCGAAGTGAATTTCGTTTAGGGCGCACTTGTGGTTCAGGCTCGACCTCTTCTGCATGTTTTGCTGCCTCTGCCTGACGCTTTTTCTCCTGCTGCTGCTGTACGAAATCATCTGCTTTCTTTTGTAAATCCTGAACCAGCTTCAAAATCATCCTTCTTTGATCTTCTGAAAGGTTTGCTTTCTGATCATCTGTGACATTATTTTTGTTTAAAATATCACTCACAAGAAGGCTTGTTAATGGATCAACATCAGTGTTGATTTGAAACTCCTTTTTTTCGTTCTCTTCAGCCACGATTATTTCACCTCTTTCATACGTGATGTTAGAAAAAGAAAGGGTCAAAGAATGCCGGCTTCAACTAAAAGTACATTCAGTGTTTGAGTGAGAATTTGTACGGAGTTCATAATGGATGCATCAGATAATGTAATCGTGACGTTATAACAATTGATGATTTGAATCACTGTTTTCTTTTGAACTGTCACTTGTTGTGCAGCTAAAAGCTGTTCTGTGATGTCTGCAGCCAATTCATCATCTGGTACAAGAATTTGAATTAAAAGAGTAATGATTGTCGTTACGGTCGCTTGAAGGGAGAGTGCGGCTGTTACATCTGTTTTATGAATCGTGACATTTTCGGAATCCTTGATCTCGATGAAATCATCATAATTGCTGATTAATTCGTTTAACAGTTGTGTGTATAATAAATCAGCACTTTCTTCAATAGACAATACTTTCACTCCTTTCTTATCTATACATTATTTAATGCAGCAGAGGCTCAAGGTGGAATCGGAAAGCATGAAAAAGTACAACCCAATTTTATTTCCACTCGATTCATCATGGCGGTCTTTCTTTTTGCATATATAAAGAAAGGACGGAAAAAGAAGAATGAAGGAGGTGGAGGTTCCATGAGCGGCGCTTTGTCATTTGCTATATTTGCCCTCGCATCCTTTAGGCTGACGAGATTGATCGTGTTTGATACGATTACAGCCCCCTTTCGCCGTCTATTTCATGAAGAGCAAGAAGAGGTAAACGAACAAGGTGAAGTCGAGACCTATATCGTCATTAAGGGGAAGGGACTGCGATCTTGGATAGGAGAGCTGTTAAGTTGTTATTGGTGTACGGGTATGTGGTGCACTGCTGCTTTACTTGCGATATACATATTTTTTCCTGTCATCAGCATGTGGCTTAATTTACTATTAGCGATTGCCGCCGCAGCAGGCTTGATTGAAGCAGTCGTGTCGAAGCTTGTGAAATAAACAGGCATTCTGATCAGACACGCTTAAAGAAAATGCATATACTAACATGGAATAGGAAAGGAAGGGTTGCGATGAAACCAACTGAAACACCGTCACATATGCTTCAAGGGTATCCAGCGCAGTCAAATCAACAATCTGTATATACGAAGAAAATCAAGAAGACGGGCTGCGGCTGCGGGAAGAAAAAGAAACCTCAATAGGGAAAAACAAAAGCCGGATTTATCCGGTTTTTTTGTTGCCCTTTTTTTGGGTGATGCATATGTAAGAGAGAAGGGGTGACCAGAATGGATGCATTCGAACAATTAATCGGTTCCTTGTTCACTAAACCCCATGATGGGAAAGAGCAAGCGCACGAAAAAGCTGAAATGGATCTAGCGAATAAAGCGAAGGATCTTGAAGAGCACTTAAAAGTATTTGGCGAGAAAATGGATACTTTTGCGAAAGAAACAGAAGCATTCATGATCCGTCATGGAGAGGCAGATTACGTCTTTAAACAGCAGAAATAAAAATTCCGCACTTTTTTATGTGATCGTCCAAACCATTTCATGTATTTTTCATATTTTGTAAGGGAGAAGAGGAGGTGCTTAAATATGAGTTGTTACGGTTACGGTGGCGGTTATTGCGGAGGTTATGGTGGCGGCTACGGCGGCGGTTATGGTTCAACTTTTGTTCTTGTCGTCGTGCTTTTCATCCTTCTAATCATCGTTGGTGCTTCTTTCTTTAACTAAACAGTAAGAAGGTGAGGGAAGCAATAGGGAAGCCTTTTGCTTTCCTTTCTCTTTGCTAACAAGGCAGCAGGATAGGCACATATCTCGCCTATTTTCATATAGTAAGGTGATTACTCCACAAAGAGGAGGCAAAGGAATGGATAATAAGTTCTTTAAAAGTGTGGAAAATAAAACAGGTGTAAATATGAATGATGTCTTTAAGCTTGCAGGTTCTTTGCAAAACGCGAACTTTAAAGATGAGAATACCGTTCGAGGTGTCATTAAAAAAGTGGCGCAGCTTGCAAACAAACGTGTACCTAAAGAAATGGAAGACAAAATCGTTCAATCGATTACAAGTGGAAAAGAAAAGCTTGATTTTAATACAATCGCTAAAATGATGAACAACAAAAAATAAACAACAGGCTCTCCATTTAAAGGGGGGCCTGTTGTTTTTGTGTGAATAATTCACGATTTTTCTTTAAAAGAGGGTACAAAAAGCGGGAGCGGTGAGCCGTTTTTCCTCTTCTATATGATGGAACGGATAGATAAAGGGATTGTTCTGCTCTCGTCATGGCAACGTATAATAAGCGCCGCTCCTCTTCGATGGCTTCTTCATCACCGCTTCTCAGCTCATCAAGTGCAAAGTCATGAGGGAGCGCCCCATCAACCACGCTCGTGATGTACACTGTTTGGAATTCTAGTCCCTTCGCACGGTGGATCGTCATGAGCTGAACGCCTGGTTCATCTGATTTTTCCTTTTCAGCAGATTTCATATGTTCGGCATGAGCGAGGAAGGCTTCAATCGTTTCAAAACGTTTCGCCGCTGTTTTCACATCTCGTACATCATCTGTTCCTTTTTCAAGCACATTCGTATCATTCACGCGTTTTTTTAAATAATCACCAAGTCCCATCCTTTGTTCAATAAACGCTACAGCTTCAGATGGCTTTAACGATTTTAACGTTCGAAACAGGGGAACGATCGATTGTAGTTTTTTGCGCTGAAACGGCTGAATGTCTGTTAGCTTTCCAAGTGCCTCTACCATAGAACAATCTTCCGTAATGGTCAGTGCCTTCATGGTATTCAGTGTTTGCTGCTTTAAAAAGAAAACGGGCAGCAGCAGCTTCATTGCGGCGACATCATCTGCATCCTGACTGAGCGAAAGAAAAGCGAGCAGCACCCGAACAATTCTTCTGCTATAAAAGGCTTTTACGCCAGCATCGGTTTGATACGGAATCGCCGATTGATGAAGACGTTCATAAATCGCGCGGCCTCCTGTATTCGTTCTAAACAGCACGCAAAAGTCATTCGGTTTTGCACCGTTTTTAATTTTCTCCTGAATATCTGCTACGATCATGGTCGCTTCCTCTTCCTCGTCATATGGATAAAAAAGAGTCGGCGGAATTTTCTCCACGCGTACGGCTTTTAACGTTTTCTCGTAACGATGCTGGTTCTTCTTAATAATGGCGTCAGCACTTGCGACAATCGTATGATGAGAGCGGTAATTTGCATGTAAATGGACGATCTCGGCCGAAGGATAGTCCTGTTTGAAGTCAAGAATAAAAGCAGGATTGCTTCCTCTAAATGCATAGATGGCTTGATCATCATCGCCTACACAAAATAGCTGCTCGGATTCTCCAGCTAAAAGCTGGATTAATTGATATTGTACGGGATTAATATCTTGAAATTCATCTACTAAAATATACTTGAATCGTTCTTGATATTGTTTGAGCAATTCAGGCTGCTTATTCAGCATGTGTAAGCAGGCAATCGCCATGTCATCAAAGTCAAATTGTTGATTTTCACGCTTTTGCTGTTCGTATGACTGATAGATTGTCCACATTTGCTTTTCCTTTTCATCTTTCAGCTCAGGAAGTTCGTTTGGTAAAAAAGCATTTTTCCAATAGCCGATTGATTGCAGCACTTGATCGGTTGGATAGTCTTTTTCATCAAGTCCTTCATGCATGATCGCTTTTCGAATATACTGCTCTTTTTGCCAGTCGAATTTAATCAAATGCTGTCCGTTCCATTTGCCCCGATCATCGTGAAGCAGCATTTTATAAAATAGACTGTGGAATGTGCCTGTCACAACTTGGCTCGCCTGTGATGGATGAAGCTGATACTGCATACGCAATCTTTCTTTCATTTCACTGCTTGCTTTTGTGGTGAAGGTCACGAGCAGGATATGGTGAGCAGGGATTTGATGGTGCGACATCAGATAAGCAGCTCTTGCTGTCAGTACCCTTGTTTTCCCGCTGCCGGCGCCAGCTAGCACAAGCATCGGACCGTCTTTGTGTGTGACAGCTTGAAGCTGCGGTGCGCTAAAGGTGATGTGTGGAAAGAGGTCAATGGTATGCACTTCTTCATTCTTTTCTAAATGAAAGGTTTCGCCAAATTGAATGGATCGTGGTTCCTGCCAGTCATCCGATTCTTCTGTTTGTGAGATGATCTGTTTGCCGGTTGGAAAGCGAAAGCCGCCAAGTTCTTTGTAGGATGCCTCTTCCTCTCGTTCAGCCGGTTTCTTTTCCTCTTGTTGTTCTCTTTTTTCGCAAATCTCTTGCTGAGATATTTGCTTATGGATAAAGGCAGGTTCTTCATGTATATTTAATCTGAAAAAGACGGATTCTCCGCAATATGGGCAAGATAAATGCCCTTTTTTCCCCTCATCATGGAGGAATTGATAGTGTTCTCTCGAATATGTATGTAATGAGATCGTTCGATCATGTCGTCGTGCGCATTTCAAAGCTAGTCCTCCAATAGTCAATCAATGTTAAAAAGAAACACATCTAATCATATCAAATGAGGCGTGTTTCAAACAGTCATAATTAGGGAATAGTAGAGTAGAAGAGAAGCAAAGGAGGCGTTCTTGATGGGATATATAGCCCCGATTCAGCCGGATCTGTATTTTCAATATATCAATCGTCCTGCTCCTCAGGATAAAGAAGACTATGCGAAAGTGACGAAGGTCACCCGCACCTTTCATGACAAGGTATACAGAGAGCTGGAGAAAAAAGAGGACTTAGTGACAGAAGCGGAAACGAAAGTACAGCAAAAAAAGCGGGAACGCTTTGTACGAGATATGTTTATGGAAGAAGGTAAGGGCGTTCATATCAATACTTACGTCTAAATGACTGCGCTTTCTTCCTGAGCGAACGAGATGGAATCAATAAAAAGCCAGGGCATCCATGATGCCCTGGCTTTTTATTGTCGTTAAACGGATAGTGTTTTTGTCATTTTGACATGTGTAATTCCTGCTTCTTCAAACGGTTCTGAAACGGCTTTGTAGCCTTTCTTTTCGTAGAAAGGAAGAGCTTGGACTTGTGCATGCATGACAGCTTCTTTCGCTCCGTTTGCCATCGCTTCAGACTCAAGTGCTTCTAAAAGCTGGTGGCCAAGACCGAAAGAGCGCGCCTCTTTTAATACACAAATTCGTTCAAGCTTTGCCTTATGACCTTCAATTATGCGCAGTCTAGCAGCAGCTTGTGGTTTGTTGTCATCATTATAAATGACAAAGTGAATGGCTTCGTCCTCAAGTTCATCAATTTCAATCTCTAACGGGACTTCTTGTTCTTTTACGAAAACTTCTTTTCGAACATAATAAGCATCTTCTCGTTGTGTTTGTTCTTTTACGATGACTGTATTCAAATGTCTTTAACCCTCTTCTCCTAAGATAAATGTTTCATAAACGGTCCAAGAACCGTTCTCTAATTGATATAAAAGATGGAAGCGGTCAACCGTTTCCTCGTGGTCAATTTTTCTCAGCTTCAATGTGCCTAGAACGTCTGAATGCTCATCGTCTGATAACTTTTGAGCCACTGTCACATGCGGGACAAATGCATATTCAGGTGTACCAGCAAGCGGATCAGTGTACAACTTCTCATTGAGAGTCATTAATTCTTCGTTCGGTTCTACTTTCATATAAATCACGTTGTTTACAGGAGCGAATGAACTGAATTTTTTAATACGTAACGTAATAGGAGAAGCATTTTTTGCGTACTCTCGCAAGGTGGAGACGACCTCAGCTGCTTCTAGATCCGTTAATTCAAAAGGTGTTCTTAATGTTAAATGAGGTGGTATGAGTGCATAGTTCGGATCATAACGTTTCCGATAAGAGTTCGCAATGTCTTGCAATTTTTTTGATGGAAATAAAACAACTCCGTATTTCATCATGTTCCCTCCTGATTAAGAAAGTATTTATTATTTTTTATTATAACAAAATTCAGTTGATTAACGAATATGGGAGCATTCTTTTTAACGAAGGTGAAATGAGCGGCTGCCAAAACGTCCATTTATGATCGCCTTCGAATGTCTCAAATAAATAATCCGCACCGGACTTCTCCAAAAGGACCTTTAATTCTTCGTTCGGCTGAATAAAGTCAAGCACTTGCCCATCTGTCGTTTTCACAGCTGTTTCTTCTAACCCGATTTGATGGATAATGGCATAATGAGCAAGGGATGATGACTGTTTGACTGCTTGCAGAACCGACTCATCCACGTAAGGAGACTGCAAAATCAGTCCGCCAAATAACGAAGGATAATCAATGGCTGTCATAAGTGAGATCGTAGCACCTAATGAATCACCAATAAATGTACGACCTGATCCAACTTGATACGTTGGATAGTGTTCATCAATATACGGAACGAGTTCATTTGCCAAAAAGCGTTTATACGCCTCGAACTTTGGTCCGTCTGGATGATACGTATTTCGCCTTTCAGTCACATTTTCATAAGGGACACCAATGATAATCGAGCGTTCCATTTCTTTGTTTTGCATTAATTCTTCCGCTTGTCTGCCTATTTTACCTAAGCGGAAATAATCATGACCATCTTGTGCAATGATGACATGATATGTATAAAGGGGGGAGTAATTGACTGGCAAATAAATCAAAATGGTCATATCTGCCCCAAGTTCTTTTGACTGTAAGGTTTCTTCTTGAATGATGCCTGTTTTCTTCACCATAATCCATTCCTCCAGCTAACCAAATTCATCATAAGTGAAACGTTTCCATTCATTGTAACACGAAAAACAGCGTTGTTCCTATATGCTAACATGCAATCAAATTGGCTGACATCCAATCTAGTGCAAAATACAGAAAATTTTAATTAATCGTTACATTTCCCCTTGAAAAATGAGGTTTAATGCGTTACAGTATTAAGAATTAGAACAGACAGACAACACATTCTTATCGTGAGAGGTGGAGGGACTGGCCCTTTGAAACCTCAGCAACCGGTATGCATCACTTCATGTGATGTACCAAGGTGCTAAATCCAGCAAGCAGCTTTTTTGCTTGGAAGATAAGAGGAAGCGATTAAACCCCTTCTTCTTATGAAGAAGGGGTTTTTCTGTTTTGAAATTAGATTTTTACTTAGGATGGTGTCAAATGACAGAACATGTGGAAACGAAGTTGGCGCAAATTGGAAACCGCAGCGAAGAGGTGACTGGTACTGTCAGTCCTCCCGTTTATCTTTCAACAGCTTACAGACATAGAGGCATTGGGGAATCAACAGGATTTGATTATATTCGGACGAAAAACCCAACAAGGCAGCTTGTAGAAGATGCGATTGCTTCACTCGAAGAAGGAACGGCCGGTTTTGCCTTCAGTTCGGGAATGGCTGCTATCCAAACGATCATGGCGCTGTTTGAGAGCGGGGATGAACTCATTGTTTCATCAGATTTATATGGTGGTACATACCGTCTATTTGAAAACGAATGGAAAAAGTACGGACTGCGCTTTGTTTATGATGATTTTTCAGATGAAGACTGTTTACGCTCTAAAATGACGCCAAATACAAAAGCCGTCTTTATTGAAACGCCAACAAACCCACTCATGCAGGAAGCGGATATTCAAAAGGTTGCGAAAATCGCTAAAGAGTATGGTGCATTGGTCATTGTGGATAACACCTTTTATACGCCCGTCTTGCAAAAACCGATTACACTCGGAGCGGACATTGTCATTCATAGTGCAACCAAATATTTAGGCGGACATAACGATGTTCTTGCCGGACTTGTCGTCACAAAAGGGGAGCAGCTATCGGAAGACATGTTCCAGCATCAAAACGCCATCGGAGCGGTTTTATCTCCATTTGACTCATGGCTTTTAATGAGAGGAATGAAAACATTGGCGCTGAGAATGCGTCAGCACGAAGCAAATGCGAAGGAATTAGCTGACTTTCTAAAGCAGCAGCCTGAAATTCAAGATGTGCTTTACCCAGGAAAGGGAGGCATGCTGTCATTCCGAGTAGCCAAAGAGGACTGGGTCAATCCATTTTTGAAGCAGCTGAAAACGATTTGTTTTGCTGAAAGCCTTGGCGGAGTCGAAAGCTTCATTACGTATCCTGCAACGCAAACGCACATGGATATTCCAGAAGAGATTCGCATCGCAAACGGTGTGTGTAATAAGCTTCTCCGTTTCTCTGTTGGGATTGAGCATGTGGAGGACCTAAAAGCAGACTTAAAACAGGCACTATCAAATGTGAAAGAGGAGGTACACACGAAATGACCACACATGATTGGACACTAGAAACACAACTCGTTCATAATGCGTTTAAAACAGACCGTTCCACAGGTGCAGTCAGTGTGCCGATTCAACATGCATCGACGTTTCACCAAAGCAGCTTCGATGACTTTGGTCAATATGACTACTCCCGATCAGGCACCCCTACACGTCAGGCATTAGAGGATACCATTGCAGCGCTAGAAGGAGGAACGAGAGGGCTTGCCTTTGCGTCAGGTATGGCAGCCATTTCAACCGCTTTTCTTCTATTATCAAAAGGAGATCATGTCCTTGTCACAAGAGATGTGTACGGCGGGACTTTCCGAATGATCACCCAAGTTCTTTCAAGATTTGGGATTGAGCATACCTTTGTGGACATGACCAATTTGAATGAAGTGAAACAAGGCATTCAATCAAATACAAAAGTCATTTACATGGAAACACCGTCAAATCCTACACTCGGTATTACAGATATTGAAGGTGTCGTACAGATTGCGAAAGAACATGACTGTCTGACTTTCTTAGATAATACGTTTTTAACGCCTGCGCTTCAGCGTCCGCTGGACCTAGGTGTTGACGTTGTGCTGCACAGCGCAACGAAATTTTTAAGCGGCCACAGTGATGTACTGTCAGGCTTAGCCGTGGTGAAAGATGAGAAGCTAGGAGACGAACTTTATTCGCTGCAAAACTCCTTCGGGGCGGTACTTGGCGTACAGGATTGCTGGCTTGTGCTGAGAGGATTAAAGACCCTTCAAGTCAGATTAGAAAAAGCCAGTCAAACCGCATTAGAACTGGCTTCATTCCTCAAAGAACATCCTGCGGTCAAAAAAGTATATTACCCGGGATTAGATGATCACCCAGGGGCAGACATTCAGCGGAAACAGGCGAGCGGTGCAGGTGCTGTTCTTTCATTTGAACTAGAAAACCAAGCGGCTGTCAAAGAATTGGTCGATGGCGTCACATTACCTGTATTCGCCGTCAGCCTCGGAGCAGTCGAATCCATTCTTTCCTATCCGGCCAAAATGTCCCATGCCGCTATGCCAAAAGAAGAAAGAGAAAAAAGAGGCATCACGGATGGTTTACTTCGATTAAGTGTGGGCGTAGAAAACGGAGAAGACCTCAAAAGGGACTTCAAACAAGCACTAGATCAACTAAAGCCAGTTCTTGTGAACCAATCATAAAAGTCAGTAAAAAGCCGGTATGGATACCGGCTTTGTGCCTTTTTTGAACAAAACCATTGACGACTGACGATGATGGTTATATAATAGAGACTGTCAGTAACAGAAAGCCCAGAACTGATACATAACCCGATTCCGTAGCTCAGCTGGGAGAGCGCTACCTTGACAGGGTAGAGGTCGCTGGTTCGAGCCCAGTCGGAATCATCCACGGCGGTTAGAGGCGTTATATCAACGTTTCTAGCCGTTTTTTATTGCGTTGACTTAGACGATGACTTAGGCGTTCTAGGGCGCAGGGTAGCGGTCGTATAGTCGACGAGGTAGCGGTTTTCATTTCGATGACTTAATCGATTTGGAGGCGATACTATGTCCGCAAATAGATCGGGCAAGCGCGTTAAAAAAGAACGGACGTTACGTAAAACGTCAAGTAATCTCGATGTATTATTTATTCAATTTCGCGCGATAAAGAAATCTGAGGGGCGAGCTGAGGGTACGATAGAGCAATACGAAAATAACTACGGATTCTTCATCGAATACCTCGATCGTCACAAAATAGCGCGGTCAATCAATGAAATAAACAGAGATGTCATTCGTAGATATATCGTTTACATGAAGGATGAGTGGGTGAAATTCGAGGACCACGCATTTAAGAAAGAACGACATATGACAAAAGGGTTGGCGCCGTCTACTATTAATACCCGACTTAAAACCTTGCGAGTGTTCTTTAAAACGCTCCATGATGAAGGGTTAATTGAGACGAATCCTATGTACGGTATAAAGAACGTTAATGAGCCGGAAGAAGAGATCATTATATTAGATGAGGAAGAACTCCGAATATTATTTGCGGCTCCAAACCAACGTGATTACGCTGATTTTAGGGATTACGTGCTGATGAACGTATTATTGGACGGGATGATGCGTATTTCTGAAGCGTTAGGTTTACGTACAGAAAACTTCGACTTTAAGGGGTGTTCGTTGTACATACCGGCTCCTATAGCTAAAAATAGGAAAGCACGCACAGTTCCGATCGAGTTTGGTACAGCGAAACTTTTAAACGAATTAATTACCGAGAATAAAGCCGATTTTGATTCTGACTATTTATTCCTTGCAAACTACGGAGAGCCGTTAACACGTGATCATTTTAGAAAAAGGTTAGTAGAATACGCAAAGGAAGTCGGTATAAAGAAACGTGTACACCCGCACCTTTTCCGCCACACAGCCGCAACAATGTACTTAGAGGCCGGAGGAGATATAAGACACCTTCAGATGTTACTAGGACACAGCGATTTACGTATGGTTATGAGATATACACATCTCTCGGGGAGATCATTAACGGAACAGCACGATAAATATTCCGCAATCAATGCCGTAAGAAAAAAACTGAATAAACAACGGAAACTTAAAAGAAGATGACTCGGCCATTAGGTCGGGTTATTTTTTTTGTTTCGAATGTCCCGATTTTGATCAGTCACATGCGACTGTACTTATGAAAGCGAAAATGATTCGTAAATTAGTCGGAGACATTAACGTGCAACGGAGGTGATCGAATGTGATCGAACAGGTAGGCGTTTTAGATCTACGTGAACATAAATTTACTCAAGTCGCAAGTAGCGTACTGGCTGACGGTAAGATCCTCGATAAGAGCGCGCAGAAACTCGTATACACGATGCTTTCGATGCACGCGGATAATCATAGTAAGCAGTCGTTTCCTTCCGTTAAAACTTTGGCGGCGGAATGCTTATGCTCGGAAAATACGGTTCGGAAGGCGCTGACAAAACTGAAAGACGTCGGCTTGATCGATATTAGGGAACGGAAAAGTAAGGAGAGCGGTCAGCTATCGAATCTCTACGTATTGCTGCCAATACCCTCCTCATTCGATGAAGGTAGGGGTTCATGAGGTGAAGCCGTCCCTTGCTCAAACGACAGACGAACTATACTCATTTACTATATTCATTATCTATACTCAATTAAATAATAGCGCTCAATTAAAACCTTTCGCGCAGACACTTATTTAAAGATATATCTATCGCGATAAAAGGATATTTGCAAAGAGTGAGCGTAAGCGAACGAATTGCTACGGTTTTAAATAAAACGGAAAGAAGGCGGTAATATGACGTTTTATGAATACACACAGAATAACAGCGGCGGTCATTTCGAAGTAAACGATAAGGTGTGCCACCGATTATTTATCGAAGCGGAGAACTTAGCTGAAGCCGATTCTATTGCGGAAAGTCTAGGCGTTTACTTTAACGGAGTAACGGACGGGGTTGACTGCGGCTGTTGCGGAGATCGTTGGTATTCCGGAGATGAAATCAAGCTATCAGAATTCAATGAGAACGGATACGAGGTTTCGGTTTATGACAGGTTAGGAGACGCGGAGAAAGTTTGGCGTGATGGCTACGGAGCTTACGAAATTCATACGGAACCTCGATGGAAAAAGACTTCTTCCGTAAATTCAGCGGAAAGATTAAATTCCGCAATATCGAAGAATACGCACAGTTTTTGGCGGATGAATACGGATGGACAACGCCTGACGCGCGCATTTTCTACAAAGACGGAACAGTCACGGAAATCAATAAACGAAAAGGAGTCCGATAATCATGACGATTAACATTCCGATCTCACCCGACTACCGCCTTACATCCGACGTCCACAACATCATCGTAAATGAACGTTATTTCACCGACCCGACCAAATCGCCTGGCTGGGCGAAGAAACTAGCCGAAAACCCTGACGCCGACCCGACGCCGGTCGAGCGCTGGCGAGAAGTTTCGTATCACGCTACGGTTGATCGCGCCGTCTTGGACGTAATGAACCGACGGATCAAAACATCAGATGCGGCATCTTTAGCCGAGATTGCGCAAATGGTACGGGAATTTCGTACGGAATTAGCGGCGGCACTGACGATCGAGGGCGCTAATACTCACGACAAATAAAACGGCTGGGAGGCGGTTAAATCGTGACTAAAACGAAGGATCAAGAAATCGCAGAATTACGACAGGCAATGGCGGCGCTTATTGCGGAGAATGAGCGATTGAGGGATGCTCTTACGGAAATAAAAGAACGTAAGATGAGTACGTTTTTATCAACGAGACACATGAACGAATTTTTCATTAAAACTGCGAAGGAGGCGCTAAAATGAAGCCGGAAATCACGAAAGAGCAGGCGGAAGCTATAACGTATTTAAGAGGACTCGGTAGGGACGACGAATATATTTTGAGTTACCGCGGCGAGTATGTCGGACACTGCGCGGTATTGAACGATTTAAGTCGCGTTTCATTAGCGGCTGCGTTAATCAACGGATACGAAATCGCAAAGTCGCCGGAGCAAAAGGTGCGGGATCATTACGAAAAACTGGTCGCTAAAAGACGATATGTTCCCGGCTGTATTGACGAAATTAAACTTTATACGGAAATGGATGCGATTAGACGCACGCTTGATATGCTCGGCATCGAGATTGATTTTGTAAACGTCAGACGTGAGGAGGCGGAGGCGAATGGCTTCGGATACTAAGCCTATAGAAAAATGGACGGCACGCGACTTCATCGTCTATCTACACGAACGCCACCTCGAAGTCTACGGCATTAAGTACGTTGCCAATAATCGCGGCATGGAAGCGCGGAACCTAAAGACGATGATCGCCGAGCATGGGTCGGCTATTGTACGGGACTTTATCGACGCGTGTTTCGCTCATAAGAAACCGACGGCACAATGGCCCGGCTGCAACTTCGGCTTTATGTTTTCGTATATGCGTGATCGGCACCTACCGCCGTTACTCGTAAAGCAAAAGACGGCTAAACAGTCGGAAGAAGACGATCAGAAGGCGGCTGCGCAGTCGCAAATAAACTACGGGGAGTTGTTTTAGTATGACGCAATATAAGACGGAAATTCGAAACGCCAAAGTCGGAGAGCGGATCTTGATTACACGTGCTGAATACGCATGGTCATCGTATGAAAACGGTGATGTATTTACCGTAAATAGCGTCGGTATTAGTGGGGTAATGGTAGGTACAGAGCCGATAATTTGGCACCACGAGTACGAAGTCATCATCGGTGAACAAACGCCAGCACCGAACCTAGACGAATTGAGCTATGACGAATTAGTTGCGCTAGTAGAGGACGCAATGAAGGCGCTAAGAACACGTTCATATAAACTAGGCTACGATCAAGGTCGTTTTGATGCGGAAATTGAGGCGCCGAAGTCCGATCAGCAGAAGCGGGATGATGTCGTAGAGAAGGCGAAGAAAGATGTTAGAGGACTACTCGTAGGCGATTATGGAACAACGACCGAATTTATCGTTAATGCAGAAAAAAGAACCGTTGTCGCATTACGGAAATTGATTGTGCGTGGATGTATTCGAGAAAGAGGAATCTCCAAGTGCGCCCCGAACGACTGCTTCAACGCACACATCGGTAAGGCTATTGCGCTAAGACGTGCGCTAGGACTCGAAGTGCCATCGGAGTACTTAAACGTGCCGCAGCCGACAGATGTTCGTGTGGGTGACGTTGTTAATTATCGTAATGCCTACGTTCTTGAAGTCGTTGATGACAGTCATATACCGGGCGCAAAACCAGTATCAACTATAAGAATTAGCGCACTACAAGGCTCCGGTGGTGGCTACGTAATCATTGACGATTCGAGAGCGGGTGAGGGCGAATGATTTTCGACCATAAAACCATCGAACCGTATTTAGATTATACGGAAGGGACGTTACGGGTAGTCGAAGGTACTAATTGTGTCGTTTATATTTTCGTTGAGAAAATTAACGGAAAGGCTCACGTTCTCAACATCGTAGAAAACTAAACCGAAAGGAGGCGACTATGAATGACGAATGAATCACGATGCCTACTCGCAAGCAAATGTGCCCAAGCCGGCGGCGATAACTGTACGAAACACTGCGAACTATACCTCGGCTTGCACGGATTAGACGGCGGAGGCGGTCGGTCGGGCGCGGCTGGATTGGCGGAAGACTATCGGCTAGTGACGCTGACCAACTCGCCGGCGCGTGCCGATCAACCCGGAGCTTATAAGGCGGTCGATACTTATGCGAAGACATTCGAACGCCAATTTGACACCGAAGCCGACCGCATTAAATCGCTGTATTTATATAGCGCGAAATCAGGAACAGGCAAAACTACGACGGCAGCGGCTCTTTTAAACGAATATCTAACGGTCCATTACATCGGCGCCTTGAAGCGCGGCATACAACCCGACCAGCGTCCGACTTATTTTCTCGATGTTAATGCGTGGCAAAACGAATACA